>JBILLJ010000051.1:0-55693 GCA_044376125.1 Sandaracinaceae bacterium
TGACGGGCACGCTCGCCATCGCGCTCGTCACTGGCGACTGCGCGGGCACCGGTGCCACCCACCCCGTGGGTGCGGTCGGCCCCGCGGGTCGCGCGTGCGCTCGCTCGAGGAGCGAGGCGACCTCGCGCATCTGCTCGAGCCCCTCGAGATCGATCCCACCCCCGCCGCGCAGGTACAGGGACACGCAGTTCACGTCCTGTGCCGTCCCGTGTGACTTCACCTGTCGCACGTCCGCGAGCGCGACGACCTGCTCACGCCGGAGCGCGCGCTTGAGCACGACGGCGCGCTCGTGGATCTCGAGACGCATCGCGCGACGGACCAGCACCCACGCGCCGATCACGAGCCACGCGACGATCGCCACGCCGAGCACGCCGAGGAACGCCGACCAGCGACCGGCGGCGAGCGTCTGCACCCCACCGACCCCGAGGAGGAGCAGCGGAAAGATGGCCGTCAGTGCTCCGAGCTTCCACTGTCCGCCGTAGCTGCCCAGCAACGCGCCTCGTTCTTCCATCGCCACATCCCCTCCATGTCGTGCATGCCCGTCGCTCGAGGGCAGTCGCCCGGAGGACCCGATCCCCTCGTGGTCGCGTTCGCCGCCGAGCGGCGCGGATGGTCTCGGAGCTCCGTTCGCGGGTCAAGCCGCGTCGATCAGCGCGGCCGCGTCGAGCACGAGCTTGCCGCGCACGTGGCCGGACTCGAGCACGCGGACCGCATCGGCCGCCGCGCTCATCGGCATCACGCGATCGATCACGGCTCGGAGCGCGCCGCGCGCGACGAGGGCGCGGATCTCGGCGAGATCCTTCGAGACGAGGCTCGCATCCATCGTGAGCACCAGGGCGCGCCGGCCCGTGCGGAGCGCGTGGAGCCAACCGACGAGCACCGCCTCGAAGATCTGCCGCGAGCTGCCGCCGATCATCACGTACGTGCCTCCGGGCACGAGCCGCCCGAGCGAGCGCGAGAGCGGCTCGTCGCCGTTGACCGCGAAGAGCACGTCGAACGACGCCGGCGCGAGCGCGCTCGGGTCGGCACGATCGACGACGTCGTCAGCGCCGAGCGAGCGCACGAGCGCGTGGCTGCGCGCACCGCACACGGCCGTGACGTGCGCGCCGTAGGCCTTGGCGATCTGGACGACGCTCGTGCCCACACCGCCGCCCGCGCCCCACACGAGCACGCGCTGCCCCGGGCGCACGCGCGCACGGTCGCGCACGGCCTGGAGCGCCGTGCTCGCCGCGAGCGGCAGGGCCGCCGCGGCAAACGCATCGAGCCCTTCGGGACGCGCGGCAAACGCAGACGCGGGACCACGCACGTGTGTGGCGAACCCGCCGAGGCCGTGGGTCGAGAGGTCACCGAACACGAGCTCGCCGACGACGCGATCACGCACGCCCTCGCCGACCGCCTCGACGACACCCGCGACGTCCGCCCCGAGCACGCGCGTACGCGGCCGCACGAGGCCGTTCGCGAGCCGCACGAGGAAGGGATCGGCGCGGACCATGCGGCGGTCGAGCGCGTTGACGCCGCTCGCCTCCACACGAACGACGATCTCGCCGGGGCCCGGCGTCGGACGCGGGACCTGCGCGACGCGGAGCTCCTCGGGGCCACCGTAGCGGTCGTAGACGATCGCCGTCATCGTCGCAGCTGCGCGAGGCGCACGATCGGCGGAGGGCGCGGCCGCACGCTCGTTCGAGTCGCGCGCACGCACCGAGCGCTCCGCGACCGCGAGGCTCACTGCCCACCCGAGCGCCATGCCGACCGTGTACGTCACCTCGGTGTCGTGACCGAGCCCGATCGTGATCGGCACGAGCACGAGCGCCTGCACGCCCGGCGCGATGCCGATCGCGTAGGCGCGCGTCATCCATCGCCCGTGCGAGGCGAAGTCCTTCGCCGTCACGGCGCGCGCACCGAGCGCGAGGAACGCGAGCAGCGCGAGACCGGACGCGAAGCGCAGCACGTGGAGGGTGAGGCCGGTGCCCGGCGCGGGCGTGTAGAGGAACATCGTGGCCAGGCCCGAGAGCGCAGCGATCGCGCCCGCCGGGAGGAGCACGCGCCCGAGCGCGCGGTGCACGCCGGGGCGCACGGCGCGCAGGCCGGGCCAGAGCTGGACCGCGCCGACGACCGAGAAGGCGAGCGCCGCGACCACGTGCACCGCGAGCGTGCCGGGATGTGCGTGGAAGCGCGCGGCGTCCGACAGCGTCGTCGCGCCCGTGAGGCTCGCGAGCCGCAGCGCGCCTCCGAGCGCGGGGATGGCGCCGAGCAGGAGCAGACCGAGAGGGATCCAGACGCCGTCGAAGAGCCGCGAGGCGGGCGCCGTTGCACGAGAGAGCGTGAGGTCGGACATGCCTCGACCCTGGCGATCGACGAGCCCTCTCACCATCGGCTCGAAGGCTGGTTCTGCCTCGGCCGAAAGGATGAGTCGGAAGAAGGGCGGGCACGGGCACGGGCACGGGCGCAAGCACCGGCGCAAGCACCGGATCGGTCACGCGGAGAGTCGGGGCGCCACGCGGCGGGGTGAGCGCAGCTCACCCCTGGAGCGGGAGCGATGGCGAGGAGCGAAGCGACGAGGTGAGCCGGCGATCGGACACCCGCGCAACGTGCGGAGCACGCGAGCACGGGAGAACCCGGGGGAGCTCGAGGGGCCGGAGGTCCCTCGACCCAGCCGACTCAGCGCGCGATGCGCTTGGTCTCGTAGGCCCAGAGCGCGATCTCCACGCGGTTTCGCGCGTCGAGCTTGTTCATGAGGCTCGCGAGGTGGGTCTTCACCGTGCTGAGGCTGATGTGCAGCTCCGCCGCGATCTCCTGGTTCGTGAGACCACGTGCGACGGTGAGGAGGACCTCTTCTTCGCGCTCGGTGAGCGGCTCGCTCGGTGTGCGGGGAGCCGGCCCGAGATCGGCGAAGCGCGCGAGCAGGCGCGCGGTGATCGCCGGTGCGATGAGCGCCTCACCGCTGGCCGCAGCGCGGATCGCGGCCGCGAGCAGCGCAGGCCCTGCGTCCTTGAGGAGGAAGCCGCGTGCGCCCGCCTTGAGCGCGGCGTGCACGAGCTCGTCGAGATCGAACGTCGTGATGACGACCACGGGGATCGGGTCGCGCACGTCGGGCCCCGAGAGCAGCCGCGTGGCCTCGATGCCGTCCATCACGGGCATGCGGATGTCGAGGAGGCACACGTCGGGACGCAGCGTGCGCGCGAGCTCGACCGCGCGCTTGCCGTTGGGCGCCTCGGCGACGACCTCGATGTCGGGCTCGGCCTCGAGGATCATGCGCAGGCCCGTGCGCACGAGATCCTGATCGTCGGCGACGAGGACGCGCAGGCTCACGCGCCCGCTCCTTCGGCGCCGCGCCGCGGCAGCACGGCCTCGACAACCCATCCGCCCGTGGGCGAGGGGCCGGCCTCGAGGCGACCGCCGAGCAAGTGCGCGCGCTCCTTCATGCCGACCAGACCGTAGCCCTTGCTGGGCTCTCCGTGCGACTGCCCGTCGTCGCGAACCGTCAGCGTCACCTCGTCGGCCCTGGCGACGAGCCGCACGTCGATGCGCCCGACGCCGCGACCGTGGCGCGCGACGTTGTGGAGCGACTCGCGTGCGATGCGGTGGAGCGCGTGCTCCGCCGAGGGCGCGATCGCGCCGAAGTCCCCCTCGCGCTCGAGGTGGGCATGCGCGCCCGCGTCGCGCACGAGCTCCTCGATCGTGCCGAGACCGGGCGCGAGCGTCGCGGGTGCGTCGTCTCGGAGCGCGCCCACGAGAGCGCGGAGCTCGGAGAGCGCGCGCGAGGCCTCGCCCTCGATCGCCGAGAGCGCTGCGGCCGCTGCCTCGGGGCGCTTGGCGAGCACGGCCCGCGCGGCCTGGGACTGGATCGCGATGGCGGCCACGCGATGCGCGACGGTGTCGTGGAGCTCGCGCGCGAGCATCTGGCGCTCGCGCAGCTGCGCGTGCTCGAGCTCGCGCCGGTGCGATCGATCCCCGACGCGCGCCACCGCGCCGAGCGCCGCAGGAAAGAGCAGCACCACGAGCGCGCCGATCGCTTCCTCGGGATCGTGGAGGTCGCCCGCGAACGCGGAGAACCCATACGTCGCGAGCACGACCAGCAGGCCGGCAGCGATCTCGCGGCCCGAGCCGAGGCGCAGGAGCGAGAACGGCAAGAGCAGAACGAACAGCGACGACGCGAGCCCGAGGTCGGGCAGCGCGAGCACGAGGCCCACGCACGTCAGCGTGTTCGCGACACCGAAGGCGAGCGCCATCGCGGCCAGGGGACGCGCACGACGCAGGCAGAGCGCGCTCGCGATGAGCACCGCGCCCACCACCTGCAAGGGCGGCCACGCGAGATCCGTGCGCAGCGCACCCTCGACGATCGCGAGCAGCGCAGCGGCCCCGGCGAGCGCGAGATCCGCGCGCGGGGGCTTCACCGGCCGCGGCGGGCTCGGCTCGTCCAGACGTTCACGCAGGAGACGCCACACCCGCTCGAGCGTAGCGAAGCCGCGGCGATCGCCCATCGGCCGAAAGAACGAGTCGCGTCATTCGCCAGGGCGCGGAGGGAACGCGAACGCGAGCAGCTGCACGAGGGCGCCCGCCGGTGCGACGAGCACGAGGATGAAGCCCAGCCACGTGCAGAGGAAGCTGAGCTTGAGATCGTAGGTTCCGCCGGTGAGGCTCGCCTGCGCGTCGCTGATCCAGGCCCACGGTCCCGAGTCCGCGATCATGAAGTAGATCGTGAGCGCGACGGAGAGCAGGAGCGGCGGGCCGAGGACGAGGGCGCGGATCCACGCTGGAACACGGCGCGCACGCGCGGCGACGACGTCGAGCATGACGGACTCCCTACCAGAAAAGGGGCCGCAGCGGGTCCCACCGCGGCCTCACAGCGGATTCGATTCACGCGAGGAAGCGCTCGATCGGCTCGAAGATCTCCTTCTTCGCCGCCCGACCGATGGCGAGATCGCCGTGGCCGTAGTCCGCGCTCGCCCCCTCGCTCTCCGCGAGGAGCACGAAGCGCTTGTCGACGCCCTCCCCTGCCTCCGCGCCCCATGCGTCGTACGCGACGCGCACGGCCTCGGGCGGCGCGAGCTGGTCGCGCGCGCCTGCGAAGAAGAGGACCGGCGTCGAGACGTGACGCAGGCCATCGAGGACGTCCTTGCCCTCGAAGTGCACGATGCCGCGACGGATGAAGCTGAGGAAGTCCACGTTGAGCGGACCGGGGATGTCCTCGATCGTCATCATCGCGGGCCCCGCGAGGCCGCGCTCGACGTTCTTCGGGTTGTAGACGAGGTGGTGGATCGGCGTCGTCATCCACTCGGCCGCGAACGCCACCATGCGCGAGCCCAGGCGCAGCGGCAGCGGCGGCACGAGCGGCGCGGGGATGCGCGTGAGGAGGTGGCGCAGCGGGACGTAGTGCCCGACGCGCGCGGGCGAGCCGATGATGACCACGCGTCGCAGCATGCCGGGGTCGATGCGGCGAGCGCCGATGGCGGCGTACGCGAGCATGCCGCCCATCGAGAAGCCGACGTAGTCGAGGCACGGCGCCTTGGTGCGCTCGAGCACCGCGCGCACGCCCATCGGCACGTCGTGCTCGGCCATCCGCGCGAAGCGAACCTTCTTCTTGTCCTTGAAGACGCGCGACATGCCGCCGCTCCGCAGCCGGAGGAGCCACACGTCTCGACCTGCGTCGCGGAGATGCCGTGCGAGCGAGGCCTGCGGCAGCATGTCGTTGTTGCGGTGATCGATGCCCACGCCGTGCACGAGCAAGACGGGTGTCGGGTGCGAGGAGGCGGGGCCCGGCAGGCGGTAGATCTCGAAGCTCGCGCCATCGGGCGTCTCGATGCGCTCGCTCGACACGTACTCCATCGGCACGGCCAGACGCCGCGTCCAGAAGACGTAGTGCGCGAGCGCGGCGACCACCAAGAGCGCGACCGCGAGCGCGATCACGAACGCGTACGTCATGTGCGCGATCCGGAGCGGAACTGGGCGATCTGGGACGCCGAGGGATGAACGCGCACGACGCCTTCGTCACCGTCCACCAAGACGACGTCGCCGCGGCGCGCCCACGCGAAGAGACCACCGACGTCGCCGACGGTCGGAATGCCCGCCGCGCGTGCGACGGCGACGCCGAGACCACCCCGTGCGAGATCGACCTCGTGGCAGATCGCGATGGCCGCGGTGCGCTGCCCCGCCGCTGCGAGCGCGAGCACGGCGGTGAGGCGGTCCGGCAAGAGGAGCACCGAGCCACCGGTGGGCGCGCGATCGCCCACGAGCCTCGCGGCGAGCACCAGACAGAGCTCCTCGATCTCCGCGCTGCGCTCGACGAGCCAGGCCCGCGTGTCGTTCGCCGGGCCCAGCGCCACCGATCGCTTCGCCTTGTAGACGGCCTGCACGTAGTCGCGTGCGACCTTGCGCACGCCGAGGGCGACGTTCTGCTTGGTGCCTTCGTCGAGCAGCGCCTCGCGGAGGCGACCGTCGGTCTCGATCAGCGCGAGCGACTCGAGGGACACGAGCGCGTCGTTCGCGAGGTGAGGGCCCACGCGCTTGCGGACGGCGGCCAGCTCCTTCACGAGCTTGTCGAGCTCGGCGCCCATGCGCTCTCGACGACGCGCCACGAGCTCGGGGCTCGTGTCGTCCGCGAGATCGCCCTCGTTGGCGCGCTCGATCGCGGCCAGGCCCTCGAAGGTAGGCAGCGTCTCGACGCGGCCCATCGCGCGCCCCGGCGCGAGCCCCACCCCTTCGAGCCGCACGGCCTGCGGACCCTCCGCGGGCGCCACGTCGATGCGGTGATCCTCGGCGCGCTCGAGCGCGAGCGCGAACGTCGTGGTGAGCGCGGTGGCGAGCAGGATCTCGTCGTCCCCGAACGCGCGCGCCGCGCGCTGCAGGACCACGACGCCCTCCGCGCGGTGACCGATGAGCAGCGGCACGGCGAGGAAGATCGGGAAGCGCTCCTCACGCAGCTCGGGGAAGTGCTTGTAGCGCTGGTGCTCGGGCGCGAGCACGACGGACGCGGGCCGCAGCGACTCGGCGACGTGACCGGTGATGCCCTCGCCCACGCGCAGGCGCACGCGGTTCACGGCGCCCGCGGGAAAGCCCACGTTCGCGGCCATGCGGAGATCCTCGCCGCCGTCCTTGCCGCGCTCGCGGAGGTAGAGGCTGACGACCTCGGCGTGGAGGATCGCGGAGATCTCTGCGCAGATCGCGGAGAGCACCTCGGGCAGCGGGCGCGGACGCGACGCCTCGTCGATCAGACGCAGCGTCGCGGCGACGCGCGGATCGCTCTGGCCACGATCCTCGAGATCGATCGTCGCGAGATCCGCGACGTCCATGCCGGTGTAGGTGCCGGTCGGCAGCGGTGCGCGCTCGCGCTCGTCCTTCGTCTCGGTCACGGGCCGCTGGTGTAGCACCAACCCACATCCGGAGGACGCCACGACCTCGCGCCGGAGCGGCCTGGGCGCGCTGCTCCGCACGCCTCGGCATCGTGCGGGTCCTGCGTTCAGGGCCGGTGGGTGAAGCGCTGCAGGACGAGCTCACCGGCGCCCGTGCGGTAGACGGCCGCGAACGTGTCCGTGGTCGGCTCGTGCGCCACGTCCGGGTAGAGCAGCGTACCGGTCGCGAAGAAGGGCGCGCTCCGCTCCGGCAGCGGAGCGAGATCGCGATCGAACACCGAGACCTCGAGCGAGGGCCCGGCCACACCCGGGTGCAGCACGTACACGAGGCCGTCCGCGACGTGGAGGGCATGGTCGTGGGGCCAGCCGGTGGGCAGCGAGAAGCGAGCACGTCCGACCTCGAGCCCCGCGGCGTCGAGCCGCAACACGATGCCCTCGCCGCCATCGCTGAACGAGGCGAGGTACGTGTCGCCATCGCGCAGGACCTCGAGGCCGACCCTGGCGCGGACGAAGGAGATCGAGGTGGCCACGATCACGGGTGGGGCGAGCACCGTCGCGTCCGGCGAGAAGCGCGTGAAGGAGAGCCCCGCGTCCGAGACCGCGAAGCGCACGAAGCCGCCTTCGGTCTCGAAGATCTCGAGCCCGATGGGAGAGCGCATGCCCCCATCGCCAGGCGGCCGCGAGAGCTCGGTGACCATCGGCGCCTCCGCGAGCGCCCACGCGCGGTCGCTCGCCGACGCGTCCCGCCGCACCACGAGCAGCCCCGCGCCGAGCGGCGAGATCGCCCGCGCGAAGCTCGCCCCCGCGGGCTCCTCGAGGAAGGGCCACGCACCGAGATCGCTCCCGTCGGGGAGAAACGAGTGGACGGCGGTGCAGCCGCGATAGAGGTGCACGGAGGGCTCGCAGTCCCGCTCGGCGGCAGTGACGAAGCGGCCGCCCGCGAAGATCACACGCGCGTCCTGCACGAAGGTCGGACCGACCACGAGGGTGCTGAGCGGTACGGAGCGGCGGGTCAGGGTGGAAGCGTCGACCAGATCCACGCGCCACGCCGTGTCGTCGGCCGCCGAGGCGGTGGTCGTGGGCACGCAGGTGATCGCGAACGTGCCCGCGCCGCCGACGATCTCCGGCGCTCCCGGAAACACGTTCGGATCGGCGGAGAGCCCGTCACACACACGAATCGCCGCCCCGACGGCGTAGAGCCCGCGACAGTCGGGGCAGCCCGCATCGGGATCGCGCGCTGCGTCGAGCGACACCGCGTCGGGTTCGACGAACGCATCGGGCTCGACGGCCACGTCGAGGGCCGACGCGTCGCGCGAGGGCGCATCGTCGGGCCTCGACGCATCGAGGCTCGGCGCATCGGGCACGACGGCGGCATCTGGCAGCGTCGCGCCTCCGTCGGTCTCGACGGCGCTCTCGCACGCACACCCGGCGAAGATCAGGCAGGTTGCGGCGAACCGACGCTGGAAGGGGCGCATGGCGACGTCCTACGCGCGCGGTGCGCGGGGTCTCCCTCGCGTCGGGCCCGCGTGAGATCCGCGTGAGGGCGTTGCGTGTCGCGGACCGCCGGTCAGAGTCGGGCGCCGTGACCGACCCGTTCGAGCATGCGATCGAGCGCCTGGCCGACGCGCTGGGCCGGCCCCCCGCGAGCGAGGCACGCTGGCCCGAGCTCCGCCGGCGCACCGCGCGCTTCGCGCGGCTCGCGTCCGAGTGGAACCAGCACCTCGATCTCACCGCGGCCGCCGGGCCCGACGAGATCGCGGAGATCCTCGTCGGCGACGCGCTCGTGCTCGCGCGCCACGAGCTCGTCCACGAAGGCGAGCGCCTGCTCGACGTGGGCAGCGGCGCGGGAGGCCCGGCGCTGGCCTTGGCCATCCTGCGCGAGGACCTCGAGGTCTCGTTGCTCGAGCCCAAGGGCAAGCGCGTCGCCTTCCTCCGAACCGTGATCGGCACGCTCGGGCTCGCGCCGCGCGTGCGGGCGCACGAGGGTCGCGTCGAGCCCAAGAAGCCAGCGCTCCCACCCCACGTCGCGGCAGCGACGCCGTCCTTCGACGTCTCGTGCGCGCGCGCCACGTTCGAGCCGAAGGTGTGGGCCGACGTGGGCCTCGCGCTCGCACCGGCGACGCTCGTCCTGCTCGCGACAGAGGCCGTGCCCGATGGCCACGCGGTGAACGCGAGCGTGCGCTACGCGTTGCCGCTGCGCGGCTCGAGGCGCGAGATCGCGCGGCTGGGGCGACGAGCGTGAGCCCGCCCGAGGGCGCGGCACCGCCGATGTCTCGCGTGCACCTCGCGCTCTTCGGTGTCCAGCTCGCCTTCGCCTCGCTGTCCGTGGCGGGGCGCATCCTCGTGCGCGACCTCGATCCGCTCGCGCTCGCGCTCGTTCGCCTCGCGGGCGCGGGCGTCGTGCTCGTCGCGCTCGACCGCGCGCAGCCTTCGCGCGCGGCGCCGATGACGTGGCGCGATCGGCTCGCGATCGCGGGGTGCGCGGCGATGGGCATCTTCGGCAACCAGGCCCTCTTCCTCACGGGCCTGCGCTACACGACCGCGACGCACGCGACGCTGCTCGTCGCCACGATCCCGATCTTCACCGCGCTCGTGGCGATCGTCGCCCACGCCCTCGCTCCGCGCGCGGGGATCGGCGAGGCGCCACGAGGTGGCGTGCTCGGTGGCATCGGGATCGCGATCGTGGGCGTGGTCACGCTCGTGCTGCCCGACGCGCTCGCGGCGAGCTCGCGCGCGGGGGAGCTGGCCTGGCTCGGCGACCTCCTCGTCACCGTGAACTCGCTGCTCTACGCGACGTACCTCGTCCTGATTCGCCGATACGCCACGAGGCACGGCAGCCTGCCCGTGGTCGCGTGGGGCTTCACGTGCGGCGCGCTCTTCTGCCTGCCGCTCGGCGGCCCGGCGCTCTTGCGCGACGGCCCCCGGCTCTCGGCCTCGAGCTGGGCGCTCGTGCTCTACGTCGTGCTCGTCGCGACCGTCTTCACGTACCTCGCGAACGCGTGGGCGCTTCGCTTCGCGAGGCCCTCGCTCGTCGCGACGTACATCTTCGTCCAGCCGATCGTCGCAGCGTGTCTGGCGTGGTGGATCCTCGGAGAGGAACCGTCGGCACGCCTGGGCATCGCGGGCGTCCTCGTCGCGCTCGGCGTCGGCCTCGTGGTGCACACGCAAGAGCGCGAGCGCCGGGCGACCGAGGCGCCGATCACTCCGCCGACGCGCTGACGAGACGCGCCGCACGCACCGCCATGCCGTAGGCGCGGTCGGCGCGGGCATCGGTGCGCGGGTCGGTCACACCCCAGGCGTGCATGCGAGCGAGCGCCGCCTGGTGCACGTCGAGCGCGGCGTACGTGCGCTCGGAGCAGCCGTGCTCGGGCACGGGCGTCGCCTCGGACGAGCCCTCGACACCGAGGGAGCGGGCACAACGTGCGAGCGCGAGGCGCGCGGTGGAGAGCGCGTCCTCGAGCCGGCCGGTTCGCTCGTAGCCACGAGCGAGGCGATGCGCGACGGCAGGATCGGTGAGCACCTCGTCGTCGGCGGACATGAGCGCGGCGACGGCCAGCTCGGGCCGATCGAGGCGGAGGTACGCGTCCGCGAGCGCTTCGGCGAGCGCCGGGTCGTCGCGGTGGGTCGCCCAGCGGTCCTCGAGCTCCGTGAGCTCGCGGGTCGAGTCGAGGCGCGGGTCGAGCGCAGCCGACTCCTCGGTGATCGTCAGCGATGCCCAGACGGCGCCGAGCAAGCACAGGATCCCGAGGTTCAGCTTCATCTCCATCGCGAACGACCTCCGAGTCGGTGGGCGGGTCTGAGGGACACGCGAGCGCGTGGGGCCTTGGACACGGGGCCGCCGAAAAAGTTCCCGGCCTCTCGTGTGACGCAGCCAGAGCAGCGTACGGTGTCGGCGAGCACGACCTTCCCCCGGCCCGAGCGCCCGCGGGCCGCGTGATACCCTGGCCGAATGCGCGTGCGACTCCCCCGGCGACGTTCGCCCTCCTGCCCCTCGCGTCCCTCTCCTGCGCCCCGGCGGCGGCTCCCACCTGCGATCCCGCGGCGATCGCCGATTGCGTCGTGACGCAGGAGGCATGCACGGTGGTGGCGGGGACGGCGCAGTGCCTGGCCTGCGGTGCGGGCACCCGCGTCGCGCCCGCGACGGGCACCTGCGAGCCCTTGCCCGGTACCCCGCTCCGGCACGACTTTCCCGAGAACGCGACCACGCCGGGGCAAGAGATCTCGGGCCTCTGCCGGAGCTGGACCCTCCACAACGAAGAAGAGCTGTGGGTGACGGCCGTCGAGCTCGAGCAGGACGAGCTCTCGCACCACTCGAACTGGATCTTCGCGCCGGACAGCCGCTTCGATGGGCCCGACGGCGTCTGGCCGTGCGAGGAGCGCGGCTACGACCAGCTCAGCGGAGCGATCGCGGGCGGCGTGCTGTACGCCCAGTCCACGCAGGCCGCACACGAGGTGCAGGCGTTCGCACCGGGCGCGGCGATCCGGATCCCTCCGCACGCCCGCATCATCAGCGACATCCACGTCCTCAACACGACGACCTCGGCCGCCCGCGGTCACGCGGCGCTGACGATCTACACGGTGCCGCGGTCGCAGGTCACCGCGGCGCTGACGCCGTTCCACATCGAGTACCACCCGCTCGACATCCCGGCGCGCGGCCGCGTTCGCTACGTCGCGGAGTGCCCGATCGGCAGCGAGATCGACACGCAGCTCGGCGGCGAGCCGTACACGCTGCGCCTTCACTACTCGCTGCCGCACACACACGCGCTCGGGACGCGGGTGTTCCTCGAGGCCGTCGGCGGCGCGCGCGACGGCGAGTCGCTCCTGGACGTCCACGGCTTCAACGGCGAGGCGCGCGGCCGGCTCTACGATCCGCCGATCGATCTGTCGGACGTCGAGACGCTCCGCTTCGGCTGCGAGTTCGAGAACCCCACGTCCGAGAACGTCGGCTACGGCATCGGCGATCAGGAGATGTGCGAGATGCTCGGCTTCGTGGAGGGCCCCGTCGCCTTCGAGAGCCGCGTGAGCGAGCGCGTCCCGATGGGCGAGATGGACGGGATGCGCATCGACGGCGGGCCCTGCGAGACGCTCGTCATCCCGTGGACGGGGCGCGGTCTGTGAAGGCCGGGCGACGCCTCTTCGTCGGCTCGCTCGGTGCGACGGTCGCAGCAGGCGCGAGCGCGCTGGTCACGCCCGCGTCGGCGCAGGAAGGTGGCTGTCGCGCGCTCGAGCTGGCGACGCCGCGGGAGCTCACGAACGAGGCGACGGGGCTCGAGCGCACGCACCTGCCAGTGGTCGCGCTGCCCGCGAGACCGCGGATCGGACGATCGTTCGATCTGGTGGTGAGGGTGGGCGAGCCGATGCACGAGCAGCGGCGGGATCACCACATCGCCTGGGTCGAGGTGCGGTATGGCGCCGACCGGCTCTTCGCCTGCGATCTCTCGCCGGACGTGCCCTTCCCCGTGGTGCGGGTGCCCGTGATCCTGCGGCGCGCGGACGAGCTGCTCGTGCGCGTCGCCTGCACGCGCGATGGCAGCTTCGTGTGGAGGCTCCCGCTCGCCCCGAGCTGAACGAAGCGCATCGAGACGAAACGCGTCCGGGCCGCGAGCTGCGACCCGGACGCCTCGTCTCGTGCGCTGGCAATCAGCGGCGACGGCGGCGAGCGACGACCACACCGAGCGCGAGCGCGGCCATCGCCCAGCCCGCCGCATCGCCCGTGCGATCCGAGGGCACGGCCGCGCAGCCACCCGAGCCGGGCGGCGCCACGGGCGGCGGCGCGAAGCACGCGCGCGATCCGTCGGCGAGCGCCTCGCAGAGGAAGCCCGGACCGCAGCGGTTGTCGGACGAGCACGGTGCGGTGCAGGTGCCTTCGCGGCACATGCCCGTCGAGCACTCCATGTCGATCGAGCACGCCTCGCCAGTGAGCCCACCAGCCGGCGCGCAGATCATCGAGCCGACGTCGACGCACGAGAAGCCGAGTGGGCAGGGCGCGTCCGCCGAGCACGTGGCCGTGCACCAGCGTCGATCACCCTGGGCCGCGCACACCGCGCCGCGCGCGCAGTCCGCGCTGGTCAGACACGGGCCGCCCACCGGCTGCTCGCGATCGAGCAGACAGTTGCCGTCGGTGCACGAGAAGCCCTCGCCGCACGAGTCGCCCGCGCCGCACGGCGTCGAGCACTCGCCGATCCCCGCGCGCACCACGCAGAGGCCGGAGCGGCACTGCGTGTCGTCGCTGCAGATCTCGCCGAGACCGCGCGGGCTGCCGAAGCGGCTCGCGTCGATGCAGACCGAGCACGCACCGTCCGCCGCGACACACACGTTGCCGTCGAGGCAATCGCCACGGTCGCCGCGGCAGGGATCGAGGCAGCGGCGCAGGCCGTCGCCGGGATCGCGACACAGGCCGCTCGCGCACTCGGTGTCGGCCGAGCACGCGGTCTCGAGGGGCATGAGGCCGAGCGCGCCGGGCACGCAGAAGCCGTCACAGAAGCCAGGCTCCGACGCGCAGTAGAAGCTCGGCGGGCAGCCGAAGCCGGGGCGCATCGGATCGCACGCCTGCGAGCAGACCGCGCCGGCGGGCGTCGCGGCGCAGAGGCCGCCCACGCACTCGGAGCCATCCGTGCACGGCTCACCGAGCGCGCTGCAGGTCTCGTCGACCATCTCGTTGCAGTCGTTGTCGAGACCGTCGCAGACCTCCGCCTCCGGGAAGCACGCGTCGCCGACGGACTCGATCACGCCGTTGATCCAGTCGATGTGGCGGTAGATCTCGTTGTACGCGCCCGGCGCGGTGCCGCAGCGCGGCTCGCTCCTCATGTCGGGGCTGTAGATGAACGACGCGACGCCGTAGACGCGGTTGTCGGGGCCGATGAGCGGACCGCCCGAGTCACCCGAGCAGACCGTGGGGTCGACGAAGAGAAGGCCCGAGTAGACGTCCGTCACGGTGGTGGCGACGCGGTACTTCACGCCCGAGTTGCCGGAGGGCGTCTGGCCGAAGCCGACGGCCGTGCTCGTCATGCCGACGATGGCGCCGGGCGTGCGGTCGCGCGCGATCTCGTACGGTGTCTCGGCCGCGGGCGCACTGAGCACGAGCAGGGCGACGTCCTGCGCACGCCCATCACCGATGTCGTCGCTCGAGCCAGGGATGATCTCGACGCGCGAGACGCGGTACTCGGCCGTGAACGAGCGCTGATCGGTGCCGCGGTAGAGGCGGAAGTAGCTCGCCGGCGCCGTGCCCGTGCCGCTGCCGTTCACGACGCAGTGGCGCGCCGTGAGCACGACGCGCGGCGAGATCAACGCCGCGGTGCACGCGGCGCCATCGAGTCGGTACATGAAGTAGACGGCGGGAAAGCCCGTCTCGCGCGTGCCGCCGACGATCGCCTCTTCGGCGGAGTCCGCCGGGGTCGCCGCGCAGCCGAGGGCGCTCGCTCCGAGACCGAGCGTCAGGAGCGCGCCGAGTCCCGCGCGAGCCGCGAAGCCGAGGCCCTTCACTTCGCGCCTCCGCGACGGCGGCGGATGAGGACACCGAGCAGCGTGAGACCCGCGAGCGCGAGCGCGTCGGCGCGACCGGCGCGCGAAGCCTCGGGGCCCGCGACCGAGCATCCACCCGAAGGAGGCGGAGGCGGCGCGGCGGTCGGCCACACACAGACGGCCGTGATTCCGTCCGCCGTGCGGCGGCACTCGAGGCCCGTCGGGCAGGGCGCGTCCGGACCACACGTCCGCGTGCATGCGCCGCCGGTCGCATCGACCGCGCAGACGCCCGAGATGCAGTCCTCCGAGACGCCGCAGTCGTCACCCGCGATGCCGGCATCCGGCACGCAGACGCTCGCCGCGCCGACGTTCACGCAGGTGAAGCCGTCGCGGCACGCCTCGAAGCCGTCGCCGCAGATGCCTGCGCACCAGCGCTGCTCGCCGCGCGCGGCACAGACGGTGCCGTCGACGCAGTCGTCGTTGCCCGCACACGGATCGCCCTGGGCGCTGCGCGGCCCCGAGACGCACACGCCACCAGTGTCGCTCGTGCGGCAGTGGAAGCGGTCACCGCAGTCGGTGTCCGTCGTGCACGTGCGCGTGCAGTACGAGCGCGCCGGGCGACCGGGGAACTCGTCCGTGAAGCACATGCCCGTGGAGCACCCCGCACCGTCGACGCAGGGCTCACCGAGGTTGTGCGAGCCGGCGACGAGCGCCTCGTCGATGCAGGCGCCACACGCACCGAGCACGTTCGCGCAGACCTCGCCCGCGAGGCACGCGGCGGTGTCCGCCTCACACGGCTGCAAGCAGCGACGGCGGCCGTCGCCCGGATCCGTGCAGAAGAGCGAGGCGCACTGGAGGTTGTCCGTGCAGTCGGCGCCCGTCGCGCGGTTCTCCATCGCGGTCGCGATCGGCACGCACGAGCCCTCGCACTGGCCGGGCAGGCCCGCGCAGTAGAAGCCTTCCTCGCAGCCCACGAGCGGGTTGCGCGCGTCGCAGCTCGCCGCGCAGAGGCGGCCGGCGATCGTGTCGCGACACTGGTTGCCGACGCACTCGTCGTCGGTCGCGCAGGGCTCGCCGCGCGGCGTGCACGTCTCGTCGACCATGTCGTTGCAGTCGTTGTCGCGACCGTCGCAGACCTCGGCACCGCTCGCGATGCAGGTCCCGCCCTCCTCGAGGGCCATGTCGATCATGTCGAAGAACGGGAAGATCTGGTTGTAGGCGCCATAGCCCGAGCCGCACGAGCCCGTGCCGAACGACACGACACCGGCGATCTCGCCCGCCTCCGTGATCATCGGACCGCCCGAGTCGCCCTGGCAGGTGACCGCGCCGACGTAGATGAGGCTCGAGTCGGTGCTCTGCACGCGACCGGTCACCGTGTACTTCGTGCCGGCGCTGCCGCTCGGGATCTGCCCGAACCCGACGGCCGTGAAGCTCTGGCCTGCGAGCCTGCGCGGGCTCGTGCGCATCAGCGGCAGCGGCTCGACGCCCGAGACCTCGCTCGAGAGCACGAGGACCGCGACGTCGACGCCGACGAGCGCGCCGCTCAGCCCCGTACGACCGCCCTCGGTCCAGGTGCCGGGCGTCGTGTAGACGCTGAGGACGCGGTACGTGGCGCCGCGACCGACGTTGTCGCCGGTGCCGACGATCAGGCTGCTCGCGCTCGTCGGGCCCGAGGCGCCCGAGTGCTGCACGCAGTGCTTGGCGGTGAGCACCACGCGCGGCGCGATGAGCGACGCGGTGCACATGCCGCCAGCGCTCGTGTCGTAGAGCCAGAGGACCGAGGGGTTTCCACCGCGGGTGCCACCGACGATGGGCTCCTCGACGTACCCGAGGGGATCGGCCGCACAGGCCGATGCTCCGAGCGCGAGCGAGAGAGCGGCTGAAGCAACGAACGCGAGACGGCTCGTGGCTCCGGTGGCCAGACCGGAACGCACGAGCGAGAGGGGCGAGGTTGTCATGACTGCAAGGACTCCCGAGGCACGTGGCCGACCCACGGCGCTGGGCGCGCGCCGTCTGCAAGTTCGATGCACAAAGGGCCCACGGACCGCGTGAGCCCCACGAGCGACGGTAGCCCGGCCCGCTCCGTCGCGGGAGGCCGATCCACGCGGCAGATCGTCGAAGACGCCGAACGCCGACGTTGCGACCGGGGAACGCGACGCCGACGTGACGTAAGCGGAGTGACGCGCCGCGGGCGCCCGCCTGTCATCCCCCGCACGATCCGTGAGGTCACTCACGCGTGGCAACGCCCGCAAGCGGGGAGAGACACCCCACGCCAGGGCTACTCGCCCGCTTCGAGCATCGGGTCGGCGTCGCCCGCTTCCTGGGCGAGCACCCGCGCCTCGCCGAAGAGGCGCTCGGCCGCGTCCTGGTTCCCCGAGCGACGCTGGAGCCGCCCTCGTGCCGCGGAGACCCGCGCGAGCAGCGCCCCGGAGCCGATCGAGCGAGCGCGACCGAGCGCGACGAGGAGGTGGCCACCGGCCGCCTCGAGATCGCCGCGCCGCACCGCGGTCTCCGCTGCCTCGAGGGCGGTCTGCGCCAGCACCGCGTCCGCACCGTCTTCGAGCTTCTCGAAGAGGTCGATCGCCCGCTCGAGCGGAGCGACGGCGGCATCGAGCTCACGCGCGTCACGGCGCAGCCGACCGAGCTCGAGCTGGGCCTCGGCTTCGTAGCGCGTGTCCTTGGTGCGCTGGAGGATCTCGATCGACTGGCCGAAGAGCCGCGCCGCCTCGCGCCCGCGATCGCGATGCACGGCGACGCGCCCCAGCTGGAGCAGCATCCGGCCACGCTCGCGGCTGCTCGGGCCCACGAGCTCCATCGCCTCGCGGAGGACTCCGTCGGCACCTGCGTGATCGCCGGCGCGATCGAGCGCCTCGCTGAGCTTGCGCGACAGCGTGACCACCGCGGGATCGAGCGAGGTGTCGCCGGCATGGATGCTCTCGCGCCTCGCCACCTCGAGACCGCGTCGGTACGCGAGCGTCGCGGTCGCGGGATCTCCGCGCTCGAGCGCCTGATCGCCCATGCGCTCGAGGATGAGGATCGCGCTCATCGGCTCGCCCGCGCGGTAGGCGTGCTCGGCGCGCACCTCGAGCGGCGCGTGCGCGGCCGACTCGGCGGCGAGCGCGCGCCCGTGGAGCTCTTTGCGGGCCTCGGCCGGGATCGACGCCTCGACGAGCTCGCGGAGGAACGGGTGGGCGACGGCGATCTCGCCCTCGATCATCTTCACGAGGCCCATGCGCATGAGCGTCTCGAGCGGCGCGAGATCGGCGGCGGGCACGAGGCTTCGGAGCGCCTCGAGCGAGGCACGCTCGCCCAGCACGGTGAGCGTCTGGAGCACGCGACGCGCCCCGAGCTCGAGCCGCGAGATGCGCGCCACCACGGCGTCGGCGAGACGCTCCGGCATGGCAGCCGACTCCTCGAGGCTGGTGAAGCCCAGGGCCGCGAGCTGCTCCACGTAGAGCGGGAGATAGAGCCGCATCGAGGCCGGCGTCGCCGCATCGCGCGACACGGCCTGGGGCTGCGGCGCCGGCCCGCCGCTCAACATCGCGGTGCCCTCCTCCGGGCTGAGCCCGCGCAGGTGCATCGTCGCCTGGCTCGCGACGGTGGGCGACTTGTGGCCGGGCACGGTCGCGCTGACGAGGAGCAAGCCCGTGAGGTCCGGGTCGCCGACTATCTCGCGGAGGGCGACCTCCGTGAGCGCACAGCAGCGGTGCGTGTCGTCGACGAGGAGAACGATGATCCCACTCGCGCTCCGCTGCGCCGCGACGCGCACCGCGACCGCGAGGAGCGCGCCCACCGCAGCGGCCCGCGAGCGCCCCGGCAGGCCCGGAACGCCTCGTGGGTCGCTCAGCTCCTGGACGCCGGCACGCGCCATGGGCGACTCGATCACACCGAGCTGCACGAGCTCCGAGAGGCGCTCGATCGGTGCATCGAAGAGGGCGCACACGAGCTTGCGGATCGCCCAGTACGGCACGGGCGCGAGGCTCGGATGCGGACCGGCCGAGACGACGAAGTCCGCAGCGGCATCGGCGCGCGACGCGAGCTCGGAGAGGATGCGCGACTTGCCGACACCCGGCTCGCCGACGAGTCGCACCCACATCGAGCGCGACGACGCGGCGGTGCGAGCCTCGAGCAAGCGCTCGAGCTCCACATCGCGACCGATGAGCGGCGTGCGCGAGAGCGGCGGCGCGGTCGTGGTGCGCTGCTGCGGCACGAGCGATCCGCGACCGGACGCCGTGGCACCTCCGACGCGTGCCGCCGCAGCGGGCCCGGACGCCTCGAGCTTCGCGCCGCACGCGTTGCAGAAGCGCGAGGTCCGCGTGTTGCTGGTGCCGCACGATCCACAGCGGACGGTCGCGACGTCGGCCGACTCGAGCGCTTGCTCGGCCTGCCGCAGCGCCTCGTCGAGCTCGTCGGCGGTCTGGTAGCGATCCTTGGCGTTCTTCTGGAGCGCCTTGATCGCGATGTCGGCCAGGATGTCCGGCACGCCGCGCGCGGGGGCGATCAGACGCGGATCGGGGATCGGATCGTTGATGTGACGCAGCACCACCTTGGTCGGCGTGTCGTCGATGTACGGGAGCCGGTCGGTGAGCAGCTCGAAGAGGAGCACGCCCATCGAGTAGAGATCCGTGCGGCCGTCGAGCGGGTCGCCGCGGCCCTGCTCCGGGCTCATGTAGTCGGGCGTGCCGCAGACGAGACCGGGCGTGGTGATCGAGGTCTTCTGTGGCCCCGTGATGGTCGCGAGGCCGAAGTCCACGACCTTCACGGCGTCGTCACCGCGCCGCGAGCGCTGCACGATCACGTTCTCGGGCTTGAGGTCTCGATGGACCACGCCGAGCGCGTGCGCTTCGCCGAGCGCGCTCGCCACGCGGCGCAGCACGCGCACGATGCGCTTGAACGGAAGCGGCCCCTCCTCGGCGTTGACCGTGGCGAGGTCCTTGCCCGAGAGGAACTCCATCACGAGATAGAGGATCCCGTCGTCGCTCCGGCCGAAGTCGATGACGCCGACCGAGTCCGGGTGGTTGAGGCGGCTCGCGGCGCGCGCCTCGTTGTAGAAGCGAGCGACGGTCTGCTCGTCGCTGAGCAGGTTCGGGTGGATGACCTTCACCGCGACGGTGCGACCGAGGGTGGTCTGCACGCCGCGGTACACGCGCCCCATGCCACCGACGCCGACGAGCTCCTGGATGACGTAGGTCCCGCCGACGGTGCGACCGATCAGCGGATCACCGGGCGAGGAGGGATCCTCTCGCTCGAGGCTCGTGCCGCACGAGGCGCAGAACCGATCGCGCTCGTTGACGGCCGTTCCGCAGTGCGGGCACTGGAACACGGGGCCGAATGATAACGGAGGTCGGCGGCTCGGCGCATCCTCGTTGAGAGTGCGGTGAGGTGTACCCTCGGGGCGTGGACGACGAGACCGAGCCGGGTACCGCGAGGCTGCCGCCGGGCACGCGCCGCCGCGCGCGGCTCTGGGTCGCGGGGACCGCGCTCTGGCTCTGGGTGCTCGCGACGCTCCTTCCCATGCTGGAGCTTGGGATCGGTGGCCTTATGGGAGGTCTGTTCGCGGTGCTCTTGCCGGTGACCGTGCTCGTGGGTCTCGTGCTCGACGAGGTCGCCCACCACCGCGCCGAGGCCTGGGCACGTCGCCTCGCCGAGGCTGTCCTTCTGGGCGGGGCGCCGCTCGCGGTGGTCGCCTCGCTCGCGACTCGCGGGGAGCTCACGAGCCGGGAGGTGCTCGGCCCGATGCACGTCGCGCTCGTCGTGCTCGCGGCGGCGGCGTACCTCGCCGCGAACGCCCAGCTGAGCGCCTCGCACACACCGCGTCGGCGCGCACGAGCCTTCCCGCTGCCCGCCTCGGCGCGCATCGCCGAGCCGCGCTGGCCACGCGCGCTCCGTCGTGCGCTCGTGGGCGCGACCGCGATCTCGGCCGTCGCCCTCGTCGCCTTCGCTCCCCTCGCGACGGGACACGCCACGAGGGTCGCGCGCTACGGCCTCGAGGGCGCGGAGACCGCCGCCCTCCTCGCGAGCGCCATCGGCACCGCGCTCGGCGTCGTCACCCTCGGCGCCATCGTGGCGCCCGCCATGCGCGCGCGCCCCACGACCGACCGCGTGCCCGCGCGTTGGCGAGGCGGCGCGTCCATCGTCCTCGCGATCCTCGCGTTCGCCGCGTGGCTCTGGCTCGAGGCGCGCGGTTGACGAGAGATCTCAGCGGGTGAGCGCGAGCACGCTCTCCTCGAGCACGGTCTCCGGGTCGCGCTTGCTCCCCTTGAGCGCCTGATCCGTCTCGGCGAGCACGCGGAAGGCGCGCCGTAGATCTGCATGCGAGAACTTGCGCGCGGACTCCGAGAGATCGCGCGCCTTGAACGGCGGCGCGCCCGCGCGCTTGACCGCGTCGTCGGGCCTGAGGCCCTCGTCGAGCGCATCCTTCATGCGCGACACGATGCGGAGCTGCCGTGCGATCTGGCCCAGGATGCCGAGCGGCTGCTCGCGATCGGCGAGCAGAGAGCCCACGGCCTCCATCGCGTTCTTCTGCCGCTTGAGCGCGATGGAATCGACGAGCTTCCACACCGTGTCGACGCGCACGCGCTGGACGACCTCCTCCACCGCGTGTCGGTTGATCTGCCCGCCCTTGTCGCCACCGACGAAGAGCGAGAGTCGCTCGATCGCGTCCTCCATCGCCGCGAGGTCGTTGCCCACCGCATCGACGAGCAGCGCCTGCGCGTCGTGGTCGATCGTGCAGCGCCGCCGCTTCACCTCGCCGAGGACGAAGCGCTCGAGGAGCGGGCCCTTCAGCGGCTCGACCGAGAGGAACGCGCCCTCGCCCTTGTTCGCCAGGGACTTGGCGGCCTTGGCGAGCTTGGTGGTGCCGAGCAGCTTGTCGCCCGTCAGCACGAGGCAGGTGCTGGGCGAGGGCTTGGCGAGGTACTCGGCCAGCACGTCGAGCTCGGAGGCCGCCACCGCCTCGAGATCGCGCACGAGCACGTAGCGACTCTTGGCCATCATCGGCAGCGTGCGAGCGGCCGCCGCGACCTTCGCGCCCACGAGGCCCTGGCCGTGGAAGAGATCGTCGTTGAAGCCGCGCACGCCGTCGTCACCGACGCTGGCCTTCTTGAGGTACCGCGCGGCGCGCTCGATGAGCAGCGTCTCGGCGCCGACGAGCACGTTCACCGGGCGCCACTTCCCCTGCCGCGCCTCGGCGAGGAAGGTCTGGATGTCGAGCTCGTCGGTCACGCGGACGAGGAGTGCCGTTCCGCGAGCGCGCCGTCAACCCTCGCGACGCACGCGCCCCCGAAACGCACACGGCGCCGATCACGCTCGGTGATCGACGCCGCGGTCCAGAACGTGGGCGCAGGGCCCGGAGCGTCAGTCTCGGACGCGCGTGTCCTCGTCGGAGAACGTCACGACGCCGCTGCGCTGCTCTTCCTCGCCGAGGATGTTGAAGCGCGCGCGACCCACCTCGGCGCGACGCACCGTCACGACCATCTCGAGCTGACGGTTCGGGCGGAAGCGGGGACGCGGCAGCGTGATGCGCTGCACGAACGTGCGCTGCGAGCGGTCGTGCACGTTGATCGCCATGTCATCGATGAAGTTCCGCGCGCCGTCGGTCACGTCGTAGTAGAGCGCGTGGTACTCGAGGTCGTCGATCGGCGCCGAGAACTGGATGACCATGTTCCCGAGCCAGCGGCGCTGGGGAAGCGGGGTGTCGGTGGTCTCGCGCATCTGGCGCGCCTGGTGACCGCGCGCGAAGCCGAGCAGCGCGCGCTCGGAGAGGTTCCGCGGGATCGCCGCCTGCGTGATGTAGACGGTCGCGCGCAGACCGCCGCGCTGTGCGTCGACGGCCGGAAGCGACGGCGCGAGCGCCGTGAGCGCCACGAGGCCGAGCCCCAGCGCCAGGATCGCGGCGGGACCGAGGAGAGAGAAGCGCGAGCGAGACGACATCGATTCCTCCGAGCGTGCGAGCGAGCGATGGTAGCGACCTTGGCGGCGAGCGTCGACGGGGCTCGGGGCCGCCTGATTCACGGGAGATCTGCGAGGCCCTCCGCGCCACCACCGCGCAGCGCCGTCCGGACGCGTCGGCGCACACGCTGAAAAGTTGTCCAGCACCGCTCGCGTCCCGTACTCCCGGGCCATGACGAAGGGCTCGCTGTCCAACGCCGCGCTCCACGGCCTGCTCGCTGCCTCGCGCAAGCAAGCACAACGTCGAGGACAGCGCCCCACCACGGCGCACTGCGTGCTCGAGATGCTCCAGAACGATCCCGACGCGGGCGAGGCGCTCCGCGCGGCGGGGGTCATGGAGGTCGGCCTCGTCGGAGCGCTCAAGATGGCGGGCGACGAGCCCGACCTCGTCCTCGAGCGCGCGAGCGAGCGCGCGCTCCAGCTCGCGCAGCGGCACGACACGACGGGGCTGCCGGTCGTGCGACCTGCACACCTCCTGCTCGCGATCTGCTCGGACCCCCGCTCGGCGGCGGCCCAGTGCTTCGAGCGCCTGGGCGTATCGATCGTCCGGATCCAGCAGGAGCTCATGCTGCGCATCGCCCCTGGCGAGATCGCCCCCGCGCGATCGAGCGAGCCTCCGCCGGCGCGCCCCACGCGCACGTTCCTTCCCGCGCGCGATCCGCGCCTCGAGGCACGCCTCGGCGCGAGCCCGAAGATCGTCGCGCCGCCCCGCAACCGACGCATCGCGCGAGAGATCCCTTCGGTTCCACCACCGAGCCCCTCGGCGGTCCTCTCGAGCCCCTCGACACCGGTCGCGAGCGCGCCCGCCGCGAACGCCGCGCCATCGAGCGCGGCCGCCTCGCGCTGGGAGCTCGATCGCGAGCGCTTCCCGATCCTCGCGAGCCTCGGCCGCAACCTCTGTGCGCTCGCGGAGCGCGGGGAGATCGATCCCGTGCTCGGA
The DNA here is from genome assembly GCA_044376125.1 of Sandaracinaceae bacterium. Taxonomy (GTDB): domain Bacteria; phylum Myxococcota_A; class Polyangia; order Polyangiales; family Sandaracinaceae; genus JAFLCL01. The sequence goes on from JBILLJ010000051.1 coordinate 23,701, forward strand.
CGCGACCGCGAGCTCGAGCAGCTGCTCGACGTGCTCTCGCGCCGACGCGGCAACAACCCCCTCCTCGTCGGACCGCCGGGGGTCGGCAAGACCGCGATCGTCGAGGGCCTGGCGCGTGCGATCGTCCACGCGGGCACGGGCTCGGCGGACCTCGCGCTCGGTGCGCTCGCGGACCGCATCGTCATCGAGGTCACCGCCGGCGCGCTCGCGAGCGGGACCGGCGTGCGCGGCGCGCTCGCGGACAAGCTGAAGAAGCTGCGTGAAGAGGTCGCGCGGGCCGAGGGCCGTGTGCTCCTCTTCCTCGACGAGATCCACGCGATCGTCGGCGAGCCCGCGGGGCCCGACGATCTCGCGAGCGAGCTCAAGGGCGCCCTCGCACGTGGGGAGCTCGCGTGCATCGGCGCGAGCACCGAGGCCGAGATCCGCAAGCACTTCGATCGCGATCCCGCGTTCGCGCGCCGCTTCAGCCTCGTCAACGTCGGCGAGCCGAGCGCCGAGGCGACCGAGCGCATCCTCGCCGGTCTGCTGCCGCGCTACGAGGCCCATCACGCCACGCGCTACGAGCCTGCGGCCGTGCGCGCAGCGGTGGAGCTCTCGGTTCGATTCCTTCCGGAGCGCTGCCTGCCCGACAAGGCGATCGGCGTGCTCGACCTCGCCGGTGCGCGCGCGCGCCGTCTGGGTGCAGGCGAGGTGACGGCCGCGGACGTCGCGCGCGTCATCGCAGACGAAGCGCACGTGCCGGTCGATCGCCTCCTCCTCCGCGACGGCGAGCGATTGCTCGCGCTCGAGTCGCAGCTGGCCGAGCGCGTGGTCGGCCAGAAGAAGGCCCTGGCGCGGATCGCCGACGCGCTTCGCAAGGGCGCGGCCGGATTCCGCGGTCGCCGCCCGCTCGCGACGTTCCTGCTCCTCGGCTCGACCGGCGTGGGCAAGACGGAGACCGCCAAGGCGATCGCGGATCTGCTCTTCGCCCCCGGCGCGATGACGCGCTTCGACATGAGCGAGATGAGCGAGAGCCACGCGGTGGCGCGGCTCTTCGGCGCTCCCCCCGGCTACGTGGGGCACGAGGCGGGCGGCCAGCTCACCGAGGCCGTTCGACGCCGCCCCTACCAGCTGGTCCTCCTCGACGAGATCGAGAAGGCACACCCGGACGTCCTGCTCGCGCTCCTGCCTCTGCTCGACGAGGGCCGTCTCACCGACGGACGAGGACGCACGATCGACTTCACCAACACCGTGATCGTCATGACGTCGAACCTCGGCGCCGCGGCCGCCATGCAGCGTCCGACGCGAAGCATCGGCTTCGACTCGTCCGACGCGCCCACGAGCGCGCGCGGCGACACCGACGAGCGCGAGGTCCGGGTGCTCGAGGCCGCACGCCGCGCGGTTCCTCCGGAGCTCTGGAACCGCATCGACGAGCCGCTCTACTTCGCGCCGCTCGTTCACGAAGACGTCGTCGAGATCGCGCGGCGCATGCTCGGCGCTCTCGGGCGCACGCTCGAGCTCGAGCGTGGCGTGCGGCTCGAGGTCGAGCCCTCGGCGTGTCAGGCCCTCGCGGAGGCGGGTGGCTTCGAGGCCACCCTGGGCGCGCGGCCGATGCGGCGCACGATCGGCCGCCTGGTCGAGTCTCCGCTCGCGGCGCGCCTGCTCGCGGGCGAGATCTCGCGAGGTCAGCGCGTTCGTGTCCGTGGGCGCGCCGACCAGATCGTCTTCGAGGTCAGCGAGCGAGAGAGCCGACGCGAAGAGATCGTCGCCGCGGAGTGACGCTCACGGCGCGACCGGCGCGGGTCGGACCTCGAAGAGCACGCACGGGTCGCCGAGCGAAGGCGAGCACACGTGCGCTTCGCGAAAGCGCGCCGGCACCTGCCGCGCGAGCCCGGCACCGAGGAACGGCGTCTCACCCAGCACGATCCACCGCACGCGCTCCTCGTCGACGAAGCGCACGAGTGACTCCGCGGTCGGCGTCGCCTCGTCGAGGTAGACGACGCGGCCATGCTGGTGGGGCGCGAAGAGCCGCCCCGGCAATGTGAAGCTGGCGTCGTAAGCGAACGCTTCGCCGTGCTCGATCGACGCGCGCGCGTCGTGCCAGGGCCCCTCGTCGAGATCGATGCCGTACGCGCGCCCGCGCTCGGCCTCGGGCATCGCCGCGATCTCCGTGAGCGACGGGCCGTCCACCGTGAAGCCCGTGCTGGCGTGCCACGCCGACGCGATCGCGAGGACACCGAGCGAGACGTCGATCGCGCGCTGCCAGCGCCCTCGCAGCTCGCGTGTGGCGACGGCCGCGAGCGCGAGCCCCGCCCCGACGATCGCGATCGTGTAGCGCCCCCAGAACGCGTGCGGTGCCGCGAGCGTCGCGAACAGGAGGGGCCCCGCGAAGACGGCGACGCGCGCGATGCGATCGCGGAACGCCGCGTCGCGCGCGGCGGCGATGGACGCGGCGAGGGCGATCGGCAGGAGGCCGAGGATCCACATCGGCCCCAGCCCGCCGCGCCGCATGTCGTAGGAGGGCCGTGGCTCGAACGGCGAGAGCCACGAGGCATCGAGCCGCTCGGCCCAGCTGCTCGAAGCGAACGACTCGGTGCTGCCGCGCGTGGCGAGCTCGGTCGCGGTCGCGAGGCCGTCGAGGCCCAGCAGCTCCACGCGGACCGGCCAGAGCGGATTGCCGTGGAGCACGAGGTTCTCGAGGTGGCTCCAGCCTCCGACGCTCGCGACGACACCCGCGGCGAAGAAGACCTCGCCTGCGCGCCTGGCCGCGACACCGCGCACCGCGAGCAGCACGAAGCCCGTGACGATCACGAGGGGCGAGCTGGGATCGGTGCCGAGCGCGAGGCCGAGCGCGAGGGCCGAGAGCCCGATGGTCGGAGCATCGAGCGGCCCCGTCGCGAGGACGAACGCGGTGAGCACGAGCGACGCGAACATCACGTCGACCTCCGCGCTCGCGAGCTCGAGCGCCACGGTCGGCGTGGCGACGAAGAGGAGCCCGTACGCGAGCGCGCGGCGCGTCGGGACGCCCTCGCGTCGCGCCGCCAGTGTGATCGCGATGACCGCGAGCGACACGAACGGGATCTGCATCGTCTCCGCGAGCGCGTCGTCTCCCAGGGCCAGGCGGTGCGCCGTGAGGAACACCGCACCGAGGTGGGGATAGGACCGTGCGTACACGACGTGCGTCGGCACCTCGCGGAGCGTGTGCGACTGGATGGCGTCGCTCGAGACCGGGAGGTGGTACGCGAGGGACTCCCAGGCCCACGGCGCCAGCAACCACGCCGCGCTCGAGGCGAGCGTGAGCACCACGAGCGCCACCAGCATCGAGACCGCGAGCGTCGGGCTCGTCGATGCACCGACCACGAGCGCGCGCAGGCGACCGAGATCGTCGCGCGCCCGCGTCATCGCGGACGCTCCGGTGCCGAGGATGGTCAGCGCCGCGAGGACGACCGCGCTGGCGACCAGGCCCGGACGCGCGATCGCATCGAAGAGCGCGAGCATCTCCACGAGGCCGATGGCAGCCGCGTGCGCGAAGAGCAGCGCCACGAGCGCGCGCTCTAGCGCCGACCGCGTCGGGAAGAGCGACGCGGAGGCGAGCAGGCCCGTCGCGAGCAGCGCGGCCGAGACGAGGATGACGAGCACGGGCGCCCGACGATACCCGATCGCCCACGAGTCGCTGCGAACGCGACGAGGCGCCCCCGGTCGGGAGGCGCCTCGTTTCGCGTCGGAGCTCCGGCTCGATCGGCGATTCGAGTGAATCGGTGCGCCGGATCGAGGGCGGGCGCGTCACTCGCAGGAGCCGGCGGCCCGCGCGGCGATGCGCTCGATCAGGCCGTCGATCAGCGCGTCGAACGTCGGGTCACAGATGGACGCGAGCACGGTGCCCGCGCCCCGCGCGTCGAGCTCACGCGCCGTCTCCACGAGGCGCGTCGGCGGGAAGGCCACGCCGTTGTCGGAGCTGCACGACGGCTCGAGGCCGGTGCCGTCGGTGTTGACGGTCGGCATCATCGCCGTGTCGGCCGCGAGCGCCGCGTAGTCCACGTGCGCCGCGTCGGCGATCGCGCCGGAGGGGACGCCCGTGATCGCCGCGAACACCAGGTTCGCAGGGTTCGCGCGCAGACCGGCGAGGCCGTCGGCGTAGCGCGACACCGGCTGCACGATCCCCATCGCCGGATCGGAGTAGACGTGGCCGCGGAGGTTGAGCGGCACCGCGGAGAAGCGCACATCGGCCGGATCGAAGAGGCCGGGCTCGATCACCGAGGTGTCGTTCTCGTCGGTCACCTCGACGACCGCGAGGATGGAGCTCGGCCGCAAGAAGCCCGCGTTCGAGCCGTCGCCGCGAGGCGCGCGGCCGTCGAGGAACGACGGCACGGTCCAACCCGCCGCCGTCCAGCTGGTCGGAGCGCTGGGCGAGAGCGCGAGCAGCGTCGCTTCGAGCTGTTGCTCGAAGCCGCAGCCACCGATGCCCACGCTCGAGACGCACGCGACCTGGTCGACGAACGCACCGAACGCCGCGGGCTCGGACTCGTCGTAGGACGCGAACCGGTCGTAGCCCATCGCGCACGACGCATCGCCGGCGCGCGGCGTCTGGAGCAGCGCTCCGTCGTCGCCCCACCCGCTCGCGCACGTCGGCACGCCCGCGACGGGGCCCGAGCCGAGATCGGTCGTGGTGATGCCCACGTGCACGCTCTCGAGCGCAGGGAAGTCCTGGACGCCGTCGCCGTCTCGATCGCCACTCGCGAGGATCTCCGCGATGCGCGGCAGCTGAGCGCGCAGGAGCGCCTGCTCCTCGGTCATCGAGTTGGAGTTGTCGACGACGAGCAGGAGATCGAGCTCGCCGTTGGCCGCGTCGCAGCAGCCGCCTTCGCACGCGGTGCCCACGAAGGCGCTCGAGAAGTGCTCGGCCTCCGCGATCGCGTAGCCGCCCTCGACGCGCGTGGCGCGCGGCACGTACGCCTCGCCATCCCGCTGGCTCCAGAAGATCGTGGCGAGCGAGGGGTCACCGTCGAACGGAATGCGCACCTCGATCGGTCGCGCGAACGTCGTGCCCTCGGGCTCGAACCGCACGACGGGCGAGTAGCCGGTGAAGAGGCCGGGTGGCGGCGCGGCCTCGACGATCACGCGGATCTCCTGCGCGCTCGTGAGCGCACCCGCGGGGATCGACACCTGCATCGTGCCGACGTCGATCGTCGCACCCTCGGGCCCCACCAGCGCGCTCGCGCTCTCACCCACCTCGAGCGGCGTGACCGGCTGCGAGCGACTGCTCGGACATCCCGCGGTCAGCACCATCGGCGCACCCAGCGCGAGCACGAGGGCCCACGTCGTCCAGCTCTTGTTCCTGCGCATCATCGACCTCCTTCGCGAGTGGGTCGATGCAGCGCCGGAACATTTCCAACGACGACGTCGATTCGGGCCCAGTGTTCCTCGCGCCTTCGGCGCGACCCGGGGGAGCAGCTCCCCCATCCCCCACTCGATGGTCTCTCAGGAAGCGAGCGCGCGCTCGAGGCGCGCGAAGCCCTCGGCGAGATCCGCCTCGGTCGAGACGAGCGGCGGCGCGAGCACGATCGTCTTGAACTGCTTGTTCACGTGCACGTAGAGGCGCGCGTCGTGGAGCGCCTTGGTGATCGCCGAGAAGCGCGCGTCGTCCCCCGCGATCTCGAAGGCCCCGAGCAGGCCGCGGCTGCGTGTGCGGGGCAAGAGCGCGGGGTGCGCGTCCTGCAGGTGCGCGAGTGAGCGCGCAAAGCTCTCTCCGTGCGTGCGTGCGCGCGCGACGAGATCCTCCTCGTCGTAGATGCGCAGCGCCTCGAGGCCGGCCGCGACGCCGAGCGGATGCCCGTAGAACGTGAGCCCCGCGTAGAGCACCTGCTCGTCGAAGTGGCGCGCCACGCGCTCGTGCACGAGCACTGCGCCGAGCGGCGCGTAGCCACCCGTGATGCCCTTGCTGACGGTGATGAGATCGGGCGACGCGGCCCCGAGCGACTCGAAGCCGTAGTAGGTGCCGAGGCGACCGAAGCCGTTGAGCACGCAGTCGGCGACGAGCAGCGTGCCGTGCGCATCGCAGGCCGCGCGGAGGCCATCCCAGTAGCCCGCGGGCGGCACGAGGCAGCCGTTCTGCCCCGGCACCGGCTCCACGAAGAGCGCCGCGATCGTGCGCGCCCCCTCGAGCTCCATCGTCTGCGCCACTGCCTCGGCCGAGCCGCCGCCTTCGACGACCGTGCCGCCGCCCGGCAGCCGCGACTCGAAGCAGTCGAGCACGTGCACCGCGCCGACGCTGACGGGCTCGAGCACCGGCCTGCGGTAGTCCCCCGAGAGCGCGAGCGCGCCCATCGTCGCGCCGTGGTAGCTGCGGTAGCGCGAGATCGTCTTGTGCCGCCCCGTGACGAGCCGCGCGATCTTCAGCGCGTTCTCCACGGCCTCCGCGCCACCGAGCGTGAAGAACACCTTCGAGAAGCCCGCCGGCGCCTTCGCGAGCAGCGCCTTCGCGAGCTCGGTCTTGGCCGGATAGAGGCCGCTCGGCACGGTGAGCAAGAGCTCGTCGACCTGGCGCTTGATCGCCTCGCCGATGCGCTTCTGCCCGTGGCCCAGGTTCGCCTGGTAGCTGAGCGAGCCGAAGTCGAGCCAGCGGCCCTCGCCCTTCGTCTCGAACCAGGCGCCCTGCCCGCCGGTGATCTCCATCGGCGCGGCCTTCTTCTGCGCCGACCACGTGAAGAAGAACGGATGCTCCTCGGCCTTCATGCGCCGGCGTTTACCCGACGCCCGCGCGGCGCGCGAGGCCCGTGCGTGTTGCTGCGCCTTCGGCGCGGCAGGGGGGAGCAACTCCCCCCAATCCCCCCCTCGACGCTCCCCAAGCCTCGCTTTCTCGTGCGCTCCTGGGGTGAGCGCAGCTCACCCCGCCGCGAGGCGTCCCCTGCGACCCGCTGCGTCGATTGTTTCTCGCTCTCTCAATGCAGGGCCTCGCGGGCCGGCGCGATGCCCAGCTCGCGCCGCACGTCCTCGAGGGGCCGATCCCACATCTCCTCGAGCCAGAGCGGCGCCAGGAACACCGCGTCGCGCCCACGCCGGAAGCCATCGACTGCGAGCGGCAGCATGGTGCGGTCGCGCAGCCCGAAGCGAAGGAGCGCGCCCACCGTGATGATCAGCGCGCTCGGCGTGCCGGTCTGTCCGTACGTGAAGGCCTGGAGCGCGACCTCGCCGCGCACGTCCGTGTCGTAGCCCGTGAGCACGTGCCAGAGGTCGTGCACCTGGCGCATGCGCTGCGACACGTACGCCGGGACCTCGGGCAGACCGGGCGGCGCCTGGAAGAGATCGGGGTCGAGCGAGCGCTCCTCGAGGTAGCGCGCGTACGCACCGCCGAACGTGCTCGCGGGCAGCGCACGCAGTCGCGCGAGGTCCACCGTGCGAGAGTCGATCGAGGGTCGCTCGCGGAGCAGCCGCGCCCCGCGATCGTCCATCGTGAAGCGCGCGAGGAACTCGGGATAGCTGCGGCGGCTCACGAGGAGGCCGAGCACGAACACGCGCGTCGTGTCCTCGGGATCGTCGAGGAGATCGCGCAACGCATCGAACGCGAGCCGCGCTCGCTCGAGCGGCTTTCCCTCGAGCGCGATGCGCGCGGCGGTGGCCTCGTCCAGTCGCCGCGGGCGGCTCGGCGGGTGCTCGACGGCTGCGGGGCAAACGGACTCGGCGTGCTCGACGTGCGCGGTCATGGTCCCTCCGTGCGTTCTCGTTACTGTCAGGCATGACAATGAACGATCCGCGCTCGTTGTCAACCATGCCAATGAAAAGAAACGTGACATCATGGGCCCGTGCCCCGCCCGTCGACCCGCCGAGCCACCGAGCCGCCCCCCCGCCCATCGCAGAAGAGCCGCACGTCGGCCGCGCCGAAGGAGGCCGCAGCGACCCCGCGCAAGCGGCGCAGCCCCGAGGAGGCACGCCGGTTGATCCTCGACGCCGCGCAGTCGCTCATCGCCGCGCGCGGGCCCGACGCCGTCGGCCTCAAGGACGTCGCCAAGGCCGCGGGCGTCTCGCACGCGCTCGTCACGCACTACTTCGGCACCTACGAGGGCCTCGTGGAGGAGGCGCTGGTCGATCACCTCCAGCGCCAGCGCATCGAGGGCCTCGAGCGCATCCGCGCGGTGGCCGATCCGCAGTCGTGGCTCCAGATGGGGTTCGAGCATTTCTCTCACCCGCTCTCGGTACGCCTGCTCGTCTGGGCGCTGCTCACCGGTCGCCTCGAGCGCGAGGACTTCGTCATCTTCCGCACGCGCGGCCTGGCCGCCACGGTCGACGCGCTCGAGGACTATCTCCGCGCCGCGGGCCGCGTCGTCGATCGCGAGGAGCTCGAGCGCTCGGTGCTGCTCGGTCTCTCCGCGGTCATCGGCTACACGCTCGGCCGCAAGCCGCTCTGGGGCTCTCTGGGCAAGCGCGCGAGCGCGCAGCGCGACGACGAGGTGCGCGCCCACCTCACGCGCATGCTGCTCGCCTCCGTCCTGACGTGAGCCAGGCGGCGCGCCCCGACGTGTAGGATCGCCGCTCGTTGCAGCGCTTCGTCTACAGCGTCCTGGTCGCGTTCCTGCGCCTCGTCACGCGGGTCTTCTTCCGCACCATCGAGGTCGTGGGCCGTGATCACGTGCCCGCCGAAGGGCCCGTGATCTTCGTCGGCAACCACCCGAGCTCCCTCGTCGATCCCGTGGTCATCACGACCACGTGCGGACGCCGCGTCCGGTTCGCTGCGCGCGACGGCCTCTTCGCCACGCCGGTGCGCCCGATCCTCTGGGCGCTGGGGAGCGTGCCGATCAAGCGTCGACAGGATCAGGCCGAGGGCACCGCGAAGGTCGACAACGCCGAGGCGTTCTCTGCCCTCCACGCGGTGCTCGCGAAGGGCGAGGCCTTCGGCATCTTCCCCGAGGGCGTCAGCTACACGGAGCCGGAGCTGCAGCCGCTCAAGACCGGCGCGGCGCGCATCGCGCTCTCGGCGCTCGCAGAGGGCATCCCGGTCACCGTCGTGCCGGTGGGCCTGCACTACCGGCGCAAGCAGCACTTCCGGGGCCGCGTGCTCGTGCAGTTCGGTCGGCCGTTCCGGCTCGACGCGGCGCGCGCCGCGCGCTGGGCCGAGGATGCGCGCGGCGCCGCGCGAGAGCTCACGAGCGACATCGAGCTCGCGCTCCGCGCGCTCACGCTCAACGCGAAGGACTTCGACACGCTGCGGGTGCTCGACGGCATCCGCCGGCTCTACGTCCCGATCGATCGCGAGCTCTCGCTCGCCGACGAGGCCGAGGTGACGCGGCGCCTCGTCGCGCACTGGGAGGCGAAGAAGGACGCGCCCGACGTGGCCTCGTTCTACGCCGAGGTGGAGAGCTGGCTCGCGATCCTCCACGCGCTCGGCCTCTCGGACCACGACCTCCGAAAGCCGATGTCCCGCGCGAGCTGGACGCTGCGGGTGCTCCGCCACGTGGCGCTGCTCGTCATCGACGTGCCCCTGGCCCTGCCCGGCCTGATCCTGCACGCGCCGATCCTCTGGGGCGCCACGCGCGCGGGGGAGATGGTCCTCGAGCGCGACGACGTGAAGGCCACGTTCCGCATGGTGGTCGCCGTCCTCGGCGTGCTCTTCACGCACCTCGTCGTCGGCGCGCTCATCCTCCTGTCCGATCCCACGCCCGGAGGCGCGCTGCGCGCCCTCTTCGTCACCGTCTTCCTCGGCGTCTCGGGCCTCGCCGCCATCCGCGTGCTCGAGAAGCAGGCGATCGTCCGTCACGGCCTCCGCGTGCTCGCGCGCCTGCTCTCGATGCGCGGCCAGCTCGACGCGCTCCGCGCGCAGCGCGACGCCCTCTGCGCCCGCATCCCCGCGATCGCCGAGCTCCACGCCGATCCCGCCATGGACCGCATCGTGTCGAACGAGGAGCTCCGCGCCGCCCACGCCGCAGGGTGACCGCCCCGCCTGGCCCGAGCGGCACGACCCACGAATCCCAGCTCAGCGAAGCGATCCAGACGTTCTTGCCTGAGCTCCATCTCTCCTCCTCGTTCAGGCGACACCCGCACCATTCCGCTGCCGCTCCTGCCGGTCCGGCACTACGGGACGGACTCCTGCGGCCAAAGACCGCGAGGCCGCCGCCCGGAGACCTACCAACGATCAATCTCGAAGTAGTCCCAGGTCCCGTCCGCGTGATGGCGACATGGAACCGCCCAGTGAGCGAGTATCGAGGACGGTCCCAGAAGGGTCGGAGGCAGCGCCACATTGGTCACACTGGCAATCAAGGCCACGAGCGAGATCTTGGCGCAGAGTTCCAGGTGAACCACGGCGCGCGTCAGACTCTCGTCTTCGAGACCCTGGTTGTCGCACCACCGAACGAACATCGCCTTGAACGTTCCCCGGGACTCCCGCAGCAGTTCCTTCCGAAGGTGCCTGACGCGAAGCCCAACGGAAACGTCCATCCGGTGGACTTCGACATGAGCCGCGAGCTCCTCGGCATGACCGAACAACGGCGTCCACGCGTGCCCCTCCACCAAACACTCGACTCCGTCGCGAGAACCTACGCGACGGCACGAACTGTACGCGACGGGCACGTTCGAGCCGGTCGAGCCGAACGGGACGCAGCCGCTGGCCACCGCTTCCTGCCATCGGCTTCTGACCAGATCAATCTGCAGGTCGGATGGCACAACGATGCCCGGCAGATCGGACCAGGGAATGCACTCCAGGACGAGCCCCTCTTCCGCCAGAGGAAGCAAACCCGCATCCAGTACACCTCGAAGACGCGACGCCAAAGGCGGCCGCGTCCATCCACGCCCTTCGAGGAGCCGTAGAAGAACTGTCACCAGAACAGAGTCCACCACGACCCTCTCGAGGCCTTGACGCGTGTCGTTGTCGATCTGAACCCTTTCGCACCGCTGACGCGCGTACTCGGACGCCAATGACCTGGCCGTCGCGAGACGTCGTTCGAGCTCTTCACTGGCGGAGAACTCACGGAGCGCTTGCGCCAGTGGGCTCCGCTCGGCTGGATCCCGAAGCAGGAGCAGTCGCGACTCGCGAACACTCAGCCGCCGAAGGCCAGTCGGCGGAGACGCAACGGGGTGAGGAAAGAGACCGAAGTCCCCCATGATCTCCCTGATCTCCGTGTCGAGGACTTCAATCATCGTGAGGCTCCCCGATGAGGGCCTGTGGAAGCAGCCGACAGCATCGGCCCCTACCGACCGGGGCTTCCCTGAGGGAGCCAGGTCCTTGCTGTCTCCAGTTCGCTCGCGCTCCGCGTGCGCTCGCTCGAAAGATGTGTGAGGTCAAAGGCGCTGACAGAACACCGAGTTGGTACCGCCGAACGAGCACGAGCCGCACGAGGCCGAGCAGCTCATCGAGACCGTGCGGTAGCCGGAGGGGCAGGCAGCACACGACGAGAACGAGTCGCCGTTCAGCTCGCAGTAGGTCGAGTTCGTACCGCCGAACGAGCACGACCCGCACGCGGCCGAGCACGAGAACGAAGACGGGTGATAGCCGACCGGACACGCCGCGCAGCTGCGGAAGCCCGCGCCGCAGTTCGGCTGACAGTTCACCTGGTTCGTCCCGCCGAACGAGCACGAGCCGCACGACGCCGAGCACGAGTAGGACTCGGGGTGATAGCCCGCAGTGCACGCGGAGCAGGAGGGTCCTCCGCCCGTGCAGGTGCAAGCGCTACAGCCGTCCGACCACTGGCAGCGCGCGTCGCACTCGAACGCCTGGCACGCGCCGCAGCTGACGCCACCCACCGACGTCGAGGTGCTGCCTGGCTCGCACTCGCCCATGCCCGTGCAGGCCGACGCCAGTCCCCATCGACACGCGTCCGAGCAGGTGCGGCTGCGCGTCCCGCACCGCTCGCAGGGGACGGTCTCGACCATGCCGGCCGTGCACTCGCCCATGCCCGTGCAGTCGCCGACGGGCCCCCACGTGCAGCTGTCGAGACAGGTCTGGACGCGCGTGCCGCAACGCTCACAGGGCATCTCGCGACGCTCGCCGGGCGAGCACTCGCAGGCCGCGCACGTGCCCGAGACGCAGCGCGAGCCCGCCGCGCAGGGCATCGTCCCGGGACAACACGCCCGCCCCATGGCGCCGCATGCGTCGCACACACCGGCGTTGCACGTGAGGCCCACGTTGCAGCCGTCCCCGGCACAGCAGGCGTCGCCCTCGCGCCCGCACGGACGACACGTGCCCGCGCGACAGACCAGGATCCCACTGCAGGCCATCGCTCCGTCACAACAGGGCTGATCGACTCCCCCGCAGCCACCGCCGTCGGGGGCACTGCCCACCTCGCCGCTGTCCGGCCCGCTCGCGTCGAGCCCTCGCGCATCCGCAGCCGCGTCCGGCACCGCCGCTCGGCTCGCGTCGATGCGCGCGTCGAACGCCGCATCGTCCACGCCACGCCCCTGGGCGCACCCCATCACCGCGAGGCCCGCGACGACGACGACTGCCCACCACGTCGCCCGCCACACGCTCAACACGGCACGCACACCACGGCGCCGTCGAGGAGGATTCGGTCGTAGAGCGTGTTGTCGCAGGTGGGCCGACACTCCCACGTCTGGGTCTCGTACACGAACGTCGGTGACTGACCTCCTGGGCACGTGAGCCGTGGCCGTTCGGTGCAGACGTTCGCGCCTCCGTAGATGCCACCGTAGTGGATGATGATCTCGCACGGCGGCTCGCAGCTCCACGCGTCGTAGCCCACGTAGTTGGCATATCGCCCCTCGGGACACTCGGGCGGGGGAGGCACACAGACACTCATGGTCGCCGTGATCACCCGGACTTGTCCGGCCGGACAACTGCCATCCTCGCAGTCGCTCGTCGTGGGCGGTTGTCCGTCCCCAGGAGCGATCGAGCTGGCACCGCCCGAGGCCGGGAGCGTTCGCTGTCGGTACGTGCGCACCTGACCGTCCGGGCACGCGCCCCCGGTGCGACACGAGGGATCCGCGCTGCAGTCGGGATCGTCACAGTCCGCCGCTCCGTCGCAGTCGTCGTCGACCAGGCCCCAGCACACGACCTCCTCGGCGGCGCAGCGCATCTCGCAGGGGCGGCTCGCGCGACAGTCCGGATCGTCGCAGTCGGTCGCGGTGTCACAGTCGGAGTCGAGGCCGTCGTCGCAGACCGACTCGCGCTGCTCGTCAGGCTCGCAGACGGCATCGGCCTCGTCCGCCGCGCCGTCGCAGTCGTTGTCGGTCGCGTCGCCGCGGATCTCTCGCGTGGGGAGCGTCGCGCTCCCGCAGAGCGACCACGACGCCGTCACGCCGTCGGAGTCGCACGTCTGCTCGCCATCGGTGCACGTGCCCACCCTCCGGTGCTCCGGCGCCCCCGGCCAGCACGCGCGGCGCGTGCCGACCGCACAGGGACATCCATCGTCGATCGAGCCGTTTCGATCTTCGTCGATGCCGTTCGTGCAGACCTCCGGCACGATCTCGGCCCCGATCGCCCCATCGAGCCCGGGCGCGTCCTGTCCCGGCGCGTCCGCGGTCTCGCCTGCGTCGAGCGCGCCCGACGCGTCGCGCCTTCCTGCGTCGGGGCGTGAGAGCGGTGCCTCGCACGCCGACAGCAACACCACGCACGCAACGACCGTCCGGACTCTCATGGCAGCACCTCGCCGCACACGAAGGTACCTCCGACCGGCCCTCCTTCGCGAGGGGTGTGCTCCGCCGGACTACGGCGCCTCGTCCTTCGGGGCCGCGGCTTCGGACGCGTCCTTGGAGGCTTGGTCCGCTCGGCGCTGGGCGCGCTCCACGATCTTCGCCGCGATCTCCGGGCCCACGCGGAAGCCGATCTCCTCCTTCTGCACGAAGCCGACCTGCGCGAAGCGCTGGGCCTGGTCCGTCACCTTCGCGAACCCCACCGCGCCGAGGATGACCGCGAGGCCCGCCACCATCAGCACCATCGCATCGAGCGCGAAGCCCGCGAGCACGAGCGCGAGGAAGAGGCCGATGGCGGAGATGATCCAGACGCGGCGGCCCTCCGCTTCGGCCCAGCGACCATCGCAGCGCGTACAGAGCGGGAGCTCCATCGAGACGCGTGGCGTGGCCCGGTGCGCGACGAACGCCACCACGCTCACCACGGCCACGAGCCCCACGATCACCCCCACCGCGACGGCCCGATCCACGTGGCGGAGCGACTGCGCCGTGAGCGCGCCGACGACGCCGCCCACCGCACCCGCGCCCGTGCCGTAGCTCGCGCCGATCGGGTACTCCTGCGTGCGCCGCACGACGTCCTTCGTCGCACCGCAGAGCAGGCACACCTTGGGAATGCGCCCACCGACCTTCGCGCAGAGCAGACCGTCGTGGAGTCGAACGTCCATCGGGGCGAGGCTACGTCATCGCGTCGGCGGATCTCCCCCGCTCACGTCCGACCGCAGCGCGTCGAGGGTGGCCGCGAGGTGGGCACGCGCCCGCGCCTCCCGCTGCGCGGCGATCGCCGGCACCGCGTAGATGCGATCCTTCGCGAGGAAGGCCTCGAGCACACGCGCACGACCGGCGCGATACGTCGCCTCCTCGACGAACGCGTACTCGGCGCGCACGCCACGCTCGAACGCCGCGCGGTCCGCGTCGTCGGCGCCGAGGACCGAGAGGTCGCAAGCGAGCACGAGCTCCGCGTCGGGGTCGCCGGCGGCCTCGTGCCCGCGCGTGGCGAGCACGAGCCGCTCGACACGCTCGATCACCCCCGCGCGCGCACCGAGCCTCGTGAGCCCCTCGCGCGCCAGCGCCGCGCTCCGCGCCTCGTTGTCGGGCATCGAGGGCACGTAGATCGCGTCGTGGAAGAGGAGCGCGACGATCACCTCGGCGAAGTGGGCCGCGTGGCCCCGATGCGCCTCGGCCAGCCTCACGCAGGCCGCGATGTGCGCCACGCCGTGGTAGTGGCGGTGCGGTTCACAGAGGCGCGCGAGGAGATCGTCGAGCACCTCCTCGCGCCCCGCGCGCGTGAGGCCGAGCGTGTCGGCCGCCCGCGCGAACGCAGCTCGCAGGAGCGCGGCGTCTGCCGCGTGGGGTCGCGACCTCTCATGCATGGAGGAGTCTCCGTCGCATGCCACGCGGCAGCGCCCGGAGGGCCCGGCGAGACAGGCGCTTGAGGAGCAGACAGAAGAGGACGAAGCGTCGCTCCGCGGGCGAGCGCGCCGGGATGAGGTGGAAGTGCGGCCACGGCATGCGCCGCGCGCGCGCGCCGTTGAAGAGCACCGCGAAGCAGCCCGGGTCGCCGAAGAGGCGCTCTCCCCGCTCGCGTGCGATCGCGTGCGCGAGCGCGAACATCTCGTCGATCTCCTCGTGCGTCGCGGGCGCTTCGTCACGACTGCCACCCGCGCTCGGCCAGGAGAGCACCCGATAGGCCGGGACGAACGGCACGATCGGCGCGCGCAGCTCCACGCGACGACCGCTCCGGAGCGTGAAGAGCCGCGGCGGCTCGAGGTCCGCCTCGGGGTCGCGTGGCAGCGTGTGGCTCGCGATCATCGCCCCTCCCCCACTCTCGCGCGGAGAAGGTTGCGCGGCTGCGCTGCGATCAAGCCGCGCGCCATCCGCTTGGCCATGCCGCTCGCGCTGCCCGCGGCGACGAGCGCGGGCGACGCGGCGGCGAGCGCGAAGTAGCCCTCGGTGAGCGCCACGATCGCGCCGGCCATCGCGCGCGCACCTTCGCCCGAGCGCCCCTCGTCGTGGCACGCCTCGATGACGAGCGCTGCGAGGCGATCCGTCAGCGCGCCCAGGTGCGCCTCGTAGAGCGCGCGGACCTCGGCGTCCTTCACGGCCTCCGCGCCGACGAGCGTCCAGCACCGCACGGCCTCGAGGTCCTCGTCGTCGCCGCGCGCGAGCAGCGCCTCGAGCAGGCCGTCGAGCTTGGCGAGCGCCCCGGACCGCTGCTCGGTGCGCCGCGCGATGCGCGTCTCGAAGCGCACGACGAGGTCGGACACGAGCGTGGCGAGGATCTCGGCCTTGCTCTCGAAGTGATAGTGCACGAGGCCCGGCGCGAGACCGGCTTCCTTCGCGATGCGCACGATCGTGGCGCGCTCGTAGCCCTCGCTCGCCATGACGCGCAGGAGCGCGCGCGAGATCTCGCTGCGTCGCTCGCTCGTGTTCGAAGGTCGCATCGCGCTCCTCCAAAGTTGGTTACTCGACCAACTATGAAGCCGGGCGCGTGCGGGTCAAGCGGTGCCGGTGCTCGCAGACGCGCTCGCGGCGAGCTCGGGCGCGCGGCGATCGACGATCACGGGCAGCTTTCCGCGCCAGCTCGCCCACGTGGCCTCCTCGGTCACGAGCTCGGCGATGAACGCGCCGATGTTCTGCATCGTCGTCTGCCCGGGCGAGAAGAGGCTGTCGACCAGGCCCTCGTGGAGCGTGTACGGCCGCGTCTCTCCTTCGATCAGCGAGTCGGGTCGGATCACGACCCACTCGATGCGAGGGTCGCTCGGGCCGAGCTCGAGGAGCACTTCCGCTGCGCGCTGGTTGTCGCGCGCGGGCGGAACGAGCGCGCGCAAGAGGGCCAGGAGCGCACGCTCGAGCCCGCCGCGCCGCGTGTCGAGGTGGTCGGGTCGGTTCACCGAGACGCTGGTCATGAGCACCACGCGTGTCGGTCGGCTCGCGCCGACGCTCCGGATCGCGGCGGTCACGCGCTGCATCGCCTGCGTCACGAGGTCGCGCGGCGCGCCGAAGATGCCGCGGACGCTCAGCACGTGACCGAGGCACGAGACCACGGCGTCGGCGGCGCGCACGTGTGACTCGAGCTCCTCGGCCGAGAGCGAGAGCAGGCTCGCCTCGATCAGCTGCACGCTCGCGTGCTCGCGCAGGTGCGGCGGGATCTTCTTGCCGTCGCGCACGATCGCGCGCACGCGCACGCCGCGCTGGGTGAGCTGCTCGAGCGCGCACAGACCCGTGCGGCCCGTGCCTCCGAGGAGGAGGACGGTCGGTCGATCGGACATGGGACCCTCTCTTTCTTCGTTCGTCGTCGAGCGTCGCCGTCAGGCGGGACGCGGCAGGACCTCGGGCGGCGCCGGCGTCGTGGCCGCCTCGCGCCCACCGCGGAGCGCGAGCCAGCCCGCGAGCGCGAGCTCGCCGAGCGTGTTGATCGGAGCGAGCACACCCGTGAGCCAGGCGGGCCGCGTGGCGAGCGCGATGCTCGCGAGCGCGTCGATCGCGTAGCCCGCGAACGCCAGGACCACGAGGACGCCCACGACGCGCGGGACCTCCTTCGAGCCCAGCGCGAGCGCACCGTTCACGAGGAGGTGGCCGCTGAAGCAGAAGAGGCCGATCGCGAACGCGTACCGCTCGAAGCCCACGAGCGCCTGCACGACCGCGCGCACGGCCTCGGTGTCCCCTCCCGAGAGCGCGAGATCGGAGGCGACGAGGAACCCTGCGAGCGACACGCCCCAGATCGCGTCGTGCAGGAGCATCATCCACGCGCCGAGCGCTGCGAGACGCGGCTCGACCTTCTCGAAGAAGACGTAGAGCGCCCACGCGCGCAGGACGTCGCCGGCGATCGCGACGAGGTAGCCGACGACGCCGAGGCGGACCGCGGGCCCCGCCTCGACGAGGTGCGCGACGAGCCGATCGGCCGGCTCGGCCGTGTAGAGATCCGGCGGCAGGCCGCAGGTGACCGCCACCACCACGCCCGCGATCGTCACGAGCGCGCCCGCGCCCGCGAGCACCGCGACCTGCCTCCTGCCGATCGAGCCCATCACGCGCCTGCCTTCGTCGTGCGCTCGTCGCGCGCACGGGCCTCGAGCCCGTCGAGCACCAGCGCGAGTCCGTGCTCGAACTCGTCGGCGAACGAGTAGCCCGGCTTCATGACGTGCTCGGCCGTGAACCACGCGAGGTTCGGCAGCGCGTCGGCCGGCATCGACGCGAGGATGGACTCCGCGAGCTCGGGGATGTCCTCGGAGGGCCCGAGCGGCAGGCTCACCTCCTGGAGGGCAAAGCCGTAGACGTACGCGTCGAGCACCGCGAGCGCGTGCGCGACCATCGCCGCCGAGAAGCCCGCGCGGCGCAGGACGCCGATCCACGCGTCGTGGTGGAGCAGCGTCGTCGCACCCGGCGTTCGTCGCGACTCGAGCAGGGCGATCGCCCACGGGTGCTTCCGGAGCACCTCGCGCACGCCGCGCGCACGCGAGCGGAGCGAGGCCTTCCACGCGAGATCGGTCCGCACGGGCACGCTCGCGAAGACCGCATCGACCATGCGATCGAGGATCGCGTCCTTGTTCGCGACGTGGTTGTAGAGCGACATCGCCTGCACCCCGAGCGCGTCCGCGACCGAGCGCATCGTCACGGCGCTCGTGCCCTCGGCGTCGGCGATCTCCATGGCCGCGGCCACCACACGCTCGGCCGTGAGCGGCGCCCGCGCGCCCTTCTTCTCGCCGCTCGCCTTGCGGCGCGGCGTCTCGCCGCGGCCGGAGCCCTTCGATGTCTTCTTCGTCGCCACGCCGACCTCTCACTTACGACGTAAGTCTGTTCTACTTACAAAGTAAGTCAAGCGACCCGGTCGCGTGTCGCGTGTCCTCGACGCGGATCGTCGCGCGCCCGCGCCCAGCGGCCGAGCGCCCACGAAGCAGAAGTCGCCGGCGCCCCGGCGAGGCTCAGCGGAAGTTCTGCGCCGCGTAGACGCCGCGCGGGCCCTCGTAGAAGCCGCACGCGACCATCGTGTACGAGGTGCTCGACATGTTGATGTAGTGGCCGTGCGGTGGCGGGCCGTAGAAGTCGCCGGGGCCCTCGTCCCACATCTGCTGCAGACAGCCCGACACGGTCTGCTCGATCGAGCCCCAGCCGGGGCACTCGTTCTGTGCGTTGCCGCCGGAGCAGATGCGGTCGATGAAGCCCGCGTGCGCGCGATCGGAGTGCTCGCTGTCGTACTGCGCCATCTGGTTCGCGCAGGCCTCGCCGTCGCGCCAGCGCATGAGCGGCGGCAGGTGCTGGCACTCGCAGCGGAACTGGTTGATGCGGCGCACGCAGTCCTCGGCGGGATCGCCCGTCGACGGCATCGGCGTCGGGCGACAGCCCGCGATCGGCGTGTCGAGCGGCGGCCCCATCGTGCAGTCCCCGGAAGGGGTGATGTACGCGTCCGGCATCAGGCTCATGGCCGCATCGTCGGAGGGCGAGACCGCCGCGTCGTCGGTCGGCGCGCTCGCCGCATCCACGCCACCGCCACCACCGGCGTCCATCGCCCCCGTGGAGCTGAGGCTCCCCTCGCAGCCGACGAGCAGCAAGACGCCCAGAGCGACGATGACGCGCATGCAGCCAGGGTACACGAGGAAACCCGCGGCCCGGGCGGCCCGCACCGAGCCGTTTCGAGGGGGTTGACCGGGCGGGGCGCGCCCCGGATTATTTCGCGCACGAAATATCCGCCCGCGAAGGGTCGCTCGGGCGAAGCGTGTCGGGATCGATCCCGACACCGCGCAGCGAGCACCTCCCGACGGCAATCCCAGACGGCAACCCCACACGAGAGGCGATGCGATGAGCGAGCTCAGGTACGACGGCAAGGTCGCGGTGATCACGGGCGCGGGCAACGGCCTCGGACGCGCCCACGCGCTCGCGTTCGCGAAGCGCGGCGCGAAGGTGGTGGTGAACGATCTCGGTGGCAGCCACACCGGTGAAGGCAAGTCTGCGACGGCAGCGGACAAGGTGGTCGACGAGATCAAGGCGATGGGCGGCGAGGCCGTCGCCAACCACGACTCGGTCGAGAACGGCGAGGCCATCGTCAAGACGGCGATGGACGCCTTCGGCCGCATCGACGTCCTCGTGAACAACGCCGGCATCCTGCGCGACGTCTCGTTCGTGAAGATGACCGAGCAGGACTGGAACCTGATCGACAAGGTCCACGTCTACGGCGCGTTCAAGTGCACGCACGCGGCGTGGCCGATCATGCGCGACCAGAAGTTCGGTCGAATCCTCTTCACCTCGAGCGCCGCGGGCATCTACGGCAACTTCGGCCAGGCCAACTACTCGATGGCCAAGCTCGGCCTCGTGGGCCTCATGCAGACGCTCGCGATCGAGGGCAAGAAGAACAACGTCTACGCGAACGCCATCGCGCCCGTCGCAGGCTCGCGCATGACCGAGACGGTTCTTCCGCAGGATCTGCTCGATGCGCTCAAGCCCGAGTACGTGACCGAGCTCGTCATGTGGCTCTGCAACGCCCAGTGCGAAGAGACCGGTGGCCTCTTCGAGGTCGGCGGCGGCTACTACGGCAAGCTCCGGTGGGAGCGCACCAAGGGCAAGGTCTTCCGCCTCGGCCGCCCGGTGAGCGCAGAGGACATCTCCTCGAGCTGGAAGAGCGTGACGGACTGGGAGGGTGCGACGCACCCGCCGAACATCACGGCCGCGCTCGAGCCGATCATGGACAACGTGAAGGCCGGCCCGAGCAAGGGTGGCAATCAGTTCATCGACGTCGATCAGGCGCTCGGCTACGAGTTCCCCGAGATGACGTCGCGCTACGACGAGCGCGATCTCTCGCTCTACGCGCTCGGCGTCGGCGCCGCGGAGAATCCCCTCGACGAGGCCGACCTCAAGCTCGTCTACGAGCTCCACGGCGAGGGCTTCGTGGGCCTGCCGAGCTACGGTGTCGTGCCGGCGATCAACTGCATCTTCGAGCTCGGCAAGCAGGGCAAGACCGCGCCGGGCATGAACTACGGCCTCGATCGCGTGCTCCACGGCGAGCAGTACCTCGAGGTGCTCCGGCCGCTGCCGCCCAAGGCGAAGCTCACGCACAAGGCCAAGGTCAAGGCCATCTACGACAAGGGCTCCGACGGCGGAAAGAAGGGCGGCGCGGTCGTCATCACCTCGTTCGAGTCGCGCGACGAGTCCGGCGAGGTGCTCTTCAAGAACGAGGTCTCGACCTTCGTGAAGGGCGCCGGCGGCTGGGGCGGTGATCGCGGCCCGGACGAGAAGAATCTGAACGCGAGCCCCGACCGGGCGCCCGACAAGAGCATCGAGCAGAAGATCCACGCGAACCAGGCGCTGCTCTACCGCCTCTCGGGCGACTGGAATCCCCTCCACGCCGATCCGAGCTTCGCCAAGGCCTTCGGCTTCGAGAAGCCGATCCTCCACGGCCTCTGCACCTTCGGTTATGCGGTGCGCCACGTGATCTCGAGCTTCGCGCCCAAGGGCGACCCGCGCTTCTTCAAGAGCGTGAAGGTGCGCTTCGCCGATCCGGTGCTCCCCGGCGAGACGATCGTCACCGAGATGTGGAAGGAGAGCGACCTCAAGATCCTCTTCCGCGTGAAGAGCAAGGATCGCGACAAGGTCGTGATCTCGAACGCCGCGATCGAGCTCTATGCCGAGATCCCCAAGCCCAAGGCCCCGAAGTCCGATCAGCCGGCCGCCGCGGCGAGCGCAGGCGCGGGGCCCGTGGTGCCGAATTCGAGCGACATCTTCGCCGGCATCAGCGCCTTCCTCGCGAAGGAGGCGGGCACCGGCGATCGCATCAAGACGGTCTTCCAGTTCAAGCTGAAGAACCCCGACGCCACGTGGACCATCGACCTCTCCAAGGGCAACGGCAGCGTCGGCCAGGGTGAGACGGCGGCGCCCGGCTGCACGCTCGAGATCAGCGACGCGGACTTCATGGACATGTGCACCGGCAAGGCCGACGCCATGAAGCTCTTCACCGGCGGCAAGCTCAAGATCACCGGCAACATCATGGCCAGTCAGAAGCTCGACTTCCTCAAGAAGGTCGATCCGAACGACGTGATGGCGGCGGCCCAGAAGCGAAGTGGGGGCGCAGCCGGCACGGGCGCGAGCACGAGCGCGGAGCCGACGAGCGCGGATGTGTTCGGTGGCATCGCGAAGTACCTCGCGAAGACCGGTGGTCAGGGCGACAAGATCAAGACCGTCTTCCAGTTCAAGCTGAAGAACCCCGACGCCACGTGGACCATCGATCTCTCGAGCGGTGACGGCAAGGTCGGCCAGGGCGAGACGGCGGCGCCGGGCTGCACGCTCGAGATCACCGACGCGGACTTCATGGACATGTGCACCGGCAAGGCCGACGCCATGAAGCTCTTCACCGGCGGCAAGCTGAAGATCACCGGCAACATCATGGCCAGTCAGAAGCTCGACTTCCTCCGCAAGGTGGACCCGAGTGACGTGCTCGCCGCCATGAAGGAGCGTGGCGGAGGTGGCGCAGCGCCGGCTCCGGCCGCGGCGGCCTCGGCCGAGCCGACGAGCACGGACGTGTTCGGTGGCATCGCCAAGTACCTCGCGAAGACCGGCGGCCAGGGCGACAAGATCAAGACGGTCTTCCAGTTCAAGCTCAAGAGCCCCGACGCGACCTGGACCATCGACCTCGCGAGCGGCGACGGCAAGGTCGGTCAGGGCGAGACGGCGCCTCCGGGCTGCACGCTCGAGATCACCGACGCGGACTTCATGGACATGTGCACCGGCAAGGCCGACGCCATGAAGCTCTTCACCGGCGGCAAGCTGAAGATCACCGGCAACATCATGGCCAGTCAGAAGCTCGACTTCCTCAGGAAGGTCGACCCGAGTGACGTGCTCGCCGCCATGAAGGAGCGCACCGGTGCCGGCGGTGGCGCGGCCCCGAAGGCCGCGGCGCCCGCAGCAGCCCCGAGCGGCGCCTCGGCGGCCGGCAAGGCCAAGGACATCGCCAAGAAGATCGGAGAGCGCATCGCCGCGAACGCGAACCTCGCGAGCGAGGTGGGCGCGCTCATCGAGCTGCGCGTGAAGGATCCGGAGGCGGTCTTCACCGTGAACCTCAAGAGCGGGCCGGGCGGCATCCAGGACGGGAAGGCCGACAAGCCCGATGTCGTCCTCACGGTGGCGGACTCCGACCTCGTCGCCCTCACTTCGGGTGGGGCGTCGCTCAAGAGCCTCTATCAGCATGGCAAGGTGCGAGTCGACGGCGACGCCAAGGTCGTCCGCAAGCTCGCCTTCCTCGAGAAGATCGGCTGACGCCGACTCCGACACACCCCGTCAGCACATCAGGAGAGTACACATGGGACGAAGAGTGAACGTGATCGGCGTCGGCATGGTGAAGTTCCAGAAGCCGGGCGCGAGCGACGAGTACAACGTGATGGCGTCGAACGCGATCCGCGAGGCGATGAAGGACGCCGGCGTGAAGTTCGAGCACATCGAGCAGGCCTTCGCGGGCTACGTCTACGGCGACTCGACCTGTGGCCAGCGCGCGGTCTACGAGGTCGGCCTCACCGGCATTCCGGTGTTCAACGTGAACAACAACTGCTCGACGGGCAGCTCCGCGCTGATGCTCGCGCGTCAGGCCGTGGAGGGAGGCCTCTCGGAGTGCGTGCTCGCCGTGGGCTTCGAGCAGATGCAGAAGGGCGCGCTCTCGGCGCAGTGGAACGACCGCACGAACCCGCTCGATCGCCACGCGAACGTGATGAACGAGGAGCAGGGCGTGACGGGCGCGCCGGGCGCCGCGCAGATGTTCGGTGGCGCGGGCCGCGAGTACCGCTGGAAGTACGGCACCAAGCGCGAGACCTTCGCGAAGGTCGCGGAGAAGGCGCGCAAGCACGCGTCCAAGAACCCCTTCGCGCTCTTCCAGGAGACGTACTCGGTCGAGGAGATCCTCGCCTCGCCGGAGGTCTTCGATCCGCTCACGCGCTACCAGTGCTGCCCGCCCACGTGCGGCGCGGCTGCGGCCATCCTCTGCTCGGACGACTTCGCGAAGAAGCTCGGCCGCTCGGGGGACGTGTGGATCGCCGGTCAGGCGATGACGACGGACTACGCCTCGAGCTTCGAGGATCACTCGATGATCAAGATGGTCGGCTTCGACATGACGAAGAACGCCGCCAAGAAGGTCTACGAGCAGGCCGGCCTCGGCCCCAAGGACGTGCAGGTCGTGGAGCTGCACGACTGCTTCACCACGAACGAGGTGCTCACGTACGAGGGCCTCGGTCTGGCGAACGAGGGTGAGGCCGAGAAGCTCATCTGGGACGGCGACAACACGTTCGGCGGCAAGTGGGTCACGAACCCCTCGGGCGGTCTCCTCAGCAAGGGCCACCCGCTCGGCGCGACGGGCCTCGCGCAGTGCACCGAGCTCGTCTGGCAGCTCCGCGGCACCGCGGGTGACCGTCAGGTGCCCAACGCCAAGGTCGCCCTCCAGCACAACCTCGGATTGGGCGGCGCCTGCGTCGTCACGATGTACCGCAAGGACTGACCCCCACGACCGCCGACGGCTCCTCCGAGGAGCCCCGCACCGAGCCCCGCGAGGCCAGCTTCGCGGGGCTCGTTTGCGTGAACGGGTCGGATCGGCACGTCGAAGTCGAAGCCGCACCGCCAGCGCCCCAGCTTCGCGCGGCTCGCTTGGGTGAAGTCGTTCGGGCCCGGAGGATGTGCGTGATGGATCGGTCGACGGCGGCAGCGATCGGACTCGGGGTCTGCCTCAGCGGGTGCGACCCCTCGCACGCTTCCGCCCGCGACTCCCATCCTCCCTCCTCAGCCGCGCGGGCCCGAGCGCCGAAGACCGCGGATGGTGGAGCCCGACCGTGGGGCCGCTGCACTGAAGCCAGCCGTTCGATGTCTGCCCTCGGTCGGGTGGGCCCTGCGAGAATGGGCAGTCGCGCGGGATTGGGGTTTCGTCCGATGGGGTGGGTGGGATAGACGGACTGCCTCTCATCAGAGGAGGCGGCGCACATGAGTCAGCGGACGATCGTGGTGTGTGGACATGGGCCGGGGATCTCGGAGGCGGTGGCGCGGCGCTTCGGGAAGGAGGGATTTGCCGTGGCGCTCGTCGCGCGGAGCGCGGATCGTCTGAAGAACGCGGCCGAAGCGCTCGGCCGAGAGGGCGTCACTGCGCGCGCGTTCGTGGCCGACCTCTCCCAGCCCGAGGCCGTGCGCGCGATGATCCGCGACGTGCGCGCGCAGCTGGGGCCCATCGCGATCGTGCACTGGAATGCGTATGGCGGCGGCCTCCGCAACCTGCTCGCCGATCCCGTCGAGGGGCTCGCGTCCGCGATCGACGTCGGTGTCACGGGCCTCCTCGCCGCGACGCAGGAGGCGCTCGCCGATCTCGAGGCGCAGAAGGGCGACGTGCTCGTGACTGGAGGCGGACTCTGCTTCTACGACGCCAGCGTCGACGCGATGGCCGTGCAGTGGGGCGCGGCGGGCCTCGCGATCGCCAAGGCTGCACAGCACAAGGCCACTGGCCTCCTCCATGCCGCGCTGAAGCCACGCGGCGTCTACGTGGGCGAGGTGGTCGTGGGTGGCGCGGTGAAGGGCACGGCCTTCGATCAGGGTCGCGCCACGATCGAGGCGAGCACGGTGGCCGAGGCGTTCTGGGAGCTCCACTCCGCGCGCACCGAGCTCGGCCGCGTCATCCGCTGATCGCGTACGCCGCCGACGGCCTCGGGATCGGATCGAGCACGGCGCTCACCGCGTCGGCATCGGCAGGCCGAGCGCGTCGCAGGACCAGTAGTGTCCATCGGCACAGGAGGCGCGCAGCGCGGCGAGATCCGACGCCGGCGGGGGCGGGGCCTCGAACGTGGTCACCTCGACCGGATGGCCTTCGTCGTCGAGCGTGCGAGTGGTCCCCGTGACCTCCGCACCGGGAGGGAGCACTGCCTCACGCAGCGCCGCCGCCGGATCCTCGGCCGTGGCCTGCGCCGACACCGGCGCGGTGGGTGCGGGCGACTCGGCGGGCGCGGGGCTCTCGCGATCGCAGCCCGAGACCAGGAGGGCCCAGCCGAGCAGGAGCATCGAGCGTCGCATGCCGGGAGAGTGCTTCGATCCGCAGGGAAATGCGAGGCATCGACCCCTCGCCGCGATCGCGCAGCGACACCTTCCGCTCAAGGGCGCGGCGAGGGCGACCGATGCCCGATCGATGGCTCTCCTCGCCACCCGCGCTGCTCGTCCGTCCGCGTCGGCCCACGCGCACACGGCGTTGCCCCTCGGCACGACCTCGCCCGAGGCCGCCCCCGAAGCGCTCGCGAGCCGGGTGCTCGGGAGCTATCGGCTCGTCACCGAGCTCGGCCAAGGAGGCATGGGCACCGTGTACTACGCGGAGCACGTCACGCTCCCGCGACGCGCGGCCGTGAAGGTCCTCGGTGCGGACGTCGCGCGGGATCCCGCGCTCGTCGAGCGCTTCTTCGACGAGGCGCGGGCGGCCAACCGCATCCGTCATCCGGGCATCGTGGACGTGCTCGATCTCGGCACCACCCATGGAGTGCACTTCCTCGTGATGGAGCTCCTCGAGGGCGAGACCCTCGGTGCACGCCTCGAGCGCGTGAAGCGCCTGGCGCCGCGCGAAGCGATCGATCTCTTCGACGACGTCGCCGACGCACTCTCGGCCGCGCACGAGCGCGGGATCGTCCACCGCGATCTCAAGCCCGAGAACATCTTCCTCGCGCACGCCGGCAAGGGCGAGATCGTGAAGGTGCTCGACTTCGGCATCGCGAAGCTGATCGGCCACGGCGACGTGCGACGCACGCGCACGGGCCTCGTGCTCGGCACCCCCGCGTACATGTCTCCCGAGCAGTGCGTGGGCGCGCGCGATCTCGACGCGCGCAGCGACGTCTACTCGCTCGGCGTGGTCCTCTTCGAGGCGCTCGTCGGACGAGCGCCGTTCGTCTCCGAGGCCGTGGGTCAGCTCATCGTCTCTCACGCGTGCGAAGCCCCGCCGACCCTTCGCTCGCTCGATCCGAGCGTTCCCGAAGGCCTCGACTCCCTCGTCTCTCGCATGCTCGCGAAGTCCCCCGACGATCGACCTCCGAGCATGAAGGTGCTGCGCGAGGCGCTCGCGCAGGCGCTCACACCGAAGGTGCCCACGCACCTCGCGAACGCCGTGAAGGGCAACGCCAAGCCCACCAAGGACGAGATCGAGCGCATCGAGGTCGCACAGACCAAGGCCGTCGGCGGGCGGCTGCGCGACATCATCCGCGAGCGCCTCGAGGCCGACCGCCTCCCGCTTCCGTCGATGCCGCGCGTGGTGCTCGCGGCGCTCGAGCTCCTTCGGGACGAATCCGTCGGACTCGGTCGTGTCGCCGCCGAGCTCGAGGGCGATCCACTCGTGGTGCCGGCGGTGCTCAAGCTCGCCAATTCCGCCGCGCTCGGCGGCGCGTCGCGCATCACGAGCCTCGATGCGGCGGTGACACGGGTGGGGGCGCGACGGCTCAAGACCCTGCTCACCGAGCACGCCGCGCGCGAGGTCTTCAAGTCGCGCGATCCCGCCGTCGCGCGGGCGTTCCGCGGGATCTGGGACCACTGCGTGGCCGTCGGCATGCTCGCGCGATCGCTCGCGCGCGGCAGCGAGGGGCACCCCGACGAGATCTATCTCGCGGGTCTGCTCCACGACGTGGGCAAGCCCGTCGTGGGCGCGCTGCTGCTCGACACGGAGCGACAGCTCCTGCAGAAGCTCGGAGTCCCGGTGATGGGTGAGTCGCTGTGGATGAAGATCGTCGACGACTGCCATGCAGACGTCGGGATCGCGCTCGCCCGCACCTGGCAGCTCCCCGAGGCCATCGTCGCCGTCGTGGGCCAGAAGCACGACCCGAGCGGGCCGCCGCACGCGATCTCCTCTTGGCTCGGATACGCCCACCTCCTGTCGGAGAGCCGCGGCTACACGGGCGGTGTCCCCCCGACAGCGGGCCTCGAGGACGAGCTCGCCGCGGCACGCGCCGCGCGCGGCGGCAGCGTCGAGAAGGAAGAGGCTGCCGTCGAAGCCCTCCTCGACGTGCTCGGCGCCCGCCACGGGGCCACGCGTGCCCTCAAGTCGGCGCGTCGCCTCTGATCGACGACTGCAGGTGACTCACGCTCCGAGACGGACTCGCCCGCTCAGCCGATCTCCTCGATCTCCCAGACGCGCGTCTTTCCCGCGACGACGACCTCGTACTCGTCGCCGACTTCCTTGCCGACGATCGCCTTGCCCGCGGGCGATCCGGGCGTGAGCACGGTGATGGCCAGCCCCTCGACGACGAGCTCGGTCCCGCCGCCCTGGGCACACACGAAGAACGCACGCGGCTCGTCGTCGACGCGCGCGCGCACGAGACAGCCGATGCCGATGCGATCGGTCGGTGCGAAGCGACGCACCGGCACCGTGGCGAAGCGTGCGTTGTCCTCGGCGAGCTGCTCGGCGCGCATCGCCTGACCGCGCGCGACGTAGCTCTGCTCCGTCGCGCGCATGTCCTTGTCGCCCTCGCTCCGGTTCTCCTCGTGCGTCGCGCCCCTGCGGGTGTCCTCCGCGGCCGCCGCCATCATCGCGAGTGCCTGCTCGAGCGCCTGCGAGAGGGCGTCGTGGACCTTCTGCTTGTCGGGAAGTCCCTGCTTCTTCTTGGCCATGACCGTCAGCTCACCTGGAATCGCTCGCGTCCCTCTTGCGCTCACTCGCAGCCGACGCGGACGTCGTCGAAGGCGAGATCGTCGAAGTACGAGTCATAGGGCACGTCCGGAGTCTGGTAGTTGCGCCAGCCGAGCGCCACGGTCTGGAACTCGTCCATCGCGGCGCGCGTGCTGCCGGCCCCGTGCGAGAAGGCGAGGTCGGTGACCTCCGCGCCGTCGAGGAAGAACCGATAGCTCTGTGTGGTCCGGTCGACCTGCCACTCGGCACAATGCCAGTCGCCGTCGTAGGTGCGGTAGTCGTAGGACGAGCCGACACAGCAGCTGTCGTCCGGGATGTTGTAGAGGAACTGGTGATCGCCGGAGGTGCCGATCACGGTGTCGACCACGCGCGCCTCGCCGCCGCCGAGGAGCGCGAGCATCGTGTTGTGCACGACCCCGCTCGAAGGAACGAAGGCCGGCGCCTCGACCCGATAGAAGACGCGGCCCCAGTGGACACCGCGGCTGACGCCGAGGTCGTCGAGCGCGTGCTCGGCGCGCCGCTGGCCCGAGATCGCGAGCGACGAGCGCAGCGACTGACTGCCTCCGTGCGCGTGCGCGGCCGAGACCTCCGGCTGCGTGTCCTCGGACTGCCACCCTCCCCCGACGCTCCAGCCGGCCGGGAGCGAGCCCGGTGTCGCGGACTCGAAGTCCTCGCAGAAGAGGTAGTCGTGCCCCGCGCAGCCGGCTCCTCCGCTCGCGGCGTCCACCGCTGGCGCGTCGGCGCCCCCCGGACCGGAGTCCGTCGACGAGAAGGCGTCCTCGGAGCTCGCGGTGTCGGTGGCCGCGGCGTCGCGCGCGACGCTCGCGTCCGCCTCGGTCGCGAGCTCGCCCGTGCACGACACGAGCACGAGCGACGAGGAGAGACACACGCCGAGCCAGCGCGCGTCTGCGCGGTGCGAGGAGCGAACGACGAAGAGACTCGAGGGAGGCACGCACCGAGGATGCGTCTCGCTCGCGCGTCGTGTCGAGGTGTATCGTGACGCGATGACTTCCTCGTCTTCCTCGCGCGCGATGCGGTGGCGCTCCGGCCTCGCGGCCCTCGTCGGTCTCGCTGGCGTCGCGCTCGTGGGCAGCGCCCTCGGCGGCTGCGACTGCGGCGGCACGCCCCCCGGCCCCACGTGCCGCTCGAGCACCGAGTGCGATCCGGGCGAGCGCTGCGTCGACATGCGGTGCGTGCCCGGCAGCGACGCGGGAGGCGAGGACGCCTTCGTGCCGCTCGACACGCCCATCGTCGCAGCCGACACGGGCCTGCCTGCGTGCGGCGCGGGCGACCGCTGCGAGGGCGATGCGCACTGCGTCGAGGGCGCGTGTGTGCCCTGGGGAGACGGGCAATACGATCCCCTCTGTGAGCGGAGCGCCTCGCCCGGGCCCGTGATCCCGCAGCTCCAGTGCGCGTTCAGCGAGGCGCCCGCGGGGGACCCGCACCCCGAGGCGATCGCGCTCCTGCACACGCCGCTCGTGGCCGACTTCGGCATCACGGAGAACCCCGACGTGCCCTCGCGTCCGTCCATCGTCGCGATCGGCAACGTGCAGTACCGCGAGGGTGTTCCGCGCGTCTGCGACGGTGAGGGCTTCCTCCGCCTCATCGACGGCGCGACGTGCCGGGTGCAGGGCACGATGCCCGCGGGCGACGAGCTCCTGAACTCCCCCGTGACGCCGGCCATCGGCGACCTCGACGGTGACGGCACACCCGAGATCGTGGCGGCGCGCCACCTCGGCGGCCTCGTGGCGTACTCGGTCTCTCCGGACGGTACCCTCACCCGCCTCTGGACGAGCACGCTCGCGGACGGCACGACCGACGATCGCCTGGGCGCGAGCGAGTGCCAGTGGGGCGCCGTCTCGCTCTACGACATCGACGACGATGGAAGGCCAGAGTCCTTCTTCGAAGGAGGTGTGTGGGACTCCATGGGTCGTCGCGTCACCACGATCCCCGGCTGGGTGCACATCAGCCACGGCGCGCCGCTCGTCGGTGGTGACTTCGACGGAGACGGTCGCTTCGAGGTGATCCAGCACAATGGACGCTGGGAGATCGATCCCGCTGCGCGCACCTTCGCGCTCGAGGCCGGCTTCTCGGGCGGCGCGGGCCGCGGCTACGCGGCGGTCGCGGACTTCGGGGACTTCCCGGGCGTGCGCGGCGACGTCGCGGGACAGCCCGAGCTGGTGATCAGCCAGACGGACCTCGGCCGCGTGGGTGTCTACACGCTGGATGGAGAGCCGATCGTCGTCTTCTCCGCGTCGCCCGGCTCGGGCGGCGGGCCGCCGACGATCGCGGACTTCGACGGGGACGGAGGGCCCGAGATCGGCGTCGCGTTCGGCGGAGCCTACGAGGTCTTCGACGTCGCCTCGGGTGACGTGCGCGTCTGGTCGCGCACCTCGCAGGACATGTCGAGCCGGCGCACGGGCTCGTCGGTCTTCGACTTCAACGCCGACGGCCGCGCCGAGGTGGTCTATGGCGACGAGTGCTTCGTGCGCGTCTACGACGGTCGGGACGGAACCGTACTGTTCTCGCAAGCGCGCTTCAGCTCGACGTGGACCGAGAATCCCATCGTCGCCGACGTGGACGGAGACGGCTCCGCGGAGATGGTCGTCGGCATGAGCGGGCCGTGCAGCCCGGGATACTGCCCTTCCCTCGATCCGATCCACGAGGGTCTGCGCTGCGACTCCCCGGACGACTGTGCGAGCGGCGCCTGCGCCGATGGCTTCTGCGGGTGTGCGAGCTCCGCGGAGTGCGGCACGGGATACCAGTGCAACGCCAGCCGCTGCATCGCCGCGCACGAGGCGTGTGTGCCCGAGCTGCGGGTCTACCGCGACGGGCGAGACGGCTGGGCCGGCTCGCGCCGCATCTGGAACCAGCACGCCTATCACGTCACCAACGTCGAGGACGACGGGACCATCCCGCGCACGAGCGCGGTGAGCGACAACTGGTCCACACCGGGCCTCAACAACTTCCGGCAGAACGTGCAGGGCACCCTCGGCGACGGCGGCCCCGATCTGACCCTGCGGGGCGTCTCGGCCGTGTGCCTCGATGGCGATCGCACCCGCATGGAGGCCACGATCTGCAACCGAGGCACCGTGTTCCTCGACACTGGCATCCAGGTGGTCTTCGATCAGGTCGTCGGCGCCGAGCGCACGCGCCTCTGCGATCTCCGCACGAGCGAGCCCGTGGCCCCGGGCGTCTGCACCACGGTGAGCTGCGAGGCCGATGTCCCGGCCGACGGGGTCTTCGAGGCCACCGCGGACGAGCGCGCGCTCATCGTGGAGTGTCACGAAGACAACAACGTCGCGCGAAGCATGGCGGACTGCATCCTCTGACCCGAGGGAGAAGGTTCGATGAGACGAGGGGGGTGGATCACTGGATGGATCGTGGTGGTGCTCGCCGGCTGGGTCGGCGGCACACCGGGGACCCTGGAGGGGAGGCGCCGTTGACGAACCGAGTCTTCTCGTGGGTCGATCGCAGGCTCGTGCGCGTCGCCGCGCTCGGCGCGTTGCTCTTCGCCACGGCGATCGGCGCCGCGGGATGCTGCTGTTGTTTCGGCGGTGACTGGCAGCAATTCGCGCCTCCGACGGTGGATGATCCGGGCGCGGAAGCGGAGGCCCGGCGCTACTGGCAGGAGAACGCCGACGAGGTCGTGAGTCGTCTGACCGAGGACACCGGGCCGCTCGGCGAAGGGGGCTGTGTGAGCGGGCTCGGCGCCCTCGCGACGATGGCAGTCGTCGCCGTCGCCTCGCGGGGTCACGCCGGCAGCGACTCGGCCGCGGAGGTCTCGATCGA
>JBILLJ010000278.1:0-5475 GCA_044376125.1 Sandaracinaceae bacterium
GCTCGGTGAGCGTCGTCGGTACGCGTTCCGCGTACCACGCACGCCCGATCGACGACCAGCGAGAAGAGAACGCGGCTCCGCGCGGCCCGCTCGTCACGCAAGGACGGTGGTCGTGCAGCGAATACGTCGAGCCGACGCTCGCGTAGGCCGAGCCTTCCGACGAGCGCTCCGCACGAGGCGTCTCGAGGAACGTGTGACCCCGGAGCGACGTCGACACATCGAGCTCTCCGCGATGAGCAGGCGGGATCGCGAGCGCAGGCGCCAGCGCGGTGCTCGCGCGAGGTCCCGCGAGGCGCGAGGTCGCCGGGGCTCCGCAGGCCGCGAGCACGAGCAGCGTGAGGCTCGCGCCGACGCGCAGCGCCGCCGTCCATCGCGCTCTCCACCCATGCCTCACACGTCCGAGTCTACGCCGTCACGTGTCGAGGTCCGAGGGGCGCCGTCCCTGGTCTCAGCCGGCTTCGGTGCCGCGTGCGTGCGCGATGCCGACGACGGCGAGACACACGGCCGCGCCTGCGGCGTTCGCGAGCCCGAGCGGGAGGATGTACGGCGTGCTCGGCGCGAAGTGGTTCCACACGAAGAAGAGGAGGGCGCCGAGGCCGTTGCACGCCGCGCAGCCGAGCAGCGTGGTCGCGCTCGCGGTGCGACGTCCCGCCGCGTCGAGCACCACCGTCCCGAAGATGTGGAGACCTCCGGCCCAGATGGGAACGGCCCAGAGCAGCAGGCCGAGGAGCGCGACGAGGAAGGCTCCCCAGATCGCGAGGAAGAACTTCTCGACCGGCCCCACCGAACCGCTGCCGAGGGCGAGGGCGACCTCCGTGAGCATCGTGGCGTCACCGAGGATCGCCCACCCGAGCACGATCGTGCCCGACGGGGATCGCGGCCAGACCGAGCGACGCGAGCGCGAGCCCACGACGGATCCGGGAGCGAAGGGGGACGGGCGCGCTGGTCGATTCGTTCATGGGCTCGCTCAAGTGAGGCTTCTTCGGTCGTGCACGGTGGGGGTGTCGTGCGGGCTCGGTGCGAGCCAGCCGTTGGCGCGCCCGATGTCCTTGAGCTGCGCGACGAGGGCGGGGAACTCGAGCGGCTTCTGGAGGAAGGTCGTGACGCCGAGGAGACCGAAGCGCGCGATCACGTCGGGCCCCGCGCTGCCGCTGCACACGACGACGCGGAGCTCGCGTCCGCCGGGTCGCTCGCGCAGGATCGAGAGCAGCTCGACGCCGCTCATGCCGGGCATCTCGTAGTCGAGCAGGATGAGGTGCGCGCCGAGCTCGCCGACGAGCGCCTCGGCCGCGTTGCGGAGGACCGTGACCGCGAGCTCTTCGGGGCGCGCGCCGTATGCCGCACGGAGCGCGCGCGTCGCGAAGACACCGAAGACCGGATCGTCGTCGATCACGAGCACGCGGATCGCGGCGCTCGCGGGCTCGACCGCGCGCGACGCCAGCGCCGGATCCGGCGCGCGTCGATGCACCTGGAGAAGAGCGTGATCGACGGCGGCCGCGAAGGCGCGCGCGCTCTCGAAGCGCTGCTCGGGCGCCTTGGCCATGCCGCGAGAGACGATCGGATCGAGCACGTCCAGATCCGCGCGGATCGACGACGGCACGGGCACGGGCTCCATCACGTGCTGCGCGAGAAGGACCGGCGTCGACTCTCCCTCGAACGGCCGGCGGCCCACGAGCAGCTCGAACGCGGTGCACGCGAGCGCGTAGAGATCGACGCTCGGCGTGAGGGGGCTCCCTCCGTGGATCTGCTCGGGCGCCATGTACGCGGGCGTGCCCCAGAGCGCGCCCTCTTCGGCGGCCTGGCCGCGGTGCATCGCGATGCCGAAGTCGACGAGCACCGCGCGCCCGGTGTGCTTCTCGATCACGACGTTCGCGGGCTTCACGTCGCGGTGCACGACACCGGCCGCGTGCACGACCGAGAGCCCCTGCGCGACCTGCTTGAGCACGGTGAGCCCGCGGTGCCGCGGCACGCTCTCCCCCGTGCGCGCGTGCTCCGCGATGAGGTGCGCGAGCGAGACGCCCTCGATGAACTCCATCGCGAAGAAGGGTCCCTCGGCGGAGAGCCCGAACGCGTACACGTGTGCGACGTGATCGCTGCGCACCGACGCGAGCGCGCTCGCCTCTCGGTAGAACGCGTCGATCACGGCCTGCGAGGGCTGCGCCTGCGCGAGCACCTTGATCGCGACGCGTCGCGAGAGGAGCACGTCGCGCGCGAGCAGCACGCGCCCGCCACCGCCGCGGCCGATCTCCTTCTGCACGAGGTAGCGACCCTCGAAGAGCGGCGGCTCGCCGTCCGGCGCCGTGAGCGCGCGCCCGCAGCGAGGGCAGCTCGCGAGCTCGCCCGCGAAGAGCTGACTGCACGAGAGGCACGTGCCGGTCATCGGGCGCTCCACGCGCGCAGGGCCGCGACGACGCGGTGACCTTCCTCGGCGACCGCGAGCCCCTCGCCCGCCGTGACCGGCGCGTCGCCCTTGGTGCGGGCCTCGAGCTCCGCGCAGCGCGCGCCGAGCGTGCTCGCACCGAACATCACGGCGTTGGGCCGCAGCTGGTGCGCGGCGGTGCGCATCGCGTGGCGATCCTCGCGACGGCTCGCCTGCTCGAGGGCGTCGAGGAGCTCGGGCGCGGTCTCGAGGAACGCCGAGACCATCTCGCGCACGGCCTCGACGTCGTCGCCCATGCTGCGCGCGAGCGCGGCGAGCACGGCCTCGTCGAGCGCCTCGGCCTGCGGCAGCGCTCGCTGCGCGCTCGAGGCCGCCACCTCCGCGTGGTCGTTGCCGCTCGCCGCGGTCGGCGCGTCACCGACGCGCGGAGCCATCCCATCGACGCGCGCGCGCACCTTCGCGAGCACGGCGTAGAGCTCGTCGGGACGCAGAGGCTTGGCGAGGTAGTGATCCATGCCGGCCGCGAGACATCGCTCGCGATCTCCCGTCATGGCGTGCGCCGTCACGGCGACGATCACCGGTCGCGCCGCGCGCTCCGGCAGCGCCGCGACGATCTCGCGGCTCGCCTCGAGCCCGTCCATCTCCGGCATGTGCACGTCCATGAGCACGACGTCGTAACGCCGCGCACGCACGGCCTCGAGCGCTTCGCGGCCGTTCGAGACGACGTCGGCCTCGCAGCCGAGCTTCGCCAGCAGGAGCAGCGCGACCCGCTGGTTCATCGGCGCGTCCTCGGCGACGAGGATGCGCAGCGGCCCGATGACGCGCCCCTCACCCGACACGCGGCGTGGCGTGGTCGGGCCCTTCGGCGAGGTGCCGTCGAGGATTGCGTGGAGCACGTCGCGCAGGCGGCTCGATCGCGCGGGCTTGGTGAGGACCGCGGCGAACATGCCTCGATCCACCGAGCGCACGGGGCCCGAGCCCATCGAGGACAGGAGCACGATCGGCAGCGAGCGCTCCCCCGCTGCGCGCAGGCGGCGCGCGAGCTCGAGGCCATCGACGTCGGGCATCTGGAGGTCGACGATGGCCAGATCGAAGCGCGCCCCCGGCAGGAGCGCGAGGGCCTCCACCGCGCTCGCTGCGTCGCGCACCTCGAGGCCCCATCGCTCGAGCTGCCTCGCGAGCACGGTGCGGTTCACGGGGTGATCGTCCACCACGAGCGCGCGCTTGCCCGAGAGCGTCACGGGGCTCGCCGCGGCGGTGTGCGCCGTGCGCGTGAAGGGCAGCCTCAGCGTGAACGTCGAGCCCACGCCTTCCTCGCTCTCTACGTCGATGCGCCCTCCGAGGTAGGTGGCGAGGCGCTCGGAGATCGCGAGGCCCAGGCCCGTGCCGCCGAAGCGCCGCGTCGTCGAGGCATCCACCTGCGAGAAGCGCTGGAAGAGGCGATCGAAGCGATCCTTCGGGATGCCGATGCCCGTGTCGCGCACCGAGAGCTCGACCCAGATCCGATCGCCGCTCTCCTCGCGCGTGCGCACGGACAAGACCACCTCGCCGCGCGCGGTGAACTTCACGGCGTTCGAGAGCAGGTTGGCGAGGATCTGTCTCGTGCGGCCGCCGTCGCCGCGCACACGCGGAGGAAGCTCGCCCGCGTCGAGCACGAGCTCGAGGCCCTTCTGCGCCGCCGTCGGTGCGACGAGCTCGAGGCTCTCCTCCGCGCACACGCGCAGGTCGAGCTCGTGATCGTCGGGCACGAAGCCTCCGCTCTCGAGCTTCGAGAAGTCGAGGATGTCGCCGATGATCATGAGGAGCTGCTCGCCGCTGCCGCGGATCGTCTCCGCGAGCTCGCGCTGGCTCTCGTCGAGATCGGTGTCGAGCAGGAGCGAGGTCATGCCGATGACGGCGTTCATCGGCGTGCGGATCTCGTGGCTCATGTTCGCGAGGAACGAGCCCTTGGCGCGCGCGTCCTCCTCGGCGGCGCGCTTGTCGGCCTCGAGCTGCTCGCGGCGCCGTCGATCGGTGAGGTCGCGAAGGACGAGCACGTGGCCCTTGAGATCACCGCCGCGTCGGAGGATCGAGCGCGTGAGCTCGACCGGGCGCTCGCCCTCTGCCGTCGTGAGCGTGGTCTCGGTGTCGAGGCCCGCACGCTCGTCGCCGGCGTCGGCGTCGATCAGCGGCGATGGCGTGTCGAGCACCTCGCGCACCGGCTTGCCCTTGGCGTCCGCGAGCGAGATGCCCGCGAGGCGCTCGAGCGCGGGGCTCGCGTACTCGATGCGCCCCGCCGCGTCGCACGCGATCACCGCGTCGGTCAGGCCCGCGAGCACCGTCTCGAGCCGCCGGCGCTCCTCGTCGATCGCGCCCTGCGCCGCGCGAAGATCCGCGTTGCTCGCCGAGAGCGCGCGCACGTGCTCGCGCAGGCGCTCGCTGAACTGGAGCAGCAGCAGCACGACGAGCAGGGTGGTCGCGGCGACGGAGGCCATGACCTCGAAGCGCCACCACCAGTCCGGCACCCCCGGCGCGATCGGCCAGAAGAGCCCGAGCACCATGCAGATCGCGGTGATCAGCGCGATGACGAGGACGAGCGTGCGCAGGCGCGCCGGCCGCGCGTAGGGCAGGGCGATGGCGACGACGACGAACGGGAACGTCACCATGACCGTGAAGAGCTCGCGCAGGGCCCACACGTAGGGCAGCGCGATCGCGCAGAAGCCCCACGCCATCGAGAGCGCCGCGTCCTCGAGCTCCTCTCGGCCGAGGTGTCGGTGCGCCTTGAAGAGGAACGCCCCCATGAGCGCGGTCGTGATCGCCATCCAGGTCGGCGCCGGGTCCTGCCAGAGGTAGCCCGCGAGGAGGCGTACCGGCGTGAAGCCGAGCACGAGGGCCGAGAGCACACGATGGAACGCGCGCAGGCGCGCGAGCTGGCTTGCGTGATCGTCGGAGGAGAACGAAGACGCGTCGTTCGCGACGGCGGCGGACATGCGCCGCAGGGTATCCGAGCCGAGGGCTCGCTGACCGTTCCGGCAGGTGCCGAGCGCCGGCGCAGCGCCCGTGTGCGCGATCGGCCTTCTGCGCGCTGGATCCGCTGTCGGTAGCAGTTAAGCAAG
>JBILLJ010000160.1:0-18619 GCA_044376125.1 Sandaracinaceae bacterium
TCACTTGCATTGACTCATGCTCTGACGTTTCTTGCCGGAGGGTCTGGCCGCAGCCCCTCCCTCTCGCCGAGTGAATCGGCGAGAGCCTCCCTCCCGCCGATTCGAGCCCGTGGCACTCGCATCGATCCATCCGAGTGCCGCGTGCTCTCAGTCGCCCTCGTACATCGCGTCGATCTCCTTCGCGAAGTTGGCGGCGACCTTGTTGCGCTTCACCTTCAGCGTCGGGGTCAGCTCGCCCGTGTCGATCGAGAGGGGCCGCGCACAGAGCGTGATCTTCTTGATCTGCTCGACGCGCGCGAGCGTCTCGTTCGCCGCGTCGACGGCGCGCTGCACCTCGGCGCGCAGCTCGGGGCTCTCGTGCAGCGCATCACCGGCCGCTCCTCCCTTCTGATCGAGGAAGCGCTTGGACGCGTCCGGCTCGAGCCAGACGAGCATCGAGAGGTACTTGCGGCGATCGCCGATCACCACGCACTCCGCGACCACCGTCGTCGCCGTCTTGACGGCCTCTTCGATGTTCTTCGGCGTGATGTTCTTGCCGCCCGCGGTGATGATGATCTCCTTCTTGCGGCCCGTGATCCACAGGAAGCCATCGTCGTCGAACTTCCCGAGGTCACCCGTGTGGAGCCAACCGTCGGCGGTGAGCGTGGCCTTGGTGGCCTCCTCGTCCTTGAAGTAGCCGAGGAAGACGTTCTTGCCGCGCACCATGATCTCGCCGTCGTCCGCGATGCGCACATCCACGCCGGGGAGCGGGATGCCGACCGAGCCGAGCTTCGTGCGGCGCGAGAGGTTGAACGAGGTGGGCCCGCAGTCCTCGCTCTGGCCGTAGATCTCCTGCACGAAGAGATCGAGGCTCGCGAAGAACTCGAGGACCTCCTTTGCGATCGGCGCTGCGCCGGACACGAGCACCTGGGCCTGATCGAGGCCGATCGCCTGCTTGGTCGGCGCGAACACCGCGCGC
Organism: Sandaracinaceae bacterium; assembly: GCA_044376125.1. Classification (GTDB taxonomy): domain Bacteria; phylum Myxococcota_A; class Polyangia; order Polyangiales; family Sandaracinaceae; genus JAFLCL01. The sequence continues at coordinate 959 of JBILLJ010000160.1, forward strand.
GTCGCGAGCTTGTACTGGAGGCCGAGCAGGCCTGCCGGGTCCTGTCCCTTCGCGCGCGCCGCACTCGCCTGTGCGCCCACGCCGCGCGCCCACTTCGCGATCTGCGCCTTGGCGCCGGTCGCGGCCGCGAGCTTGGCGCCGATCGCCGCGTGGAACTTCTCCCAGATGCGCGGCACGCCGAAGAAGAGGTGCGGCCGACAGTCCTTGAGGTTGTCGGCGATCTTGTCGATCGACTCCGCGAAGTAGACCGTGTTGCCCAGCGTCACGGCGCAGTGGACCGAGACCATCTGCTCGGCGATGTGCGAGAGCGGCAGGTAGCTGAGCGTGCGCATGCCGCCCGCGGGCGGATCGGCGAACGCGGCGTCCTTGAGCACGTCGGCGGTCCACACGAGGTTCTCGTGGCTGAGCATCACGGCCTTCGGCGGGCCCGTCGTCCCCGACGTGTAGATCAGCGTCGCGAGGCCCTTGGGCTCGATCGCCTCGATGCGCTCGTGCACTTCCTTCTCGTGCGTCGCGTCGCCGCGCGCGAGGAAGTCCTCCCACGACATGACGCCACCACCGGCGCCATCGAGGCGCGCGCCGCGCATGGTGACGACGTGCTTGAGGCCGGGCAGCTTGCTGCGTCGCGACTCGACCTTGCGGAGCTGTCCTTCGTCCTCGACGAGGACCAGGGGCGCCTCGGAGTGCTCGAGGATGTAGTGGACCTCGTCGGCCGAGCACGTCGTGTAGATGCCCGCCGGCGCGCCTCCCGCGGCCATCGTCGCGAGATCGAGGATCGTCCACTCCGGTCGGTTGAAGCCGAGGATGCAGATCCGCTGCCCCGGCTGGAACCCGAGCGAGACGAGCGCACGCGCGGCCTGCATCACCTCGCTCGCGTACTGCGTGTACGAGGTCGAGCGCCACGCGCCGCCGCGCTTGGCGAGGTAGGCGGGGCGATCGGGGTGCGTCTTGGCGGCACGGAAGAGCCGTGCGGGGATCGACTCGGTCAAGTTGTCCTCCGGGGCCGCCGACTATAACGGAATCGCCTCCGCCCAGCGGGCTCACCCCCGTTCGGCGCGGAGCGTCCGCGGCTGGAACACGGGTGCCCGCCCGGTTGGTTTCTTGCCCCTCTCACCGTTTGCCCGTAGCACGAGGGTGCCGTGCCAAGACCGTGGTTCCTCGCCGAGGTCGCCGATCGAGAGCAGCGAAGAACGCTCACGCGCTTCGCCCTCGAAGGCGCCGCGTCCGAGTGCGTGCTCTGGCTCACGAGCGGCTCCGTGCTCACGGCGTGGTCGCTCGCGCTCGGCGGAGACGCCGGCACGGTCTCGAGCGTGCAGTCGATCGCGACCGCTGCACAGGCCATGCACCTGCCGGCCGCGATGGCCAGCGCGCGCACCTCGCGCAAGCGCCTCGCGATCGCGGCGCTCCTGTTCGCACGCCTCGCGTGGCTCCCGCTGGGGCTCTTCGCGCTCGCGTTCGAGGCGGGCTCGGTCGGCCGCACGGTGCTGCTGCTCACCGCCGCGCTCTCGAGCGTCTTCACGATGCTCGCGCAGAACGCGCACGGCGCGTGGATGGGCGACGCGATCCCGAGCGCCGTGCGAGGCCGCTTCTTCGGCACGCGCACGTGGGTGGCGGCCCTCGGTGGCTCCGTGGCCGCGCTCCTCATCGCGACGCTCCTCGATCGTGGTGACGGCGGCGGTGGCGCCGTGAGCGACGGTCGCGTCGCGCTGCCCGTGCTCGCGGCGCTCTCGTTCCTCGTCGTGGGCCTCGGTCTCGTCTCCACGCTCCTGCTCTCGGGCGCGTCGGACTCTCGTGCCTCGGGGGCGCGCGAGCCGCTCGCCGCCTCGATGCGTCGCGCGTGGAGCCTGCTCTCCGACGCACCGCTGCGACGCTTCCTCCGCTACCAGATCCTCTGGGGCATCGCGGTCGCGCCCGGCGCGGCGTTCTTCACCATGCACGTGCTCACGACGATGCACGGCGGCTACCGCCTCATCGCCGCCCACGGCATCGTCGTCGTGATCTCGCGCGTGCTCACCGCTCGGCTCTGGGGCGCTCGGGTCGATCGCTTCGGTGCGAGCCGCGAGCTGGCGCTCTGCTCGTTCGGCATCGGCGCGATGCCGCTCCTCTGGACGCTCTGCGACGAGCGCACGTGGTGGCCGCTCGCGATCGACGCCGTGCTGAGCGGCGTGCTCTGGGGCGGTCAGCAGATCGCGGTCGCGGCGCACCCGCTCTCGATCGGCAAGCCCGACGATCGCCCCTACGTGCTCGCCTGGTCCGCGCTCTCTCTCGGCCTCGCCTGGGCAGGCGCGTCGCTCGTGGCGGGCGCGCTCGCGCGCACGCTGCCGGCCGACGTGCTGGGCCTCGGCCCCTACCGCGTGCTCTTCGTCTTCTCCGGCCTCGCGCGCGCGAGCTGCGCCCTCTGGGCGCTCAAGCTGAACGAGCCCGCGCACGAGCCCGCCTCCGAAGCCACGCGCTCCCACGCCTGAGCGAACGTCACCGCGGAGATTCTCTCCCGTCGCACGCAACGACTCGCGGCCTGGACCGATGAGGGGTCTGGTGGGGCCTCTCTGCGGCCATGCTCGCGATCGGTCTCGTCTTCGCGGCCGTCGCAGCACACTGCGGTCTCGGTGTCGTCAACCGAGGGCGCCACCCGCTCTTGCGTTGAGCCCTCGCGCCGCCCGATCGAGGCGACGCGGGCCCTTCGCTCGCGCTCAGGGGCCGACCACGCGCGTGAGCGTGCCGATGCGGAAGCCCGCGGTCGCGTCGAGGGCGAAGCCCAGATCGGCGCCGCGATCCTGCTGGAGGTAGGCGCGCACGCCGAACGTCAGCGCGAGCGGGCCTGCCAGATCGAGCGAGGCATCGAAGCTGCCGCGGATCTGCCAGCGGTTCGCGTCGCCCGGATCGGCAAAGAAGAAGTCGACGAGGCCCTGGATCTGCACGTGTCGATCGCCGGCGCGGAGCAGGTCCCACGGCCTGAGCGTGAGGATCGCACCCACGCCGAGCTCGGCCTCGTTGTTCGGCTGGAGGATCTGCGCCTCGAGACCCGTCTGCAGCTTGAGCTCGAGATCGGTGGTGAGCGGGAAGCGTGCGCCGAGCGTCGGACGGAAGAGCAGCCAGTGGAACGCGCGGGAGGCCGGCTCGGTGAGCTCGGTCTCGACGAAGACCTCGAGGTACGGATCGGGCACCCACGGCTCGGCGGTCGTCGCGCTCGATCGCAGACCGCGATAGCTGCCCGTCGAGCGGAGCTGGACCTGATCGACCGCTTCGTTGAACGCCCCCGGGCTCCGCATGCCCATCGAGCTCGAGCCCTCGGTCCACTGTGTGCGGTAGCGAAAGACGCCGAGGCTCTCCCACGTCCACGTCGGCGCGGTCGCGTCCGCGCGCACGTTGATCTCGGTGCCGAGCGCGACCGTCGAGGATCGATTGAGCTGTGCCGCCTGGTAGCCCGCGGGGTTGTCGACGCTCGAGCCCGAGAAGGTGCCGTCGATGAAGCCCTGGATCACCCACTCGGGCGCGTCGTTCGCCGAAGGACGCGCCTGTCGCGGATCGCGCGCGTCGCCCACGCCGAGCGCGCGAAGCGCGATCTCGCGCACGCTGAGCGTGGGGTCGAGATCGAGCTGCGCGTCGTCGTCGGTACGCCATCGCCGGAGCGCCGAGAGGCGCACGGGTGTCCACTCGAGGCCTTCGGGCAGCGCCGGCAGCGCGTCGCCACCGCCCCGCGCGAGGTAGCGCGTCGTCACCACGCGGTAGCTCGCGCGCGAGACGAGGGGGCGACCTCGCACGCGCGTGCTCCCACCCGTGCCCGTCAGCCCCGACGTCGCGAGCGAGTGCGCCTCGCGGCGCGCGGTGAGCTCGAGCAGCCACTCGCGCGGGACGCGCGCTTCGTACACGAGCTCGTCGTGCTGGAGCGCGACGTAGAGATCGCTCGCGGTGAGCTCGTCCTCGTGCGCGGGGCGGAACGTGGGATCGAAGAGCGAGCGGTTGAGCACGCCCACGTCGGCCTCGACCGACTCGCGGAGGAAGTCCGACACCAGCGCGTTGAGCTCCTCGCGATCGATGCTGCGCGCGAGGCGACCGCCGGGCAGGCTCTCGCCCCACACGTCGCAGTACGAAGGACCGATGCGCTCGAGGAAGCGGAGCACCGGCTCGCCCGCCGTGAGGCCGTGCTGCGCGAGCGGCTGCGCGATCATCTGCGGCACGCCCACGCGCACCTCGCGATCCTCGCGCACGACGATCTCCACCGCGTCGGAGAGCGGTGGTGTGACGATGGCGGGCGTCACGCCATTCGGTCGTCCGAAGAGCAGGCGCGAGCGCGGGTCCGAGAGGATCACGAGATCGGGCCGGCCGGCCTCCTCGATCTCCTCGAGCAGCGTGAGCGCGTCGTCGTGATCGGCGTCGAGCATCAGCACGACGAGGCCCACGCGTGGGCGCACGCGCGCGACGATCGCCGGCAGCGAATCCTCGATCGGCTCGAGCGTCAGCCCGTGGGAGAGCTCGGGCTCGAGGTGCCTCAGCACGTGCGGCTCGGTCATCGCGAGCACCGCGACCTCGAGCTGTCCCGCACGAACGATCACCGGCTCGTCTTCGGCATCGACGATCGCCTCGCAGAGCGGCCGCGCCACCGAGCCACGACACCGGAGGTTCGACGCGATGAAGGGCACACCGCGCGCGCGCAGCGCCTCGGCCAGCGGGACGGTGCGACGGCGCGGCGTGTTGAGCTCGCTCGCGCCGAACGCGAGCCCGTCGTAGCCGAGCGAGAGCACGAGCTCGGCGAGGCCGTCGGCGTCGTGCTCGGCTGCGAAGCGCACGACGCCGCCCTGACCGAGCAGGCCGCCCGCATCGAGCACGAGGGGCTGATCGGCGGCGTGGGCCTGTCGGACGAGCGCGTACGTGTAGAGCGCGCGCGGATGAGGCGTGAGGTCGGTGCGGGCGTCGCAGACGGGCACGCCGAGGTGCCCGTCCACGTCGGCCGTCGCGATCACGCGCGCGAGGAGATCGCGCTGTGCGGACACACGCGCGCTCGTCGCGAGCACGAGCGCCAGCACGATCGCGGCGATGCCTCCTCGCGCCGCGCGCACGTCAGCCGTTGTTGCGAGGCTTGATCGGTCGGTACGGGTTCACGAAGGCGACGAGGCTCCGCGCGCTCCGCGTCGAGATCCACAGGCGCCCCTGGCCGTGGAACTGGCAGACGAGCCCCTCGCCCGAGAAGAGGAGCCCACCCAGGCCTCCGAGCTTCGTGACGTTGTAGTTGAGGCCCCCCGTGAACGCGACGATCGTGCTCGTGTCGCAGACGTAGCCCGCAGGGCCCACGTCGATGGCGTGGATGCCGCCATAGGTACTGAAGAAGAGAGGTCCGGTGCCGGTGGCCTTGAGCAGGAACATGCCCGCGCCCGAGAAGAAGCCCTTCGCACCGCCCCACTTCGTGTCGAGCGTCACGCTCGGCGGTGCGCCGAGGTAGGCACCGCTCGAGAGCATGATGGGCGTGTAGCCATCCATGTTCACCACCTCGAGGTCTCCCTCGGGGGCGGGCGCGATGAAGAGGCGCTGACCGGGCGCCGTCGCGGTGAAGGTGTTCTGGAAGAGGCTCTCTCCACCGAGCGCGGCGCGCTTGAGCGCCGACATCATGCCGCCCTGGAGCGAGGTCTTCATCTCGATCGCGCTGTCGCGCGCGACCATCGCCTGCGACTCGCAGATCATCTGCTCGCCGGGCGCATCGAACTGGATCTGCACCATGGAGAAGTCGGGCTTCTCGAGGATCTGATGCTGCATGTCTCTGTGTCCTTCCGCTGTCTCCGAAACGAAGTCGCCCTCGCTCGTCTTTCGACGGCGAGGGCGTGCTCCGAGATCAGTCGCTCATCCGCGGGCTGCCCTCATCCGCGCGGCTGGATGCGGCGGTAGGGGTTGACGAAGTTCACGAGCGAGCGCGCATTGCGCGTGGAGATCCAGAGGCGGCCCTGGCCCTGGAAGTTGCAGACGAGGCCTTCGCCCGAGAAGAGGAGACCACCGAGGCCACCGAGCTTGGTCACGTTGTAGTTGAGGCCGCCCGTGAAGGCGACGACGTGGCCGGTGTCGCAGATGTAGCCGCCCGGTCCGACGTCGACGGCGTGGATGCCGCCGTACGTGCAGAAGAAGAGGGGGCCCGTGCCCGTGCACTTCAGGAGGAACATGCCGGCGCCGGAGAAGAAGCCCTTGGTGCCGCCCCACTTCGTGTCGAGCGTCACGCTCGGCGGCGCACCGAGGTACGCGCCCGAGTTGAGGAAGATGGGCGTGTAGCCGTCCATGTTCACCACCTCGACGTCACCCTCGGGACCGGGGGCGAAGAAGAGACGCTGGCCGGGCTGCGTCGCGGTGAACGTGTTCTGGAAGAGGCTCTCGCCTCCGAGCATCTTGCGCTTCATGGCGGCCATGAAGCCGCCCTGCATGGAGGTCTTCATCTCCATGCCGCTGTCGCGCGCGACCATCGCGCCGGACTCGCAGATCATCTGCTCGCCGGGCGCATCGAAGCCGATCTGCACCATCGTGAAGTCGGGCTTCTCGAGAAGCTGGAATTGCATGTCTGTAACCTCGAGTGGTGACTGAAACTCTCGCAAGTGGGCGCTGGGGCCCCACGCGCAGCGCGAGCGAAGCGAGCGGAGTGGGAGGGGGACCCAGGGCTGGGGGAGGGTCCGCATGGACCCTCGAGCAAGGCTAGCCCTGGCGGGGCGGGAGCATCGCGCCGACGGCGCGGCCGTACTCGACGGGATTGCGGGTCTGGATCCAGATGCGGCCCTGACCCTGGAAGTGACAGACGAGGCCTTCGCCCGAGAGGAACGAGGCGATCCAGCCGCCGCCGCTCTTGCCGACCTTGTAGGTGAGCGAGGAGTCCCACGCGACGAGGTGGCCCGTGTCGATCACGAGGTTGCCGTCGCAGTTGAGCTGCTGCACGCCACCGAAGGCGCCGATGATGAGCTGCCCGGGCTGCTGCGAGGTCGCGTGCATGACGAACATGCCCTCGCCCGAGAAGAAGCTCTTCATGCCGCCGAGCTTCGTGTTGATGTCGACCGTGGGGCTCGACGCGATGAAGCTGCCGCTCGTCAGGTAGTAGCCCTGCGGGGTCATGTCGAGGACCTGCATGTCGCCGCACAGCGCGTGGGCGAGGAGCACCTCGCCGGGGCCGTTCTGCGCGGTGAACGTGTTGCGGAACCAGCTCTCGCCCGCGAGGGCGCGCTTGAGGCCGCCGAGGAGGCCGCCGAGGAGGCCGCCGCCCTTGTTCTGCATGCCGGTCTGCATCTGCACGTTCGTGCTCATGCCGACCATGGCGCCGCTCTCCGCGAGGATCGCTTCACCATGCTGGAGCTGGACGCGCGCCATCGAGTGCGCGGGACGGTATCCGATGTCGATCTGCATGTTGCTGTGTCTCCGTCGAATGGTGCGCGCGTGCTCAGATGGGCAGCTGCGGGGTCAGCCAGCTGACCAGCGAGTTGAGGTTGCGGGACTGGAGGTAGACGGTGCCCTGACCGTTGAACTCGCACACGAGGCCCTCGCCGCCGGCGAGGAAGCCGAGCGCGCCACCGCCCGCGCTGCGGATGTTCATCGTGAGCTGGCCCTCGTATCCAACGAGGTGGCCGTTGTCGATCATGAACGGCCCGTTGATCGGCACCGCGGTCGTGCCGCCGTAGCTGTTGAACCAGAGGTCGCCCGAGCCCGAGATCTCGAGCATGAAGGCGCCTTCCTTTGCGAGCATCGACTTGAGGCCGCCGAACTTCATCTTCACGTCGATGTCGCCGACCGACGCGAGGTAGGCACCGCTCGAGAGGATGAGCTTGTCGCCCGGGTTGATGCGGCGGTACGTGACCTCGCCCGCCATGCCCGGGGCGATCCACACGCTGCCCGGCTGCTGGCCGCTGAAGTGGTTCACGAAGAACGTCTCGCCGCCGATGAACTTGCGGACGAAGGCGATGAAGATGTTGAAGAGCATCGAGAAGAACCCGGTCTTCTTCCCGGAGTTCATCTTCACGTCCATCTTCAGGTGGGAGCTGCGAGCGACCATCGAGCCCGCCTCGGTGACGAGGGTCTGGCCGGGCGCGAGGTCCACACGAAGCATCGCAAACGAGGGCCCATGGGTGATCTCGTGCGGGATCCCCGCCGCGCCACCGACCGAACCTGCGGTCTGCGCGTAGGGCATCTGTCCCATCTGCTGTTGCATCTCTTCGTCTCCTCGGGGTTGGGGCCGCGTGGTCCGGCCGTGCACTCGTACGATCCGCGTCGCGGATGATCCCCCGCGATGCGCACGGGCTCTGCGCGCGCGGTCGGGGGCCGCCTTCTACCCCGATCCGCGCCGCGGTCGCAACGGGGGGAGCCTGGCCGCCCGCAGCCCGCCGGGCACCTCAAAGCAGGTCAAAGCCCTCGGCCCCTCCCGCGGGGTCGGTCGCGGTCGGAGAACGACCGCGCTGCGCAGATCGCAAACTCCAACGAAGACGGGCGCTTGTCCCGCGAATCGAAGGCCGAATCTCGCGACGGATCCGTCCCCGCTCGCCAGGGGGGTGGACGGGTCGGGTCATCCGGACGAGATACGACCGGACCCCATTAGTTGCGTCTTTTTTGGAGCCCACGCCCAACCAGTCGTAGTGTTCATGACGTGACCTGTGTGGCCATGACCGGACGTCGCGGTCGCACGGGGCGCGGATGTAGGAGCGTCTGCCCCGCACCGTCAGGGGATCGAAATGACAGCGAGTTTTCCGACCCCGTCCGGTGTCTCCCGAGTGCGCCAACCTGGCACCTTGATTCCGTCCCCGCGTTTCTTTACCACCGGCCTTCTCCCCAACCCGTTGGGGCTCCCGGTTTCCCCCTCCACACTCCCTGGTCCGGGTGTGTCGAGCGGCCCGGCGGCCCGCGGCGCGGGGCGAACGCTTGGATTCAGGGGTGTTTCGTGCGGAGCCTCCGGCAGCGGAGGTGCTGGGGTCGGGGCGGGGGAGTCAGAGTTTCGGGTCCACGACGCGTGCGTGGACACCCGGCGCCGGAGACCGGAGGGCCGGGGGCGAGCCTGCGGACGTTCCGTGGGAGGCTGGGTGCCTTGTCGTCTGCAGTGAGGGTGGCGGCGTTCCAGTGAACGACTTTTTCTTCGTGTTTTCGTTGCGGTGACTTCGCTTCGTGTGTGCTCACCGTCTCCGCTCATGCCGAGCGGAGGGCGGACGGTGAGAGTGATCTCCACGTCGGTGCGCGCTCGACCGGGCAGGGTCGGGTAGGCATCGACGACGTTCCGGGAGGATGGCTGTGTCCGTAGATTTCCGAAAAGTGGCCCCCGCGGCCTCGAGCCAGACCAAGGGAACCGACCCGAGCGGTGGCGTGCGCTTCGAGCGCCGCTTCTCTCAGGCCGGCCTCGACCCCCTCGACGAGATCACCTACGAGCTACGCGACAGCGTCATCACCAACCCCGACGGCTCGATCGTGTTCGAGATGCGGGGCGCGGAGATCCCGGAGTCGTGGTCGCAGCTGGCGACCGACATCGCCGTCTCGAAGTACTTCCGCAAGGCGGGGGTGAAGGGCGACGCGAAGAAGAGCGAGACGAGCGTGCGCCAGATGGTGCACCGCGTCGCGCGCACCATCCGTGAAGCGGCCGACGCGCAGGGCGGCTACTTCGCGACGAAGGAGGACGCCGACGCGTTCGAGGCGGAGCTCAGCTACCTCCTCGTCACGCAGCGCGCGGCCTTCAACTCGCCCGTGTGGTTCAACCTCGGCCTCTGGCACCGCTACGGCATCGAGGGCCAGGGCGGCAGCTGGGCCTGGGACGCGAAGATCGAAGAGTGCTTCGAGGTCGCGAACGCGTACGAGCGCCCGCAGTGCTCGGCCTGCTTCATCCAGTCCGTCGACGACGACCTGATGAGCATCTACGACCTCGTGAAGACCGAGGCGCGCCTCTTCAAGTACGGCTCGGGCACCGGCACGAACTTCAGCCTCCTGCGCGGTCGACAGGAGAAGCTCGCGGGTGGCGGCACGAGCTCCGGCCTCATGAGCTTCCTCGAGGTGCTCGATCGCGCCGCGGGCGCGACGAAGTCGGGCGGGACCACGCGGCGCGCCGCGAAGATGGTCTGCCTCGACATGGACCACCCCGAGATCGTCGACTTCATCGAGTGGAAGGTCCGCGAGGAGAAGAAGGCGCGTGCGCTGATCTCGGCTGGCTACTCGAGCGACTTCAACGGCGAGGCCTACCACACGGTCAGCGGCCAGAACTCGAACAACTCGCTGCGCATCTCGGACGAGTTCATGCGCGCGGTCGAGCAGGACGGCGAGTGGCAGACGACGATGCGCACCAACAAGGAGCACGTCGTCGACACGTACCGCGCGCGCGATCTCTGGAAGAAGATCGCCGAGGCGGCGTGGGCCTGCGCCGATCCCGGCGTGCAGTACGACACGACGATCAACGCGTGGCACACGTGCCCCAACACGGCGCGCATCAACGCGAGCAATCCGTGCAGCGAGTACATGTTCCTCGACGACACGGCCTGTAACCTGAGCTCGATCAACCTCGTGAAGTTCCTCGACGAGGAAGGGCGCTTCGACGTCGAGGGCTACCGCCACGCGATCCGCGTGATGTTCCTCGCGCAGGAAGTGCTCGTCGATCTCTCGAGCTACCCGACGAAGAAGATCGCGAAGAACAGCCACGACTACCGCCCGCTCGGCCTGGGCTACGCGAACCTCGGCACGCTGCTCATGCGCCTGGGCATCCCGTACGACTCCGATCTCGGCCGTGCATGGTGTGGCGCGCTCACGTCGATCCTCACCGGCCACGCGTACCGCGTCTCGGCCGAGATGGCCGCGAGCAAGGGGCCGTTCCCCGGCTACATGCGCAACCGCCAGCCGATGCTCCGCGTGATGACCAAGCACCGCGACGCGGCGTACTCGATCGATCGCCCGGGCTTCCCGGGCACGGTCGGCAAGGGTGACTCGGGCGTGCCCGACGACGTGCTCTCGGCGGCGCGCGAGGACTGGGATCTCGCGGTCAAGCTCGGCGAGCAGTTCGGCTACCGCAACGCACAGGCGACCGTGCTGGCGCCGACCGGCACGATCGGTCTCCTCATGGACTGCGACACGACGGGCATCGAGCCCGACTTCGCGCTCGTGAAGTTCAAGAAGCTCGCGGGTGGCGGCTACTTCAAGATCGTGAACCAGTCGGTCCCCGAGGCGCTCGCGCACCTCGGCTACAACCCCGCGCAGGTCGCCGACATCGTCGCGTACGTGAGTGGCACCAACACCTTCACGGGCGCGCCCTACCTCACGCGCTCGATGCTCATCGAGAAGGGCCTCACCGAGAGCGAGATCGGCAAGGCGGAGAAGGCGCTGCCGGGCGTGTTCGACGCGAGCCAGGCGCTCTCGCCGTGGGTCATCGGCAGCCACGCGTTCGAGCGCCTCGGCCTCAAGCCCGAGCAGTACAACAAGCCGGGCTTCAACCTGCTCAAGCACTTCGGCCTCACGAGCAAGCAGTGCGACGAGCTCAACGACGTCGTCATCGGTCGCATGACGATCGAGGGCGCGCCGCACCTCAAGGCCGAGCACTACCCAGTGTTCGACTGCGCCAACCGCTGCGGCAAGCACGGCAAGCGGTACCTCCAGCCGATCTCGCACGTGCGCATGATGGCCGCCGCGCAGCCGTTCCTCTCGGGCGCGATCTCGAAGACCGTGAACCTCCCGAACGACGCGCACGTCGACGACGTGGCCGACATCTACCACGAGGGCTGGAAGCTCGGCCTCAAGGCCATCGCGCTCTATCGCGACGGCTGCAAGGCGAGCCAGCCGCTCAACACCTCGAGCACGGACGAGGAAGAGGTCAAGACCGAGGCCAAGAAGGCCGAGGCCGTGATCGAGAAGACGAGCAAGGCAGGCGCGGAGATGGCGCCGATCGTCGAGGCCCCGATGAAGAAGCGCGCCGACGGCCTCACGCCGCCGACGAGCGTTCGTCATCGCCTCCCCAAGCGCCGCCGCGGCTTCACGCAGGAGGCGCGCATCGGAGGCCACAAGGTCTTCCTCCGCACCGGCGAGTACGAGGACGGCCAGCTCGGCGAGATCTTCGTCGACATGCACAAGGAGGGCGCCGCGTTCCGCAGTCTCATGAACTGCTTCGCGATCGCCGTCTCCATGGGCCTGCAGCACGGCGTGCCGCTCTCGGCGTACGTGGAGCAGTTCACGTTCACGCGCTTCGAGCCGAGCGGCATCGTCGAGGGACACCCGAACATCAAGTTCGCGACGTCGCTCGTCGACTACATCTTCCGCGTGCTCGGGGTCGAGTACCTCAAGCGCTACGACTTCGCGCAGGTGCCGCCGGAGGAGGAGCAGGTCGAGCTCCAGAGCCCGACGGACGCGATGGCCGTCTCGCGCATGCCCGGTCAGGCGACGCAGTCGCTGCCGCCCGACGGCTACGTGGCGCCGGCGCAGGTCGAGCTCGCGTTCGCAGGCCGCGAGGAGACGCCCGGCAGCACGAAGGCCAAGAGCGCGCTCGATCAGCAGCTCGAGAACATGATGGGCGATGCCCCCATGTGCGATGGCTGCGGTCACATCACCGTGCGCAACGGCGCTTGCTACAAGTGCCTGAACTGCGGCGCCTCGCTCGGCTGCAGCTGATTCCGAGCGCTCGATGGGTCGGCCGCCTCCTCACCGGGGCGGCCGTTTCCATTCCGTCGTCCAGCGCGCGTCTTGATGGCTTCTTGATGCCACCGGACCCGAGGTTGACGGAAGGCTGAGCGTGGCGGGGGTACGAACGCCGAAGCGGCCAGGCCGCGAGGCGAGACATGGAACGCATCAGCGAGAGCACGCAGGCGAGCGACGAGCGCGAGGACGTTCTCGAGCTCGTGCTGCTCGGCGTGTTCGGCCTCGGGCCGTTGGTGACCTTCCTGGCTCACGGCACGGGATGCGGGACCGAGATGGGTTTGGGCGTGGTGGCGGCGCTTCTCGCCGCGCGCGTTGTGGGCTCGACGCTCGCGGCACAGCGACCGCACGACCCGGAGCCCGAAGCGCCGTGCTGCTACCGGACGGCCGCGACCCGCTTGCGCGCCGATCGGGGGGCGCTGGGAGTCGCGCTCGCGGGCGCTGCGCCGTCCGTCGAGGAGGAGGAGACGTGATGGACCTGATGTTCCTGGCGCTGCTCGCGCTGCTGTCGGTGCTCACGTGGGGCTTCGTGCGCCTCGCAGAGAGGGTGTGACGCCATGAGCGCCCTCCTCCTCACCGCCGCGGTCATCACCGCGGTGCTGTTCGGATACCTGTTCTTCGCGCTGCTCTACCCGGAGAAGCTGCAATGACGTTCTCGTCGGTGCTCCTGCTCGGAGCCTACCTCGTCGTCATCGTCGGCCTCGGCTACCCGCTGGGCCTCTACATGGCGCGGCTCTATGACGGCACGAGCCCTGTCCTCGGTTGGCTCGCACCGCTCGAGCGCCTCCTCTACCGCGCGGCCGGCGTCCGCGAGGACGAGGACATGCCCTGGCCTCGCTACGCGCTCGCCGTGCTGCTCTTCAACGTGCTCGGCGTGCTCGTGGTCTATGGGCTCGAGCGCGCGCAGGGATCGCTGCCGCTCAATCCCGCCGGCCTGGGCGCCGTGAGCCCCGAGGTGTCGTTCAACACCGCGGTGAGCTTCGCGTCGAACACCAACTGGCAGGCCTACGGCGGCGAGACGACGCTCTCGTACCTCACGCAGATGCTCGCGCTGACGGTGCAGAACTTCGTGTCCGCCGCGACCGGCATGGCCGTGCTGATCGCGCTGATCCGCGGCTTCTCGCGCAAGAACGCGCAGGGCATCGGCAGCTTCTGGGTCGACCTCGTGCGGAGCACGCTCTACGTGCTCCTGCCTCTCTCGTTCGTGCTCGCGCTCGTGCTCGTGTCGCAGGGTGTCGTGCAGACGTTCGGCCCGTACGCGACCGTGTCCCTGCTCGACGCCACGACGAGCGCGGACGGGGCTGCGATCACCGATCAGCTCCTCGCGCTCGGGCCAGCCGCCTCGCAGATCGCGATCAAGCAGCTCGGCACGAACGGCGGCGGGTTCTTCAACGTGAACTCCGCGCACCCCTTCGAGAACCCGACTCCTCTCTCGAACTTCCTCGAGTGCGCGAGCATCCTCCTCGTCCCGGCGGCGCTCTGCTTCACCTTCGGGGAGCTCGTGAAGGACCGGCGCCAAGGCGTGGCCGTGCTCGCGGCGATGCTGGTGATCTTCGTGCCGCTCGCACTCCTGACGATCGCGGTCGAGTCCGGCGGCAACCCGCTCCTCGGTGCGCTCGGCGTCGATCAGGCGGCGAGCGTTCTCTCCGCAGGCGGCAACATGGAGGGCAAGGAGGTCCGCTTCGGTCCTGCCGAGAGCGCCATCTGGGCAGTCACCACGACGGCGGCCTCGAACGGCTCCGTGAACGCGATGCACGACTCGTTCATGCCGCTCGGAGGCCTGGGCCCGATGTGGCTCATGCAGCTCGGAGAGATCGTCTTCGGGGGCGTCGGCTCCGGCCTCTACGGCATGCTCATGTACGCGATCATCGCGGTCTTCATCGCGGGCCTCATGGTGGGTCGCACGCCGGAGTACCTCGGCAAGAAGATCGAGGCCTACGAGATGAAGATGGCCTCGCTCGTCATCCTCCTGCCGTCGGCGGCCGTGCTGATCGGCACCGGCATCGCGTGCGCGACCGACGTGGGCACGGCCACCCTGGGCAACCCAGGCGTCCACGGCTTCTCGGAGATCCTCTACGCGTTCTCCTCGGGCGCGAACAACAACGGCTCGGCGTTCGGAGGCATCACGGTGAGCGGTGTCTTCTACGCCACCGCGATCGGCATCTGCATGTGGATCGGGCGTTACTGGGTCATCGTGCCGATCGTCGCGATCGCGGGCTCGCTCGCGAAGAAGAAGATCGTCCCTGCGAGCCCGGGCACCCTGCCCACGCACACGCCCCTCTTCGTGACGCTGCTCGTCGGCACCATCGTGCTCGTCGGCGCGCTCACCTTCATCCCTGCGCTCGCGCTCGGCCCGGTCGTGGAGCACCTGCAGCTCCAGAGCGTCGCGGCCACGCACTGAGAGAGCGGGAAGAAGTCCCGCGAACGAATGCGAGTACGGGGTTCGGGGGCAAAGCCCCTGACGCGGGGCGCGTGAGCGCCACGCAGAAACTGAGGTTCCCATGAGCAGCCACACCCAGCGTCCGCTCTTCGAAGGCGCGATCGTCCGCGCCGCCGTCGTCGACTCGTTCAAGAAGCTCGACCCGCGACGCATGATCCGGAACCCGGTCATGTTCGTGGTCGAGGTCGGCAGCGCGTTCACCACGGTGCTGTTCGTCCACGCGCTCGTCACCGGCCAGGGCGAGGCCTCGCCGTGGTTCGTGCTCGCGGTCTCGCTCTGGCTCTGGTTCACCGTGCTCTTCGCGAACTTCGCCGAGGCGATGGCCGAGGGGAGGGGCAAGGCGCAGGCCGAGACGCTGCGCAAGGCGCGCAAGGACGTGCCAGCCACGCGCCTGCTCGAGGCCCGCCGCGATGCGCCGAGCGAGAGGGTCCCGTCCTCGCAGCTCCGCAAGGATGACCTCGTCCTCGTCGAGGCCGGCCAGCTGGTTCCCGGCGACGGAGAGATCGTCGAGGGCGTCGCCTCGGTCGACGAGAGCGCCATCACTGGCGAGAGCGCGCCGGTGATCCGCGAGAGCGGCGGAGACCGCAGCGCAGTGACGGGCGGCACGCGCGTGCTCTCGGACTGGCTCGTGATCCGCATCACCACCAACCCCGGCGAGACCTTCCTCGATCGGATGATCTCGATGGTCGAGGGGGCCAAGAGGACCAAGACGCCCAACGAGATCGCGCTCGACATCCTGCTCGCGGCGCTGACCATCGTGTTCCTCCTCGCGACGGTGACGCTGCGTCCGTTCTCCGAGTACGCGGTCGAGAGCGCGGGGGCGGGTGCGCCCGTGAGCCTCACGGTGCTCGTGGCCCTCCTCGTGTGTCTCATCCCCACCACGATCGGCGGCCTCTTGTCGGCGATCGGCATCGCCGGCATGGACCGCATGATCCAGGCGAACGTGATCGCGACGTCGGGCCGCGCGGTCGAGGCGGCCGGTGACGTGGACGTCCTGCTCCTCGACAAGACGGGCACCATCACGCTCGGCAACCGTCAGGCCACGGCCTTCCTCCCCGCGAGCCAGGTCACGGAGCGCGACCTGGCGGATGCCGCCCAGCTGAGCTCGCTCGCCGACGAGACGCCGGAGGGCCGCAGCATCGTCGTGCTCGCGAAGGAGAAGTTCCAGATCCGCGCGCGCGAGGTGCGCGAGCTCGGCGCGAGCTTCGTTCCCTTCACGGCGCAGACGCGCATGAGCGGCGTCGACCTCGACGGCAGGCGGATCCGCAAGGGCGCAGCGGACGCCATCGAGCGCTTCGTCTCGGCCGAGGGCGGCACCTTCCCGCCCGAGGTGAAGCGCGCGGTCGAGGACGTGGCCAAGGGCGGCGCGACGCCGCTCGTCGTCGCCGACGGCAAGAAGGTCCTCGGTGTCGTGAAGCTCAAGGACATCGTGAAGGGCGGCATCCAGGAGAAGTTCGCGGAGCTGCGCCGCATCGGCATCAAGACCGTGATGATCACGGGTGACAATCCGCTCACGGCGGCGGCGATCGCGGCCGAGGCGGGCGTCGACGACTTCCTCGCGGAGGCGACGCCCGAGGCGAAGCTCAAGATGATCCGCGAGTACCAGACGAAGGGGCACCTCGTCGCGATGACGGGCGACGGCACCAACGACGCACCCGCGCTCGCGCAGGCGGACGTGGCGGTCGCGATGAACTCGGGCACGCAGGCCGCGAAGGAGGCCGGCAACATGGTCGACCTCGACTCGAACCCGACGAAGCTCCTCTCGATCGTCGAGATCGGAAAGCAGATGCTGATGACGCGTGGCTCGCTCACGACGTTCAGCATTGCTAACGACGTCGCGAAGTACTTCGCGATCATCCCCGCGGCGTTCGCGGCGACGTACCCGGCGCTCGGTGCGCTGGACGTGATGGGCCTTCACTCGCCCACGACGGCCGTGATGTCCGCGGTGATCTTCAACGCGCTCATCATCGTCGCGCTCATCCCGCTCGCGCTGCGCGGTCTGCCGTATCGGCCCGCCCCTGCGGCGACGCTCCTCTCTCGCAACCTCCTCGTCTACGGTCTCGGCGGCGTGGTGCTGCCGTTCCCGTGCATCAAGGTCATCGATCTCCTCCTCACCGCGCTCGGCGTGGGGTGAGGGATCTGGAGGCAACATGCTGACGCTCGTTCGTCCCGCGCTGGTGCTCTTTGCGCTCCTCACCCTCCTGACGGGCGTCGCATACCCGTTGCTCGTCACGGGCGTCGCGCAGGTCGCCTTCCCGTTCCAGGCGAACGGGAGCCTGATCACGCGCGACGATCGTGTGATCGGCAGCGAGCTGATCGGCCAGCCCTTCGATCGCCCCGAGTATCTCTGGGGGCGCCCGTCGGCCACGGGCGCGTTCGCCTACGACGCGTCGGCGTCCACCGGCACGAACCAGGGCCCGCTCAATCCCGCGCTCCGCGAGGCGGTCGCGGCGCGTGTCGAGGCGCTCCGCGAGGTGAGCCCGGGCACGGCGGACCCCGTGCCCGTCGATCTCGTCACGGCGTCGGGCAGCGGTCTCGATCCGCACGTCTCCCCTGCCTCCGCGTACCACCAGGTGGCTCGCATCGCGCGCGCCCGTGGCGTCGACGAGGAGCGCGTGCGCGCG
>JBILLJ010000161.1:0-18574 GCA_044376125.1 Sandaracinaceae bacterium
CTCCGGCCCCTCGAGCTCCCCGTCGCTCACCTCGTCGCTTCGCTCCTCGCCATCGCTCCCGCTCCCACCCCGCCGCGCGGCGCCCCGAGAGATCCTCTCCGGTGCGGGATCTGAGACGATCAGAAGCGCTGCTGGGGAGCGTCCGGCGTGATCCCGAGCACGGTTCGCAGGTAGACGGTGTCGCCGTGGTCGGAGAGCGCGAGGCAGGACACGACCTGCCCCCGCAGCGGTGGCTGCGTCGTGGAGAGCCGGTAGGTGTCGTCCTGGAAGCGGATCTGCTCGAAGCTCGCCTCCGAGTGGAGCCTGGCCGCTCCGTCCGCGTAGACGATGCGCGAGTGCTCGTCGAGCACGAGGAAGTGGGTCAGCGGCTTCCACGTCGAGGGCCCGCCGAAGAGCGGGGAGTCGAGGTGCTCGATGCCGAGCAGCGTGACGCGGTGACCGACCGGCACCGGCGCGAAGAAGGGGCACTCGACTCGGAGGACGTTCACGACAGGACTGTCGGCCCGGCCGCTCGGAGCGGTCAAGCCGTGGCCCACGAGAGGCTTGCGGTGACGTGCCAGAGGGGCGCAGAACGCCCCCATGCGCCTGCGCTCGCTCGCCATCCGTCACTTCCGCGGCGTCGCGGAGGCGAAGCTCGAGCTGGACCCTGCGATCACGCTCGTCGTGGGCGAGAACGACTTCGGCAAGACGAGCCTGCTCGAGGCGCTCTTCATGGCGCTCGGAGGCGGTGAGCCCGAGCAGCCGATCGTCTTCGGTCCGCCGCACCTGTTCCACGTCGGCCGCACCTCCGGCTCGCCGATCGCGGGGCCGCCCTCCATCGAGCTCGTTCTCGAGGAGCGCGAGGCGGGCGAGGAAGACGAGGCCTCCCCGCTCTCGAGCGTGCTCGCACCGCCGCGCGAGCGCGCCCGCGCCGTGCGGCTCGTCGTCGAGGGCCGCGTCGAGGGTGAGGCGATCACCACCACGTTCTCCATCGCGGGGCTCGAAGGGGGGCGCGAGCGGATCGACGACGTGGCCCTGCTCGCGGCCGTCCGCCGCATGCATCCGCTGCTCTGGCTGCGCGGCGGCATGCTCGTCGGGAGCGATCTCCTTGCGGGCCCGAGCACCGCGGGCGGAGCGAGCGCGCACACGGTCCTGGCGCCCGAGGTCGAGGCGCTCGCGCGGGATCTCGTGGGCCGCTACGAGCGCGTCGTGACGGGCCAGAGCCTCCACACGGCGCGTGACGTGTCGACGGGCGCGGCGGCGGCAGAGTCGCTCCTCAAGCTGCGCGAGGAGACCGAGGACACCTCGGCGATGAAGGAGGGACCCGTGTTCGCCGAGATCGTCGGGCGACGCACGCTGCCGAGCCGGCAGGCCGTGCAGCGACGACGCTCACGACTGGGCTCGGCCGCGCAGCGCATCGGTGTCCTCATGCTCGTGGCCGCGGTCATGCGCTCGGGCCGCGGCGCGTTCGCGGCAGGCGCCGATCCGATCGTCGCGATCGAAGATCCCGAGGCGCACCTGCACCCGATGACGCTCGCGACCATCTGGGATCTGCTCCAGCAGATCGGCTGGCAGAAGATCGTCACCACACACTCGGGCGCGCTCCTGTCGTCCGCGCCGCTCGCGAGCCTGCGCCGGCTCGTGCGCTCCTCCGATGGCGCGCTCGCGGTGCGCTCGGTGCGGCCCGATCAGCTCGGTCGCGACGTGCTGCGCAAGTTCAGCTACCACGTGCGCCTGCGCCGGGGCGCGGCGATGTTCGCGCGTGCGTGGCTGCTCGTGGAGGGCGAGACGGAGTTCTGGGTGCTCTCGGAGATCGCACGCCTCGTCGGCTTCGACCTCCAGCAAGAGGGCGTCGCCGTCGTGGAGTTCGCACAGTCGGGGCTCGCGCCCCTCGTGAAGGTCGCCGACGCGCTCGGCATCGGCTGGCACCTCCTGGCCGATGGCGATCGGGCGGGCGTGACGTACGCGAACAAGGCGCGCGCGCTCGTGGGTGATCGAGATCCCGATGCCCACGTGACGCGCCTCGCGGAGCGCGACCTCGAGCACTGCTTCTTCGATCACGGCCATCGCGCGGTCTTCCTCGAGCACGCGGGCCTCACACCCGAGCAGGCCCGCGCGCTCACGACCACGCGCGTCATCCAGAAGGCGATCCGCGCGAGCAGCAAGCCGGGCCTGGCGTTCGCGCTGCTCGAAGCGGCCGGATCACCCAGCGGCCCGGGCATCCCGCGGCCCCTGCGTCAGGTGATCGAGCGCGTGCTCGCGCTCGCGTGGCACACGCCCACCTCCTGAAGGCGCGCCTTCACGGACAGGAGGCGCGCAGGCCCTCGAAGGGCTCCGACACGACCAGGACGCGACCGACCCGGAACGTGCCGGTCGTGGTCTCGACGGTGTGCCCGAGCCGGAGCGCATCCGGGAGCGGCTCGATCGTGCGGATCACGATCACCGAGCCACCCGCGCCGAGCACCTCGGCGCCCGCCATCTCAGAACGTCACGAGCGTGCCGAAGAGGGCGACCACGAGCGTGGTGGTCGCGAGCAGCAACGTGCCTGCGAGCGCGAAGAGCTCGAGCGTGCGGACGCGGCGCGCGAGATCGACGAGGAGGCCCGGCTTGTCGCCCACGGCGTGCTCGTCCACCGAGATGCGTGCGTCGGAGCGATAGTCGGCGGCGAGATCGGAGATGCGGAGGGCCACGACGGTCGAGCCCATGGGGAGCTCTGCAGGCACGACGGCGGGCGAGCCGTCCGGCATGACGGCGAGCCCCGGCGCGGTCACGCGGACCTCGGGGCTGCGCGCGATGCGTGCGTGAGCGCGGCGCAAGGGCCACGCGAGCGTGAGCACGAAGAGCCCGAAGAAGGGCACGAGCGCGAGGGGCCACGCGTGGCCACCCGCAGCGTGGGCCACGTCGAGGTCGTCGCTCGGTCGCAGGCTCACGCGATCGTAGCGGCAGCTCCCGAACGACTCGCCGTGCGGGGAGACGGGCCACCGGATCTCGTAGGCCTCGTCGGTCGCGAAGATCTCCACCGTGCGACCGAGCGGCGGCACGTCGAACGTGCACGGCTCGCTGGTGCTCGCCGCGTCACCGGGGGTCGTCACGTCGCGCCAGAGCTGGAGCGACGCCTCGGCGGCGCCGTCCGGTCTCTGCGTCGAGGAGATCTCGATCTCCAGCGCATCGGCGCCGCTCACCGAGGGCAAGCGCTCGCGCACCACGGTGGGGAGCGCCGGGACCTCCACCGAGCCGATCCGCCGCGCCATCGCCGCGGCCACCTCGGGCGCGCGGGTCGCCACGTGCGTCGCGGCCGCGATCGAGGCGAGCATCACGAGCGCGGTGAGGCCACGCGCGAGGCCGGAGGGCAGCGCGGTGTCGCGCATGACGTCGGGACGCTCGGCGAGCGTCGCGGCGATCATCGAGAGGGCCGGGCCCGCGAGGAGCCAGCCCACGACGAGCGGATCCGGCACGTCGCGCGCCAGGGCCCCGAGGCCTCCGAGCACGAGCAGCCAGCCGACCACGCCGAAGAGCCCGGCGGCGGCCGCAGGACGGTCGCGGAAGCGGCGCGTGCGCAGGGCCACGAGCAACGCGAGGAGGCTGGCCCCCTCCCAGGCTAGGATCGGCGAGACGTCCTGCTCGCGACAGGTGCAGAGGAACAGCGCGCCGAAGGGCAGCGCCCCGACCGCGAGGAGCGGTGCGAGCAAGCCGCGGAGCCAGGGCGGACGGGATCGGACGGTCATGGGGTTGGGAGCGTGGGGCGCGCGAGGACCTTGGTGGGATTGTGCGCTGGCGTTCGGCTCGTTGGCCTCGCCCGCGGCGCGCCGGTGTGTCAGGGCTGTGCCCAGGATTGTTCGCGCCACGCATGCCGACTCTTCCCCCTCCCCTCTCCTCCGTGCTCGAGGCCGAGCTGATCCGCCGGCTCGCCCGCGAATTCGCCTGGAGAAACGAGCTCCACTTCGGCAAGAAGCTGCGCGCGCCGCTCCTGGCGCTCTCGGACGCGACGAGCCGCCTGGGCGCCTGGCACCGCGCCTCGCGACGCCTCGAGATCTCGAGGACGCTGGTCGCGAGCCGGCCGTGGACCGAGATCGTGGAGGTGCTCAAGCACGAGATGGCGCACCAGTTCGTGCACGAGGTCCTGGGCGTGCTGGACGAGAGCGCGCACGGGCCGACCTTCGCGCGCATCTGCCGCGAGCGGGGCATCGATGCCCGCGCCGCCGGGCGCGTCGAGGCACCGAGCGGCGTCGACGAGACGAGCCGCGTGCTCGATCGCGTGCAGAAGCTCCTGGCGCTGGCGGGATCGAGCGAGCGACACGAGGCCGAGGCTGCGATGCGCAAGGCCCACGAGCTGATGCTCCGCCACAACCTCTCGTCGGTCCATGCGGCGGACACCGGCTACGAGGTGCGTCACCTCGGCGATCCGAGCCGGCGACGCACGGCGATGGAGCGGGAGATCGTCGCGATCCTCACGAGCTACTTCTTCGTCGAGGTGATCGAGATCCCGAGCTACGTCGTGACGACCGGACGCGACGGCGTGGTCTTCGAGGTCTGCGGCACGCGCGCGAACGTCGCCTTGGCAGAGCACGTGTTCGCGTTCCTCTCCGCCACCGCGGAGCGCCTGTGGCAGGAGGCACGAAAGCAGCGCGGACTGCCGGGCCGCGAGCGCGTGCCGTTCCAGTCCGGCGTCGTGCGCGGCTTCGGCGAGAAGCTCGCGGCCGAGCGCGAGGTGCTGCGCGGCACGGGCCTCGTGTGGGTGGGAGACGCGGCGCTCGAGCGCTTCTACCGAGCGAGACACCCGCGCATCCACAGGACGACGCGCTACCAGCGCATGAGCGAGGGACACGCGCTCGGGCGACAGGCGGGTCGCGAGGTGGTCCTGCACCGTCCCGTCGGCAGTGGGCCGTCTGGCCGCGGCCCGCGCTTGCTCGGTGAGTGAGAGCATGTGTCACTTGGATGGATCGATGCGAGTGGCACGTGCTCGAATCCGCGGGCTCTGAGGCCCACGCGCCGGGGCGTAGGCCGCGCTTTACACGGACGCCTCCGATCGCGACGATGCCGGCATGACGGAGCCGTGGCTGGGGCGCTATCTCGCGCCCGAAGCGATCGGTCGCGTGGGCGCGTTCCGGCGACACGCGGCGCGTCGCGCGAGTGATGAGCGCGCGTGCGTCGTCGTCAGCGCCGCACCGACGGTGGGCGAGCGCGCCGGGCGCGAGGCGCTGGAGAAGCTCGCGGCCGCGCACGCAGCGGTGCGCTCTCCCCACGTGGCGCCCTGCGACGGCGAGGTCGAGTCCTTCGAAGGGACGCCGTTCCTCGAGCTTCGCTCGCGCGCGACGCTCGACGCATCGGGAGCGCTCGACCGCCTCGTCGACGCACGCGCGCGGATCGGCTTCGGGGAGCTCGGAGCGCTGCTTCTCGCCCTCACCGGCGCGCTGCGCGACGCCGAGCGCGCGTCCGGCGGTCCACACCGCCTCGGTCGTCTCGCGCTCTCGAGCCTGCTCGTCGGCCCCGACGGTGAGCTCGAGCTCGTGGGCCTCGGGCACTCGGTCGCGACGACCGACGAGCGCGGGCACGTGTGCACGATCGACGCGGTGTTCCAGTCGAGCGAGGTCGCGGCCGGCGCGCTCCCGGGCGCGAGAGGCGATCGGCTCGCGATCGCGGCGCTGCGGCGGAGCCTCCTGCCGCACGCCGACCTGCCCTCCTCGCTGGCGACCGCGATGCGGGGCGAGGCGAGCGCGAACGGAAGCGAGGCGCTCGTCGCGCTCATCCGGACGCTCGAGTCCGAGGCACCCACCGAGGACGGCGACGAGCTCGGCCGGCTCGAGACGACGCTGCGCGCCATCCACGTCCAGGTCGGCATCGAGCCCGATCCCGAGGGGCTGCGGCGCCTCCTTTCGGATCTCGCGCTCGGCCTCCCGGTCCAGTCGGACTGGGACATCCGTGAGGCGGAGCTCACGGAGGAGGTCACGATCGTCAGCGCTTCGGGTGCGTGGATCGAGAGCCCGGGCAGCAAGCGCGTCGAGCTCGGCCCGTCGCTGCGTCGCATGGTCGCGCTCCTGCTCGAGCGTCATCGCACCCAGCCGGGGCGCACGTCGAGCACGTGGGAGCTCCTCGATGCGGGCTGGCCGGGCGAGAAGGTGCTGCCCGACGCGGGCGCCAACCGCGTCTACGCAGCCCTCAAGCGCTTGCGCAACATGGGCCTCCGCAACGTGATCGAACGCAGCGAGGACGGCTACCGCGTGGCCGCCCAGGCCCGACTCACCGAGATCGGCGACGAGCCGTGAGCGCCAGCGGCGCGAGGCCGGGCACGATCGCGTCGGCGAGCGCGTCGAGACGAACGACGCCCTCCTGCTCGGCCCAGCGTCGTGCACGCGCGGCGTGTGCGCCGTCCTCCGCCCCGAGCCGGTGCGCGACGAGCGAGGCGTAGAGGCCGAGCTCGGTCCGATCGAGCTCGGCCACGAGGGGCGCGAGCTGGGCCCGCGCGCGCGAGAGCTCGCCGTAGCTCGCCAGGAGACACGACTCGAGCACGCCGCCGAGCGCACGGGCCCACGCGCGATCTTCGGACGCGGCGCGGGCGATCGCGGCCCTGGCCCACGCGC
This sequence comes from Sandaracinaceae bacterium, assembly GCA_044376125.1. Classification (GTDB taxonomy): domain Bacteria; phylum Myxococcota_A; class Polyangia; order Polyangiales; family Sandaracinaceae; genus JAFLCL01. The sequence goes on from JBILLJ010000161.1 coordinate 6,558, forward strand.
CCAACCGCGCGCGAGAGAGCGGCCCGAGGCCGCCGCCCTCGAGTCGCCCTGCGGCCGTGAAGGTCTCGAGCGCGTAGCTCTGCACGCGTGTGAATTGCGTGCGCAGCAAGAGCGAGCCGATCACGCGTCCGCGCGCCGACTCCCAGAGCGAGCGCGCCTCCTCCGAGCGTCGACGGTAGAGCAGGACCACGACGCGCCCCCACACGTCGAACCAGTGCTGGACCACGAAGCCGGGCACCTCGAGGCCTCGCATCGCGCGCGACAGGTCCTCCTCGGCCCGCGCGGGCTCGTCCGCCGCGAGCCAGCGGAGGATCATCAGCCCCTGACGAAAATTCACGAGGGCGTAGCGCTCGCCTCGTGCCTCGCTGATGCGCTCGCGCTCCTCGGTGCGTCGTGAGAGCTCGTCGAGGCGGCCCGCGAGCGCGAGCGTGGCGTGATGGAAGATGTGGAGCGTCGAGGTCTCCTTCGTGGTGCCGTGCGTCTCGCGCTCGAAGACGTGGATGCCCTGCTCGAAGAACGCGCGCGCCGCGCCGAAGTGACCGAGGTGGAACTCGGTCATGCCGGACGCGGCGGCGAGGCAGCCGCGCGCATACGCGTCACCGTGCGCCTCCGTCTCTTCGCGAGCACGCGCGAGGATCGCGCGCGTGGTGCGCTCGGACGGCCCGCCCTCGTTGGCGGCGAACGCGGCGTGCCACGAGAGCGAGGCCCCGAGGCGGGTGCGGTCACCAGCCTCGAGCGCGCGTCGCAGCGCCTCGCTCATCATGTCCGCCGAGCGGATCGAGTCCACGACGCTGAGGCCCATGGCGCCCGAGGCGAGGGCATCGATCGCGCGGAGCGAGGCCGCCGGTGCTCGGCCCGTCGTGGGCGCAGGCACGAGCCCACGGCGCGCGAGCCAGCGGCGGTTCGCGACGAGTGAGGCGATCGCACGCAGCGGCGTGCGCCGGATGCCCACGTCGGCCGAGCGCAGGACCTGCTCGAGGATCCGCGTGCCCTCGGCGAAGTAGCCCGCGCGCAGGAGCTGCTCGGCCGCGAGGCGCGAGAGCTCGTGCTCTTCTTCGACCCGGCTGCCCTCCGCGGCCTTCAGGTACTGCTCGGCTGCGTCGCGTCCACGACCTGCGTTGGCGAGCGCCTCGGCGCGCGCGACCTCCATCCGGCGGCGCTCGCCACGCTCACCCTCGTGGTGAGCGATCGCGAAGCCGAAGAGGTCGGCCGCCTGCGCGAACGCGAGCGCGCGCGCGGCTCGCCAGCCCCCCTCGGAGGCGAGGCGTGCGGCCGACGCCAGCTCCCCCGCGCCACGAAGATGCAGGCACCGCCAGAGCAGCTCGGTGTCTTCGCCGTCCACGCGGCCACGCGCACCGAGCGCCGCGGCGATGGCCCGGTGCAGGCGCACGCGACGCTCGTCGTCGAGCCCCTCTCGCACGATGCGACGAAGGTGATCGTGGTAGGGCTCGAGCGCGATGTCGCGCGAGCGGGACTCGCCGCGACGCGCGACGATCGGCGTCGTGCGGACCAGGCGCGCGGCCACGAGACGGCGGAGCGACAGCACGTCCGCGTCGAGCCCCAGCGCTTCGGCGACGAGGTCGTGCGAGATGGGACGTCCCGCGAGGCAGACGATCTCGAAGAGTCGCCTCGAGTCCGCGTCGAGCGGCTCGAGACGTGCGCTCACCGCGCGCTCGAGGAGACGCTCGGGCGTGGTGTCGAGATCTCCGAAGAGATCCGCGCCCGCGAGCGCAACGGCCTCGAGGAGGAAGGGACTGCCCAGCGTCGCCTCGACGAGCGCGTCGTCTCGCGCTGACGGCCGCGTCGGCGCGCGACGCTCGTCCAGGAGCGAGGCGGTGCTCGCGAGCATCTCCCGCGCGTGGCTCGGCTCGAGCGGCGCGACCACGATGCGCGAGGCTCGCAAGCGCCCCTCGAGACGACGACGTCCCGGCCGCGACGCCTCGCGCTCGACCCGCAGGAGCACCGACAGCGGGCCGTGGGACTCGCCGCTGCGGTGCCCGATCACGAAGAGCACCGAGGCGCCCGAGAGCGCGTCGAGGACCTCTTCGAGCAGACGCGCGCCGTCTTCGTCCGCCCAGTGCGCGTCGTCGATCAACACCACCACCGGGCGCACCCGGCTCGCCTCCGCGAGCACCGTCGCGAGCGCGCGCGCCGCGAGACGACGACGCTCGGGAGCCGCGACCGCCTCGGTGGCCACGACGCCCGAGCCGTCGTCGCACGCGGCCACGACCTCTTCGAAGACCGGGAAGAGCGCGGCGACGGCGCGCGGCGCGCGGGGATCTCGGATCGCCTCGCGGAGCGCATCGTCCGAGACGAGGCGCGTGGCGAGCGCATCGACCGCACCGTCGAGCGCCTGGAAGGGCACCGACTCGTGCTCACTGCACCGCGCGCGCAGCACGAGCAGCCCATCGCGCGAGGCCGTGCTCGCGAAGCGATCGAGCAGCGTCGTCTTGCCGATGCCCGCTGGCCCTTCGACGAAGACGATCTCCGGCGCGCCACGCTCGATGCGCGCACGCGCCGCCGCCATCGCCTCGAGCTCGCGATCACGACCGAAGAGGACCTCGGACTCGGTGGGCGCGATCGACGTCGGCGCCGCGCGCTGACCGAGGCGCGCCGCCACCTCGGCCGCCGAGGGCCGCGCGCTCGGTTCGCGCGAGACGAGCGCCTCGGCGACCGCGACGAGCTCGGAGGGCGCGCCCGCTCGCACGGGCTCGATGACGAGCGGTGGACCGAGCAGCTTGCGCCCCACGATCTGCGCGCCGCTGCCCTCGAACGCCGGGCGCCCCGTGAGCAGCTCCACCAGGAGCACACCGAGCGCATAGAGATCGCTCGACGCGCTCGGTGGCGCTCCCGAGAAGAGCTCGGGCGCCAGGAAGCCGAGCGTGCCGACGAGGCGCTCGTTCGAGGTCCGTCCCGCGTCGTGACGCGCGAGACCGAAGTCGAGCAAGACGGGTGTGCCGCGCGCGTCGACCCATGCGTTCGACGGCTTGAGGTCACCGTGGAGGATGCCGAGCGCGTGCAGGTGCGCGAGGCCGAGGGCGAGACCGCGCGCGACCTCGACGAGGCTCCCCGTGCCGGCGCGCTCGACCCACTGCAGCACGTCCATGCCGCGCACGAGCTCCATCGAGAAGAACCACTCGTTCGGCCCGACGAAGAGCTCGTGGAACGCGACGAGGTTCGGATGGCTCACGCCCGCGAGCACCCGGAACTCGCGCTTGATCGCGAGAAGGCTCTGCGCGTCCGCGGCGTGGGGGAGCTTGAGCGCGACCTTGCGGCCCTGCTTGCGGTCGAGCGCGCGCACGACGGTCCCGTAGCCGCCCCGACCGAGCACCGCCTCCACCTCGAAGCGGCTCGTGAAGGGGCCGAGGGTCGCGACCAGCGGCGTGCTCGACGCGCTCACCTCGGCCTCGTGCCCGCGCGAGCCCGCGCGCTCATGCGAGCGCGTACTCCAGGGTCTCGATCGTGGAGCCGTCGGCGTCGATCCACCACACGCGCGCTCGGCCCGTGCCCGGGTCGAGCTCGATCACGGTGTAGTTGTTCTCCGACGTCGCGAAGTCGAACTGCGCGCCGCCCAGCGTCGCTGCGAGGATGTTGCCGCTCTGCGCACCGGGCCCCGCGAGGATCTCGATCTGCGTGCTGCCCGCGCCCGAGCCCGACACGCGCTGCGCGCTCGCGAGATGGAAGTCACCCGCGACCCACAGCACGCCGCGGATCGCCTCGCGATCGATGTGCTCGAGGATCTCGGTGCGCTGGGCGCCGTAGCCCTCCCAGCGGTCGTTGCGCGCGAGATCGAAGGCGCCGGGGAAGTCGGCGATCGGCACCGAGTTCATGAGGATCTTGAAGGTCGCGCGGCTCTCGCTCAGCGCGGTCTTGAGCCAGTCCATCTGCGCGCGCGAGACGTACTCGGGGCTCGATCCGCCGCGCGTCGAGGGTCTGCGCTCGGACCGACAGTCGAGGAGGAAGATCTCGGCCGTGAGGCCCCAGCGCATGCTCTTCCAGAGGCGATCGGGCGAGGCCGCGTCGCGCCGCACGGGCTGGTGCTCGAAGTAGGCCTGCTTCGCGGCGGCCTGCTGTGCAGCCGGCATGCGCTCGGGATCGAAGTCGTTGTCGAACTCGTGATCGTCCCAGGTGCAGAGCACGCTGCTCGCTGCACGGAGCGCGCGATAGCCCGGTCGGGCGAGGCTCTCGCGCCACTCGTTGCGATACTCGGCCGTCGTCTCGGCGCCGTCGTTGTAGGTCGTGTCACCGAGGAGCAGGAACACGTCGAGGTCCTCGCGGGCACCGGCGCGAGAGAGCGTGTCGGCGGTGCGGGAGTTCGACGTGCACGAGCACGCGCCGATCACGAGCGGCTCGACCGCGTCGGGGTCGAGCGCGGCGCGCAGCCGGCCGATCGGGCTCCGCATCGTGCGCACGCCGCCCTCGCGCTCGAAGAACGTGTAGCGATGTCGTGCGCCGGCCCGCAGCCCCGAGACGTCGACGTGCACGTAGCCGCCCTCGGCCGGCGTCACGAGCTCCTGCGTCACCGTGCGGCCGTAGCTCGCACCGTCCATCTCCCAGACGACGAGCTCGAGCTCGCGCGTGCCCGTGTACTGCGTCCAGAAGATCGCCGCCTCGCTCGTCGCGTCCCCGCTCGACACACCCAGCGGGAACGTCGCGATCACCGCCTCGGGCGTCGCTTCGGGCGGTGGCACCGGCGCGGGCCCCGCGTCGGGTGAGCCCGCGTCCGCAGGGCCGGCGTCGGAGGGGCCCGCGTCGCTCGCACCGCCATCGGGGCCGGCACCTGCGTCCGCGCGCGGGCCAGCGTCGGATCCGCCCGCGCCGCCATCGGGTGCGCCCGTGCCTGCGTCGCAACCGAGCCCCACGCCCGTCGCGAGGATCGCGACCGCGCCGAGGAGCTCGCGTCGAGTGGTCTTGCGTCCGTCGTCGTCCGCCATGACGCAGGACGATACCGCGAGCGAGGCCCCGCGCAGAGACCCACGAGCGCGTACGCATGGAGGAGCCGCTCGGCCCTCGCGCCATCAAGCCAGCGCGGAGCCGCTCGTGATCATGCCCTCGGGCGGCACCACCGCGTGGGAGAGCGCGACGACCTCGACGAGCACCGTGCGGTACACGTGATCGAAGGCCTCGAGGTCGGGGGTCTCGCCCGCCTGCTCGATCGCCTCTTCGAGGTGGTGCTGCACGAAGTGCACGAGCGCCGGCTGCGTCATCGCCACGACGTCGTCGGTCTCCATCACCTCCGCCGGGTCGTCGCGGCGCAGCGCTTCGTCGGCGTCGAAGGTCTCGATCGCGAGCGTGAGCTGCGTGTCGTCGATCGTGCTGAGGCGCGTGGGGAAGGCCTCGCGGAACGCGAGGTAGACGGTCACCACGAGGAAGTAGCCGAGCGACTGCGCGAGATCGTCGTTGCGGTCGGAGACCTGCTCTGCGAGCCACTGCGCGAGGGCGGGCTGCTTGCGATCCATCTCGCGGTAGGCCGTGTCGAGCGTGCGCTGCAGAGCGTCGCCGTCGTCCTCGAGCTGCGACTCGACGGCCGTCACGACGTCCTCGTCGATCACGGCCCAGCGCGGGACGGGACGCAACGCGGCCTTGCGGAGGAAGAGCACGGCGCGACTCTAGGCCGAGTCCCACGGAGGCGCACGCGCCAGCGCGTCAGAGCTCGTGGAGCATCGGCGGGCGGTACTTGAGGAACTTGTCGATCGCCGCGCGGTGCTCGGGCTCGAGGCGCACGAAGCGAACGCCCATGCCCGGCCGGCTCTCCTCGTCGCGCGGCGTCGAGAGCCAGGCCACGCGACCTCGCGTCGTCACCGCGTGGCCGCCGGGCAGCACGAACGAGATCGTCAGCTCGCTCCCCACCGGCAGCGGCCGGATCGTCGAGATGAAGAGACCGCCTTCGGAGATGTCGTTCGACAGGCCCGCGTAGAACTGCGTCGCGCTGTGGAGCCCGATGTCCACCTCGAGGTCCACACGCTCCTGGATGCGGCGCTCCGCACCGCTCAGCGAGTTGCGATGCTCGCCGCTCCGCGCATCGATGAGCTCCCCCGACGCGTCGGGCACGAGCTCGAGCGCGCGCCGACGCTTGCGCCCACCGCGCTTGTCCATGAGCAGCAGAGGCGGCAACGCGTCGTCGCCCGCCTCGGGGAAGATCGCAGCCGCCTCGAGGCTCGAACGGCTCGGCTCGGGCGGCGCGTCCGGCGTCATGGTGAGCAGCGTCTGCACTTCGGGCGGCGGGCGACGATCGACCAGCGGCACCGGCCGCACCGAGATCGGCCGCCGCGTGGGCTCGGGCTCGCTCGGCTCGATCGCAGGAGGCGAGGCACCCGCGCTCGCGTTCGTCTCTTCGGCGGCGCGCGCCTCGATGTGCACGGGCGGCTCGAGGTCGAGCACGGTGGCACCAGCCTGCGCCGAGAGGACGCGCACCGCCTCGAGCTCGGCCTGCTGCTCGGGCGCGAGCACCTCGAGCATCGTCGGCGACTCGCGCGAGACCGACGACCCCGTCACCGTGAACGTGCGACGCACCGGACTCTGCGACGCGGGCTTGTTCTCGATCAGATCGCGCTCGAGACCGGCGCGCACGGGATACAGCACCGCGAGGCTCGCCGCGACCAGCTCGCCCGCCTCGTCGACACGCGTCCCGAGCGCGGGCCCATGCAGGCGCGCGAGCACGCCCGAGAGCACCGCGCTCGCGGCGCGGAGCTTGTCGAGCACCGCGCTCGCATCGCCGATCTCGCAACCGAAGAGCGAGCCCACCGCGTTCGACAGCTCCGCGGCGAGCGTCGCGGCCGTGCCTTCGCCACCGGCGTCGTCGAGCAGCGCGATGGCGCGCGCGAGCTGCTGGCGTGCCTCGCGCGCCGCGACGACACCCGCGTTTCGTAGCTCACGCTGACGGGCGCGCTCTTCCACGCAGACCCTCCCGCAGTGAATCGACCCGCAGTGGTCGGGCCGGCCGGCTCGATGATCCGCTCACGGCGTCACTCGTCGTAGAACATCGGCGGGCGCTTGCGGATGAAGCGCAGGATCAGCTCGCGGCCTTCCGGATCGAGGCCCTCGAACTGGATGCCCATGCCTGGCACCGTGTCGTCGGCGCTCATGTCCATCGGGTCGCGCACGAACTTCACGACGCCGTTCACGATCTTGTCGAAGCCGCCCGGCAGCGTGACGTGCACGAGCATCGGCGTTCCGCGCGGCTGGATGTTGTAGGTCGCCGCGAACACGCCGCCTTCGGCGATCTCGGTCGAGAAGCCGACGAAGAAGTTCGACTCCGTCGTCGCGCCGATGTTGACCTCGATCTTCTCGCGGTTCTGGTTGCCGCGATATCCCGCAGGGACCGGCTGCCCCTGCTGCGGCTGTCCGCCCGCCTTGGGCTGCGTGAACGCAGGCTGCGGCGCCTGCGGCGCGGCGGGCTGCTGGAACGAGGGCTGCTGGAACGAGGGCGAGGGCTGTGAGAACTGAGGGGGCTGCTGCGGCTGCTGGAACGCCGACGGCGAGGGCTGCGCGAAGCCCTGCTGAGGCGGTGCGTAGCCTTGCTGGGGCTGCTGTGGATAGGCGTTCGGTTGGTAGGCGACCTGCGACGGGTGCGTCGCCTGGAAGCCGAGGCCGACACCGCCCTGCTGCGGAGGGCGCTGCGCGGGCTGCGCGGGCTGTGGCGGCGCGTACGCCTGCGTCTGCTGCCCCGAGGTCTGCGGCGGCGAATAGGCCTGCGTCTGCTGGCCCGGCTGCGGATAGGCCTGCGGCGCGACCGGCGATGGCGCGCCCATCATCGGCGCATTCGGAGCCTGCACCGGAGAGCCCTGCGGACGCATCGAGGGGACGGTCGTGAGCGGATAGAGCGCGGACATCGACGTCGCGAGCGTCTCGGTCGCCTGCTGCACACCGCGGTGCTGACCACGCACGTCCTGCAGGAGCGCGAGCGTCTGGCCGATCAGACCGAGCGCGCCCTTGACCGCGTTCTTGCCGTCGAGCTCGTTCGTCGCGCGCTCGGCCTCGAACAGCCTGCCCACGGCTTGCGCGAGGTTCTGCGCGACCGCCAGCACGTCCTGCGGGATGTTCGGATCCTCCTGCAGCGAGGCGAGCGACCGTCCCAGGTTCTCGCGTGCGGCCTTGGCAGTGGCGGCGCCCGAATAGCTCATGGGCTGGGATGCTAGCGCGCACCGATCGGCGATTTCCAGGGGAATACCTCCCCGGATCCGGCGCCGCTGCGCGCGCACCTGCGCAGCCGCGCCACCAGTTGCGAACGGCCTCCGCGACCTGCTAGACGCCAAGCATGGAGATCCGCGGGATCACCAAGGCCGACTGGGACCACATCGTGTCCGTGCTGGACCGCTGGTGGGGCGGTCCGTCCCGAGACCTCGCGCACCCGATGCTCTTCTACGAGCTCGGTCAGCTCGCCCTCGTGGCCGAGGAGCACGGCCACGTGATCGGCTTCCTGCTCGGCTTCCTCGCGGACCCGACGGGCGCGGCGGCCGCCGCCGATCCCGCGGGCCCCGCCGAGCGCACCGCCTACATCCACCTCGTCGGCATCCACCCCGACCACCGCCGACGCGCGATCGGCAAGCGCCTCTACACGGCGTTCCTCGAGCAAGCGCAGCTGCGTGGGGCCACACGCGCCAAGGCGATCACCAACGTCGGCAACGAGGGCTCGGTCGACTTCCATCGCGCGCTCGGCTTCGACGTCATCGAGGACGGTCACTACGCGGGCCCTGGCCGCGGCCGCATCGTCTTCGTGCGCCACGACCTCCGCGGTCCGAGGCAGAACGAGCAGTGAGCTCGGCCGAGGCAGAACGAGCCACGAGCTGAGGGTCTCGCCGAAGGGGGGCGCTTCGTGCCAAGGTCGCGCCATGCACGTGATCGCCCGTTCCACCGTCGCAGCGTTCCTCCTGGCCTCCTCGCAGCTCTCGGGCTGCTGCTTCGGCGCATTCGCCGATGGCTTCTCCGAGGGCTGGAACACCGAGATGGAGTGCCAGCCGCTCATCAACACGGTCAACAGCGCGAGCGGCGCGATCATCGCGGTGCCCGAGACGCCCGAGGGCGGCTCGCAGGCGCAGTTCGATGCGGAGTACACGGCCCTCGCAGACGCATACGAGTCGGGCGCGAACATGCTGGCGGCCGTGCCGCTGACGCAGGTGGCGCTCACCGCGCCGCGCGACGAGCTCGTCGCGCTCTACCGCCAGGGCGGCACCGGGATGCGTGCGATGCCGGGCCTCATGGCGACGGCGACGGCCTCCGGGGATCCGACCGCGCTCAACGCGCACGTCCAGCAGTTCAGCGACTTCGATGCGCGCGAGCAGGGCATCATCGACCGCATCAACGCGGCCTGCAATCGCCAGTGAGGCGAGCGTTCCATGGCGAGCAACCGCACGCGTGAGGTCGTCGATCGTGCCAAGGAAGTGGGCGCGGCGACCGTGAGCGTCGTGGGTCACGTCGGCGCGAGCACCGCGAGCGTCGTCGGCACCGGCGTGAAGAAGGGGCTCGCGACCGCGAAGGCCGGGATCGATCGCGCCAACGATCACCTCGAGGCCGAGGATCAGCGCTGGGAGGCGCGCAAGGAGCGGACGGACATGCCGGGCATCGGCGCCGACGATCCGCTGGGTGACCTCGCGATCCGCCTGGATCGACAGGCCGACTTCTTCCGCGAGCTCGCCATCGACGCGATGCGACCTGGGGCCGTGCGCGGCGCGATGATCGGCCTCGTGGTGACGCTCGCCGTCGTGACGGCGGGCCTGGGCCTGGTCGCGACGTGGCGTGCGTTCACCGGCGAGGGCGCGATCGAGGGGCTGCCGCACCTCGCGGGGGCGGTCGGCCTCGCGGGCGTCGCGTCGGGCCTCGTCGGCTGGATCGTCGAGCGAGGCCGCGCCGCCGTCGCGCACGAGGCGCTCTCGCGCGCCGAAGAAGCCGAGGCGCGCCTCTGCCGCGTGGCCGAGCTCATCGCGCTCGAGAAGCACGATCGCGGCGCGCTGGTCGAGGTCCTCGCGCGGCCGGCGAGCAGCGCGAAGGACGAGCGCGCCCCGACATGATCGCGCGCGCTCGCCGCACGAGCTCGCGCGCACAGCGGCTCGCTCTCGCGGCGCTCACGCTCGCGTCGAGCGGCTGCGGCGCGAGCCCCGCTCCGCGCGAGGGCACCGTCGTGGACACGCCGAGCGCGAGCCTGGCGTGGGAGCAAGCGGGCCCCGCCGCGTTCGCGCGGGCGGCGCGGGAAGAGCGCCTCGTCCTGCTCTCGCTCCAGGCGGACTGGTGCCACTGGTGCCACGTGATGAACGACACGACGCTGCGCGATCCCGCGATCGTGTCGCGCCTCGCCGAGCACTTCGTCACCGTGCGCGCCGAGGCCGACGCGCGCCCGGACCTCGCGGATCGCTACGGCCTCTGGGGCTGGCCCGCGACCATCGTGCTCACGGCGGACGGGCGCGAGATCGTGGCCGTGCGCGGCTACCGCGACGCGCAGGCCTTCGCCGAGATCCTCGACCGCGCGCTCGCGCACCCCGAGCCCACCGACATCTTCGCGACGCGCGACGACGCGGGCGCGACGAGCTTCACGGGTCTGGACGAAGCGATCACCTCCGCGCACGCGCAGCTCGACGCGACCTACGACGAGACCCACGACGGCTGGGGCAGCGGCCAGAAGTATCCGTTCACCGCGCCGATCCTCGAGAGCCTGCTCCGCGAGGCGCCGTGGCCGTCGCGCGCGGAGCGCTCGCTCGCGCGCTACGTCGAGCTCATCGACCCCGTGTGGGGCGGCATGTACCAGTACTCCGAGCAAGGAGACTGGGCGCACCCGCACTACGAGCGCATCGCGGTGATCCAGGCGGGCGCGCTCGAGGCCTTCGCGGAGCTGCACCGTCGCACGGGCGACGACGCCTGGACGCAGCCGGGCCTCGAGGTCGCGCGCTTCGTCGAGGACTTCCTCGTCGCGCCGGATGGCGGCATCCGCGCGAGCATGGACGCGGATCTGCGCGTCGAGGGCCAGCCCCTCGTGCCCGGCGCGCGCTACTTCGCGGGCGACGACGCCACGCGCCGCGCGCAGGGCCTTCCGCGCATCGACACGCACGTCTATGCCTCGACCAACGGCCTCGTGGCCGCGGGCCTCGCGCGCTTCGCGATCACGCTGCCCTCCGCCGATCCGCGGCGCGCGCAGCTGCTCGCGATGGCCGAGCGCGCCGTGGGCTCCTCGGTCGTCTCGCACCGCGATCCGATCCACGGCCTCTTCGTGCACGGCGCGAACGAGGCGAGCACCGAGATCCACCTCGCCGATCAGGTCGCGATGCTGCGTGCGCTGCTCGCGCTCCAGCACGCGCGTGGCGATGCGCAGCGCGCCCGCGAGGCGCGCGCGCTCGCCGACGCGATCGAGGCTGCGTTCTGCGCCCCCGACGGCGGCTGCCGTTCGGTCGCGTCGCTCGAGGCAGCGCAGAGCACGGAGGGCACGCCGCTCGCGCTCCGAGGGCGCGTCTCGCTCGAGGAGAACGGGCGCCTCGCGCAGTGCCTCGCGGCCGTCGCCGATCTCGCGAACGATCGCGGCTACGAGGAGCGTGCGCGCGCCTACCTCGTCGCGGCCGCGCAGCCCGCCGCGATCCGCGTGCAGGGCCGCATCGTCGGCGACTTCCTCCTCGGCGCGAGCCTCGTGAGCCGCCCGAGGGCTGTGGCCCACGTGATCGGGCCTGCCGACGATCCCCGCACCGACGCGCTCTTCGAGGCCGCGCTGCGCAGCGCCGATCTGCGTGTGCAGCTCGAGCGCGTCCTTCCCGACGAGGGCCGCTATCCCTACCCCGGCGAGCCCTCGATGTTCGCCTGCGGCCTCGACGCGTGCGCGGCGCCCGTCACCCAGCCCGCCGACGTGCCCCGCGCGATCGCCTCGCTCCTCGAGTGAGCCCGGAGGCGCCTCAGAGCGTGAGTCACTTGCATTGACTCACGCTCTCAAATTTCTTGCCGGAGGGTCTGGCCGCAGCCCCTCCCTCTCGCCGCGGGTTCTCCCCGTGCTCGGCCTTGGGCCTGCGCGCGGTGTCCGATCACCGGAATCGGCGAGAGCCTCC
>JBILLJ010000108.1:0-32660 GCA_044376125.1 Sandaracinaceae bacterium
GCGGCTCTCGCGCGTCGGCTGGGCGGTGTCGGCCGCGGGTGGCACCGCGCTCGAGCTGACGGCGCTCGGGCACCCGGTGGTGGCGCTCGCGACGGTGCCCAACCAGCGCGCCGCGGCCCACGCGCTGCCCGGTCCTTCGTTCGATCTCGTGGGGCTGGAGGGAGCCGCGCTCGAGCACGCGCTCGACGCCGCGGTCGACGCGGTCATCGCCGCGCGCCGCGACCACACACGCTCGCGCACGCTCGCGGCCGTCGGCCGCGCGCGCATCGACGGTCAGGGCGCCGTGCGTGTCGCACACGCGCTGGCCTCGCTCGCAGCGAGGCGGCCCGCCCCCTGAACGCGTCGGGACACCACGTCGAGCGTGTCGACGACCTCGTCGGCCTCGAACCGCTCGGGCACCGTCGTCTCCGCGTACGGCCCACGCCGCACCCGCATCGTGCGGAGCCCGAGCGCCCTGGCGCCGACGAAATCCTTCGTCGGGTTGTCGCCCACGTAGAGCGTCTCGTTCGCGTGCAGACCCAGGCGTGCCAGCACCTCGAGGGCCGGCTCGAACGCGCTCGCGTGAGGCTTCTGGAGCGCCGCGCCTGCGTCCCAGGTGTAGCGCTCGACCACGAAGCGTCCGTGCAGGCCCAGCGCGTCCACCTTGCTCCGCTGCACCGATGGATCGCCGTCCGTCACGAGGCCCATCGCGATGCCCGCACGTTCCAGCGCGTCGAGGCAGCGCGCGGCGTCGGGCAGCAGGTGGAGGCGTGGTCGGTGGCTTCGATAGGCATGGACGAGCGAAGGGAGCGCCTGCGCGACGCGCGCAGGCTCCATCCCGAGCGACTCGAGCGCGTGATCGATCGTGTGCCCTCGCCCGTGGGTCGCGAGCGCGCGCTCGAGGGCGTCGCGCACGCGCTGGCTCTCGATCCCCAGCGCTCGAGAGGCGTTCGCGGCGACGGCGTCGAAGCCCGAGGCCACGAAGTCGCGCTCGCGGTAGAGGGTGTCATCGAGGTCGAAGAGGATCGCGCGCAGCACGCATCGCCTCCAGATCGGCAGAGCGCACGAAGACATCCTGCGTGTAGCGGAGCATCGTGAGGTCGGCCTCGTAGCGTCCGACGAAGGGCTCGACGCGCTGTCCCCGCGCCATGGCCACCACGAGTGCGGCGCTGTCGGCGCCTGCCGCGAACGCCAGCGCAGAGGCACCGCCGAAGCGCGGGTTCAGCTCGATCACGTCCAGGCGCCCCGGTTCCTCCGCGCGCCGATCGAAGACCTGGAGGACCCCATGCCCCCGCAGCTCCACGGCCTCTGCGAGCTGCGCCCCGAGCGACACGAGGGCCGGGTCGCGCACGGTCTCGCTCACGTACGACTCGCCGCCGACCACCGTCGTGCGGAGACGGGGCACCACGGAGATCACACGCCCGTGCAGATCCGCGAGGACGTCCACGCTGAGCTCGGGCGCGCGCACCAGCTCCTGAACGAGGAGCGGGCCGTGCGCTCGCTCGAGGCGCTCGAGCTCCTCGAGAGAGCCCACACGGAACGCGCCCCGCCCACCCGCGCTGGCGCTCGCGCGTGCGAACACCGGGTAGCAGGCCTCCTCGGCGAGCTCGCTCGCGTCGAGGCGCCGCGCGACGCGAAACCCGCGCTGCTCGCAGAAGCGCGCGAACGCCGCCTTGTCCTGGCAGAGCGCGATGGAGCTCGGAGACGAGATCGGCACCGTCACGCCGAGCCCCGCGAGCGCATCGAGGCGCGCCGCGAAGTACGGCAGCTCGGCGTCGCGCGTCGGCACCAGCAGCGAGATCGCCTCCTCGCGGATCACGGACACGAGCGCGTCCCAGAGGCGCGGATCGTCGTCGCGCGGAACGACCACCGCTCGATCGGCGCGAACGAGGGCCGCCGAGCGTGTCGCGTGATCCGCTGCCACGACGCGGCCACCCAGGGGCGCGACGGCCCGCTGGAAGGCCTCCACGAGCGACACCTTCCGCGACGCGCTCGTGACGAGGACGTTCACCCCGGGCTCCGCGCGACGAGCACGCAGTTGCGGCCCAGGCCCGCGGCCGCGAAGCTCCGGTAGAGCGCGCGTCGCGTCTCGAGGGGCATCGCCGCCTCGAGACGCTTGCGGCGCTCGTGGCAGACCGGGCCTCGCTCGGGGTGCGAGACGTAGTCCTCCCCGAGGAGGAGAAAGAGCTCCATCGGGAAGTTGCAGGTGCGCTCCACCACCTCGAGCCCCTCACCGACGAGCAGCCGCTCGAGGGAGGCGAAGTCGAAGTAGTTGATGTGATCGGGATCGGCGATCCACCAGCGCGCCTCGGTGCCGATCGCGGCGCGCGCTGCCTCCTGCACCACCGTGAAGTCGTTCGGCACCACCACGGCGAGCGCGCCGCCTGGCGCGAGGAGCGCGCGACACTGCCGCACGTGGTCGACCGGATCGGGCACGTGCTCGAGCACGTTCAGCATCGTGATCGCGTCGAAGCCGGGCCCGTGGTGTGCGACCGCCGCCTCGGCGAGCGTGCCCTGGAACACCTCGAGCCCCCTGCCCCGCGCCCGCTCGGACGCCAGCCGCGAGGGCTCGATGCCACGCGCCTCCCAGCCCGCGTCGCGCGCATGCGCCACGAAGTCTCCGGTGCCACAGCCCACGTCGAGGAGGCGGGTGCGCGCCCCGTCGGATCGGCGCACGGCCTCCTCCACGTCGGCGTAGAGGGTCGCGCGGATCCACGCGAGCTCGGCGTCGCGCGAGGCGCCGCCCTCGAGCATGCGCCGGATCTCGGGAGCTCGGCCGCCCGCCTCGATGAGCTCCATGTAGGCGTGGGCGTAGAACGCATCGAGCTCGGCCGAGGTGGGGATCGGATCGAGGCGTCGAAAGCCGTAGCGCGGATCGATCGCGATGCTCGCGTCGCGGCGCGGCGCGCGTGGAGCGGCGCGGCGGCCGGCAGGCGTGTCTTGCGTCGCGGTGCTCACAGCATCTCCCAGGTGAGGGGAGTCCCCTCGGCCACGTCGGCGCGCATCACGCGGCCGACCACCACGTCGAGGAGGCGGGGCTCGAGCCCCGTGCCCGGTCGCTTGGTCATCACGTCCTCGCGTCGCAGCACCTCGCCCGCACAGAGCGCGCGCGTCGTGACGAGGCTCCGCCGGCTGAGGTGTCGCTTGGCCCGCTCGCCCAGGGTGGGAGTCTTCATCGCGCTCCCGAGCGCGCGCTCCACGTCGCGGATCTGGCGCACCATCGCGCTGAGCTCGTGGGGCTCGAGGGCGTATGGGTGATCGGGCCCCTTCGCGCGGCGATCGAGGGTGAAGTGCTTCTCGATCACGCAGGCTCCCAGGGCGACCGCGGCTGTCGGCACCGCGATCCCGAGCGTGTGATCGCTGTAGCCCACCGGCAGACCGAACGCGGTCGCGAGGGTCTGCATCGCGCGGAGGTTCACCTCCTCGAGCGGCGTCGGATAGAGCGCCGAGCAGTGCAGCAGCACGATCTGCTCGTTGCCTGCGCCACGCACGGCGTCCACCGCGGCCTGCACGTCGGACAGATCGCACATGCCGGTCGAGAGGATCATCGGCAGCCCGTACGCGGCGGCGTGCGCGAGCATCGGGAGATCGTTGATCTCGGAGGAGGCCCACTTGAAGCACGGCACGCCGAGGGCTGCCTGCGCGTCGACGGCCTCGTAGTCGAACGGCGTCGCGAAGTAGTCGAGGCCTCGCTCGCGCGCATGGGTCTGGAGGTCGGGCTCCCAGCTCCGCGGCAGCTCGACCTCCGAGATGACCTCGTGCGGCCTCCGCGTCTCGCCCGGAAAGATGGGCGTGTGGCGGCTGTAGAGGCCATCCGCCGTGTAGAGCTGGAACTTCACCGCGTCCGCCTTCGCCTCGGCCGCAGCGTCGATCAGCGCGTGGGCCTTGGCGAGGTCGCGATCGTGGTTCGCGCCCGCTTCCGCGATCACGTAGACGGCGCCGGAGGCCCCGAGTCGTCGTGTGTGTGGACGCGTGCTCATGCCTTCTTCTGCTCCACATGGCGGTTGATCTCGGCGATCCAAGGCTCTCTCTCGAGGAGCGCGAGCACCTCCTCGAGACCGAAGACCTCCCCGTGCGTGGGGGTGAGGCGCGCCATCACCTCGCGCACGAGGTGGAGATCCTCGGCCGTGTCCACCGTCCAGCGGTGGGCCGAGGCGTCGCGACCAGGCGCGACCGAGACGAGCCGGAAGTCTGCCGGGTGCTCGTACATCGTCAGCGTGACGTGCTCGCGTTCCCGCGCCGTTCGGGCGGTGCGGTGCGCGCGCTCGAGCGCCTCGATCGTGAAGACCTCGGTGTCGAGACCGCGCGGGTAGCGCCGCGCGAGCGTGTTCGACGCATAGTCCACCGCCTCTCCGCGGGCGAGCGCGCCCGCGAGCGCGCGCACCACGTCAGCCGACACACGGGGGTCGAGCAGCGGGCAGTCCGAGGTGATGCGCACGATCAGCTCCGCCTCGGAGGCGCGCGCCGCCGCGACGTAGCGCGCGAGCACGTCGTCCTCGCTGCCGCGGCCCCAGCGCACACCGAGGCGCTCGCACTCCGCGATCACCGCGTCGTCGCTCGGCGCGGTCGTCGTCGCCACGACCACGCGATCGACCCCGTCGATCCGCTGCGCACGCCGCACCGTGTGCCCGAGCACCGTCTGCCCCTCGACCACCTCGAGCACCTTGCCCGGCAGTCGAGAGCTCCCCATCCGCGCCTGGACGATGGCGACCGTGCGCACGGCTCACCCCTTCTCGAACAGCCACCACGTGGCGTCGTCGCAGCCGCTGGTGCGGCTCCACAGGAACCCGGCGTCGATCGGGCGCAGCGTCGGAAAGAGATCGAGATACGCCCCGCCGAAGTCCCGCTTCCAGAGCAGCTCCGCGTGCCCGCGGTAGGTGACCGCCTCGGGGCGCGCGCTGAAGTACTCGATCGCGAGCACGTAGCGCCGGCTCACGCGATGGACCTCGTGGAGCGCGCGCGCGAGGTGCGCAGGCGGCACGTGGATGAGCACGCCCGACGTGAAGACCAGCTCCATGGACGCGTCGGCGAACGGCAACGCCGCGAGCGAGCCCTCGAGCAGGTGCGCGGGGTCGAGCACCTCGTCGCGCACCACGATCTCGCGCGCGGTGCGGTTCGGCTCCACCGCGAAGAGCTCTGCGTCGGTGAGCTGGCGCAGGGCGCGGAGGTTGAGACCGACGTTGCAGCCGCACTCGAGGATGGAGCGGGGTGGAGCGCCATCGAGGCGCGCGAGGATCGGCGCGAGCGCGCGCAGACGCAGACGGACGTTCTGCGCGGTCGCCGGGTTGCGCTCGACGTAGGCGTCACCGAAGGCCCCCGCCCATTGCTCGAGCGGCCCCCGAGCCCTCGGTTCGTCCGCGGGAGCCGTGGATGGGACAGCGTTCGCGTGCTGCATGCCGGAGCCGCACTGCACGGCGTGTGCCTCGCGCGCCCTTCGAGCGCCGCATCCGCGATCGCGCCGAATTGGCTGTCGGACGTTCGTCGACGCACCTGGAGTCGTCGGTGGACCGACGGAGCGCCGACGCTCGCAGGCACGAAGCGACGGCGGCCTGACGGTCGCGGAGTCGAATTCTCTCGCGACCTCTCAGCGGAGCGAGGGAGCGATCACGCGCTCGAGCAGGTCGGCGACGAGCAAGAGATCCTGTTGCTCCATCGCGGACACCATCGCGTCGATCACTGGCGCTGCGGCCTCCGGGCTCAGGATCCCTGCCCCGAGCGCGCGCTTGATCCCGGCCAGCGCCGCTGGCAGCGCGGCATGAGCCTCCGCGTCGAGCCCGAAGCGGAAGCGCTGCGCGATGGACACGCACAGGTCGGCGAGCTCTGCCGTCGTCTCCGGGACGCGCTCGTCGATCACCGATGCGAACGGATCGTGGACGCTCATCGGAGCTCTCCGCGCGGAGCCGGCTCGTGCGCGGTCCCCGCGATGCGCGCGCCGCTGGCGCTGCCGTTCACGAAGCGAACGCTCGGGCTCGCTGCGATGTAGCGCTCCAGATCCCTCAGGTACCCGAGGAGGTTCACATCGGTCGGCACGAGCTCGCCGGTCACGCTCGTCACCGAGACGGTGCCGCGATCACGCCGACCTCGGAACACCGCACCCTCCGCGTGCGTCGCGCCGCTCGGGTAAGCGAAGTCGAGGCCGGCGAGGCGCACGGTGGTCGCGCCCATCTTCACCGCGAGATCCACGGCGGTGTGTGCCACGGTGCCGGAACAGAAGAGCACGCCGCGAGGGGTCTTGGCGGCAGCGTAGCCGGGCAGCGCGAGGTGAGCCGCGAGTCGCGGCCCAGGCCACGCCGAGAGGACATCCGCGTCCAGGTCGGCCGCATGGACGAGGGGCACCCGAGCGAGCACATCGGGCCGCCGCAGGACCCGTAGATGCTCGAGCAGCAGAGGATGTGTGTCGACCATGACGACCACGTCCGGCACGATCTCCCGGGCCTCGAGCGGCGCGAGCGCGGTGCTGACGGCCACGAGCAGCACCTCGCCGCGCGGCACGCTCGTCACGACAGGCACGAGGCTCGGACCGCCTCCCGCGATCACTGCGTGCGCGCCGGGCCGCGTCGCGAAGAGCGAGGCGACGTCGCCATCGCCTGGGAAGCGCTCGGTGTTCGCGTCTGCGCGCTCGGCACGCAGCGCGCGGCGCCCCTCGATCCAGCGCGCCTGATGAGCCACCGCGAGCGCGAGGAGGATCGCGTCGCGCACCGCGCTCGGCTCGGCCAGGCGCAGCTCTGCGGACGAAAGGACGCGCGCGCCGCGCGCCGCCTCGAAGGTGTTCGGCGACACCTCGTCGGGCGCGTGCAGCACGAGCCTCGCGTCCTCGAGCCAGACGGCGTCGATCGCTGCCATCGTCGCGTGCGCGGCGCGCGCCGACAGCCCCACGACGTGGAGCGTCGTCGTCCTCTCGCGTGCCAGCAACGCGGTGATCGCGCGCCCCTCTCCGAAGCCGAAGCACCAGAGCTCGCTGCGCTCTTCGTCGACGGCGCGCACCAACTGTGACGCCTCGCCCTCGGGGTCGAGCGGAGCGACGAGGTGGATCCCGTCGAGCACGAGCACCCCAGCCTCTCCGTGCGGGCTCGGAGCTGCGCGTGCAGACGAGCCCTGCGCCATCCACGCGAGGAACCGCGGCCACCGTGCTGCCCGGGCGCGGTTGCGGGCGGAGAGATCCATGGCGCCAGCATGCGGGTCTCCGGCCGCGCGGACGAGCCCTTTCGCGCCCTCCTCGGCCCTCGGCCGGCCCCTCACTTCTTGAGCTTCGCGACGATCTCGTCGTAGCGCTGCTTGAGCACCGGGTTGTCCTGCTCGTGCTGCAACGCCATGCCGAAGTTGAGCTTCGCCTGCTGCAGATCGCCCCGCTTCTCGGCCTCGAGCCCCTTCTGCACGAAGGGACGACCACGCACGGTCTTGGCCTCGAGCACCCCCTCGGGGCGTTTGGTGGCCCGCTCCTCGGCGGCGGTCGGATCCGCGTAGCGGAGCTGTCCCGCCGCCATGAGCTGGTCGTAGCGCTTGCGCTGCTCGGCGCTCGTGAGCACGCGATACGCCTCGGCGCCGCGTCGATAGATCTGCGAGGCGCGCTCGAGCTTGTCCTCCGGCGCTCCCGCATAGCGATCGGGGTGGTAGCGCATCGCGAACTCGTGGAACGCGCGCCGGATGTCGTCCGCGCTCGCCGTGGGCGCGACGCGGAGCAGCTCGTAGTAGTCGAGTTGATCGAGACGATCGTCGGACATGACCGATCACGTTCGAGGGTGTGTCTTCGGCCTCACTGACCGAAGATCTGGTTCTGTCTCTCCTGCATGCGCTGGATCTCTGCGTCCGGCATGGCGCCCACGAGCTGGACGCGGATCGACTGTTCGCGTCCCGAGTCGAGATCCTTGGCCTTCACGCCGAGGGTTCCGTTCGCGTCCATCACGAACGTCACGCCGATCTTCACGTGGCCGCGTCGCTCCTGGCGGATGCCGCTCAGGAGGATCTCGCCGAGCTGTTGGTTCTCCTCGAGTCGACGCGACTCGCCCTGGACGATGCGCACGCGCACCTCCAGCTGTCCGTCGTTGGCCGTGGTGAACACGCGCGTCTGCTCGACGGGGATCGCCGCGTTCCGCTTGATGACGGCCTCGCAGAATCCACTCACGGTCTCGACGCCGAGCGTGTGCGGCGTGACGTCGAGGAGCAGCGGCGCCGGCGCGCCCGAGCCAACGATCTCCATCCCGACAGGGGCGGCCTGTTGCGGCCATCCACCCGCGGCTTGCTGCTGCGGCCATCCTGCTTGCGCCGGCTGTTGCTGCGGCCAGCCGGGCTGCACCGCGGCCTGCTGCGGCAGCGTCGCCTGGAACGCCTGCGCTTGTTGCGGCCACGCCTGCTGCTGTGGCCACGCCTGCTGTGAAGCCTGCTGCTGCGGCCACGCCTGCTGTGAAGCCTGCTGCTGCGCCGTCTGCTGCGGCCACGCCTGCTGCGCTGGCTGCTGCGGCCACGCTGGTTGCGCTGCAGGTTGGGCCTGCTGCGGCCAGGCTGGTGCTTGTTGCGGCCACGCCTGCTGCTGCGGCCACCCCGACGCCGACGCCGCCTGCGGCGGAGGCGCCGAAGGATGCGCGGACGGTGCGGGCGGCGGCCACGCCGAAGGGGGCGAAGGCACGACGGGCTCGCTCAGATCGAGCGGCTCGGGCTCGGGCGGCGGTGGGAAGTCATCGGTGAGGCCCGGAAACGCGGGCACGGAGAGCTCGGGCACCGGCGCCGCGGCTGGCGGTCGCGGCGGTGCGGCCGGCGCCTTGGGCACACGGCTCGCGCGCTCTCCGACCGAGACGCTCTTGCCCGTCACGACCGCGGGCGCTTGCACGACGACCGCAGGCTGCGGCGCCGGTGGTGGCGCGACTCGCCCGCGCGAGGGCAAGGGCGGCGCAGGCACCGACGGTGGTGGGGGCGCGGACGGCAACGTCGGTGCGACGTCGGCGAGGCTCACACCCGCGCGCGTCGGTGCGTCCGACGGCGCTTGGTCGGGTTGGTACGCACGCACGCCCGCGCGCGTCGGTGCGTCCTCGTCGTTCGGGCTGAACTCACCCGACGGCGGCGACACCGGTGGTGGCGGCGGCACGTTCACCGGACGAGGCACCGGAGGCGCCTCGCGCGGCGCGAACGCGGGCTGCTTGGGGCGCGCAGCCTCGGTCTCCTTCTTCAGCTCGGCGCGTCGCGCGTCGCGCTTCGGATCGGGTGCGCCGGCCTTCTTCAGCGTGACGCGGCCCACCGCCTTCGAAGGAGGCATCGAGCCGCGGTCGGCGCGCAGCGAGAAGCCCTGCAGCGCCGCGCCCTGCGACACGACGAGATCCGGATCGATGCTCGTCTCGGGTTCTTGCCCGAAGTACTCCTTCACCATCTGGCGCACGAGCGGCATCCGCGTCGTGCCGCCCACGAGGATCACGCTGTCGAGCTGCGTGGGCGCGATGCCTGCGACGCGCATCGCGTCGTCGCAGACGGCGAACGATCGCTCGACGAGCGGGCGCGCCAGCTTCTCGAGCGCCGTGCGCGACAGACCGAACGTGAGATCGAGCGACGCGCCCGTCTCGCCGTAGGCCAGCTCCTCGACGCGGAGGTGCACCTCGGGCTCGAAGGTGAGCTGACACTTCGACCACTCCGCGGCGGCGCGGAGCCGCTCGTAGGCCTGCGCGTCGTTGCGCGGATCGAAGCGGTGATGCGCGAGGAAGGCCGTGGCCATCTCCTCCGCGATGAGCACGTCGACGTCGTCGCCGCCGAGGAAGGTGTCGCCCGCGGTCGCCACGACCTCGAAGACGTCACCCGCGAGCTCGAGGATCGTCACGTCGAAGGTGCCACCACCGAAGTCGTACACGGCGATGCGCTCGCGGCCGCCGCGCGGAGAGCTGTCGCGCGATCGGCCGTAGCCGTACGCGAGCGCGGCCGCCGTGGGCTCGTTGAGGATGCGCATCACCTCGAGCCCAGCGACCTTGCCGGCGGCCTTGGTCGCCGCGCGCTGCAGCTCGTTGAAATTCGCCGGCACCGTGATGACGGCGCGGCTGCACTCCTGACCGAGCGCCTGCTCGGCCACACGACGCACCTCGCGCAGCACGAACGCGCTGATCTCGGGCAGCGTGTAGGTCTCGTTGCGCGCCTTCACGAGCACGCTCTTGTTCGGCCCCTCGACGAGATCGAACGCGAAGCGGCTGCGCGCTCGGGTGACCTCCGGCGAATCGAACGGTCGACCGATCAGGCGCTTGACCGAGTAGACCGTGTTCTTCGCGTCGAGCAGGCGTCGCTCGCGCGCGGCGTAGCCGACGAGCACGTCGCCCTGCGGGTGGAACGAGACGACGGACGGGATGAGGCGATTGCCATCGGCGTCGACCAACACCTGCACCCGCGTGCCGTCGGCCAGCGCAACGACGGAGTTGGTGGTGCCGAGGTCGATTCCGAGTACCGGCGAGGAGGACATCGTGGGGGCCGAATCCTACAGAAACGGACCGCGCTTCCCAATCATCACGTGTCCCTGTGGCGCTCGCCCCGCCCGGACGGCGAGGCAGCGATCTTCGCGAGCTCGGCGTCGATCCACCCGTTCACCTGGCCGGGGAACGGCCACATCCAGCCGTAGGCCGCCGAGGTGAACTGCCGAACGATGTGCTCGCGCACCGGTCGCGACGACGCGTAGGCGAAGCCATGGACCTCCGCCATGGCCCACAGCGTCTCGGCGTACGCCTCCCACTCGATGCGGGCGCGCCCCCACGACAGCACGATCGGAAAGAACACGAGCCCGTACACGAACGACATCCCGAGCTGCCCCATGCGGCGGGCCTGGCGCAGGTGCACGGCCTCGTGTCGCAGCGTGACGTAGCGCTCCTCGTCGCTCCGGCCTTCCCACGAGCGCGGCGTGTAGATCGTGGTGCCGATGACGGTCGTGTACTTCGTGAGGTAGTCGCGCTGCTGGTTGAGCGTGCCGATGCGCAGGAGGACGTCGAGCACCTTCTGCAGGCCGTCGTCCTCCTTGCGCACGACGCGAAGCGACGGGAACTCCTCGCGCAACGTGGCGAGGTAGCGCTCCGCGCGCGCGCCCCCGCTCATGCCTCGCTCGGCCCCTCGCCGTCGGCAGTGGTCGCCTCGGTCCCGGCGTCGGCAGACGCGGCGGGCGGCGCGAGCGAGTCGACGATCGGCGGCAGCTCCTGGACCGCGCCGTCGTCCTCGGCGACCGGCTCGACCGCCACGACGTGCTCGCCTTCGCTCACGCGGAGGATGCGCACGCCCTGCGTGTTGCGACCCGCCTCACGCACCTGGCTCACGTGTGTGCGGATGATCTGGCCGCCGTTGGTGATGACCATGATCTGATCCTCGGGACGCACGATGCGCAGCGAGACCAGGTTGCCGTTGCGCTCGGACGCATCCATCGCGAGCACGCCGAGGCCACCGCGGCTCTGCTTGCGCCAGCTCGCGCGCTCCTCGATCTCGTTGGTCGGTGCGATCGCGTCCGGCGGCGGCTCGCTCATGCGCGCGCCTTCGTCGCCCGCCTCGCCGCCCGCAGGCTTGAGCAGCGGTGTGCGCTTGCCGAAGCCGTTCGCGCTGATGCAGAGCACCTGCTGCGTGGCGAGATCCTCGATCACGTCCATGCCGATCACGAAGTCGCCTTCGCGCAGATCGATGCCGCGCACGCCGCGCGTGTCTCGGCCCATCGGGCGCACGTCGCTCGCGTCGAAGCGGATCGACATGCCGCGCGCCGTGCCGATCAACACCTCGCTCTTGTCGGTGACGATCTTCGCCGTGAGCAGCTGATCGTCGTCCTCGATCTGGACGGCGATGATGCCGCTCGCGCGGATGCTCTCGTACGCCGAGAGGGCCGTGCGCTTCACGGTGCCGTTGCGCGTGAGCGTGAGGAGATACTTGTCGTCACCGTACTGCTCGACCGGCACGATCACCTGGATGCGCTCGTTGGCGCTCTGATCGAGGCCCAGCAAGTTGTTCACGTGGCGCCCTCGCGCCGCGCGGCTGCCCTGCGGGATCTCGTAGACCTTCTTCGTGTAGGCGCGCCCCTTGTCGCTGATGAAGACGAGATCGGCGTGCGCGTTCGCCACGAAGAGCGAGGTGACGAAGTCTTCGTCCTTGAGCTCCGCCGCCTTGGCGCCCTTGCCGCCGCGCCCCTGTGCCCGGTACTCGGTGAGCGGCGTCCGCTTCACGTAGCCGCTGTGCGTCACGGTGACCGCCATCGGCTCGTTGGCGATCAGATCCTCCATCGAGATGTCGCCCTCGGCCTGGACGATCTCGGTCTTGCGCTCGTCGCCGTACTTCTCGCGGACCTCCCGGAGCTCGGCGACGATCACGTCGAGCAGGAGCGCCTCGCTCGCGAGGATGGCCTCGAGCCGCGCGATCTGATCGGAGAGCTCACCGTACTCGGCCGCGAGCTTCTCGCGCTCGAGGCCCGTGAGGCGCGCCAGGCGCATCTCGAGGATCGCCTTGGCCTGACGCTCGCTCAGGAAGTACTCGCCGCGCTCGTGCGCCTTGGCGATCTCCTCCTCGGGGCGTCCCGCCCGACGCACGAACTCCTCGAGCCCGCGGAGCGGCAGCTTCATGAGGCGCCCACGCGCCTCGTCGGGGTCCTTGGACTCGCGGATGGTCTTCACGACGAGGTCGACCTCGGTCGTGGCCATGCCGAGGCCTTCGACGAGCTCGCGCTGCGCGAGCGCCTGGCGGAGGTCGTAGCGCGTGCGGCGCGTGACCACCTCGCGGCGGTGCGCGATGAACTGCTGCAGCGTCTGCTTGAGGTTGAGGACCTGCGGCTGCCCGTTGACGATGGCCAGGTTGATCACGCCGAACGTGCTCTGGAGCGCCGTCAGCTGATAGAGCTGGTTGAGCACGATCTGACCGGGCACGTCGCGCTTGAGCTCGACGACGATGCGCATGCCCTCTCGGCTCGACTCGTCGCGCAGCTCGCTGATGCCCTCGAGGCGCTTCTCGCGCACGAGCTCCGCGATCTTCTTCACCAGGTCGGCCTTGTTCACCTGGTAGGGGATCTCGGTGATCGTGATCATCTCGCGATCGCCCTTGCCCGGCAGCGGCACGACCTCGGCGCGCGCGCGCATCACGATGCGTCCACGCCCCGTGTGGAAGTACTGCCGGATGCCGGCGGTCCCGTACACGAAGCCCGCCGTCGGGAAGTCGGGCCCCTTCACGCCGAGGAGGTCTCCGTCGTCCACCATCAGCTCGTCGATGCTGATGTCGCCGCGTCGGATGATGCGGATCGCGGCGTCGATGATCTCGCGGAGGTTGTGCGGCGGGACGTTCGTCGCCATGCCGACGGCGATGCCCGAGCTGCCGTTGACGAGCAGGTTCGGGACGCGGCTCGGGAGCACGCTGGGCTCCTGCTCCGAGTCGTCGTAGTTCGGCCGGAAGTCGACCGTCTCCTTCTCGATGTCGGCCAGCAGATCCCCCGTGATCCGCGCCATGCGGACCTCGGTGTAACGCATGGCCGCAGGCGGATCGCCGTCGACCGAACCGAAGTTGCCCTGCCCGTCGACCAGCGGATAGCGAAGCGAGAACTCCTGCGCCATGCGCACGAGCGCCTCGTAGATCGCGGCGTCGCCGTGCGGGTGGTACTTGCCCATCGCGTCGCCGACGATGCGCGCAGACTTCTTGTGCGCGGTGTTCGCCCGCACACCCTGCTCGTGCATCGTGTAGAGCACCCGGCGGTGCACGGGCTTGAGACCGTCGCGCACGTCGGGGATCGCTCGCCCGACGATGACGCTCATCGAGTAGGCGAGGTACGACGAGACCATCTCGTCATCGATGGGGACCGGTACGATCTGGGGCGAAGCCATCGGGTGTTGCTCCTGGCCTCTCGCGCGGGCAGCGCTGAAAGGGCGCGCAGGCTACCACGAGTCGCACACCTCTTACTACGCGCGCGTGCACGTGCGCGTACGTACGCGCGCACGAGCCTGCCAACGTCGTTGACACATGGGTCTCGAACGGGGCTGGCTGGGGCTCGTCTGCGAACGGGATCGCGCCTTGCTGTGTCACCGTACGCGCCCCTGGAGTCCTCATGAACCGAGCCCTCCGTGCCCTCACCCTCTCGCTTCTCTTGGCCGTCGTGCCGGTCGTGGAGGGCTGCTACGGGCCGACCTTGCCGCTCCCGCCACCCACGGCCCTCGTGTCCGTGCCCGATGGCACGGGCACCGTGGACCTCACGGGGGAGGCGTTGCCCGATGC
This sequence comes from Sandaracinaceae bacterium, assembly GCA_044376125.1. Classification (GTDB taxonomy): domain Bacteria; phylum Myxococcota_A; class Polyangia; order Polyangiales; family Sandaracinaceae; genus JAFLCL01. The sequence goes on from JBILLJ010000108.1 coordinate 14,158, forward strand.
ATACGTGCTCGCGCTCAACCTCGACACCGACGAAGGGGTCATCGGTCGAGCCGACGGCACCGGGCGATACGCGCTCCGTGTTCGCGCCGCGTCGGGCCACACCCTCGAGGTCTGGCAGATGACGGCCGCCGACGGCGGCCAGCACACCACGGTCCTCGTCCCGAACCCGTGAGCGGCGAGCTCGGCTCGAGACACTCGAGCCGACCGTGCTGGCCGCTCGCGCTGGACGGACGCGGAGTCCCACTCCGCGCCCATCCTGCTCTCGCATCCGTTTATTTGCTCCGCGATCACACATGTCTTACATGCGTGTACAGGTAGCAACTGGACCCTCCTGGAGGAGTCATGGACGGCGCAATGCGGGATCTGAACCTCATCCGAGAGCACGCAGACGAGCAGGACGCGACGGTGCAGCGCTGGGCGCTCTACGGTCTCGCTGGCGGCGTGACCGTCCTGCTGGTGCTGGCGCTCTGCTTCCAGCTCGGCCCCTCCACGAGCGCGCAGAGCTCGGACGAGGCTGACCCCCTCGCCCGCCTCGACGCGATCGGTCGCACCCAGCGCTCGCCGGCAGAGTCCGAGGAGCACATGCTGGCCGCGCCGAGCGTCGACCGGGTGGCCCTCTCCTTCCCCGAGCAGCTCACCGAGGATCCGCCGGAGATCGCGGCAGCGCTCGCTGCTGCGGCGGCCGAGGCGGCGCACCCGGACGCGTTGCCGGCGGAGGCCTTCGAGCCCGTGCCCGCTCCGACCTCGACGCTCGCCGCGCTGCCCGAGATGCTTCCGGCCGCCGTGGCCGCCACGGACGGCAGCGCCATCGCCCGCGTCGCAGCGCACGACGAGCTCGTGCAGAGCTCCTTCCCCACCGCCCGTGTGACCGAGCCGGCGCGTGAGGGCCACGACGGCGAGTACACGCTCCAGGTCATCTCGTATGACAGCGCCGATGGCGCGCAGGCGTTCGCCTCGGGCCTTCGCGCCCGCGGTCACCGCGCGTTCGTCATGCAGGCGAGCGTCGAGGGCCGCGGCACGATGTTCCGCGTCCGCATCGGACCGTTCGAGTCGATGGCGGAGGCGAGCGCGTACCGCAGCCGCTTCGAGTCGAGCGAGCACATGAACACGATCGTGATCCGCCGCCGCGACGCGGAGTGATCGCGCAACACGCGGGCCTCGCGCCCGGCAGCACACGGCACGGCGCCTCGGCTCCATGCCGTGTCTCGTTTCGGGCCTCGAAAATCTTCGGCGGGGCCACGAGAGCGTTTTGTTAGACTCGCCGCGGCATGGACGAGACGACGCTTCACTCGCTCCTCCGCAAGGGGCAGCAGTACAACGCGAGCGACATCTTGCTGAAGGTCGGTCAGCCGCCCGCCTTCCGCGTGTCCGGCGACCTCCACTACCTCCAGGGCGACAAGCTCCTGCCGCAGCACACACGTGAGCTCGCGGAGGTGATCCTCAAGAAGTCTCGGTACAAGGGGACGCTCGACGATCTCCAGGAGTTCGACTCGAGCTACGGCGTGCCGGGCGTGGGCCGTTACCGCGTGAACGTCTACCGGCAGCGCGGCACGCTCGCCGTCGCGCTGCGCGCGATCCCTCTGAAGATTCCAGCGTTCGAAGAGCTCGGCGTGCCGCCCGTCGTCGCGAGCTTCGCCGAGCTCGAGCGCGGCCTCGTCCTGGTCGTGGGCGCCGCCGGCAACGGCAAGTCGAGCACGCTCGCGGCGCTCATCGGCCTCATCAACCAGACGCGGCGCGTGCACGTCGTGACGGTCGAGGATCCGATCGAGTTCATCCACCAGGACGCGCTCGGCTCGATCTCGCAGCGCGAGGTCGGCATCGACACGCCCGGCTTCGCGCACGCCCTGCGCGCCGCGCTCCGTCAGGATCCGGACGTGATCCTCGTCGGTGAGATCCGCGACGAAGAGACGATGGACATCGGCCTCAAGGCCGCCGAGACGGGCCACCTCGTGCTCTCGACGCTCCACACGCCCGACGTGCAGCGCACCATCGGCCGCGTGCTCGCGCTCTCGGGACAGTCGGTGCAGGAGACGCGCGAGCGATTCGCCGACAACCTCAAGGCGATCATCGCGCAGCGCCTGATCCCGGCCGCGGACGGCGGGCTCTGCCTCGTCGCCGAGATCCTCGTCGTCACGGGCACCGCGCGCGAGTCGCTGCGCAAGCCCGAGGGCAATCCCTCGCTCAAGGACATCATGGAGCGCGGCAGCCACCCCTACATGATGCAGACCTTCGAGATGCACCTGCGCGAGCTCGTGAAGCAGGGCCGCGTCACCGTCGAAGACGCCAAGAACGCCCTCGGCTGAGCACCGCCGCTCACGCGAGGTGGCAGGCGACGCTGCGCGTCACGCCGTCGCGCTCGATCTCGCGGAGCGCGGGGCGCTCGACGTCGCAGCGCCCGGGCTCGGCGATGGGGCAGCGTGGGGCGAAGCCGCAGCCGGTGCGCGTGCGCGGATCGCTCGGGCTCGGTGGCTCCCCGGCGAGGACGAGGCGCGTCTTCTTCGCGTGCGGATCGATCGTGGGTACCGCCGACAAGAGCGCCCGCGTGTACGGGTGCAGGGGCTCGGCGTGGAGGGCCTCGGTCGGCGCGAGCTCGACGATGCGGCCGAGGTACATGACCGCGATGCGCTGGCTCACGATCCGGACGACGGACAGATCGTGCGCGACGAAGAGGTAGGTGAGGCCGAGCTCCTCGGAGAGATCGCGCAGGAGATTCACCACCTGCGCCTGCACCGAGACGTCGAGCGCCGCGACGGGCTCGTCGCACACGAGGAAACGCGGACGGAGCGAGAGTGCACGCGCGATCACGACGCGCTGCCGCTGCCCGCCCGAGAGCTCGTGCGGATAGCGCGCGAGGTGCTCGCTGCCGAGACCGACGCGTCGGAGGAGCGCGAGCACCGCGTCGCCTTCGTCCGCGGGCGTCACGAGGCCGTGCACGCGCATCGGCTCGCCGACCGCCGCCGACACCGTGAGCCGCGGGTTGAGCGCGCTCATCGGATCCTGGAAGACCACCTGCATCTCGCGGCGCATCGCGCGCATGGCGCGCGGGGGGAGCGAGAGGATCTCCTTGCCGTCGAAGCGCACCGAGCCGCTCGTCGCAGGAACGAGCGACAGCACCAGCTTGCCGAGCGTCGTCTTGCCACAGCCGCTCTCGCCGACGATGCCGAGCGTCTCCTTCGCGGCGACCTCGAACGAGACGTCGTCCACCGCGCGCACCACGCGCCGCCCCGTGACCACACCGCCGGACGCGAAGTCCTTCGTGAGCCCCTTCACCTCGAGCAGCGCGCTCATGTGCCCGCCTCCGACGTCGTCTCGGCGAAGGGCTCGTCGGCACGGAAGCACGCGACCTCGCCCCCGTGACCATGGGCCACGAGCGCGGGCGAGCGCTCGCGACAGCGACCCTCGACGCGCTCGCACCGATCGGCGAAACGACAGCCTGCGGGCCAGCGGCCGAGCGCGGGAACGGTGCCGGGGATCGTCGGAAGGCGCAGCTTCAGGCGCTCTCGGTCGGTGGCGCCTTCACGGACCGCGCGCGAGGGGATCGAGCGCACGAGGCCGCGCGTGTACGGGTGGAGCGGGCGCTCGAGGACCCGTCGCGTCGGCCCACGCTCGACGATCCGCCCCGCGTACATCACCGCGACCTCGTCGGCGATCTCGCTCACCACGGCGAGGTCGTGCGTGATGAGCAGGAGCGCCATGCCGGACTCGTCGCGGAGCGTGCGCAGGAGCTCGATCACCTGCGACTGGATCGTCACGTCGAGCGCAGTCGTCGGCTCGTCGGCGAGGAGCACGCGCGGACCGCACGCGATCGCGATCGCGATCATCACGCGCTGCCGCATGCCACCCGAGAGCTGATGCGGATAGGCGTCGAGGCGCTCCGCAGGCGCGGGGATGCCGACCTTGCGCAGGAGCTCGATCGAGCGCTCCCTCGCCGCGGCGCGAGAGAGGCCCCGGTGCGCCCGGAGCCCCTCCGCGAGCTGATCGCCGATCGTCATCATCGGGTTCAGCGAGCTCATCGGATCCTGGAAGATCATCGCGATGCGATCGCCGCGCACCGCGGCCCGCTCCGCCTCTCCGAGCGCGACGAGCTCGATCGGCCCGCGATCGCCCTCGATCTCCACGGTCCCGCGCTCGACGAAGGCCGTGTGCTCGGGGAGCAGGCCGAGGATCGAGAGCGCCGTCACGCTCTTGCCGCAGCCGCTCTCGCCGACGAGGCCGAGCGTCGCGCCGGGCGCGATCTCGAGCGAGACGCCGTCGACCGCGCGCACCTCGCCCTCGTCGGTGACGAAGGTGGTGGCGAGGTCGTGAACGCGAAGCGCGAAGCTCACGGCCGCGAGCCTATCAGGGCGCGTCGCACTCCACGGGCTCGACGGCGAGGCCCTCGCGGACCTCCTGCGTGAACACGTCCTCGGGCATCTCGACGTTGATCTCGATGCGGTCGAAGCGGATCAGCGTGTCCACGCCACGCGCCGGCAGCTCGACCTGCACGCGGTGCGGCAGCGCGAGGCCCTCCTGCGGGCTCGTGGTGCTCCGCGGATCGACGACGAAGCGGTGATCGTCCCAGTGGATGCGGAGCTGGCTCACGCCCGCCGCGTCGCGCACGTCCGTCTGGCGCAGACGAAGGCGCTGCGCCTCGGGCGGTGCCTCGACGTCGCTCGAGCGGATCTCGTAGACGAGCTCCTGCGAGGCGCCGTCGGCTGCGCGCAGCGTCACGCGGTAGCTCCCGCCCTCGCAGACCACCTCGCGCTCGGTCGCGTCGATCGTCGGCGCCTCGCCGAAGAGCACACGGCCCACGTCCTCGGCCTCCATCGGCACGCCCAGGAGGAGCGCGATGTTCTCCGCGCACGACGGCCCCACGAAGAAGCGGTTCTCGCGCAGATCCATGAGCGCGAAGCTCCGCCCGTCGCTCGTGAGCGTGGCGGCAGGGCCGAACTGCGTCATCGCGTCGAAGCGGACGCGATCGGGCCGCTCGACGAGCATGAGCACCGTGCCGCGCAGACGCGCGCGCTCGGCAGGCGCGCCGGCCTCGCGCCGATCGACCGTGGCCTCGGCGCGGAGGTTCTCGGCCCACGCGAGCAGGCGCGCGTGGTGATGCAGAACGCCACCGGCCTCGGCGAAGCGCAGCGTCGGCGCAGGGCACGCCGCGCTCGGACAGCCCGCGCTCAGGAGCGCTCCTGCGACGACGGGCCCGAGCGCCACCGTGCGCCACGCGCGCACGATCGAGCCGCGGCCGCTCATCGAACGATCCCTTCGATGACGCGCAGCGCGAGCTCGTAGCGGCCGAGCGGCGGCATGATGTAGGCGCCGCGCACGCGGTCCTTCACGGCCTCGAGCATCTCGCGCGCGATCGCGATGCCTTCCTTGCGGCCGGCCTCGCCGGGCCCGGCCTTGCGCATGCGCTCGCGGATCGCCAGCGGCACGCTCATCCCGGGCACCTCGTTGTGGAGGAACTCGGCGTTCTTGTGGCTCGCGAGCGGCAGGATGCCGACGAGCACGGGCACCTCGAGATCAGCCACGTCCGAGAGGAAGCGATCGAGCACGGCCGGGTCGTAGACCGGCTGCGTCATGACCATGTCGGCGCCCGCCTCGATCTTCTGGCGCAGGCGCTTGATCTCGCGGTCGTAGTCGTGCGCGGCCGGCTCGGCGCCCGTGGCACAGAGAAAGCGCGTCGCGCCGCCGAGCGGCTTGCCGCCCGGATCGAAGCCGCGGTTGAGGCCGTTCACGAGGCGGAGCAGGCCGATCGAGTCGAGATCGTAGACCGCCGTCGCGTCCGGGAAGTCACCCATCTTCGGCGGATCACCCGTGATCACGACGAGGTTGTGAACGCCGAGCTCGTGGCAACCGAGGAGGTGCGCGACGAGGCCGAGCACGTTTCGGTCGCGCGTGGTGAGGTGCATGAGCGCGGGCATGCCGAGCTCTTCCTGGATGCGATGGCAGAGCACGAAGTTGCCCATGCGCGCCGTCGCGCGCGCGCCATCGGCCACGTTGATCACGTCGACACCGCCGTCGCGCAGCATCTTCGCCGCCTCGAGCGCCTTGGCGAGCGAGAGGCCCGCGGGCGGGTTCACCTCGACGGAGATGAGGAGCTCCTTCTTCGCCAGCTTCTCGCCGATGCGGCCCTTCTCCGCGAGCGGCACGACGCGCACGCCCTCGGCGACCGCGGCGCCGCTCGACTCGTGCGGCTCGGCCTCGCCGGTGCCGTCGTCCATCGTCGCGGCGAGCATGCGCGCGGACGCAGCCATCTGCCGGATGTGCTCGGGCGTGGTGCCGCAGCAGCCGCCCACGGCACGCACGCCGGCCTTGAGCATGCGGCGCGCGTAGACGAGGAAGTAGTCGGGCGTCGCCATGTACGCGAAGCGGCCGTCCACCCGATGCGGCAGGCCCGCGTTGGGCTGCGCGATCACGGGCAGCCCCACGTCGAGCATCTGCTTGGAGGTCTCGTAGACACCCGCAGGGCCGTCGGCGCAGTTGACGCCGATCACGTCAGCCCCCCAGTCGGCGAGGCGCTTGGCGACCTCCGCGGGCGCGAGGCCATCGGCCATCGTGCCGAACGTGTCGAACGAGACCGACGCGACGACGGGCACGCGATCGGCCTCCGGCAGCGTCGCGAGCACCGCGCGCACCGCGTCGAGCGCGAGGTGGATCTCCTCGGTCTGTCGGAACGTCTCGAGCGTGATCAGATCGACGCGCGGCTGGCCGGGCTCGACCACGAGCAGCGCCTCGGCCTGCTCGCGGAAGGCCTCCGTGAGGCGGCCGTAATCGGTCTTGGCGACGCTCTTGAGCAAGAGGCCGGTGGGGCCCATGCAGCCTGCGACGAAAGCGCCCTTGGTGTCGGCGACCTCGCGCGCGATGCGCACGCCGGCGCGGTTGATCGCCGCGACGTCCTTCTCGAGGTTGTGCGCCGCGAGGCGGATGCGGTTGGCGCCGAACGTGTTCGTCTGGAGGACCTGCGCGCCCGCCTTGAGGTAGTCGTGGTGCACCGCACGCACGAGGTCCTCGCGAGAGAGGCAGAGCGCGTCGAAGCTCTGGGTGTAGAGGACCCCTCGCTCGTAGAGCATGGTCCCCATGGCACCGTCGAACACGAGGGGAGCGTCACGGAGGGCGTCGAGGAACTTGCGCGGGGGCATGGATGAGTGGAGGTCTCATGCCGCAACGCGTCGGGCATGTCGAGACGTTCCTTGACGACCGCCGGGGGCCCGCCTACACCTCCGCTCCCCCGCGCCGGACCGTGGGCTCGTCCCTCTGGTCTCGACGTTCGCTTCCCAAGTGGAGGATCCGTTCCATGCCCAAGATGAAGACTCACAGCGGCACGAAGAAGCGCTGCTGGATCACCGGATCGGGCCGCGTTCGCCGCGGCACCGCCGGCCTCGGCCACATGATGCGCGGCAAGAGCGCCAACCGCCTGCGCCGCCTGCGCAAGCACTCGCTCGTGTCCCCGACGCACGAGCACATCGTCAAGCGCATGCTGCCGTACGGCCGCTGAAGGAGTGTTCCCATGCCGCGCGCAAAACGTGGATTCAAGGCTCGCCGCCGCCGCAACCGTGTCCTCAAGCACGCCTCGGGCTTCTACAGCGCCCGTGGACGCATCTTCACCGACGCGCAGGAGCAGGTGCGCAACGGCTGGCAGGACGCCTACCGTCACCGCCGCGAGAAGAAGCGCACGTTCCGCAAGCTGTGGATCGCCCGCATCAACGCCGGCGCACGCGCCCTGGGCGTGAGCTACAGCAAGCTCGTGAACAAGCTGAAGGCCGCCAACATCGGTCTGGACCGCAAGATCCTCGCGGATCTCGCGCTCCGTGATCCGGGTGGCTTCAAGGCCGTCGTCGACGCCGCGCGATGACGCAAGCCTGATCCCCAGACGACCCCGGCTTGCATCCGCAGGCCGGGGTTTTTCGTTGGGGCTCGTCGTGTCTCCGGATCCGTTCCTCCGACCCACGAGATCGCCATGTCCGACCCGGTCCAGGAATTCGAAGCAGGCCTCGCACGCCTCGGCGGCGACGTCACGGGCGTGTTCGCCGCGTGCGCCGACGAGAACGCCCTCCGCGCCGCGAACGCGAAGCTGGTGGGCCCGAGCGGTGAGCTGACCGCCCTCCTCAAGCTCATGCCCAAGCTCCCGGGCGATCGGCGCAAAGAGCTCGGGCAGCGCGCGAACCAGGTGAAGCAGGCGATCCAGGGCGCGTTCGATGCGCGCCTCGACGCGATCGCGCGCGCGATCCGCGAGGCGGAGCTGTCGGGGCCGCGGATCGACGTCTCGCTGCCGGGGCGCACCACGACGCCGGGCGGACAGCACCCGATCACCAAGACGATCGAGGAGCTCCTCGACGTGTTCGCCTCGCTGGGCTTCGAGATCTCCGAGAGCCGCGAGATCGAGCTCGCCGAGTACAACTTCGGTCGCCTGGGCTTCCCGCCGGATCACCCGGCGACGGACATGCAGGACTCCTTCTTCGTGAAGGGTCGCGAAGGCGGCGGAGACGAGGCGGTCGTGCTGCGCACGCATGCGACGGCGATCCAGGTGCACGAGATGCTCGCGCGCAAGCCGCCCATGGCGGTCGTCGCGGCGGGCACGGTGTACCGTCGCGACGACGACGCGACGCACTCGCCGATGTTCCATCAGATCGACGGCTTCCTCGTCGACAAGAACGTCTCGTTCGCACACCTCAAGGGCGTCCTCACGACCTTCCTCAAGCGCACGTTCGGCGCCGACGTGCCCGTGCGCTTCCGTCCGAGCTACTTCCCGTTCGTCGAGCCGGGAGGAGAGCTCGACATCGGGTGCACGTTCTGTCGGCCGTGGGTCGGCGCGGGCGGAGACGAGCAGCGCGCACGCACGATGGCCTGCCGCACCTGCAAGCAGACGGGCTGGATCGAGGTGCTCGGCTGCGGCTCGATCCACCCCGTCGTGTTCGAGTCCTGCGGCGTCGATCCCAACGAGTGGAGCGGGTTCGCGTGGGGCATGGGCATCGACCGCATCGCGATGCTGCGCCACGGCATTCGCGACATCCGGATGCTCTACGAGAACGACATCCGCTTCCTCGAGCAGCTCTGACACTGCCCCCGGAGAAGACATGAAGGCGTCCTGCAATTGGCTGCGTGAGCTCGGTGGGCTCGATGCGACGGCGAACGAGATGGCCGAACGCCTCACGCGCGCGGGCATCGAGGTCGAGGCGATCGAGGCGACGGGCAGCTCGCTCGATCGCGTGATCGTGGCGGAGGTGCGCGCGAAGCGTCCGCACCCGAGCCGCGACAAGCTCACGCTCGTCACCGTCTTCGATGGCAAGGGCACGCGCGAGGTGGTGTGCGGCGCGCCGAACGTTCCTTCGCCGGGCGCACGCGTCCTCCTGGCGGACGTGGGCGCGAGCCTTCCCGGCGGGATGCGCATCGAGGCGCGCGAGGTCGCGGGCGTGCGCTCCGAGGGCATGCTGGCGAGCGAGAAGGAGCTCGGGATCGGCGACGATCACGACGGGATCTTCGTGCTCGGCGAGGACGACCCCGGCAAGCCCGGCGCGCTCGCGGCCGACGCGCTCGACCTGCGCGACCAGATCCTCCACCTCTCCCTCACGCCGAACCGCGCGGACTGCCAGGGCCACCTCGGGATCGCGCGCGAGCTCTCGGTGCTGTTCGGCGCGGCCTTCGCGCCGCGGCTCACGCTCCTGCCTTCGCGCCTGCTCTCCGTGCTCCCCGAAGCGCCCGTCGGCACACGCGCGCTCGCCGTCATCGAGAGCGGAACGGGGCACTCGGGCGAGACCGCGAGCCTCGTCGCCCCCGTGGAGGGCGTGCCGATGGTGGCGCCCATCCGCATCACCGCGCCCGATCGGTGCGCGCGCTACGTGGGCACCGTGCTCCAGCGCGTGAGCGTCGGCCCCTCGCCGTTCTGGCTCCGACACCGCCTCCACACGCTCGGGCAGCGCTCGATCGATCGCGTCGTCGACGTGACGAACCTCGTGCTCCTCGAGCTCGGGCATCCGATCCACGCGTTCGATCTCGATCGCCTCGACGGCCAGCGGATCGACGTGCGCCTCGCACGCGCCGGCGAGAAGATCGCGCTGCTCGACGGCACCGAGCGCACGCTCACGGACGACGATCTCGTGATCGCGGACGCGACGCGCCCCGTCGCGATCGCGGGCGTGATGGGCGGCTCCGAGACTGCCGTGCACGCAGGCACCAAGAACGTGCTCCTCGAGGTCGCGTGGTTCGACCCGCGCTCGGTGCGCCGCACGGCGCGCCGCCACGGCATCCACACCGAGTCGAGCCACCGCTTCGAGCGCGGCGTCGATCACGCGGGCATCCCACTGACGCAGCGTCGCGCGATCTCGCTCCTCACGACCGTCGCCGAGGCCGTGTCGGCGCCGATCGGCGTGGACGCTGAGGCGCGTCGCATCCCGAACGCGAGCATCTCGCTCCCCACGGGCTTCATCCGCAGCGCGATCGGCGACGAGACGATCACCGACACGGAGTCACGGACGATCCTCGAGGGCCTCGGCTGCGCGATCTCGCCCGGCGAGCACAGCGGCTGGCGCGTCACCGCGCCGACGCATCGCCCCGACCTCCTGCGCCCGATCGATCTCGCCGAGGAGGTCGCGCGCGTGCGCGGCTACGATCGTGTGCCGACGCTCCTGCTCCGCCCGGAGCCTCGCCCCGAGGCGGCGAGCACGCGCGCGCTGTCCGTGCGAGCCGTTCGGCGGGCGGCGCTGGCGGCGGGCCACCACGAGGCCGTGAACTTCAGCTTCCTCTCGCTCGGGGATCTCGAGCGCGCGCGGGTGTCGAGCGACGCCGTCGTCCTCGCCAACCCGCTCTCCGAGGAGCGCTCGGTGATGCGCACCTCCCTCGTGCCGAGCCTGCTCGCGAACGTCTCTCGCGCGGAGCGACACCAGCGCCCGGCGGGCCGCATCTTCGAGATCGGCCGACGCTACCAGCCGGGTACGAGCGCGACGGGCGTGATCGAGCGCTCGACGCTCGGCCTCGTGCTCTTCGGTGCACGCGAGCAGTGGCTCGGCGAAGGGCCGCCGGTCGACTTCTACGACGGCAAGGGCAGCCTCGAGCGCACGTTCGAAGCGCTCGGCCTCGAGCTCGCGTTCCGTGCGAGTGAGTCGCCGCCGGCATGGCTCCACCCGCGTCGCGCGGCGGAAGTGCTGCTCGCGGGCGCCGTGCTCGGTCACCTCGGGGAGATCCACCCCGACGTCGCCGATGCGCACGAGCTCGCGACGCGCCCCGTGCTCGCCGAGCTCGACCTCGAGCCCGTCCTGAGCGCGCTCGCCACGCGTGGCCCCAAGCAGGTGCGCGCCTTGCCGCGTGTGCAGGCGGTGGTCCGCGACCTCGCGCTCGTGGTGGCCGAAGCCGTCACGCTCTCCGAGCTCGAGCGCGTCGTGCGCGAGGCAGGCGCACCGCTCGTCGAGGAGGTGGCGCTCTTCGACCTCTATCGTGGCAAGCCGATCGCCGAGGGGCACAAGAGCTTCGCGCTCCGCGTCACCTACCGCGATCCCGAGGCCACGCTGACCGATGCCCGCGTCGACGAGGCGCAGACGCGCATCGTGGCGCGCGCCTCGACCGAGCTCGGCGCGACGCTCCGCGCGTGAGCCGCGGCGAGGTCCCTGCTCGAACGGCTCGGACGTGCGTGCGCGCGCGTGGGAGACGGCTGTTGCAGAGCGGTCGGGGCCCGTGGTTCGATCTCACCCATGACGAAGGCCGACATCATCGACAACGTCTACGAGACGGTGGGCGGTTTCTCCAAGAAGGAGGCCTCCGAGGTGGTGGAAGAGGTCTTCAAGACGATGAAGGAGACGCTCGCGAGCGGTGACGGCGAGATCAAGATCTCGCGCTTCGGGAAGTTCGTCGTGCGCGAGAAGGTCGAGCGCGAGTGGACCAACCCGCTCACGGGCCAGACGTCGAAGATCCCCGCGCGCCGCGTCCTGCGCTTCTACGCCAGCGAGAAGCTGCGCGGCATGCTCAACCCGCACCGCGTTCGCGGGAAGAACGCGTGAAGCGCGGCGGCTCCCGCGCGACGGACGGCTCTCCGAGCGAGACCCGCCGCGCGCTCCCCCGCGACATCGGGAGCTGGCCCGCGCCGGCCGCGCCCACCTCGCTGGATCTCCCTCCGCTGCCGAGCAAGCTCTTCTTCCGGATCGGCGAGGTCGCCGAGCTCGTCGGCGTGAAGCCGCACGTGCTGCGGTACTGGGAGACGGAGCTGGGCCTCCTGCGCCCGATGAAGACGCGCGGCTCGCACCGACAGTACCGCCGCCGCGACGTGGAGATCGCGCGCCTCGTGAGGCAGTTGACCGAGGTGGAGGGCTACACGATCGCAGGCGCGAAGAAGAAGATCGGCGAGCTCCGACAAGGCAAGAAGGAGCGCTCCCTCAGCCGCGATCTCGCGGCGATTCGCGACGATCTGCTCGCGGCGGTCGGTCTCTTCGAGGCCTCACCGCGCCGGCCCCCCCACGCCTTCGACCTCGTCGGCAGCACATGAGCCCGCACTTCCTCCACGCGCTCCTCGCGCTCGTCCTCGTCGCCGGCTGCGGTGGCACTCGGGTGCTCGAGCCTCGCCCACACCTCGGCGTGCAGTCGAACGGCGGCGGGACCTCCGGCCCCGTGCTGCTCGCGGTGCGTCCGGCGCGGGGGCTTCGGCTGCGCGCGACGAGCGAGGCGCGCGGGGACGCCACGTTCCTCGGTCAGGAGATGCACCTCGAGTACGTGGCGACCGACGAGCGCGCCGTGCTCGAGCGGCGGCCCGACGGCACGACCGTGATGTCGTCGCGACGGACCGGCGGCTCGATGCGGATGGTGGCAGGAGGCCGACCGCGCGAAGAAGCGCTCGAGCCGGAGGCCTCCCCGAGCACGTGGGTGATGGATGCGCGAGGCCGCACCATCGACGACGCGATGTTCGCGGCCCCCACGCAGCGCTCGGAGCGCTCGGAGATCCTGCGTCGTCTGCTCGATCCGCTCCTCGACGCGATCGCCTACCCCGATCACCCGGTGGCGCTGGGCGAGCGCTGGCAGGCGCAGGGGACGCAGGCGCTCTCGGAGGCGGACGCGCGAGGGACCCTTCGCTACACCCTCACGCAGGAGCTCGTGCGGGTGGAGGGGAGCGGCGCAACGGCCGTGGCCGTCGTCGCCTTCCGGGGCGAGATCACGGGTGAAGGCGCCATCGAGGCGGGTCCGGTGACGGGCACGCTTCGCTTCGAGGGCGCCTACAGCGTCGGCGTCGACGACGGGCTCGTGCGCAGCATGCAGACACGTCTCGATGGCAGCATCTCGCTGGGCGGCGAAGCGAGCGTCGAGCGCGTGCCTGGTCTGCTCGACGTTCCGTTCCGTGGCGAGCTCCGCTATCGCGCCGAGTGACGGGTGCGGACCCTCGGCCTCGGCCTGGTATGATGGCGCGCGATGCACCGCGCTCCTTCGCCTGCCCTCGCTTCCGAAGCTTCCCGCGTGTCGGCCGAAGCTCCTCGCGTGTCGACCGAAGCGTCCGTCCGTGGGCCCGCGCTCGCGCGCGCGGCGCGGCTGCTCGTGTGGAGCTGGCTCGCCGCCACGCTGCTCACGATCGCAGGCTGCGCCGACCGCACGGCGCTGCGTCTCGTGATCCGCTCGAACCTCGCGGTGCCGACCGAGCTCGACGGCCTGCTGATCCAGATGCGCTCCTCGACCGGAGCGAGCGCGCCAGCGCAGGCGGTCACGCTCACTGGCACCGCCTTCCCGCAGACCCTCGTCGTGCGGCCAGAGCCGTCGGGCATGCGCGGTACGGTGACCTTCACGGTGCAGGGACTGCGCTCGGGCACGATCGTGATCCAGCGCGTCGTGAGCGCGATGTTCCAGACCGGTCAGATCGTCGACGTCGAGGTCGAGCTGAACAACGACTGCCTCGGTGTGGAGTGTGGCGAGGGCATCGACTGCGTCCGAGGCGTGTGCATGGGCGTCGCGCCGGACGCGGGCGTGCCCGACGCCGCGATGGCCGACGCCGGCATGCCGATCGATGCGCCCACGCCGCCGGTCGACGCCTTCTCGATCGACGCCTTCGTGCCGGGCGCCGATGCGTTCTCGAACGACGCGTTCATGCCGGGCGTCGATGCGTTCCGCGCGCCGGACGCGTTCGTTCCGGTCGATGCGTTCTCGCCGCCCGACGTCTTCACGCCGCCGGACGCGTACGTGATCCCCGATGTGTTCGTCCCGCCCGACTCGGGCATCGGTTGCACCGGGGCGGGCTGCCTCGGCACCGTCGTGATCAGCGAGTTCACGCACACGGGCGCAGCCGGCGGCCTCGACGAGATCGTCGAGATCTACAACCGCTCGACGCGCACGGCGGACATCGGCGGCGCGCAGATCTTCTACACCTCCGCGAGCGGCGGAACCCGCAGCGGCCGCGCGACGGTGCCTGCGGGCACGCGCCTTCCGCCGGGCGGCTTCTTCCTCTTCGCGGGCAGTGGCTACACCGCCTCGCCTGCCGCCGACACGACGGCCTGGACGATGGGCGCTTCCGACACTGGCGGCTCCTGGTCTCTCGAGCACGGCGGGACGGTCCTCGACCGCGTGTGCTGGGGCACCGCCGTGGCCGCGATCTGCGAGGGCACCGCCCTGCCTGCGATGAGCACGACGGCGGTTACGTCCTACGAGCGCAAGGCCAACGCCACCTCGACGGCGATGTCGATGAGCAGCGGCCCCGATGCGCTGTCGGGCAACCGCTACGACACGAACGACAACTCCGCCGACTTCGTCCTGCGTGCGGTGCGCGACGCGCAGAGCAGCGCGAGCCCCGCCGAGCCCTGAGCACCGCTCATGCGTCGGCGCGACGCGTCGCGTCGTGATATCCTGGGCAGGGATGACGACGGTCACGGAAGCAGCGAAGCGCCTCGGCATCGACCTCCACCCGCTCGAACAAGCCGAGATCGGGACCCTCAAGGACGACGCGGTCCTCGCCCAGCAGTTCGCGCGCCGGCTCCTCCTGAGCGCGAAGGAGATCGCGCCGAACGCCGAGTGGTCCGTCGAGGACCTGCTCGACGTGATCGAGGCGGCGGTGCATGGCCGCATCCCCGACGTCGATCGCGTCGTCGAGGGGCGCTACCTCCGCAAGCGCGTGCGTGAGCTCTGCGCGTACGCGGAGCGCTACGGCGAGCCGTTCGCCATGGTGGTCCTCAAGCTCACGAAGGAGCCACGCGAGGGCCTCTACGGCTCCATGGCGGAGCCCATCGTGGCCAAGCTCCGCAAGACCGACATGATCACCGCGTACAAGCGCCGCTTCGCGGTGCTCCTGCCGCGCATGGAGGCCGGCGCCCTTCCCTCGCTGATCACGCGCCTCAGCGCGGTCGCAGACGACCTCGCAGGCCTGCGCGTCGTCGAGTCGGCCGCCGCGACGATGTTCCCGATGCCGGATCTCGATGAGACGCAGCTGATCCTCGACTGGCTCGAGGATCAGCTCCGACTCGACGTCTGACGCTCGGTGTCGCTGCGCCGTGGCGCAGCAGGGAGCCCCCCTCGATCCCCTCAGTTCGCGTAGCCGAGGGCGCGGAGCTGGGCGCGGATGGTGTCGTCCATCTCGGCCTGCTCGGTCTGGAGCTGCTGGCGCTCCTGCTGCGTCGCCTGCCACCAGTGACCGCGGTCGCGAGAGCCGAGGTACTGGCCGAGGTGGATGCGGAGGAAGCGCGCGGCGATGGGGTGCTGCGTGAGGTCGGTGATCTCGTTGCGCTCCTGCGGATCTCGCTCGAGGTCGAACATCTTCGCGTTGATGCCGCTCAGCACCATCTTCCAGCGGCGGGCACGCACGACGCGCTTGTCGTCGAGCATGTTCGTGAACGCGAGCATCGGGTGGCTCGGGATCTGGCCGCGCATGTCGGGCACGAGGCTGCGGCCCTCGGCCGAGCGCAGCCCGCGCACGTCGGCGAGCTCGAGCACCGTCTGCGACACGTTCATCGTGGAGACCGGCTGCGGGATGCGGCGCCCCTCGGGCACGAGGCCCGGGCGATGGAAGACGAGCGGCACCTGGATGAGCTCCTGGTAGACGCTGTGGCCGTGGCCGTAGCTGCCGTGGTCGCGGAACTCCTCGCCGTGATCCGAGGTGATGACGAGCAGCGTGTTCTCCGCGACGCCCATCGTCTGCAGTCGCTCGAGGAAGCGGCCGAGCTCGCGATCGTGGTAGCTGATCTCGCCGTCGTGGAGCGCGGTGAGCCGCGTCAGATCGCTCTCGTCGAACACCACGCTCGGGTTGCTGCCCTTGGCGGACTCGAGGAGGTCGCCCGTGCGACGCGGCTGCACCTGTCCTGCGTAGTCCGTGCGCGGGTCGTACATCTGCAGGAACTCTGCAGGCGGGTCGTAGGGCACGTGCGGATCGATCGTCTGGATGTAGACGAAGAAGCGCTGATCGTGGTGCTGCTCGATCCAGTCGCCGGCCTCGCGGAACACGTCCTCGGCCTCCGTGGAGCGGCCCTCGCGGATCATGTTCGTGTAGTGATCCCAGCCCTGGTCGAAGCCGAAGCGGTCGGACACGTAGCCGTTCGCGAGGAACGACGCCGTGTGGAAGCCCGCGCCGTCGAAGGCCTCGCTCACGAGCTCCGCGCTCTCGGGCAGGCGCGCCTCGGTCGTGATCGCGCGGTGCGTGGACGGCGTGAGGCCCGTCAGCACCGACGCCACGCTGGGCTTGGTCCAGTTCTCCTGCGAGTGCGCGCGCTCGAAGAGCGTGCCGTGGTCGACGAGCCCGTCGAAGATCGGCGTGCGCACGCGCGACTGCGGGTTGTAGGGGCGCAGCTTGCTCGCGCGCAGGGTGTCGATGAGGAGCACGACGACGTTCTGCGCGGGCTCGGTCGCCGCTGGCGCCTCGGGCGGATCGACCATCACCGACGGCACCGACCACGCGACGCGCGTGCCTTCGCCACCCTCGGCGCTCAGATCGATGCGGACGATCTCGCCGGCGAACGGCGCGAGATCGAGGGACTGGTCGCTCCAGCGACGCCCCACCTCGCCCGTCCACACGTCCTGCGCCTGGCCGCCCTCGGCCTGCACCCGGACACGCGCGGTGGCGCCCGTCGCGGTCGAGTCGGTGCCGACACCGAACACGAGGTGCGCACGCTCGGGCACGTCGACGTAGTACGTGAGCGTGGTCGGGGTGCGCGCGAGCAGCGCCGGGCGCTCGGTCTCGCCGATCTGCACGCGCGTCACGAGCGCGTCGTGCAGCGGCTCGACCCACGTCTCGTCGGCGGCGGGCGCGGCGCCGGGGATCACGCGGACCGACGACATCGCGACCGACACGTCCTGTCCATCGACCGGCGTCGTGCCGCCGAAGGCGAGCTGCACCTGGTTCTCGCCGACACGCACGAGATCGCGCGGGATGGCGATGTCGTAGTCGCGGAAGTCGGAGCCCTCGGCGAACTGCACGCCGCCCTCCGGCAGCGCCTGCGAGCGACCGTTCAGGTAGATCTGCAGGCGCCGCGTGCCGTGTGCGCGCAGGCGCAGGCGCAGCGTGAGATCGGTCTGCTCGCGCACGTCGAAGTAGAGGCGCGACATGCGACCGGCGTACGTGAACGTCTCGTCGCCCTCGGCGCCGTCGGCGAGCCAGCCCGTGCCGTTGCCGTTCGTCGGACGCCAGTTGCCGAGCGTGTACTTCTGCCGAGCGGGCGTGCCGAAGTCGATGTAGAGGCCGTGTTGATCGACCTCGGCGAGGTGGGAGAGCTCGATCAGATCGAGGTGCATGCGCAGCGACTCGGCCTGCGCGGGGCGCGGTCCGGTGCCACCGGGCTCGTCGCTCGCGCCGCCACCACCGCCGCCTCCGCCCTGCTCGGTCGAGCCTCCGGCCGCGGTCGCAGCGCCGCCGCTCGTGTCCTCACCGCCTCCACAGGCGACGACGGTCGCGCCGGAGACCGAGAGGCTCAAGGCGGCACCCAGGGTGAGGAGCGGCAGGCGTCGGGGGTGTGTCATCGGAGAACCTCGCGCAGACAGCCAATCTTTTCGGCCTCATCGGCGATGAACGTCCGTCACGCCTGAGAGCCCGTCCAGGTCGGCCCCGGTTAGCATGGGGCGGAGAAACGGGTCAAACGAACGACAAGCCTCGCCGCCATCCCGCCGCCGCAGCAAGCCCAGCCCAGGCGACGTCAGCAGCCGACGAGCGCCTCGAGGGACGCGCGGCGATCGCGCGCCGAGCGGGCGAGCGAGAGCTGCGATCGGGCACGGACGAGGTTGTGCGCGCGGCGGCTCGGGTAGCGCTCGCGGTTCCATCCGAAGTAGCGATCCTCGAACACGTCGGCGCAGAAGCGCGACGCGAGCTCCGTCGCGATCGTCTCGAGCCCGCGCGCGAAGCATCGACGCTCCTCGCTCGTGAGCACGTCGCGCGCCTCCGAGAGGTAGCCGTCGACGGCCGCCGCGAAGAGCGCTTCGTCCACCTCCCCGCGCGCGTCGTCCTCGCCGCGCGGATTGGTCCAGCTCCGCAGCGCGTCGCCCATCTCGGTGGCCACGGTTCCGTGCGCCATCGTGTCGAGATCGACGAGGCACACGGCCTCGTCGCGATCGGGCGCGAAGAGCAGGTTCGAGGCCTTGAGGTC
>JBILLJ010000142.1:0-22508 GCA_044376125.1 Sandaracinaceae bacterium
GCACGATGCGGAGTGGCAGGTGATCGAGCGCCGGCAGCGCGCGCGCGTGAGCGAGGATCTCGGACGCGAGCGCGCGTGCCTCGCCGAGCGCCTCGTCGTCCGAGGTGCCGAGCAACCGCTCGAGCTTGGCGAGGTGGCCCGGGGTGTCGTGCACGCCCGAGCGCGTGAACGCGAACGTGTGCGAGAGGTCGTGCGTCGCGCGGGTGAATCGCCCGGCCATCGCGCCGGCGGCGCGCGCGAGCGAGGTCGAGCGGATCTCGCTCACGCAGCGTCCCTCGACGAACGTGAGCGCGCGCCAGGGGCGGGCCTCGCCGTCGAGCACGTGCGTGGCGCCGGCGCGGGTGCGCACGAGCCGTGGTGTCGCGAGGCCGCGCGCCGCGAGGTGCTGCGTGATGATCTCGATGTCGAGGTTCACCTCCGCGGCGAACACCGGATGGAGCCGCTGGAGCACGAAGCGCGCGCCGTCCTGCGTCTCGATGCGGTGCGTCTCGTTGATGAGGCCGATCGTGATCGGCGCGTGGGACGCGTCGGCCCAGCCGAACGCCTCGAGCACGTGCGGCGGGATCATCATCACTCCACGTACTCGACGGCGAGGTCACCGCCCGCGTCCACGGGCTCGTCGTCCGTCGTGTCCTCGACCTCGCGGCGACGCCCACGCGGCGGCAACGGCTCCGCGCGCGGCGCGGGCTTGATCGGGTTGGCCTCGAGCAGATCTCCGAGCGCATAGAGCAGCGCATCGATGCCCTCGCCCGTCGCCGCGGAGAACGGGATCACGGTGTCGATGCCCCGCTTGGCCATGCCCTTCTTGATCACCGAGAGACGCTTCTTCACGTCCGGCAGGTCGAGCTTGCTCACGCCCACGATCATCGGGCGCTTCGCGAGCTCGGCGTCGAAGCGCGCGAGCTCGGCGACGAGCACGTCGAAGTCCCGGAGCGGCGCGCGATCCGGATCGGCGTCGAGCGTCACGATGTGGAGCAGGACCCGGCATCGCTCGACGTGCTTGAGGAAGCGCGTCCCGAGGCCCGCGCCGTCGGCCGCGCCCTCGATGAGACCGGGGATGTCGGCCATCACGAACGAGCGCTCCTCGCCGAGCGAGACCACGCCGAGGTTCGGCACGAGCGTCGTGAAGGGGTAGTCGGCGATCTTCGGCCGCGCGCGAGAGAGGCGCGAGATCAGCGTGCTCTTGCCGACGTTCGGGTAGCCGAGGAGCCCGACGTCCGCGAGCAGCTTGAGCTCGAGGCGGAGCTGTCGCTGCTCGCCGGGCGTGCCGGGCTCGGCGCGGCGCGGCGCACGATCTTCGGGCGTCGCGAAGTGGATGTTGCCGCGTCCACCGCGTCCGCCGGCCGCCGCCACGTGCTCCTTGTCCTTCGCGTCGAGGTCGGCGACCTGCGCGCCCGTCGCGGCATCGAAGACCTGCGTACCGACGGGCACGCGCACGATCAGATCGCTGCCTGCCTTGCCGTACTGGTCTTTGCCGCGTCCGTTCTCGCCGCGCTCGGCGAGCACTCGCTTGCGGTAGCGCAGGTCGAGCAACGTCGAGAGCCGCTCGTCGGCGCGAAAGATCACGTCTCCGCCATCGCCACCATCGCCGCCCGCGGGGCCGCCGAGGGGCACGTACTTCTCTCGACGGAACGCGACGGCGCCGTTGCCGCCGTCACCTCCGCGGACCTCGACCACGACCTCGTCGACGAAACGCATAGCCGGCGTGCCTACCACGGCCCCTCACGCACGCACGCGCGCTGGCACGTGGCGGGGGGGCAGGGCTAGGATGCGCGCCTTCGATGAGCGAGACAGGTCGTCCTACCGCGCTCGGCGTGGCGCGCGCGCGCTTCGTGGAGGGCCTCCCCCGCAAGGCCACCGAGCTGCGCGCGTCGACCGCGCTGCTCGTGGCCGCCCCTGCCGAGGAGCGTCCTCGCGAGGAGCTCCGCCGCCGCCTCCACGCGCTCTGGGCGTCGGCGCAGGTGTTCCAGATCGAGGCGCTGTGCGATGGACTCAAGGACGCCATCGAGCGCCTCGATCGCGCGCGCGACCAGAAGGCGGCGCTGCGTCAGGACGACCTCGACGCGCTCGCCGCCCTTTCCGCGACGCTGCCGCTGCTCGGCAACAAGGCCACCCCGGCCGGGCCCGCCGTGCCGAGCGCGCCGCCTGCGCCGGCCCTGCTCCGTGAGAGCGCGGCAGGGATGACGGCCCCGCGTCTGCGTCCGCCGCGCGCCACGGGTCGCCCCACGCTCGTCGACATCGGCTCGCTCCCCATGCCGTCTGCGGTGGTCGAGCTCGAGGCGGTCTGCACGGTCGCGGCGCTCGCCCCCGCCGCGCTCGTGCAGGCGGTGCGCGACGCCTTCGCGGGTGATCCGCGCCTCGAGATCCACCAGCCCGATCCCGGCGAAGCGACCGGGCCGTTCCTCGCGCGCTGCGGGCCCGACGCGATCCTCTGCGCCGACGCGGTCGATGCGGCCGCGCTGCGCGACACGGCCTCGCGCATCGGCGCGATCGTGCGCGTGCTCGGAGCAGAAGTCACCGGCGGACTGCCCTCGCCCGCGCAGCGCGAGGCGTTCTCTCGCGCGCTCAAGCTCGCGCTCCGCGAGCTGCCGCCGCTCGAGCCCGTTCACATCGCGGCGCGTCTCGAAGACCTCGAGGCAGCGCTCGCGAGCGACCGCGCGCGCGTCTCGAATCGCTTCGACGGCCTCTCGATCGGCGCGCTGCTCGGGCGAATCCAGACGGGGCGTCCGGACTCGTCGATCCACCTGCGCGACGCCTACGACGCCATCGATGCGGAGATGCGCGGCGGCCAGCTGCGAGACGTCATCCGCACGGCGCGCGACGGCTGGTACTCGCGAGGCGCGCCCGCGCTCATCGCGCTCCTCGGCATGCGCCGAGGCCTCGTGGCCGTCGAGCGCTCGAACGGGCCCGTCCGCAAGACACTTCCCGATCCGGACAACGCGCTCACCCTGGGACGCGAGCGCCTCGCAGCGATCGAGCTCGCGACGCGACCGGCCCGCGTCGACGGCATCGCGACGATCGAGATCGACGCCGATGCGGCGGCGTCGGCGAAGAAGGAGCGCGCCGTCGATCCGCGCGTGCTCGACGCGGTGCTGCGCATCGGCGCCGTCGCGCCACTGCTCGAGGGCGGCACGTCGCGCGAGGGCCTGGCCGCCGCGCTGCTCGCGCTCGCACGCTCGGGCGCCCTCCTCGCGATCCGCGGCCCTGCAGGCGAGGACCGGATCGAAGAGGCGCTGGAGGCGATCCGAAACGCGCCGCCGCCGAGCGAGCCCGAGATCCGCACGCTCACGCAGGTGCCCCCGCCGCCGGTGATCGCCGACGACGAGGAGGACGACGAGGACGACGAGGACGACGAGCCCGTCGTGGAGCGACGCGACGCTCGCGCCGCCGCCGCCGCCGCCGACGACGACGACGACGACGAAGACGAAGACGAAGACGAAGACGAAGACGAAGACGACGAGGACGAGGACGAGAGCGACGACGAGCCGCAGCGCGACACGACGGAGGTCGACCCAGTGCGCGCGGACCTCGAGCGTGCAGGCACGCTGCCCGCGATGGAGGCCGTTCCGGCGCAGCCCAAGCGTCCGGCACCGACGAGCGCGCCTCCCCCCGACCTCGACGATGACGAGGACGACGACGAGCAAGAGCGCCCTGCCCCGCTGGCGGTGGCGGCTCCGTCGCGACGCGATCGTGCCGACGGGGGCGAGCGACGGGAGGAGCCCGCGTCGCCGCCGGCGGCAGCGCCGAGCTCCGGGCCACCGGATGCGTTCATCTACGCGCTGATCGTCGCGGTGCTCTTCCTCGTCGGCTTCGTGATCTGGCGGACCGTGCGCCCTGCGGACGACAGTCGTCCGACGCCGCCTCCGCCGACCACCAGCGTCTCGGTGCCTCCGCGGACCACGCCCCCCGAGGTCGACCCGACCCCTCCGACGACGGCCGAGCCAGTGGCCGAGCCGCCCGTGCCGATCGAGGTCCCGCCTCCGACGACGAACGTGAGCGCGACCGAGGCCTTCGGCGCGACCCGCCCGAACGACACGCCCCCGCCTGCTGGCGCGGGCTGGGTCGTCGCCGAGGAGGGCGCGTCGGGCTGGAGCCTCGATGGCCGCGCGCTCACGCCCGGCACGCCCGTGCCCACCACGCTGGGCGTGCACGCGCTGATGCACGGACAGGGCGAGTCGGTCCGCGTGCGCTTCGTCCGCGTGCGTGCCGACCTCACGCGTGTGCTCCCCGCGCTCTGACGTCGCCCGCCGCGCGCCACGAGCGCGTCGATCGGCCGAACGCCACGGCGAGCAGCGAGCGCATCGACCAGTCGATCGATGCGCTGGTACTGCCCGCAGCGTTCGCCGAACCCGGATCGAACTTGCGCAGGGCCAGAGCTAGAGCACCGATTCATTCGAATCCGTCTGATTCCCCGAGGAATCAAACGGATCGGTGCTCTACGTCTAGGCCTTCTTCTCGTCCTTCTCGCGCCGCTCGCCTGCTTCGCGTGCGCTCTGCGCGGTCTGGCCGAAGAGCACCTTCTTGGCCTCCTCGTCCATGGGGCGCGCGAGCTCGACGCCGACCTTGCGGCCGCGCTGGATCGCAGGGCGCGCGCGCATCGTCCTGTACCAGCGCGCGAGGTTCGGAAAGCTCGCCAGATCCTGTCCGTGCGCCTCGGGGAGGATCCACGGATACGACGCGAGGTCGGCGATCGAGAGCTCGCCGCAGAGGAACTCGCGCCCCTCGAGGCGCGCGTCGAGCACGCCGTAGAGGCGATTGACCTCCTTGGTGTAGCGGTCGATCGCGTAGTCGATCGTCGTGGGCGCGTAGCTCTTGAAGTGGTGGAGCTGTCCGGCCATCGGTCCCAGGCCCGCGACCTGCCACGCCACCCACGCCAGCACCTCGTAGCGGGCCTGCCCGCGCGAGGGCAGGAGCTTGCCGGTCTTGTCTCCGAGGTACTGGAGGATGGCAGCGCTCTCGAAGATCTCGATCGTCCCACCACCTTCGGGATCGTGATCGACGATGGCGGGCATGCGGCGGTTCGGGCTGAGGCGCACGAAGTCTGGCGCGTGCTGCCCGCCGCGTCCCATGTCGACGGGCACGACGCGGTAAGGGAGCTCGAGCTCCTCGAGCGCCATCGTGATCTTCCAGCCGTTCGGGGTGGGCCAGTAGTAGAGATCGATCATCGCGCGCCCTTGTCCTTCTTCTTCGCGGCGAGCCCACCGCGTGCCGGCGCACGCGCCAACCCACCGCGCGCCAACCCAGCGCGTGCGAGCTCGGCACCGAGCGCACGACCGGTGTGGCTCGCCTCGCACGCAGCGACATCCTCGGGGGTGCCGCACGCGACGACACGTCCCCCCGCCTCGCCGCCTTCGGGCCCGAGATCGATGACCCAGTCCGCCGCGAGCACGACGTCGAGCTGGTGCTCGATCACGACCACCGTGTCGCCGCGCTCGACGAAGCGCTCGAGCACGCGCACGAGCCTCGCCACGTCGTCGCGGTGCAGGCCCGTCGTCGGCTCGTCGAGCACGTAGAGCGTGCGGCCCTTGGCGCTCGTCGCGAGCTCGGCGACGAGCTTCACGCGCTGCGCCTCACCACCGCTCAACGTGTTGGAGGGCTGGCCGAGCTCGAGGTAGCCGACGCCGAGCTCGTCGAGCAGCGCGAGTGGCCCCGCCACGCGCGGCACGGCCGCGAGGACCTTCGCAGCATCCTCGACCTCCATGCGCAAGAGCTCACCTGCGGAGACGCCGTGGAGCTTGGGCGCGAGCGTCTCCTCGGAGAAGCGCATCCCACGGCACGTCTCGCACGGCACGTAGACGTCGGGCAGGAAGGCCATCTCGATCGTGAGCTGCCCGTTGCCCTCGCAGGTCGGGCAGCGTCCGCCGTGCGCCACGTTGAACGAGAAGCGACCCGCGTCGTAGCCGCGCGCCCGCGCCTCGGGCGTCTGCGCGAGCAGCTTCCGGATCTCGTCCCACACGCCGACGTACGTCGCGGGCACCGAGCGCGGCGTGCGACCGATGGGGCTCTGATCGACGAGCACGGCGCGCTGGAGGTGATGAGAGCCGTCGAGCGACGTGAAGGGAAGCGGCGGCTCCTCGCCTTCGGTGAGACCGATCGCGCGCCGCACCGCGGGGAGCAGCACGCGCCGCACGAGCGTGCTCTTGCCCGAGCCGCTCACGCCCGTGACGGCGACGAGGCGCCCCAGCGGGACCGTGACGTCGACGCTGTCGAGGTTGTGACCACGTGCGCCGCGGAGCACGAGGCTCGGGATCTTCGCGCAGGGCCGACGCGACGAGGGCACTTCCGGCGGCCTCGCGAGCGAGCGCCCGGTGGGCGACTCGCTCTCCCTCGCGAGCACGTCGGGCGGCCCCTCCGCGAGCACGCGCCCGCCGCGCTTTCCGCCGTGAGGCCCCACGTCGATCACGTGATCGGAGGCGCGGATCACCTCCGAGTCGTGCTCCACGACGAGCACGCTGTTGCCCTTGTCGACGAGCGATCGCAGCGCGCCGACGAGCTTGTGCGTGTCGCGCGCGTGGAGGCCGATCGTCGGCTCGTCGAGCACGTAGAGCAGGCCCGTCAGGCCGGATCCCAGCTGAGCCGCCAGCCTCACGCGCTGCGTCTCGCCACCGGAGAGCGTGTCTGCGGGGCGATCGAGGCCGAGGTAGCCGAGACCGACCTCTTCGAGGAACGCGAGCCGGCGTGCGCACTCCCCCAGCGGTGCCTCCGCGATCTGCGCCTCGCGCCCGCTCACCTTCATCGCCGCGATCTCACGCCGCGCGGCGCTCACGGGGAGCTGCAGCACGTCGGTGATGCGTCGCTCGTCGAGTCGCACGGCACGTGCGAGCGGCGACAGCCGCGTGCCCGCGCACGCCGTGCAGCGGCGCGACACCTCGCGCGCGCTCTTGCCGCTCCCCACGGTCTCGACGATCGCGCCGCGCCCCTCACAGCTCTCGCACTGTCCCTGCTTCGTGTTGAACGAGAAGAAGCGCGGGTCGAGCTCGGGATAGCCGGTGCCGCACTTGGGGCATGCGCGCCGTGTCGAGTAGAGACCTTCGTCTGCGGGCTCGCCGTCCGCCCGCTTGCAGACGAGGCGGAGCGAGCCGTCGTCGGAGAGCTCCGAGGCCTTGCGCACCGCCGCCTCGAGCCTCGCCGCGTCGCCCTTCACGCGCTCGACGACGAGCTCGATCTCGTGCTCCACGAAGCGCGCGAGCGACATGCCCGCCTCGAGCGCACGCACGTTGCCATCGACGCGCGCCTCCACGAAGCCGGCCTTGCGCCAGCCCTCGAGCTGCTCGCGGTAGTGGCCCTTTCGTCCGCGCACGACGGGCGCGAGCACCGTGATCTCGCGGCGCGTGCCGAAGCGGCGGAGCGCGTCCTCGGTGAGGAGCGCCGGCGCACGCGCGGCGATCGGCACGTCGCACTTGGGACAGTGCAGCAGGCCCGCGCGCGCCCAGAGCAAGCGAAGGTAGTGGGCGACCTCCGTGACCGTGGCGACCGTCGAGGTCGATCCGCCTCGCGTCACGCGCTGCTCGAGCGCGACCGTCGGCGGCACGCCCGTCACGCGATCGACGTCGGGCCGCGGCAGCTGCGGCAGGTACTGCCTCGCGTACGGAGACAGCGTCTCGAGGTAGCGGCGCTGGCCCTCGGCGAAGAGCACGTCGAACGTCAGCGTCGACTTGCCCGACCCCGACGGGCCCGTGACGGTGACGAGCTTCTCGCGCGGGATCTCGACGGACACGTCCTTGAGGTTGTGCTCGCGGGCGTGCTCGATGGAGATCGCCCCCGGGCTCGCGTCGCGCGAGCGCGTGCGGCGCGGGCGTGCCGGACGCGCGCTCTCGGTCGTCGAGATCCCGAGCTCTCGCGCGAGGTACGGCGCCGTGCGCGAGGCGCTGCGCGCGACCTCCTCCGGCGTACCCACCGCGACGATGCGCCCACCCTCGCTGCCCGCGCCGGGTCCGAGATCGACCACCCAGTCGGCGCGCGCCGCGACCCTCATGTCGTGCTCGACGACGACGACCGTGTCGCCTCGCGCGACGAGCCGATCGAGCACCTCGAGCAGCGGGTCGACGTCCATCGCGTGCAGGCCCGCCGTGGGCTCGTCGAGCACGACCAGCGCGCCCGGCGGCGTGTCGGCGAGGGCGAGCGCGAGCTTGAGGCGCTGCGCCTCGCCACCGCTCAGCGTGTTGAGGGACTGGCCGAGCTTGAGGTAGCCGAGACCGACGTCGGCCGCGGGCCCGAGCCGCGCGAGCACGCCCTTGTCGCCCGCGTAGAGCGCGAGGGCATCGGCGATCGTCGTCTCGAGCAACTGCGACACGTCGAGGCCGCGGTGCTTCACGTCGAGCACCGGCCCGACGAAGCGCTTGCCCCCGCAGTCGGGGCAGCTGAACGTCACGTCCGCGAGGAACTGCATCTCCACGGTCTCGGCGCCGTCACCCCCACACGTCTCGCAGCGCCCACCGGGCACGTTGAAGGAGAACCACGCGTGGCCGTAGTCGCGCTCCTTCGCCAGCGGCTCGCGCGCGTAGCGCTTCCGGATCACGTCCCACGCGCCGAGGTACGTGGCCGCGTTGCCGCGGGAGGTGCGACCGAGCGGTGCCTGATCGACCTCCACCACCGTGCTCAGCGCCTCGAAGCCTCGGAGCGCACGGTGGGGCAGCGGCTGCTCGGCGCCGTGCTCGCGCAGCGCGCGCTGCGCCGCGGGGACGAGCGTCTCGAGGAAGAGCGAGCTCTTGCCCGACCCCGACGGCCCGGTGACGCACGTCATCGCGGCGAGCGGGATCTGGAGGGTCAGATCGCGCAGATTGTGCCCGATCGCCCCCTCCAGCTCGAGGCGACCGGGGCCGGCGCGGCGCGGCCGCGAGCGCACGAGCGGACCCGCGGAGAGGGCCTTGCCCGTCACGGTCTGGGCGCGCGCGAGCGCTTCGGGTGGGCCATCGAACACGATGCGGCCCCCGTGCTCACCGGCGGCAGGACCGAGCTCGACGACGCGATCGGCCGCGCGCAGCAGCGCCGAGTCGTGCTCGACGACGAGGGCGACGTTGTCGCGCTCCGCGAGGCGCCCCACCACGTCGACGAGCTTCTCGACGTCGCTCGGGTGCAGGCCCACGGTCGGCTCGTCGAGCACGAACATCGCGCCGGTCAGGCTCGAGCTGAGCGCGCTCGTGAGTGACACGCGCTGGGACTCGCCGCCCGAGAGGGTGCGCGAGGCCCGGTCGAGCGTGAGGTAGCCGAGGCCGACGTCCTCGAGCGTGCCCAGACGCGCGCGCAGCTCTCGCAGGAGCAGCTGCGTCGCGGGCTCCATCGTGTGCGCGCGCGCGACCTCGGCCTCGGCCTCGTCGAGGAAGAGGCGCGCCTCCGCGGCCGGCATCGAGAGCCACGAGGCGATGTCCTTGCCCGCGAGGCGGTGCAGCAACGCGTCCGGCTTGAGGCGAGCGCCCGCGCACGAGAGGCACGTCTCGTAGCTCCGGAAGCGCGAGAGAAGGACGCGGACGTGCATCTTGTAGGCGCGGCCCTCGAGCCACTGGAACCAGCCGCGCAGGCCCCACCAGCCCCGCGGGTAGCCGACCCCGTCGCCGTCCTTGAGCCACGCGAGCTGCTCGGCGGTGAGATCCTTGATCGGCGTGCGGCGCGGCACGCCGGCCTTGTCCGCCCACTTCGCGAGCTCTTTTCGCTCCCACTGCGTCGAGGGCCCTCCCCAGCAAGCGATCGCGCCGCCCTCGAGGCTCTTCCACGGATCCGGGAGCACCTTGTCCCAGTCGATCCCGATCACGCGCCCGAAGCCGCGACACGTCTCGCATGCGCCGAGCGCGCTGTTGAACGAGAACAGACCGGGCGTCGCGTCGCGGTAGGCGATGTCGCAGCGCGCGCAGTGGAGCCCACGCGAGAAGCGCAGCGTCTCGCCGCCTTCGACGATCACGCTGGCGCGACCTTCGCCGCGCTTCATGGCCTGCTCGAGCGCATCGACCAGCCGTGCCCGGGAGTCGGCACGCGCCACGGTTCGATCGGCGACGACCTCGAGCATCGTGAGCGGCGCGCGTGGCGCGCTCGCGACGGCTCCGGCCTTCGCGGTCTTCTTCGACGCCTTCTTCGGGGCCGCCTTCTTGGTCTTCTTCGCGACGCCCGCCGTGGGCTCGCCGAGCACGTCCGACGGTCGCACGGCGTCGAGATCGCGGACCTCGCCCGCGACACGCACGCGCCGATAGCCCTCTCCGATCAGCGAATCGCGAACACCGAGGAAGGCCTCCGCGTCCACGACGGGGACCGGATACGTCACGGTGATGCGCGCGCCGGTCCCGCGCTGGAGCACGCTGTCGGCCGCCGACTCGGCCGAGTCGCGCACGACGGGCTGACCGCACGAGCGGCAGTGGAGCACCGACGCGCGCGCCCAGAGCGACTTCGCGTAGTCGGCGACCTCCGTCATCGTGCCGACCGTCGAGCGGCTCGTGCGCACCGGCGCCTGCCGGTCCACCGCGATGCCCGCCGCGATCGGCTCGAGCGAGCGCACGGGCGGCCGCGCGAGGCGCTCGAGGAACTGCCTCGCGTACGCCGAGAAGCTCTCGACGTAGCGTCGCTGCCCTTCGGCGTAGAGCGTCGAGAAGGCGAGCGAGCTCTTGCCCGCGCCGCTCGGACCCGCGATGGCCACGAGGGTGCCGGCCTCGAGATCGAGGTCGACGTCCTTCAGGTTGTTGGTGCGCGCACCGCGCAGCTCCGTCTTCTTCAAGGCTCGGCGGTCCTCACGTCTCGATGGGGACGCGCGCCGACGGAGCGCGCGGGAGCGGGGTTATAGCTCCAGCTGCATGCCCATCTCGACGACCCGATCGGGCGGGAGCTTGAAGAAGTCCGTGGCCGGCCTGGCGTTCTTCGAGAGGAACGAGAAGAGCAGCTTGCGCCAGAGCGCCATGCCCGCGTTCCGGGTGACGACGAGCTTCTCGCGACCGAGATAGAAGCTGGTGGAGTCGGGGCGCGTCTTGAGGCCGCGCTTGTCGCACTCCTTGAGGATGTCGGTGACCTTGGGCACCTGCATGAAGCCGTAGTGTGCGGTCACGCGGTAGAAGCCCTCGCGCAGGCTGTCGACCGTCACGCGGCTCTTGGCGCTCACGTGCGGCACGTCTTCGGTCACGATCGAGAGCAGGACGACCTGCTCGTGCAGCACCTGGTTGTGCTTGAAGTGGTGGAGCAGCACGGGCGGCGTGCCCATCGCCGTCGAGGTCATGAAGACCGCGGTGCCCTTCACGCGCACCGGATCCGCCGCGTCGACCTCGTCCAGGAACTGATCGAGCGGCTCCGAACGATCCCGGAGGAACTTGGCGACGCGCTCTCGACCGAGCTTCCACGTGGTCATCATCGCGAGGATGCAGGCCGCGACGACGAGCGGGATCCAGCCGCCGCTCGCGAGCTTGACGAAGTTCGCCGAGAAGAACGCGAGATCGATCGCGAGCATGATCCCGCACACGACGGCCGCGCGGCCTCGCCCCCACCACTTCTGCGTCACCACGAAGAAGAGGACGGTGGTGATCGCCATGGTGCCGGTGACCGCGATGCCGTACGCGGCCGCCATGGCGCCCGAGCTGCCGAACGCGAGCACGAGGGCCAAGCACGCCAACATGAGGAGCCAGTTCACCTCGGGCACGTAGATCTGCCCTTCGGCCTCGCTCGACGTGTGTCGGATCTCGAGGCGCGGCAGGTAGCCGAGCTGGATGGCCTGCCGGGTCAGCGAGAACGCGCCGCTGATCAGCGCCTGCGAGGCGATGACCGTGGCCATCGTGGCGAGGATGACGACGAACACGCGCAGCGCGCCGCCCGAGCCCGTGAGCGCGAAGAACGAGTCCTCGTGCAGCTCGGGGTCCTCGAGCAGGAGCGCGCCCTGTCCGAAGTAGTTGAGGAGCAGCGCCGGGAAGACGGCGGCCCAAGCGAACGAGATCGGACGACGTCCGAAATGGCCCATGTCGGCGTAGAGCGCCTCGCCGCCGGTGATGCAGAGGACGACGCTGCCGAGCACGAAGAAGCCGGTCCAGTGGTTCGCCACGAAGAACTGGACGGCGTAGGTCGGGCTGACGGCCCAGAGGATGCCGGGGTTGTGGACGATCTGGACCACGCCGAGCACCGCGATGGTCGCGAACCACACCATCATGACGGGCCCGAACGCGGCACCGACGCTCGCCGTCCCTCGCGACTGCACGAGGAACAGGCCCACGAGGATCGCGCAGCTGATCGCGAGGATCACGGAGCGGTCGAGGTGGCCGTGCAGCGCCTCGATGCCCTCGAGGCCTTCGACCGCCGAGAGCACGGAGATCGCCGGCGTGAGCATGCCGTCTGCGTAGAGCAGCGCAGCGCCGAACAGACCCGCGAGCACGAGCGCCCCGGTCTTGGCGGCACCTCGTTTCGGGATCACCAGCGCCAGGAGCGCGAGGATGCCCCCCTCCCCTTCGTTGTCCGCGCGCGTGATGAAGAGCACGTACTTGATCGTGACGACGAGCGTCATCGACCAGAAGAAGAGCGAGAGAAGACCGAGCACGTTCGCCTCGGTCACGGCGATGTGCGATGCCGGCGCGAAGCACTCGCGGAGCGCGTACAGGGGCGAGGTCCCGATGTCGCCGAAGACCACGCCGAGCGCGGCGATGCTCAGCTTCCACACGCTCCCGTGCATGTGGTGATGAGGATGGTGCGTGACGCTGAGGGACGAGGTGTCGGCCTTCGACAGCTCGGCCTTCTTCTTCGAAGAGGTGGGATCGGTCGCGTCCGAGCGCGGGGCGTCCGGCGCGGGCGGCGGATCGCTCTTGGGGCGAGCGACGCTCGCAGCCGCATCGCTCGCTGGTGGCGCCTCGCTCGGGGAGGAACCGTTTCGCGGACCACCAGCGCCGGACGTGTCGCCCGACGAGTTCGTGTTCGGCATGGCGCGCCGCTGTACCAATGCACCGACCCCCACGCAACACCCACCGCCGGCCACCGCGCCCTTGATGCCGCGTGGCGACGTGCTACCCGCGCGCCGTGGAAACGGTCAGCTATCTCCTCGGTCTCCTGCGTGATCCGGGCCCCATCATCGAGTGGGGTGGCTACCCAGCGCTCTGCCTCATCGTCTTCCTCGAGACGGGCGCGCTGGTCGCGTTCCTGCCGGGAGACTCGCTTCTGGTCGTCGCAGGCCTCTACGCGCGCGACGGTGCGCTCGACCTGCTCCTGCTCAACGCGCTCCTCATCCCGTGCGCGGTCATCGGCGATGCCACGTCCTACCTCATCGGCCAGAAGACCGGCCCGCTCATCTTCAAGCCGTCCGACCCGCCCAAGCGAGAGTCGATGTCGTTCCTCGGCTACTGGATGCGCTGGATCGGCTGGAAGCTGCGCAACCCCGACAGCCTCCTCCAGGCCAAGGCGTTCTACGAGAAGCACGGCGGCAAGGCGATCATCATCGCCCGCTTCATGCCCATCGTCCGGACCTTCGTGCCGGTGGTCGCGGGTGTCGCGCAGATGCCCTATCGCCGCTTCGCGGCCTTCAACATCGTCGGCGGCGTCAGCTGGGTCCTCTCGATGACGGTGATCGGCTACTTCCTCGGCAGCTTCGACGTCGTCCGCCATCACCTCGAGAAGGTGATCATCCTCGTCGTGGTGCTCTCGATCCTGCCCGGCATCATCGGCTGGCTCCGCGGTCGCGCCGAAGCGAAGAAGGCTGCCGCGAGCTCCTGAGCGGAACGCAACACGGGGCCTCGCGTGTCGCAAGGCCCCGTGTCGCAAGGCCCCGTGTCGCAAGGCCCCGTGTCGCAAGGCCCCGTGTCGCAAGGCCCCGCGTCGCAAGGCCCCGTATCGCGCGGTGGAGCGCGAGGAGCAGGACGGGCGCGTGATCGCCACGCGCCGAGGGGTCACTTCCTCTTCACACCGTAGTAGCGCGTCGCGCGGCGCTCTCCGGTCGAGCGGACCTTGCCCTCGTCGAGGAGCTTCTTCATCGGGCGCGTGAGCTCGCCAGTGGGGATGCCGAGCGCCTTGGAGATCTCCTCGATGCGCTTTCCGTCGTTGGCCTTCACGAAGCTGTCGAGCTTGCTCTGGAGCGCGGCGAGCTCGGCCTGCGTGCGCTTCTGGCCCTTCTTGCGCTTGGCCGGCGCAGGCTTGCCCGCCTTCGCCGGGGCCGGCGCCTTCGCGGGCGCGGAAGCCTTCGCAGGCGCCACCGCCGCTGGGGCCGCTGCAGGGGTGGAGGGCGCATTGGTGGCGGGCGCAGCGGCGGGGGCCGGAGCCTTCGCGGGGGCCGGCGCCTTCGCCGAGGCAGCCGCCGGCTTGGGCGCTGGCGGGGCCTTCTTCGCAGGACGCCCCGGCTTGCGACCTGGCTTGCCCTTCGCGGGCGCGGGGCCGCCGAGCGCTGCCTGAACCGCCTGGAGCGCGGAGGCGCGCACGAGCGTCTCGAGGTCCGCCACGAAATCCTTCACGCGCTGATCGATCGCATCACGGCTGCTCATGGCTCTTGTCTCCTTGGGGCGAGTTCGATGCGCCGCTCGGGACGCCCGCACTCCGCAAGACGCCTTGCGAGAGCGAGAGCAGAGGCGCGATCGTCGTGACCCGAGAGGGTCCGAGAGGCCGCGATGGCGGGGGATCTCGACCCCCGCGCGACTCGATGGAAGGCGAGTACCTTGCTGCGACAGCCATTGTCAACGCAGGTCCCGGCCCTCGAACCCCATTGTTCGGCGCGTGACTGGCAGTCCGCGCTGGCCATCGGGCCCGACCGACGTCACGGTTGCCCGATGCCCGAGGCCTTTTCCAACGGAATCACGCTCCACTACGACGAGCGTGGTGAGCGCGACGCGCCGGCCATCCTGCTCGTCATGGGTCTCTCTCTCCAGATGATCGCGTGGCCCGAGGCGCTCTGCGACGATCTCGCCAGGCGCGGTTTCCGGGTGATTCGCTTCGACAATCGCGACGTCGGCCTCTCCACCAAGCTCCACGGCGCACCGATGCCGGGCGCGGCGGACTTCGCGGCCCTCTTCCTTCTCAAGAAGCAACTCCCCTCTTCGCGCGTGGCGTACCGGATGCCCGATCTCGCGCACGACGCCCTCGGCCTGCTCGACGCGCTGGGGATCGAGAGCGCGCACGTCGTGGGGCTGTCGATGGGTGGGATGATCGCGCAGGAGATGACGCTGCGCGCGCCGCACCGCGTGCGCTCACTGGTCTCGATGCACAGCTCCACGCTCGAGCCCGGCTTGCCGCTCCCCACCTCGGACGCGCGCAAGATGCTGGTGCAAGCGCCACCGCGCACGCGCGACGAAGCGATCGAGCGTGGCGTCGAGGTCTTCCGCGTGATCGGCAGTCCGTCGCATTTCGACGCGGCCCGAACGCGCGAGCACACCGAGCGTGCGCACGACCGCTCGAGCTATCGCCTGGGCGCGGGGCGCCAGCTCGCGGCGATCCTGTCGAGCGAGCCCAGACACCGACGGCTCGCACGCGTCGAGGTGCCCGCGTCCGTGGTCCACGGCCGGGTCGATCCGCTCCTGCCTTTCGCGCACGGCGAGTCCACCGCGCGCGCCATCCCGGGCGCCGAGCTGCACCTCTTCGACGACCTCGGGCACGACCTGCCCCCGGCGCACCTCGGGACCTTCGCGGACATCATCGCGGGCACCGCACGCCGAGGCGAGGCCCGACGCGCGAGCTGATCCGCCGCGAGCCCGACGCGAACGTCGGTTCCGGCAGCGCCGTGCGCGATCACATCCGCCGCGCGAGCGGTCGAGGTGCAGGTCCGTCCGCGGGCTGCCAACATGGCGCCCCCGCTCAGAGGGCGGATACGGAGAACGATGGCTGACCAGAGCGAGATCAACCCCAACGACATCGCGATCGTGGGCATGGCGCTGCGCGTCCCGGGGGCCAACGACCCGAGCACTTACTGGCGCAACCTGCGCGACGGCGTGGAGTCGATCCGGACCTACAGCGACGAAGAGCTCATCGCCCACGGTGAGTCGCCCGAGCTGCTGCGTCGCAAGAACTACGTGCGCTCGGCCGCACCGCTGGACGGCATGGAGAGCTTCGACGGCGAGCTCTTCGGCTTCTCTCCGAAGGAGTGCGCGATCCGCAGCACCGCCACTTCTACGAGCTGTGCTGGGAAGCGTTCGAGCGCGCGGGGCATCCGCCCGAGCGCTTCGCGGGCCCCATCGGCGTGTGGGCCGGCTGCGGCATGGGCAGCTACTTCTACTTCAACCTCTGCCGCAATCCCGAGCTCGTGCGGTCGGTCGGCATGTTCCTCCTCCGACACACCGGCAACGACAAGGACTTCCTGTCGACGCGCGTCAGCTACCTCTTCGATCTGAAGGGCCCGGCCATCGGCGTGCAGACCGCGTGCTCGACGTCCCTCGTGGCCGTGCACCTCGCGTGTCAGTCCCTGCTCGCCCGCGAGGTCGACATGGCCCTGGCGGGAGGCGTGACGATCGAGCTCCCGCACCGCCGCGGTTATCTCTTCCACGAGGGAGAGATCCTCTCGCCCGACGGCCACTGCCACGCCTTCGATCACCGAGCCCAGGGCACGGTGTTCGGCAGCGGCGGCGGCGTCGTCGTCTTGCGCCGGCTCGAGGACGCCATCGCCGACGGGGACATCGTCCACGCGGTGATCCGCGGCACGGCCGTGAACAACGACGGCTCGGGCAAGGTGAACTACCTCGCACCGAGCGTCGACGGACAGGCCCGCTGCATGGCCGAGGCGCACGCCATCGCCGACGTGTCGCCCGACTCCATCGACTACATCGAGACGCACGGCACCGGCACCTACCTCGGCGACCCCATCGAGGTCGCGGCCCTGACCCAGGCGTTCCGCAAGGGCACCAAGCGCTCGGGCTTCTGCCGCATCGGCTCGGTGAAGACGAACATCGGCCATCTCGACACCGCGGCCGGCGTCGCGAGCCTCGTCAAGGCCACACTCGCGCTGCGCGAGAAGCAGATGCCGCCGAGCCTCGGCTTCGAGAAGCCGAATCCCACCATCGACTTCGAGTCGAGCCCCTTCGTCGTGAACGATCGACTCCGCGACTGGCCTCGTGGGGCGTCACCGCGTCGCGCCGGCGTCAACTCGCTGGGCGTCGGCGGCACGAACGCGCACGTGATCCTCGAAGAGGCGCCCGCGCGCGCACCGAGCGGCCCGTCGTCACGGCGCTGGCATCTCCTCACGCTGAGCGCGCGCTCGACGGGCGCGCTGCAGGGCAACGCCGTGCGCCTCGCGGAGCACCTCCGCGCGAGCCCGACCCAGCCGCTCGCCGACGTCGCGTACACGCTCCACCACGGGCGCCGTGCGCTCGAGCGCCGCCGCGTCGTCGCGTGCGAGTCGCACGAAGAGGGAGCGCGCCTGCTCCTCGAGAACGATCCGAAGCGCGTCTTTTCCCACACGGCCATCGAGCGGGCCGAGGTCGCGTTCCTCCTTCCGGGCGGAGGTGCGCAGTACGTGGGCATGGGGCGCGACCTCTACGAGCGAGAGCCCGTGTTCCGGGCTTCGATGGATCGCGGCTTCGACATCCTCGCGCGCAAGCACGGCGTCGATCTCCGTCCCGTCCTGCTCGCGGCAGACGCCACCTCGGCCGCCGCCGAGCTCGAGACGATGCCGCTCCAGCTGCCGGCCATCTTCCTCGTGGAGCACGCGCTCGCAGAGCTCTGGGCGAGCTGGGGCGTCAAGCCCACCGCGCTCCTCGGGCACAGCCTCGGCGAGAACACCGCCGCGTGTCTGGCGGGCGTGATGTCCTACGAGGACGCGCTCGGTCTCGTCGCGCTCCGCGGCAAGCTCTTCGCGCGCGTGCCCGGCGGCGCGATGCTGAGCGTCGCCCTCGGAGAAGCGCCGGTGCGCGAGCTCCTCGCGCGGCACCCGGAGCTCGACGTCGCGGTCATCAACGTGCCCGACGTGACGGTCGTGTCGGGCCCTCTGGCGCACGTCGAGGCGCTCGCTGCCGAGCTCACCGAGCGCGAGATCGAGCACCGTCGGCTCGCGATCCCCGTCGCTGCGCACTCGCGTGCGCTCGCCCCGATCCTCGACGAGTTCGGCGCCTACCTGCGCTCGATCCGGCTCTCGCCGCCCAAGATCCGCATGCTGTCGAATCGCTCGGGCACCTGGCTCACGCCCGAAGAAGCGACGAGCCCCGACTACTGGGTCTCGCACCTCAGGGGCACGGTGCGGTTCTCGGAGAACCTCACCACCCTGCTCGCCGACAAGGGCCGCGTGGTGATCGAGTGCGGCCCCGGACGCACCCTCGCGTCGCTCGCCAAGCAGCACCCGAGCGGCGGCGCGAGCCTGGCCGCCATCGGCTCGCTGCGACACCGCGACGAAGAGGTCGCCGACGACTGCCACTTCGTGACGGCGCTCGGGCGCGCGTGGGCGAGCGGCGTCGCGATCGACTGGGACAAGATGTTCGCGGGCGAGACGCGGCAGCGCGTGGAGCTGCCGACGTACGCGTTCCAGCATCAGCGCTACTTCATCGAGCCCGCCGCCGACGCACAGCGCTCCGACTCGGAGAGCCTCGACCTCCTCAAGAAGCCCGACCTGCGCGACTGGGGCTATCGCCCTGCGTGGGTGCCCACGGCGGCCCCCCGCAGACCGCGCCGCGACGAGACCAAGAACCGCCCGAGCTGGCTCG
Organism: Sandaracinaceae bacterium; assembly: GCA_044376125.1. GTDB lineage: Bacteria > Myxococcota_A > Polyangia > Polyangiales > Sandaracinaceae > JAFLCL01. Next base: position 18,552 of record JBILLJ010000142.1, read on the forward strand.
TCTTCCTCGACGGCGCGGGCGTCGGCGCACGGCTCGTCGGCAAGCTCGAGGCCCGCGGCTGCTCGGTCGTCACGGTGAACGAGGGCGACACGTTCGCGCAGGTCGGCGAGCGCGCGTTCACGCTCGCGCCCGAGCGCGGACGCGAGGGCTATGCGGCGCTCGTGCGCGACCTCGTCGCGCGCGGGCTGGCGCCCACGCACATCGCGCACCTCTGGCTCACGACCGCGGACGAGTCGTTCCGTCCCGGCTCGTCGTTCTTCCATCGCAACCAGGAGCGCGGCTTCTACAGCCTGCTCTTCCTGGCACAGGCGATCGCCGAGGAGGGCCTGCCCGTGCCCGAGGCGATCACGGTCGTGACGAACGGAACGCTCGCGATCGACGGGCTCGATCGCGAGCCCGAGGCGCTGCCGTATCCCGAGAAGGCCACCGTCATCGGTCCCGTGCGCGTCATCCCGCGCGAGCTGGCGCCTGCGCGCGTGCGCTTGCTCGATGTCACCCTCCCCGGCCGGGGCCGGCCCAAGAACGGCGCGCTCTCGCTCGATCTCCTCGCCGCTCGCCGCGATCTCTCACGCGAGCTCGACGCCCTCGCGACGAAGATCGAAGGCGAGCTCGTCGGCACCACGAAGGAGGAGCACGCGCTCGTCGCGCTCCGCGACGACGGTCGCTTCGCGCTGGCGTCCGAGCCCACGGTGCTCGAGCCGGTCGCAGCGCCGCTCGCGATGCTCGCCGAAGGCGCCGTGGTCCTCGTCACGGGAGGTCTCGGCGGGCTCGGTCTCCTCTTCTCGAAGCACCTGGCCGCCACGCGTCGCGCCAAGCTCGTCCTCGTGGCGCGGAGCGAGCTGCCCCCGCGCGACGCGTGGGATCAGCACCTTCGGGTGCACGGCGTCTCGGATCGCACGAGCCAGCGCATCATCGCCGTGCGCGAGATCGAGGCCGCCGGCGGAGAGGTCCTCGTGCTGTCGGCCGACGTCACCATCGAGATGGAGATGGAGGACGTGGTCCGCGAGGCGAAGCGTCGCTTCGGCCGCATCGACGCGGTCCTCCACACCGCGGGCGTCGTGAAGGACGCCCTCCTCGTGGCGAAGTCGCAGAGCGACTGCGAGGAGGTCTTCACCCCGAAGATCCACGGAACGCTGGTGCTCGAGCGCGTGCTCGCCGCGGAGCCGATCAGCCACTTCATCCTGTTCTCCTCGAGCTCGGCGACCATCGGCGCGCGGGGCCAGATCGACTACACGGCCGCGAACGCCTTCCTCGACGCGTTCGCCACGTCGCGCGATCACGCGGCCCGGCTCGCCGGCAAGAAGACGCGCCACCTCGCGCTCGCGTGGGGCATCTGGTCCGACGTCGGCATGGCGCACGACGCGATGCTCGAGCGCACCGCGCCGGAGACGTGGCGGACGGTCGCCCCCGCGACCCATCCGCTCTTCGACGCGCGCGAGAAGCACCCGCGCGGCCAGCTCGGCGTGCGCGGCACGCTGCACGCGGCCACGCACTGGATCCTCGACGAGCACCGCACGGCGGCCGGGCACGCCCTGGTCCCCGGCACGGGCTTCCTCGAGCTCGCGCGTGCTGCCCTCTCCGAGATCGGCGAGACCGGCCCGTTCGAGCTGGGCGACGTGTTCTTCATCCGGCCGCTCGCGGTGAGCGACGACGAGTCACGCGAGCTGCGCGTCTCGCTGCGCCCCAGCGACCTCGGCTACGCGCTCGAGATCCGCTCGCGCGTCCAGCACGAGGGCGCACCCGCGTGGGAGCTCCACGCGCAGTGCCAGGTCTCGCTGGTGCGCATGTCGGCCCCCGCGCCGCTCGTGCTCTCGGACATCGAGGCGCGCTGCACGCTCCGCAAGCAGGCGAGCCCCACGGGCCTCGTCTCGCCGCAGGAGAAGCACCTGCGCTTCGGGCCTCGCTGGCGCGTCCTGCGCGAGATCCTCTGGGGTCGCGGAGAGGCCGTCGCCGAGCTGTCGCTGGATCCACGCTTCGAGGACGAAGCGCGCACCTACGCCCTGCACCCTGCGCTGCTCGATCTCGCCACCGGCTACGCGATGGATCTCATCGAGGGCTACGACGCCTCGAGCCTCTGGGTCCCCGTCGGCTACGAATCGGTCCGCGTGCATCGGGCGCTTCCGGCGCGAATCCGGAGCTGGGCGCGCGTGCACGGCGGCGCCTCGCAGGCGAGCGACTTCGCGCACTTCGATCTCGTGCTCGCGGACCTCGACGGAACCGTCGCCGTCGAGATCCGTCGCTTCACGATCAAGAAGCTCGGAGGCGGGCTCGACCTCACGCAGCGCGCCGCGCAGCCGGCCCCTGGCGAGCTCGTGCGCGAGGAGACCCACGCGCGCGAGCTGACGCCCGCGGAGGAGCAGCTCAAGCGCAACCTCGAGCAGGGCATCCTCGCGGCCGAAGGCCTCGAGGCGCTCTCGCGCGCGCTCGCCAGCGACGGGGGGCCTCGCATCCTCGTGAGCTCGCTCGATCTCGAGGGTCTCCTCTCGCAGGCAGAGCGCGCGACCGACCAGCCCCGCACCGAGGGTGACGGAGCCCGCTTCGCGCGCCCCGATCTCGACAGCGCGTACGTCGCCCCGCGCGACGACCTCGAGCGCACGCTCGTGGGCTTCTTCCAGGACCTCCTCGGCGTCGAGATGGTCGGCGTCGACGACTCGTTCTTCGACCTCGGCGGTCACTCGCTCATCGCGGTGCGCCTCTTCGCTGCGATCAAGAAGGCCTACCAGGCCGAGTTCCCGATCTCGATCCTCTTCGAGGCGCCGACGGTCGCCCGCATCGCCGATCGCGTGCGCGAGAAGGTCGGTGTCTCGAGCGCGCCCAGCGGAGCGAGCACGGCTCCCGCCGCGTCGTCGGCGCCGCGCACACGGTACAAGCACCTCGTCGCGATGCACCCTGGCGCGGACTCGCGGTCCGACCGCGGCGCAGGCGCGCGGCCCTTCTTCCTCGTGGCCGGCATGTTCGGCAACGTCCTCAACCTCCGTCACCTCGCGCACCTCGTCGGCAGCGACCGCCCCTTCTACGGCCTCCAGGCACGCGGCCTCTACGGCGACGAGACGCCGCACGAGACCTTCGAGGAGATGGCGCGCGCCTACCTCGAGGAGATCCGCACCGTGCAGCCCGAAGGCCCGTACCTGCTCGGCGGATTCTCCGGTGGCGGCGTCACCGCATACGAGATGGCGCGGCAGATCGTGGCCGCGGGGGATCGCGTCGGCATGCTCGTGATGCTCGATACGCCCGTGGCGCAGCGCCCGCCGCTCTCGGCCAAGGATCGTGCGCGCATCCAGCTCGACGAGATCCAGCAGAAGGGCCCGCGCTACTTCGGCGAGTGGGTCGAGAAGCGCGCGGAGTGGGAGATGCGCAAGCTCCGCCGCCGCTTCGAGCCCGAGGCCGAGGAAGATCGCTCCACCGCCGCGTTCCACAACGAGAAGATGGAGGCCGCGTTCCGCGCGGCGCTCGGGCGCTACCAGCTCGCGCGCTACGAGGGCGACGTGCTCCTCTACCGGCCGCGCCTCGTGCCGCGCTGGTCCTTCTCCGACGGAACGATGATCGACAAGGACCGGCACTACATGTCGGCGGACAACGGCTGGACGCCTTGGGTGCGCAACCTCGAGGTGAGCGAGGTGCCCGGCGATCACGACGCGATGGTCCTCGAGCCGAACGTGCGCGTGCTCGCCAAGCGCATGAAGAAGGCGATCGAGGCGGCGGAGCAGCGCATCGCGCGCGAGCTGTCGCCCGCTCCGGCGGCACCGAGCCCCGCCGCGCGGGCGCTCGCAGCCAGCGACCTCCGCTGATCGACGATGGTGGGGCCCCGCGGACTCAGAGCGTGAGTCACTTGCATTGACTCACGCTCTGACGTTTCTTGCCGGAGGGTCTGGCCGCAGCCCCTCCCTCTCGCCGCGGGTTCTCCCCGTGCTCGGCCTTGGGCCTGCGCGCGGTGTGCGATCACCGGAATCGGCGAGA
>JBILLJ010000162.1:0-18430 GCA_044376125.1 Sandaracinaceae bacterium
AGTGCCACGGGCTCGAATCGGCGGGCGGGAGGCTCTCGCCGATTCACTCGGCGAGAGGGAGGGGCTGCGGCCAGACCCTCCGGCAAGAAGCGTCAGAGCGTGAGTCACTGCAAGTGACGCACGCTCTGACGCGGGCGCAGGGCGCGCAAGGCGTGTCACTCGCGCGGGCCGTGCCTAGAACCACGTCATGCGCCGCTCGCTCTGCCTGGTCGGGGTCGTCTGGATCGCCCTCGTGTCGGGCGGCTGTGGCGTGACGCTCGAGGCAGGGCGTCCCGCGCGCATGCCGGGCGACGCGATCGTCGTCCGCGAGGCGCAGAGCGCGCGCTGCGTGCGCTCGCCGCACGGGGCCGGCAACACCTTCCGCGAGGAGCTCCCGGGGGCGGTCACCGATCCCGAGCTGCTCCCTTACCTCGCGCGCTTCGGCCCGGAAGTGCGGCGCACGGCGGTGGCCGCGGGCGTCGAGCCCCTGCTCGCCCGGCTCCTGCGCGAGCGCGAGCGGGTCCACGGCGAGCCCACCCTCGAGCTGCTCGAGATGCGACAGGAGCTCGCCGAGCGGGTGTCCGCCCTGCCAGGGCAGCTGCTCGCGGTCGAGTTCGAGTGCGAGTGCATCGGCGCCGCGATCGGCGAGGCGCTCGAGGCGCACGAGGACAGCGAGGACGAGCGCGAGCGCGCCCTCACCATCGCGACGCTCGTGACGGGCGCCGGCGTCGGGCTCGTCGCCGGGGGCTGGGACCTCGCGAACAACCACACGGCGACCCCCGATGCGCCCGACGGGCCGCTCGTCACCGCGATCGTGGGAGGCCTCGTCACCACCGCGCTCGGCGCCGCGATCCTGGTGCCGAATTCTCACCCGATGGTCTTCGTGCACGAGCACAACCTGCTCGCCCCGATCGCGAGCGGCGTCGATGAGCGGCGCCTGTACCCCACCTTCGTCTTCCGCATGCTCTCGATGCCCGTCGAGGGCGCGGAGCGCACGCCACGCGAGGCGCTGCTCGCGGAGTGGGAGGCGGAGTGGAGCGACTCGGTGGATGAGGCCGATCGCGCGCTCGCCGAGACGCTCGTGTACGGCGTCGGAGGCACCTACGATCCGCCTCTCCTCGCGCTACGGCAGCGCCTCTTCCAGCAGCTGGAGACGGCGCTGGACTCGCTCGCGCGGCACGTGGACGCGCTGAGCCGCGCGATCGCCGATGCGCTCGCAGATGCAGATGCGGACGCGGATGCCGATGCGAACGCAGACGCCGATGAGGAAGCGGATGCCGATGTGGAAAGCGGATGCCGATGTGGAAAGCGGGCAGCGGCAGCGGAAGCGACGGCTCAGGCCCCCTGCACGACCGGATGCCTGAAGTAGTCGACGATCGACCAGATCGTCATGCCCCAGCCGATGAGGGCGAAGAGCAGGAACAGGATCCCGATCCCGACCATCACGGTGAGCAACCCCAGCACCGTGAACAGCCCGCTCCCCATCGCGAGTACCGCCACACCCCACGGGCTGTCCATGTCGAAGGTCTTCGCGCACACGGTGCACGCATAGCCGTACGTCGTCCCGGTCGGGATGAGGTTCACCGACTTCTTCGTGACGCTCGTGCACATCGCCGGCGAGCGGCACGCCGCACACCGGCGGACCGGCTCCGTGGCGCGGAATCGGACCGGAGGCATGGCCGCGCCGGGGACCACGGGGTTCATGACCCACGGCCAGACCATGAACGCAGTCATCAGCGCGAACAGCGCGCCGGGGATGATCAGGATCGCGAAGATCAGCGCGAAGATCCCGAACACGATGATCCGCGCCATCCCGTACAGGGTGAAGCGATGCCCGCAGGCCTGACAGCAGAAGTCTCGAGTGCTCTGCCCGGTCGCGATCCCGAAGCGCTGATGCTGCCAGTCTCGGATACAGACGGCCGCGGGCGCGCGACACTTGGCACAGCGACGGACCTCGTTCGGATCGGAAGCCACGGCCGGAGGATACACAGACGGCCGACAGTTCCTTCCCGGAAGTGAAGGCGGATGCAGACGCGGAGGCGGATGCCGAAGCCGAAGCGGATGCGGAAGGCGAAGCCGAAGCGGATGCGGACGCGCGACCGGCATCCTTCTCGGGAAGCCCGCGGCACGGTGCCAGGCGATCTGCGGTGCGATGGACGCGCAGCTCGACGTCTGCGCCGAGTGCATGGTCCACGTGACCTCCTTCTCCCTCTCCGGTGAGCGTCGCGCTCGCGGCACGGCGCAGGCACCGCACGCCGCGCGTGATCGGGTCGTGCTCGGTCGCGTGGCCCGCGCGCTCGAGCGGCGCGAGCGCGCTCACTCGACGCGTGTCGAGGAAGGGAGAACCAGGGCTCCGGCTCGAGCCCGACCGGCTCCCTCGATCTCGATGAGCGCCGACACCTTCCTCGAGAGGGATTGCGCCTCATTCGCGCGCAGGCTGGAAGGTTCCGTGGAGCGGAAACGGGATGTGCTGCGCGAAGTGAGCTCGCGCGAGCACCTGCGACGGGTCGCGCGCGTCGAGGATGACGAGCGCGCTCGTGTGGGTCGTCGCCTCGTACGCGAGCGTCAGTATCCACCCATCGTCTTCGTCCTGGCCGCCCGGCCGCGGCACGAAGGTCGGCTCGCCCGGATACTCGGTGCTCGGCAGGGCGCTCCGGAGAACGCTCCCCGTCTGCAGATCTCGCTTCTCGATGCGATCGACGTGTCCCTCCTGTACGAGCGCCCAGACGTAGCGATACGGCCGTCCCTGAAGGAGCGGATGCGTCTGGGGAAAATCGACGTTCGCGTCCCAGATCGTCTCCCAGGTCGCGGCCTCCGCCTCGAGGTCGAGGTGAAGGCGCGCGAGCTTGCTCACCGGCACGTCTGCCCACGCGTCGCCGGCGCGCAGCGGCTCCAGCATGAACGCGGCGCCCAGATCGAAGCCCGGATAGCGGCAGAGATCGACTGCGATCGCGCCCTTCTTCGTCTCGAACGCGTTCGCGTAGTGAAAGTGAGAGAAGGTCGGGACGCGAAAGCGCACGAGCCCATTCGGGTCGTCGAGTGGGAGCACAAGGACCTCACAGCCCTCGCTCTCGTGGTGCGAGATCGCGTCCATCGGCGAGCCAGTCCCGAGGAGAATGGGCGTCACCGCGACGTGCACGGGTGGCAGGACGATGATCGCGTGGTGCTCCGTGATCGCGAGGTCGTGCGCGAGCAGAGGCGGCCGCGCGCACGGGATAGCCGCGAGCAGCCGCGGGGCACCTTCGCGCGGGAGCACGTACACATCCAGCGTGTTGCGTATCCCGATGCTCTCACCGAGCGCGATCACATCGCCCGACCCAGGACGAACCCGGACGTGGGCATTCACGAGCTCCCGTTTCGCACCATCGAGATCCCACGGCCCCTTGGTCTCGAGGGTTGCTGGATCGAGCTCGTACGGAACTCCCGCGTCGCCAAGCGCGAAGAGCCGGTCTCGCCACGTCAGGACGTGAATCGAGGTCGGGTTCTTCGCATGGCCGAAGAGGCGCTTGTGCCAGTACGGCCCGAGCGTGAAGCCCGACGAATAGAGCATCTCGCCGCTTGCACGCTCCTCGGCGAGCTCGCGTGTGACGGTGACGCGCACCGCACCTTCGGCACGCCCCCCAGAGAGGCGCACCGCACTGATCGCCCCGTCACCGTCGAGCCAGTGGCGGTAGGGCTTGCCTTGACACTCGAAGAGCGCCGGACCGTTTCGATAGAACGTGCCGGAGAGCTCGGGTGGAATCTCCCCCTCGACGCGAAGCGGCACGAAACCATGCTCTTCGCGCAGCGAGTCGAACGCGCGCGCCATGGCACGACGCGGTGCGAGCGGATCTCGGGGTGAGCTCTGGGCGTTGCTGCTCATGTGCGGGCCTCCGTATCCGGCTCGACGCGAAGCCAGATCTCCGTGCGACAGCTCTCCGGCGGCGTCGTCGCCGGATCGTCCAGGTACCACTCGATCGCGGGGCCAGGGCCCAACGTGCCGAGACCGCCCTCGAGGTAGGCGCGACCGATCCGCCCATACACGTCGGGCAAGTCTTCGTACGGGCCGCGATGCGTCAGCGACACGAAGCGGCCCGCGTCGAGCGTCACGATCCCCACATCGCCGCTCGCGACCGCCTGTTCGCCGACTGGCAGGCACGCGTCGTAGCGCAGGCGATCGACCGGCACGACCTCCGGGTCGTCGTGCACGAGACCGAACGGGCGCATCGGAAGGATGCCGTGTTCCGCACACCACGCGAGCATGCGATCCCAGGCCTGCATCGCGTCCATGTAGCTGCCGACGTGGCGCACGAAGGCGGCACGGATCGGTCCGTGCTCGATCGGCACGAGCGAGAACGACGGACCCGGTGCTGCGCGAAAGCTGCTGAGATCGAGGTCCGGTGCCCAGTGGATCTCGCTCGGCGCCGCGGGGAACTCGACCGACCGGTGGCGCCGCCGGAAGGCCATCGGGCTCTCGCCGAATAGCGCCCCGAACGCCCGCGTGAACGCCTCGTGGGAGTCGTACCCAGCGCTCGCCGCGAGCTCGTGAACGGGCTGGTCACCGAACTTCAAGCGGTGCGCAGCGCGCTCGAGCTTGAGGCGTCGCACGTGCTCCATGACGCTCTCGCCGACGGTCGCGCGGAACACACGGTGGAAGTGGAACGGCGAGATGCATGCGATCTGCGCCAGCTCGGCGGAGTCGACGGGCTCGTCGAGCCGACGCGATAGCTCGGTGAGCACGCGCACGATGCGCTCGCGGTGATCGCGGACGGTCGAGGTGCGTGCCATGCCGGTTCCGCCAGAGTGCCCGAACCCCACGGCGAGCGCCTTGATGATTCCTGCTCGTTTGCTGCCGTCACGCTCCCGATGTCGCTCCGTCGGGCGCCCTCCATCGGATGGCACTCGACCGTCGTGGAGTGACCGAGGTCCTGGACGCGGTCGCACCGTGGTCGCCGAGGACGCTCAGGTGCTCTTCTCATACGCGGTCAGCGACCGTCATGTCTTCTGGATGGACATACGCGAGCAATCCACGCTGAGGGCCACCCCGTGAGCGGAGGCGCAACCCAGGTGCTCCACCGCGGCGACGTCGACTACATCGATCAGATCGCGACCGATGGCTCGTGCGTGTACTGGTCTTCTGTCAACCCACCACGAATCTTGGTCCGATCCGCGCCGCGGTAGGCGCGATCATTCGCGAGGGAGGACAACGTCGTCTCAGTCGAGTTCGTCCTTGTGGCTCGTGGGCTCAGGCGCCATGAGGCGAATCTCAGAGCGTGAGTCACTTGCATTGACTCACGCTCTGACGTTCCTTGCCGGAGGGTCTGGCCGCAGCCCCTCCCTCTCGCCGCGGGTTCTCCCCGTGCTCGGCCTTGGGCCTGCGCGCCGGGTTCTCGTCGCTCCGCTCCTGCGATCGCCGGTCCGATCGCCGGAATCGGCGAGAGCCTCCCTCCCGCCGAATCGAGCCCGTGGCACTCGCATCGATCAATCCGAGTGCCACGTGCTCTCAGTCGCAGGGCAGCTCGAGGCGGGAGAGGTAGGCCGACCAGCCTCCCTCCTGGCTCACCACCGTCACGGCGAGACGCAGCACACGCGGCCCATCGGGCGCGCGGAAGACCGCGAGGGCGAGATCCACGTGACCTCCTTCGCCCTCTCCGGTGAGCGTCGCGCTCGCGGCACGGCGCAGGCACCGCACGCCGCGCGTGATCGGGCCGTGCTCGGTCGCGTGGCCCGCGCGCTCGAGCGGCGCGAGCGCGCTCACGGTGAGGCCCTCGAGCGTGTCCTCGTCGAGCGCCTCGCCCGGCGACAGATCGAGCATGATCGTGGTCTCTCCGCCCTCGCCCTCGAGCGCATCGCCCTGGAAGGCCCAGAGCGCGTGCTCGTCGCGGTAGCGATCGCCACCTTGCTCGAAGGCCTCGGCCTCCACCCAGGGCGCCGGCATGAAGGGCATGTCGGGGTGCGGCAGACGGAAGCCGAGGCGGAGGTGCTCGATGCCGAGCGAGCCATCGGCCAGACGCGCCTCGCGCATCGGCACGCGATCGCTCGCGGTGAGCACGCCGCGCACGGGAGGCGGTGCCATGCGCGCGAGGAGCACGAGCATGATCGCGCTCACCGCCGCGGTGACGAGCGCGAAGCGCACGGCCATCGGTGTTGCGCCCTTGCGAAAGAGCCACACCGCGGCGCCCGAGCCACACGCGACGAAGCCCGCGAGGGCCCAGACCGAGGGCACGGCCGCGTCGCGCGCCGCACCCTCGAGCGGCTCGGTGAGGCCCTGCCCCGCCAAGAGCGTCGCGACACCCGCCGTGAGCGCGAAGCTCGTGGCGAGGACGAGGTCCAGGGGTGCGCGGCGCGACGTGGAAGGGCTCGGGCTCATGCACCCGTCTCGGGCTCGGTGCCCGGAGCTGCGTTCATTCCGGCGGATGGATTCGAACCATCATTCGTGGATCCAAAGTCCACTGTCCTGCCATTGGACGACACCGGAGGGAGCGCGAGAGATAGCTGCGGCGGCGGGGCGCGTCGAGATCGGGGCGCTGCCCTTTTCGTGACGAGCCCGGGAAGCAGAGACCACTAGGCCCACGCATCATGACGATCTCTCCTCGACTCGCCCTCCCCGCCCTGGTCCTCGCGTTCGGTGGCGCCCTCGCGGGCTGCTCCGAGCCCGCACCCCCGCTCGACACCGGTGCCCGCTCGGACACGGGTGCGCTCTTGGACACGGGCGCGCTCGACGCAGGAGCCAACGCCGACACGGGCTCGAGCAGCGACACGGGCTCGACCAGCGACACGGGCGTGACCACCGACACGGGCGCCTCGCTCGACGCGCCGGGCATGGACGCGCCGGCGGCGGAGGACGCACCGAGCGGGAGCGACGCGCCCATCGTCACCACCGACGCCCCCGGCCTCGACGCGCCGGGCGCGGTGCGCCTCGAGATCCGGGAGCCGTACGCGTACGGCAACTGCTTCGGCGGCCCGCCCGATCCGCTGCTCGCGTTCTGGACCCTGCGCGCCACCGGCCCCGCGGGCGAGCGCGTCACGGTCGACAGCGCGTCGCTCCGCGTGCGCGTCGCGGCGACGGGCTACGACGAGACGCAGACGCTCACGCTCGACGTGCCGAGCTTCACGATCGAGGCCTCGGGCACGACCGATCAGATGCAGCGCAAGGAGTCCGGCTCGCCGTCGATCCCGATCTGCACGTTCTGCGGCGAGACCGCGACCGGAGATCTCACGCTCCAGGTCTCGACGAGCACCGGCGCACAGAGCCTGACCGCGCCGCTCGACATGGTCGGCTGCGTGTTCTGATCCACGACTTCCGAGAATCGTCGCGCGGCGCCATTCGGCGTGCGCTCGCTGCGCGGCCGGTTCGTTCCAGCTACCCTGCCGCGCGTGACCGAGCCGGACGAGCCTCGGGGCCAGGGCCCCTTCCGGGACGATGCGCGGCCCGAGGAGCCGCCTCCGCCGCTGTCGGCTGCGGCCGCCGTCTCGCTGCCGCTCGTGATCGTCGGATGGCTCTGCGCGCTCGCGATGGGGCAGGCCGCGGTGATGCTCTACCCGGCGGGCCTCTTGCTCTTCGGGGGCTTCGCCGCCGGGCTCCTCGGGCTCGGAGAGACCAAGCCCGAGTACGACACGACGCTCGAACGCTCCGTGTCGCGCCGCAGGGGCCGAGGTCTCGCCAAGGCCGCGCTCGTGACGCTGCTCGCGCCGATCGTCCTGGCCTGCGTGGCGCTCGGTCTCCTCTACCTCTCTTGCGTGGGGCACTGACGGCCGTGAGCTCCGCCCTCTCCTTCACCCGCGGGATCGAGCGACGCCTCAAGGTGCGGCTGCACATGCAGCTCGCGGCCGATCCGCACACGCACGGCTGGACGCTCTCGCTCTACCGCGCCGGCGAGCACCACCCCGAGACGGTGCACGACTACTTCCCTCACGAGGCCGCGCGCTCGCGCTGGCCGTGGCTCGCGGAGCAGCTCAAGCGACACGCGGGCGACGAGCGTCGACACACGGCGCTCTACACACGCGCCATCCGCGACATGGGCGAGGAGCCGACCGAGCTCGGTGGCCTCGACGTGCTCAACAACACGATCCGCGAGCAGACGCGCGCCACGTGGGAGATCCAGGGCGACGACGGCCCCGAGGTGGTGCGCATCCGCATCGCGCACTTCCTCGCGCACGCGCATCACCTCGAGCACCGCGTCGATCGTTCCGTCGGCTACCACGTCGAGGCGTGCGAGCGCCTCGGCACGCCGCGCACGCGGGCGATCGCCGAGGTCGCGGCACGCGTGCAGGCCGACGAGGTGCGCCACATCCGCTCCACGCTCGAGGCGCTCACCGAGATCACCACGCCGCGCGAGCGCGCCGAGATCCTCGCGCTGCACGAGTCCGCCGAGGTCGCGGCCGATCTCGCGTTCTCGTCGCGTCAGCTCCGACACCTCTCGAGCGCGTTCCGCGAGCGCTTCCACGCGGTCGACCGCGCGTTCTACGGCCTCAGCGCCGTGGCGATGGAGCTCGGCCTCGCGGCGCGCTCGGGGAGGCTCTCGTGAGCGACCCGGACTGGCAGGAGCACGGCTTCGTCGTGTCCTCGCGCGAGTGGCCGATCGTGCGCGTGCAGTATCCGGAGAACGTGGCGCTCGAGGCGTATCGAGCGCTGTTCGGGCACTACGCGTCGCTGGCCTCACGCGGAGCGCGCGTCGCTTGGCTCGTCGACCTCACGCGCTTCGATCCGCTGACGGCGCCGGCCGCGCATCGGCGCGTCGCGGCCGAGATCTTCGAGGAGCACCGCGCGACGCTGCTCGCCGCCACCGTGTGCGAGGCCCGCGTCCTCGAGGCCGCCATCACGCGTGGCGTGGTCACCGCGTTCGACTGGCTGACGCTCCACAAGTGGCCGTGCACGAACGTCGCCACGGAGGCCGAGGCCAGGGCGTGGATCGCGGAGAAGATGAACGAGGAGCGCGCGCGCTGCCTCTGAGGACGCGCGAGCCCGACGGGACACCATGCAAGATCTCACCAAGCCCAAGCGCCGCCTCGGTCTCGCCCTGCCGCCGCCCACGCGCGGACAGCGCATCGAGCGCATCGCCAGCGAGCTGCGCGAGCTCGACGCGGACCGCGCGATCGCCGCGATCGCGGCGCATCACGTCGATCACCCGCTCAAGACGACGGTGAGCCTCTGCCCGATCTGCCTCGAGCCCGTGCCCGCGATCGTGTTCGAGCGAGGGCACCGCGTGATCGTCGCCAAGCGCTGCGCCACGCACGGAACCACCGAGGCCGTGCTCGAGAACGACCGCCGCTTCTACTCGCTCTCGAACAAGGACCGCCACGGCCGGCGCTTCGACGAGTCGCGCGTGTTCCACATCCCCGACTTCCAGAGCGAGCTCCTCTCCGGCGAGGACAGCGCCTGCTGCGCGCCCGGCGAGCGCTGCGACACGACGCCCGGCGCGAGCCTCGGCGAGCACACCGATCAGCTCTCGAACCGCACGTGCACCGTGCTCGTCGAGGTGACGGACGCGTGCAACCTCGCGTGCAAGGTCTGCTACTCGGAGAGCGCCGGAGAGCGCTACCTCCCCTTCGAGCTCTTCCAGGCGCACGTGCGCGAGCTCGTCGCGAAGAAGGGCCGCATCGACTCGCTCCAGATCACGGGCGGCGAGTCCACGCTGCACCCGCGCTTCTGGGAGCTGGTCGACTTCGCGGTGAAGGAGCCCGGCATCAAGAAGGTGTACGTGCCCACGAACGGCCTGCGCCTCGCCAAGCCCGAGGAGCGCGCGCGCTTCGCGCCCTACGCCGACAAGATCGTGGTCCTGCTCCAGTTCGACGCGCTCTCGCCCGAGGCCAACCAGGAGATGCGCGGCGCCGAGCCCGCAGCGCTGCGGCGACGCATCGTCCTGGACCTCGATCGGCTCGGGGTGCCGATGCAGCTCACGATGACGCTCGCGCGACGCGTGAACGAGCACGAGGTCGGCGACGTGCTCGACGTCGCGCTCGCACACCGGATGGTGAAGCTCGTGGCGATGCAGCCGGCGACGTGGTCGGGCCGCTACGAGCTGGGCGTCGATCCGATGGATCGCCTGACGCTCTCGGACGTGGCGCACGCGATCCTCGAGCGCGCGCGCCTCCGCATGCGGCGCGAGGACTTCGTGCCGATCCCGTGCAGCCACCCCAACTGCGGCTGGCTCACCGTGTTCCTGCGCCGCTTCGGCCTGGTGCACAACGTCGTGCGCTACGTGGACCTCGAGAAGGCGATGAACGACGTCGCCTACAAGACGCTGCTCTCGACCGACGAGCTGCGCGAGGTCGTCGGCACCGAGGACGCCTCGGTGCTGAAGAAGGTCGCGGGCTGGGTCGGCAAGCGCGCCGTGCGCTCCACCGACATGTTCTCGATCGCGATCAAGCCGTTCATGGATCGACACAGCTACGACCAGGATCGCATCGCGAATTGCTGCCACCACATCACCGACACGCACGGCGTCTTGCGGAGCTTCTGCGAGTACAACGCGCTCGACCGGCGCGCCGATCCGTGGACGCGCTTGCCGACGCTCCCCTGAGCCCGCACCGATGCTGTCGATCGTCGTCGTCTACGTGGGGCTCGCGGCGCTCGGCCCGCTGCTCTCGCTGGCGGCACGCGTCCGGCCCGCGCGAGAAGGGACGCCGGCGCTCTTCACGAGGGCGCGCGCCGCGGACTGGCTCTACTGGATCGTCACGCCGCTCTTCTCGGGGTTCCTGTCGCGCACGCTCGTGATCGCGGTGGGCGCGATCGTCGCGTGGTCGCTCGGCGGTGCCGTCACGAACGACGTGGAGCTCTTCGCCTTCTTCGCGGCGCGCTCGGTCCTCGGTGCGATCCCGGCGTGGGCGCAGCTCGTGGTGTGCCTCACGCTGGTCGACTTGCTCTCGTACTGGAGCCACCGCCTGCGCCACCACCCGCTCTTCTTCCCGCTGCACGCGGTGCACCACTCGGCCGAGGAGCTCGACTGGCTCGCCGCGGCGCGCATGCACCCCCTCGACGAGATCGTCGACAACGTCGCGATCTCGGTGCCGGTGCTCCTGCTCGGGCCCGAGCCGTGGGTCTTCCTCGTGCTCGGCCCGATCACGCTGCTCTACACGCTCTTCAGCCACGCCGCGGTGGATCTGCCGCTCGGGCCGCTGCGCTTGGTCGTGGTGAGCCCGGCGTTCCATCGCCTCCACCACGCGGCCGACGTCCCCGGCGTGAACTACGCGGGCATGCTCTCGCTCTGGGATCGCCTCTTCGGGACCTTCCGCGATCCCGAGTCGAACGCCGACGCCGCGGCCCGCACCCCGCTGCGCTTCGGTCTGGGTGAGCAGCACCTCGCGCCCACGCTGCACGATCACCTCGTCGCGCCGGTGCGCCGCTTCTTCACCGGCGCCTGAGCGAGACCGCGTCGGCCTCAGAGCATGAGTCACTTGCGTTGACTCATGGTCTCAGCCGCTCGCCTTGCGCTTGGTGCGGGCCGCGTGGCCGACGACCTCGGCGCGGAGCGCATACCGATCGACCATCGCGTAGAGCGTGTTGCGGGCGATGCCGAGCGCGCGCGCCGCTGCGGCGACGTTGCCCGCGTTGGCACGGAGCGCGTGAACGACCACCCGCTTCTCCACCTCCGCGAGCGGCTCGACGCACGCGTCCTTCGCGCGAGGGACGTCGGAGCGACGCAGGCTCGGCACCGGCGGCAGCGAGGGCAGCGGCGCCGGCCACGACGACGTGCTCGGCGGCGGCGGCAGCACGCTCGCGAGCGCGCGGCGGATCGGCGCGGGCGTCTCGGTGATCGAGGCGCGATCCGCGGGGAGCAGGCTCGCGACGCCCTCGAGGAGGTTCGCGAGCTCGCGGACGTTGCCCGGCCACGCGTAGCGCTCGAAGTCGCCGAGCACCGCGGGATCGACCGCGATCGGGCCGCGGCCCGCGCGCGAGGCGAAGAGCGCGAGGTAGTGCTGCGCGAGCACCCGCACGTCGCCCGTGCGCGCGCGCAGCGGCGGCAGGCGCAGGTGCACGACGCGCAAGCGATAGAAGAGATCGAGGCGGAACGTGCCGTCGCGCACGGCCTGCTCGAGGTCGCGGTGCGTCGTCGCGATGACGCGCGCGCGCAGGGCCACGGGGCGAGTGCCCGCCAGGCGCGTGATCGAACGCTCCTGGAGCACGCGCAGGAGCTTCGTCTGCATCTCGAGCGGCATGTCGCCGATCTCGTCGAGGAGGATCGTGCCCTGCCCCGCGAGCTCGAAGCGGCCCGGGTGTCCCTTCGCGCGCGCCCCCGTGAACGCGCCGGCCTCGTAGCCGAAGAGCTCGCTCTCGAGGAGCTCGCGCGGGATGGCGGCCACGTTCACGCCGACGAACGGGTGTTGTGCGCGCGGTGAGGCGTTGTGGATCGCCTGCGCGAGGAGCTCCTTGCCGGTGCCGCTCTCGCCGGTGACGAGCACGGGCACGTCGGCGCGCGCGATGCGCCGCGCGTCCGCGAGCACCTCGAGGAAGGCGGGGTCGCGGCCGACGAAGCCCTCGAACGTGAAGGCCGCCTCGGAGCCGACGAGGCGCTGGGCGAGCTGCCGCGCACGATCGAGCTCCTGCACCGTCGCGACGCGACCGCCCTCGTAGCTGCGCGATCGCACGAGCACGTCCGTGCGTGGCAGGTGGACGGTCTGCTCGTCGGCCGGCCGCGAGAGCGCCTCCGCGAGCGGGCCCAGGCCGGGCACGTCGTCGAGCGCGCGCCCCTCGATCGCCTCGCGCGAGACCCCGAGGATCGACGCGGCGGCCGCGTTCATCGCGCGCACATGGCCCGCTGCATCCAGACGCACGATTCCGTCGCGGATGGCCTCGAGCGTCGTGGCGTCGCGCAGGGCCGCCTCGCGGAGCACCGCCTCGACGCTCGCGCGCTCGAGGGCCGCCGTCGCGACCGACGCGAAGATGCCGATGCGCTCGATCTCCCCGCGCGTGCGCACGCCGCGCGTGCCGGCGCGTCGCATCGCGAGCAAGAGCGAGCTCGCGCGCGCACCGACGCGCACCGCGACCACGCGCTGGCCCTGACCCGGGAGCACGTGAGGTCCCGAGGCGCGCGAGGCCGCGTCGCGATCCTCGGGCGCGAGCACGAGCACCTCGCCTTGCGACGCCAGCACCTCCGCGCGCTCGTCGTCGCGCGCGACCGACGCTGCCTCGTGGCCCAGCTCGATCGCCAGGCGCGGCAGCGCTGCGACGATCTCGTCGGGCGTGCGCAAGAGGAGCAGCTCGCGGCAGACGTCGACGAGGCGGCCCGTGCGCTCCTTCTCGAGGAGCGCGCCTTCGAGCGCGGAGACGAGCTCCTCGTCGCGCTCGCCGAGCTCGGTGAGCGCGCGCTCGAGCCCCGCCTCGAGGTCGCGACGATGCTCGCTCGCAGCGCGCGGCACCGCGCGCGCGAGATCTCCGGCGCGCGCACGGACCTCGCGGCTCCCTTCGATCACGCGCTCGAGGTCGTCGTCGACGAGGCGATCGATCGCGCGGCGACCGAACTTCCGGAACGCACGCCGCAAGCGCGCCTCGTCGCGCGGGACGCCCGCACGCTCGAGCAGCGGGTGTGCACGCGCGAGCCACTGCGCAGCGTTGTCGCGCGAGCCGCCACGCGCCTGCTCGAGCTGCGCCATCGCCACGTACGATCGCCCGAGCTCCGCGGGCGCGCCGAGGCGCACGAGCTTCCAGACCGCGCGGCTGAGCTCGTCGCGTGCGCGCTGCACGTCGCCCTCGCGGTCGCGTGCGAGCAGGGCCTCGGCGCGCAGGCGCCGGCTCGTCGCGCCCAGCAGGCCCTCGGCGTCGGGACCGCCGAGCTCCTCGAGCGCGAGCTCCACCTGGCCGCGTGAGAGCGCGACCTTCGCGCGGACGATGCGCGCGAGCGGATGCCCCACGAGCTCCGAGACGCGCGTGAGCGCCTCCTCGCCCCGATCGAGCAGCTCGAGGCAGCTGCCGGCGATCGCGAGGGCGTCGAGATCTCCGGCGGCCCGCTCGGCCTCCACGAGACCGCGGGTCGCGTCTCCTGCGAGCAGCGCGACGAAGGCCGCGGCCACCGTCACCTCGAGATCGGCGACGTGGCTCCCGTGCCACGCGCCCTCGACCTCTCCGCGCGCGAGCTCGATCGACGCCTCCGCGTCCCCGCGCTCGCCGGCAATCGCGTGCAGCACGGCGAGCCGCACGGCCCGCTCACGGCTCGCGCGCGCCGCGAGCTGACGATCGAGCCGCAGGCGCACCGGCTCGTCGCTCGACAGCTCGCCGAGCACGAGCGACACGATCAACGCGCTCCGGGATCGGGCAGCGGCGCGAGCAGGCGCACGCGGTTGCCCGACGGATCCCTGGCCCGGTACTCGAACATGCCCTCCTTCGCGAGCGTGGGGCCCGGCAGCGTGGGCTCGTCCCGATCGTCGTGGTTCCACATGCGCTCGAGCTCGTCGAGCGTCACCAGGAGCTCGAGGCGCGGGCGACCGTCGTCGGGCTCGGGGCTCTCCTGCCGCGTGAGCACGAGCTGCATCGTCGCGCGCTCGAGCACGACCTCGGTCTCGTCACCGCCAGGCTGCATCCGGAAGCCGAGCTGCTCGTAGAACGCGGCCGTCGCGCGGAGATCGACCGCAGGAATCATCACGAACTCGACCGAGCGACGCATGAAGCACCTCCAGTGTGCCAGTCGCAGCGCCCCGATCTCAACACACGGAAACGTTCCGACCTGGCTGGAGGGATCGGTCGGCGAGCCGGGGCGCTCGAGCCCCGAGCCGGCAGGGGCAGTGACGGGCGTTGCCGGATCACGCATCCTGCGGCGATGCGTTCGGTCACGCGTGCGGTCGCGGCCATCGGGGTGGTGCTCGGCGTGTCGACCGCTCCGGGGTCGGCCTCCGCCCAGCGCGTGCTCGAGGTCGAGTACACGCCCACGCGTCGAGCCCAGATCGCGGTGTGGGTCACCTCGGCCGACGGCACCTACCTCGAGACGCTCGCGCTCACGGAGTCGGTCGCGCGCTACGGCCTCGGCAACCGACCCGGCGCGCTGCAGATGAACAGCGGCTTTCGCTGGCCCTACGGTCGGCGCGAAGGCGTGCTGCCGATCTGGGCGCACGCGCGCGCGAGCGCTCCAGGCGCTGCGCTCTTTCCGCGCGTGGTGTTCCAGGATCGAGTGAGCGAGGGCTGGGCGTCGCGCTCGAACCCGACCGACTACTCACCCGACGACCACTTCTGCCTCGCGTTCCGCGGAGACTCGAGCCGCGAGGGCCTCGACGCGGTCACGTGTCCCTCGCAGTTCATGAGCGACAAGGGCCGCTACCTCACGCTCGACGACGTGGCCGGCGAGTACCGCGAGCCGATGGAGAGCGCACCGGGCGTGCCGGGCTCCTGGACGCTCGATCTCTTCTCGCTCTATCCGCCGCGGCGCGACGTGACGCGCTGCATGCGGCCGGGCTGCTTCGACCACGCCGACGTCGACCGCTATCAGGCGGACGCGCGCGCGGTGATGCCCGAGCTCGACGCGGTCTCCACCGCGACGCCTCCGGGCGACACGACACAGCACCTCATGCTCGCGGTCCCCGACGCGTGGGAGGACGGCACCTACCACCTCTTCCTCGAGATCAACGTCGAGGGCGACTACGCACCGAGCTGGGACGCCGATCGTTTCCCCACGCCGCGCACGGACCCTTCGCGCCCGATGCGGGAGCAGTGGGACATGTACGCCGAGCAGTACGGCTACCCGTACCGAGGCCAGCCGTCCATCGTGTTCCGCGCGACGGTCGAGGTGGGCAGCACCTCCGTCGTCGAGGTGCGAGAGCCCGCGGGCTACGGCTCGATCGACGGCCGCGGTCCGCGCGGCGGTGAGATCACCTCGATGGACGGCTCGATCCTCGAGGACCCGAGCGCGCCCGGCAGCGGCGTCGATCGGCTGCGCGCCGACGCGGCGGGCACACGCCTTCGCGTGCGGGCACGCGCGGCGGCCGAGTGCCTGGGCAACACGCCTCCGTCGCGCATCGAGGGCCTCGCCGTCACGCAGTACCACGATCGTCACGAGGCTCACCGCTACGCGCACCTCGAGCTCGTCGCGCCGTCGGACGACCACGGCATCGTGCTCTACGACGTGCGCGTCTCGGACGTGCCCATCACCGACGACGCGAGCTTCCTCGCCGCGCGGCCGGCCAACGGCGCGAGCCTCGAGATCGAGGCGCTGCGCGTGCCGGTCGATGCCGCGCCCGGCAGCGTCGTCGCGGTCGATCTCGGCGGGCTCTCCTTCGAGCGCCACTACTGGATCGGCGCGCGAGCGCGCGACGCGTGCAACGCGAGCTCGGAGATCGCCGTCGTGGAGTACACGACACCGCCGGTCGAGTTCACCACGGTCTCGCCCTGCTTCGTCGCGACGGCCGCCTACGGCACGCCGATGGCCGACGAGATCGCGGTCCTGAGACGCTTCCGCGACCGTCACCTCCTCACGAGCCCGCTCGGCCGCCGCCTCGTCGAGGCGTACTACGACGAGAGCCCCGGCCTCGCGGCGCACGTGGCGCGAGACGACGCCCGCCGCTCCGCCGCCCGCGCCCTGCTCGCACCCGTCATCGCCTTCGCTCGCTGGCTCGACGGCGGCCGGGCGATGCCCGTCGGCGCGGACGATCCGTGAGATCCGTCTCGCGATGAGCACACGGACGGGACGCGAAGTGGCCACGAAGTGATGCCGAGGACTTCCGCTTTCGCGGTGCCCGGAACATCCTCTCCATCTGGCCTTCCACGCCCCCCGGAGCCCGGACGTGACCTCAGCTTCCCACCTGCGGACGAGCCTTCTGTTCACCAAGACCGCCATCGGCCTCGCCGCCGGCACGCTGGGCTTCACCGCCTGCATGCTGGGCCTCGCCGAGACCGCCGAGGCGCAGCGAGTCATCGAGGTCGAGTACACGCCGACACGGCGCGCGCAGATCGCCGTGTGGCTCGCGAGCCCGGACGGCACGTACCTGCGCACGCTCTCGCTGACGCAGTCCGTCGCCCTCTACGGCATCGGCAACCGACCGGGCGCGCTCCAGATGAACAGCGGCTTCCGCTGGCCCTATGGTCGACGCGAAGGTGTCTTGCCGGCGTGGGCGCACGCGCGTCTCGGCGCGCCCGGAGCGCAGCCGTTCCGCCGCGTCATCTTCCAGGACCGCCTCAGCGAAGGCCACGCCTCGCGCTCCGCGAGCGACTTCTCGCGCGACGATCACTTCTGCCTGTCGTTCAACAACGCGACCACGCAGCGCGACGCGCTCGACGCCGTCTCGTGCGCCTCGGTCTTCAACAGCGACAAGGGCCGATACATCACCGAGGCGGACGTGTCCGCGGGCTACCGCGAGCCCGCCGAGAGCGCGCCCGGCGCGTCGGGGAGCTACGCCCTGGGGCTCGACTCGCTCTATCCGCCGCGCCGCGACGTGCGCCGCTGCGGCGAGGCTGGCTGCTACGACCACCCGGACGTGGACCTCTACAACGCGGATGCCCGCCGCGTGATGCCGGAGATCGACGCCGTCACCACGGCGACGCCGCCCGGCGAGGTCGCGCAGCGCCTCATGTTCACGGTGCCCGACGACTGGACGAACGGCACCTACTACGTCTACGTCGAGGTCAACGTCGAGGGCGACTACGCGCCCGAGTGGGGCCCGACGCAGTACCCGACGCCGCGCTCGGACACGGGGCTGCTCTCGGAGCAGTGGGACTACTGGGCGATGAACTACGGCTACCCGTACCGCGGGCAGCCTTCGATCGTGTACCGCGTGCCGGTCACCATCGGTGACACCGGCGTCGCGGGCACCACGGAGGCGATGGGCTACGGCTCGCTCGAGGGGCGCGGCCCGAACGCGGGCGAGATCACGCCGATCGACGACTCGGTCATCGACGACCCAACAGGTGAGCCGGGCAGCGGCGTGGATCGCCTGCGCATCGGCACCGGTGGGTATCGCGTCCGCGTTCGCTCGCAGGCCGCCGAAGCGTGCCGGCTGAACCGTCCGCCCACGGACATCCAGGGCCTCGAGGTCTCGCAGTACCACGAGCGCCGCGACGCCCACCGCTATGCGCACGTGTCGTTCGTCGCGCCCTCGGACGACGAAGGCATCGTGCACTACGAGGTCCGCGTCTCGGACAGCGCGATCACCGACGAGTCGACGTTCCTCATGGCGCGTCCCGCCAACGCCGCGAGCCTCGACAACGTCGCGCTCGAGGTGCCCACGGACGTGCCGGCCGGGCAGGCGATCGAGGTCGACCTCGGCGGTCTCGCGTTCGAGCGGCACTACTGGATCGGCGTGCGCGCGACCGACGCGTGCAACGCCGCGAGCACCATCGCGGTCACCGAGTACACGACGCCACCGATCGAGTTCACGACCGTCTCGCCCTGCTTCGTCGCGACGGCCGCGTATGGCACGCCGATGGCGGACGAGATCGGCGTCCTGCGTCGCTTCCGCGATCGGCACCTGCTCACGAACCCGATCGGCGAGGCGCTCGTGTCGGCCTACTACTCGGTCGGTCCAGACCTCGCGGCCGAGATCGCCGAGGACG
>JBILLJ010000279.1:0-5354 GCA_044376125.1 Sandaracinaceae bacterium
CCGGGATCGCCGTCGTGATCACCGGGATCACCATCGTGATCACGCGGATCGCCATCGTGGTCACGAAGAGGATCACCCTCGGCACTGCCGAGGCCGGAGCAAGCGAGCTTTCCGAGCTCTAGGAGCCCCGCAGGAACGACACCGCGCCGAGCTGGCCCAGGAGATCCCCGCCGCCCGGGATCCACTTCGCGAGCTTGCCCAGGCGCAGCTTGCCCATGCGCGGTCCGCCCGCAGCGTCCGCGACCCAGTTGAACGTGTCTCGGAAGCTCGGCTGCGCGCCGTCGATGACGTGGAAGGTGCGGCCATCGAAGCCCGGCCGATGCGCGATGGCGTCGATCGCGTCGGCCACGAAGTCCACCGGGACCATCGAGACTGGCGCGCCATCGAGACCGGGGAGCGTCACCCAGCGCGGCACCAGGTCGCGCAGGGCGTGGATGCCGCGGAAGAGGTAGTAGGCGCCGTCGAGGCGATCCATCTCGCCCGTGCGCGAGTGACCGACGATCGCCCCAGGTCGGTAGATGCGGTGGCGCACCCGCGATCCCCGCACGAGCCTCTCCGATTCGTACTTGGTGCGGTGGTACTCGGTCGGGAAGCCCTGACCTTCCTCGAGCATGGCCTCGGCGAAGCGGGCCGCGTGATCACCCGCCACCGCGATCGAGCTGACGTGATGCAGGACGCCGCGGAAGCCGCGTGTGTCGAGCCACTCGAGGAGGTTCTCGGTGCCCTCCACGTTCACCGCGCGCAGGACCTGCGGGTCGGCGGTGAGATCGTAGTGGCCGGCGACGTGAAACACGTGATCGAGGCTCGTCGGCTCGAGCGCGCCGCTCGCGAGACCGAGCCAGGGCTCGGTCACGTCGCCGTGCACGACCCGCAGCGTCGCGCTCTTCTGGGCCGCGAGCGCGCCCAGCGCGGCGAGACGCTCGGCGTGATCGGCGAGACGCTCCTCTCGGACCAGGAGGATGACCTCGCCGCCCCGGGTGAGGAGGCGCTCGATGAGGTGCCGGCCGAGGAGGCCAGTACCGCCCGTGACGAAGGTGCGGCTCACGGAAAGGGCCTCCGCGCGCGTGTCAGCCCGCGAGGCGGGTCGAGCGGATCTCGGCGAGCGCGAGACGGGCGTCGACCTCGGCGCCGCCCTTGAGGAAGATCGCCGTCTTGGCGAGGACGTGACGCAGTCTCTGCGCGAGGGGGAGCGTGAAGAAGGCGGCCGCGTCGATGCGTCGCTCCGGAGGCGGAGCGAGCAGGCGGACCTCGTCGAAGGGTAGCTCCCGCCGCGCAGCGTCCAACTCGAAGCCGAGGAGCTCGGCGGGCATCACGGCGCTCCAGCGAGGACGTCCTCGCGCGTGCCGCCGACGATCGTGAGGACCTCGGCGGTGACATCCTCGGGGACCCCGAGCTCGTCGAGCGTGGACTTGAGGTGCTGGGCGATGGAGTCGAAGTGCGCGTGACCCAGGCCACGCTTCACGAGCGAGGCATGGGCCGTGCGGAGATCGCGGCCCGTGTACTTGGACGGACCGCCGAAGGCCATCGTCATGAAGGCGATCTGCTTCTGGATCTGCGCGCCGAGGTCCATGTTCTCGAAGTACGGCGCGAGGCTGGGATCAGCCATGACCTTCTCGTAGAACCGTACGACGGCGGCCTCGACCGCGGCCTCGCCACCCAGGCGCTCGTAGAGAGTGCTCATGGGAGGACGGTCACACGACTGCGGGCACTCGATCAAGGCCCCGGCCGGTCGACCCGCGCTACTTCGCGAACCGCTCGCGCATGCGCGCCAGCGCTTCCTGCCGGTCCACCTCCACGCCGTCCTTGAGGAAGGTGACGGTGCGAGAGATGACGTGCTGGATGCGCGCCGAGAGAGGGAGCGCGAAGAATTCCTCCGCCGAGACCCGGCGGGGACGCGGCCCGTCGGTGAGGACCACCGCGTCGAACGGCGCACCCGCGCTGCTGGGACCGCCCCGAACGATGGGTGGTGCGGTCGCCGCGGGCGCGCGGGGGATGGGCGAGCGCGCGGGGGTCGCCGAGCCCAGTGGCTGCGATCCGGAGCTCGGTGCCACGCGGCCAGGCGACGCGGGCGCGATCGGCTGGGGCGGCTGTCTCGTCGGGGGAGTGGCGGACCGAGAGGAGGGCTGCGGCGCGCGCGTGGCGGGCGTCGCGCCCGAGCCGGGGCGGGCGACGACGGTGGGTGCGCCGGTCGCGACGGGCGCGCTCCCGCCGGGGCTCTCGCGCGTGCCAGAGTCCGTGCTCTCCCGCGGAGAAGTGGGCGCGAGGTGATCCGCGGCACGCGCGGTGTCGCCTGCGGGCGCAGCGCCCCGAGGGAGCGCAGCGAGCAGCTCCGTCATGGAGAGGTAGCGACCGGCCGGGGACTTCTCGAGGCAGCGGGCGACGATGGCGTCGAGGTCGCGCGGTATCTCGGGGTTGCGAGTGCGAACACGCGGCGCCTGATCGTCCGAGATGATGCGGACGAGCATGCGCGCGTAGCTGTCGGCGACGAAGGGCAGCTCGCCCACCAGCATGCGGAAGAGCATCACGCCGAGCGACCACACGTCCGCTCGCGCGTCGACGTCGCGCATGCCCTCGATCTGCTCGGGAGACATGTACGCGGGCGTGCCAATCGCGGCGCCCGTGCGGGTCAGCTCCTGGCTCAGCTCCTCGCGTCGGAACTTGGAGACACCGAAGTCGAGGATCTTCACGGTCTCGACGCCCTCGCGGACGGCGAGGAAGACGTTCTCGGGCTTGAGGTCGCGGTGGACGATCCCCGCGGAGTGCGCGGCCGCGAGACCCGTCGCGACCTGCCGCACGATGCCGACGACCCGATCGATGGGGAGCGTACCGCGGTCGGCGAGGTGCTGCGCGAGCGTCATGCCCTCGAGGAGCTCCGTGACGAGGAAGGGCGCCCCGTCCTCGAGCCGCCCGGCGTCCATCACGTCGACGACGTACGGGCTCTGCACGATGCTCGCGACGCGCGCCTCTCTTTCGAAGCGCTCGACCTGCTCGGGGTCGCTCCAGAGCGCGGGCCACAGACACTTCACCGCGACGCGCTTGCCGACCGCGACGTGCTCGGCCTCGTAGACCTCGCCCATCCCACCCGAGCCCAGAAGGCGCAGCAGGCGATACCGCGCAGCGGCGATCTGCCCCACCCGGACGCTGTGGGGCGGGCTCGGCTGCGGGTTCGTCATCGCCACCCGAATCTATCAGACGCGAGCCATCGCGGGGGCGCGCTGCGAGCGTCGCGATCCGCCAGGTAGCCAGAGGTTCCGCACGCGACGCCCGGAAGCACGCGAGGCGAGCTGGCGAAGGGCACAGCGTCGGTGGCAGAGCCGAAGCTACGGAGGTTCCACCGGATCGGCCCGATCAGCGCGCGTGGCGCCGCGCCCACTCGGCGAGCGCGATGCCGGAGGCCACGGTCATCGGGTAGCTGTGGTTGAGGCCATACATCGGGATGGCGATCACCTCGCTCGCAGCCTCGAGGATCTCACGGCCCACGCCCTCGTCCTCGTTGCCGACCACGATCACCGTCTCGCGCGGCAGGATCGCATCCCAGAGAGGGACGTTCGCGTCATCCTTCTCGAGCACCGAGAGGTACCAGCCCTCGCGCCGGGCGAGCGCGACGAAGGCCTCCTCGCTCTCCACCTCACGGATGTGCTCGTACCGGTGCATCCCCATCGCGGCGCGCTCGTAGTAGGGCTCGACGCCGATGAGGAGGATCTCGCGCACGAGGAAAGAATGCGCGGTGCGGATGATCGCGCCGACGTTGAATGGGTTCTTCGCGCGGCGGATCGCGATCCGCAGGGGATGGCGGATGCGGTCGAGCTCGGCGCGGACCTCGTCGAGCGGAACGCCGAGCGGCGGGACGTGGGCCATCGCTCGGCGTGTCGCCTCAGGCCTGCGCGCTCGAGGCGTCGGCGGACTGCGTGGGCTCGGGCGCGTGTCGGCCGCCCTCGCGCACCAGCTTCCTCGTCGAGAGGTAGGTGCCGAGCAGCACATCCCACAGCGGCGAGGTGATCCCGTAGCGGTGGTTGGGCGAGTCGTGGTGATGGAGCATGTGGTAGCGCTTCAGCCAGCGCCCCGGACCGCTCTTCGGGTTGAAGTGGTGCGTGTAGTAGTGGGTCCAGTCGTAGGCGATGTAGCCCGCCGCGGTGCCCGCGAAGACGGGCCAGAAGTACGCGCCGAAGACGAAGTACCAGATCGTCCCGATGATGGCGGCCACGGGCCAGATGCCGATCGGCGGCAGGACCAGGCGCATCGGATCGTTGGGGAACTCGTGGTGATAGCCGTGCAGGAGGAACAGCTGCAGGCGCTCGAACTGCGTCGTGGCCTTGAAGTGGAAGAGGAAGCGGTGCAGGCAGTACTCGATCAACGTCGTGATCAGCACACCGCCGAAGAAGAGCGGCAATGCGAGCCACGAATGGGCCAGGAAGCCGGCGTACAGCCCGTAGACGACGAAGCCGCCGAACCAGATCCCCGGGGTGATGGGGTGAGCTTGCGCGAACCACTTCTCGAGGAAGAGGTTCTTGAAGACCTGGAGGCGAAGCGGGGGCTTGGCCTTCCTGCCGTCCGGCCCGATCACCGGCGGGGGGAACTTGCCCTCCGCCGCGTCGAGGCACTCCTGAGAGAGATCGAGCATACCCATGGGGCCACCCGGTAGCAGCGGCGGCCCCTCGTGGCAACGAACGGGCTTGACCGACCTCACCGTCCCCATGCGGCGCGGGGACCCGGCGCGGGGTACTCTGCACGGTGCCATGACGGACTCTTTCCCTCCGCTCGACCTCACGACGCTGCCGCGCGCGCACGTGTCGCGCGAGGTGGCCAAACGCTTCAGGTTCCTCAGACGGCTCGCGACCGTCGAGCTCAACCGCATCCTCGCGCCGATGGGGGCGACCGCGCCCATGTACGCGGTGCTCCTGCGCCTGAGCACGGAGGGTCAGCTCTCGCAGCAGGAGCTCGCGCTCGACGCCGGCCTCGACGCGGCGGGGGTGAGCCGGTTGGTGGCCAAGCTCGGAGAGCAGAAGCTCGTGACCATCAAGGTCGACGCGCAGGACCGTCGCAGGCGCCTGGTGCGCCTGACGCCCAAGGGGCTGGCGTTCGAGCAAGCGCTCGAGCCAGTTGTCGACATGGCGATGCGGCACGCGGTGATCGGCCTCGAGGAGGACGAGGAGTACGAGCTCTTGCGGATCCTCGACAAGACCGTCCGCTCGATGATGGAGGTCCTCAGCGTGGTGCGACGCGACCGGAGCGTAGTCGTCTGTAGCAAGCATGGGGACGCCTCGAGATCCCGACGAAGATCGGGGCGAAGGAGGTCGTCCCCATGGCCAAGAAGATATCGTACCGAGCGGTTCCGATCGAGAGGCTGACGAGCG
>JBILLJ010000280.1:0-5351 GCA_044376125.1 Sandaracinaceae bacterium
GGCACAGTGACCCTGAAGCGCTCGGTGGCTCGGTGGGCGCAGTGACCCGGAAGCGCTCGGTGACTCGGTGGGCACAGTGACCCTGAAGCGCTCGGTGGCTCGGTGGGCACAGTGACCCGGAAGCGCTCGGTGACTCGTTCGGCCCAGGTCAACCCTTCTTGAGGCCGTAGCGCTCCATCATCCGGTACACGGTGGACCGCGCGACGCCGAGCTTGCGGGCGGCGGCGCTGACGTTCCCCCCGAGCTCCTCGAGGGCGCGGCCGACCACGCTCGCCTCGAGCGCGGCGAGCGGATCGGGGACCTCGAGCTCGGGCTCGTCGTCGAGGGTCGGGAGCGACGGGGCGAGATCGGGCGGCAGGTGCGCTGCGTCGAGCTCGGAGGCATCGCCCGCCAGCACGCGGACCACGTCGAGCACCGTGCGCAGCTCGCGCACGTTGCCGGGCCACGCGTAGGTCTCGAGGAAGCGAACGAGCGCGGGCGAGAGAGGCCGCGCCTCGCCCGCGCGGGAGAGGAGCTGCTCGGCCAGCGCGACGCGATCGCGACGCTCGCGCAGCGGCGGGATGCGCAGGATCACGCCCTTGAGGCGGAAGTAGAGATCGTTGCGGAACGAGCCCACCTTCACCATCTCGACGAGGTTCTTGCACGTGGCGCAGACCACGCGGACGTCGGCCTTGCTCTCGCGCGTCTCGCCGACGCGGAGGTACGTGCCCGACTCGAGCACACGCAAGAGCGAGGTCTGCATCGAGAGCGGCATCTCGCCGATCTCGTCGAGGAAGAGCGTGCCGCCGGTGGCCGCGTGGAGCAGGCCCGTGCGGCCGCGGGGCGAGGCGCCCGTGAAGGCGCCCGGCGCGTGACCGAAGAGCTCGCTCTCGAGCAGCGAGGGCACGATCGAGCCGCAATTGAGAGCGACGAAGGGCCCCTGCGCGCGCTTGCTCGCGGCATGGATCGCCTGCGCCAAGAGCTCCTTGCCCGAGCCCGTCTCCGCGAGGAGCATCACGGGCAGATCACTCGGCGCGACCTTCTTCGCGAGCTCGACCGCGGAGCGCACCGCCCCGTCGCGCGCGAAGATCGGCTCGAAGGCGCGCTCGCTCGCGCGTGAGGTGGCGCTGGCCCTGGGCTCCTCGAGGCGACGCGACGGCGAGGCGCCCGCGCGCTCGAGGAAGGCGATCACCGCGAGCAGTGTTCCATCGGCCGCCTCCACCGGCTCGGCCTTCAGGCGCCAGCTCGCGCGACGAAGCGCGTCCTCGACGAGGAGGCCTCCGATCGACGGTGCGAGGGCCTCGCGCGCGAGCGCCTCCCAGGAGAGGCGCAGCGTCGTCTCGATCGACACGGACGCACCGGGCACCGCGAGCGAGACGCGCGCGCTCTCGTTCGAGCGCGCGATGCGGCCGGGCGGCTCCACGAGGAGCACCGGACAGCCGATGCGCTCGAGCGAGCGCGTGAGCACGCGGCCGACCGCGTGACCGGCCGAGGTGTACGCGCGCAGACGCAGCATCTCCTCGAGCGCGCGCGCGGTGGCCGCGACGGCCTCGAGCGCGCGCACGCCGATCGTGGCGTCGCGCACGTCGATCACCTCGCGCGAGCTCGTCGCGTCGAGCACGGCGACCAACGCGCCCGACGGATCGTGCACGGGCGCCGCGTAGCAGACGAGGCCGTGGTAGCGGCGCCCGAAGTGCGCGAAGCCCTCGACCGCCACGGGCCGCGCTTCCGCGATCGCGGTGCCGATCGCGTTGGTGCCGCGGGCCTCCTCGCTCCAGGTGGCTCCCTCGATGAGGTGCAGCGCGCGCGCCGTGTCGGCGAAGCCGCCGCCGCCGATGGCGCGCGTGACGAGGCCGGCGCGATCCGCGAAGAGCAGCGAGAAGTCGCGCAGCGCCTCGTGGCTGAGCGCACGCTCGACGAGCCCGGGCGCCGCGGACCAGAGGAGCTCGAGGGGCTCGGTGCGCTCGATCAGGCTCGCGCCGCGCACGAGCCGCTCCTCGGTGCCGAGGCCCTCGACGGGGGCCCCGAGGCGGGCCGCGCGTGCCCACGTGCGAGCGAGCGCGCCCAGGCCGGGGCCCGCGTCGTCGCCGCGCGGGGCGCCGCTCGCGAGCGACGCGTGCAGCGAGCGCCAGCCACGCTCGCCGGGGTCGTCGAGGCGCAAGGGACCCGAGGCCGACATCCCTCGACCGTGCCGGCTGGAGCGGCCTGTCGCAAGGGCGCAGTCGATGGACGCGCTCCACCTGTCGCGTTTCGAGACAGTGCCCGACGAGACGACTCGGCTTTTCGCGTCACAGCCCTCGGCACGGCCTCTGCGGAGGCGTGGCGACACACCAGACGCGCGAGGCGCGGAGGAGCACGAGCATGATCTACGCGAAGCCGAACACCGAGGGTTCGAAGGTCCGCTACCAGAGCCGCTACAGCAACTTCATCGGGGGCGCGTGGGTCCCACCCGCCGAGGGGAAGTACTTCGAGAACACCTCGCCGGTGGACGGCAAGCCCTTCGCGGAGTTCGCGCGCTCCACCGAGCGTGACGTGGAGCGTGCGCTCGATGCGGCGCACGGGGCGCGCGAGCGCTGGGGCAAGACCTCGCCGGCCGAGCGCTCTCGCCTGCTGCTCAAGATCGCCGACGCGATGGAGGCCAACGCCGAGATGCTCGCGGTCAGCGAGACCTGGGACAACGGCAAGCCGATCCGCGAGACGCTCGCGGCCGACGTCCCGCTCGCGATCGATCACTTCCGCTACTTCGCGGGCTGCCTGCGCGCGGAGGAGGGCTCGGCGGCCGAGCTCGACGAGCACACGGTCGCCTACCACTTCAAGGAGCCGCTCGGCGTGGTGGCGCAGATCATCCCGTGGAACTTCCCGCTGCTGATGGCCGCGTGGAAGCTCGCGCCCGCGCTCGCGGCCGGCAACTGCGTGGTGCTCAAGCCCGCGGAGCAGACGCCCGCGACGATCATGCTCTTCGCGGAGCTCGTCGCGAACATCCTGCCGCCCGGCGTGCTCAACGTGGTGAACGGCTTCGGCCTCGAGGCGGGCAAGCCGCTCGCGTCGAGCCGGCGCGTCGCGAAGGTCGCGTTCACCGGCGAGACCTCCACCGGCCGCCTCATCATGCAGTACGCGTCCGAGAACATCGTGCCCGTCACGCTGGAGCTCGGCGGCAAGTCCCCCAACATCTTCTTCGGCGACGTGCTCGATCGGGACGACGACTTCCGCCAGAAGGCGCTCGAGGGCTTCGCGATGTTCTCGCTGAACCAGGGCGAGGTCTGCACGTGCCCCTCGCGCGCGCTCGTCGACGCGAAGATCTACGGCGCGTTCCTCGACATGGCCGCGAGCCGGACCCGCGGCATCGTGCCCGGCAACCCGCTCGACACCGAGACGCGCGTGGGCGCGCAGGCCTCCAAGGAGCAGCTCGACAAGATCCTCGGCTACATCGACATCGGGCGGAAGGAAGGCGCCAAGGTCCTCTGCGGCGGCGAGCGCGTGAAGCTCAGCGGCCTCGAGGACGGCTACTACGTCGCGCCGACGATCTTCGAGGGACAGAACTCGATGCGCGTGTTCCAGGAGGAGATCTTCGGGCCGGTCGTGTCGGTCACGAAGTTCGACGGCTTCGATCAGGCGATGGCGATCGCGAACGACACGCTCTACGGCCTCGGCGCCGGCGTGTGGACGCGCGACATGAACACCGCGTACCGCGCGGGCCGCGCGATCCAGGCCGGCCGCGTGTGGACCAACTGCTACCACCTCTACCCCGCGCACGCGGCGTTCGGCGGCTACAAGCAGTCCGGCATCGGCCGCGAGACGCACAAGGTGATGCTCGCGCACTACCAGCAGACGAAGAACCTGCTCGTCAGCTACGACCCCAAGCCCATGGGCTTCTTCTGATCGGTCGCGCGTGGCCGATCGGTCACTCTGCTGCGGGGTCGTGAGGAGGGACGCTCGCTTGTGGGCGCGGCGTGCCCCGCACTCGGCCCCTCGAGCGGGCTCGCGCAAGAGGACTCCACGGACGAAGGCGGGGGACGAGCCCCCGCCCTACGTCTCGGTGGTCGCCTCGCCTGCGCGCCTCGGGGCGACCGTGCGACTGCGTGACGGTCAGTCGGCCATCGCCCGGATGGACTGCGGTCGAAGGCGGGGGACGAGCCCCCGCCCTACGTCTCGGTGGTCGCCTCGCGTGCTCGCGGGCTTGCTGCGAGGAGAGTGCGAAGGGCCCGGCAGGGCCGAGGGGAAAGGCACGACGCATGAGCCGCGTGTTTCGCGTCCGCGACGCAGCGATGGTCGTGGCGCGCGTCGCGTCTGCCGTTGCGCGACGTAGCGGGCGCCGCTGCCCGTGTCGCGTCAGCGCACGACAGCGCGGTCGCGATGCTCGAACTGACCCTCTGACGGGGGCGAAGCCGTGGCGCGCGTTGCGTCAGGGTGCGAGTGCGCGGTCGCCATGCTCGCGACTCCCCTCGGACCTGCCGGGCGCTCGCGGGAACGCGACCTCGAGTCGCGAGGCCGAGGTGCTCGGCGACGGTGCTCGGCCGCGTGACGGTCACATCGTGCATGGCAATCGGCGTTGCTCGGCGCATGGGAATCCGCGTCGCGCGCGCGCCTCGACGGGACCGTGCGACTGCGTGACGGTCAGTCGACCATCGGCCGGGATGGACTACGGAAGAGGCGGGGGACGAGCCCCCGCCCTACGTCACGGTGGTCGCCTCGCGTGTGCACCTCGACGGGAGCCTGCGACTGCGTGACGGTCAGTCGGCCATCGGCCGGATGGACTGTGGTCGAAGGCGGGGGACGAGCCCCCGCCCTACGTCTCGGTGGTCACGTCGCGTGCTCGCGGGCTTGCTGCGAGGACAGCGCGAAGGGCCCGGCAGGGCCGAGGGGAGAGGCACGACGCATGAGCCTCGTGTTTCGCGTCCGCGACGCAGCGATGGTCGTGGCGCGCGCCGCGTCTGCCGTTGCGCGACGCAGCGGGCGCCGCTGCCCGTGTCGCGTCAGCGCACGACAGCGCGGTCGCGATGCTCGAACTGACCCTCTGACGGGGGCGAAGCCGTGGCGCGCGTTGCGTCAGGGTGCGAGTGCGCGGTCGCCATGCTCGCGACTCCCCTCGGACCTGCCGGGCGCATTCGCGGGAACGCGACCTCCAGTCGCGAGGCCGAGGTGCTCGGCGACGGTGCTCGGCCGCGTGACGGTCACATCGTGCATGGCAATCGGCGTTGCTCGGTGCATGGGAATCAGCGTCGCGTGCGCACCTCGATGCGACCGTGCGACTGCGTGACGGTCAGTCGGCCATCGGCCGGATGAACTGCGGACGAGGCGGGGGACGAGCCCCCGCCCTACGTCTCGGTGGTCGCCGCGCGTGCGCGCCTCGACGGGAGCCTGCGACGGCGTGA
>JBILLJ010000054.1:0-53794 GCA_044376125.1 Sandaracinaceae bacterium
CGCGTCCCACGCGGTGAAGAAGACCTCGGGGATCGCGGCCGCGTCCGTGAAGCTCATCGGCTCGGGGATCCGCACGAGCTCGCGCGCGTGCGTGATCACGTGCGAGGCCATCGCGCCGCCACCGGTGATGCCCATCACGCGGTCGCCGCTCTGGACCTCGCGCACCTCGAGACCCACGGCCTCGACGACGCCTGCGAACTCGAGCCCCGGCACGTCGGGGGCGACGCCGGCCGGTGCGGGGTACACGCCCCGCCGCTGCAGGATGTCCGCTCGGTTGAGGCCCGCGGCCTTCACGAGCACGCGCACTTCCCCCGGACCGGGATCGCGCATCGGACGCTCCACGAGCTCGAGCACGCTCGCGTCACCCGGCTCGCGGATCCGCACCACGCGCGCCGTGATCATCGCGCCACCTGCGTCTTCTTCGCGGGCACGCTCCGACGCGGGGCCGCCGCGCGCGGCCGCGTCGCGTCGAGCACGCCCAGCAGGCGATCCCAGCCCGCGGGGAACGTCTCGAAGGTGAGGAGCTGCACGTTCGCGAGCTCGCACGCGACACGAAACGACTCGGCCTCGGGACGTCGCATGAACACGAACACCGGTCGTTCGATGTCGCGCCGCGCGTGGTTGCGCGCACGCTGGTTGAGAAACCACCAGAGGGGCCACTCCTCGCGGCCCATGCCGAGGCCGATCATCACGAGCGGCGCGTTCATCGCCACGGTGAGCCAGCTGCTCGCGACCTCGCGGTGCGCGGCCCACAGCCGATCTCGCTGCGGCGCCGTGCTCGCGCGGCGCTGGCGGCCGCCGACGAAGAGCTCGGGGAGGAGGCGTCGCTTGAGCCCCTCCTCTTCGTCCTTGTAGGCGCTCCGCGCGTCTTCGAGCTCCTTCAGGTAGGTGCCGTAGTTGCGCATGCCCAGGCGCAGCGAACGCGGCCACTTCGTCGCGCCGTGCGGATGCCAGAGCCGCGTGCCGTCCTCTCGCGCGAGGTGGGAGCGCGTCTTCGAGAACGTGCGCGCCGCGTGTCGCCATCGCGCGCCCTCGACGTGGAGCACGCGATCGAAGTTGAAGCTCATCACGTCTCGGAAGCGGTGAGAGAGGAACGCCTCGGCGAACGCGGCGGTCGGGCCCTCGGGCGGGTAGCTCTTGTCGAGCAAGTCGGCCGCCACCTCGAGCAGCTCGTCCTCGACCTCCGAGGGCTTGCGGTTCCGCGCGTGCGAGAGCGCGAGCACCATCGCCTCCCACGCGAGCGTGGTGTTGCCCACGAGGCCCGCGCCCTCGGGGAGATCGACGTGCACCTTCACCGCGCGCTGCACGTCGCGCAGCAGATCACCCCAGTCCTTCTTCGCGCCCGCCTGCGCGTTGAAGCCCGTGCCGAGCACCGGAACGATCACACGACGCCCGTCCGCGTCGGTGCGAGCGGCCCAGTCGCGGAAGAGGTCCCAGACGATCTTCATGGCGGCATCATGCCACCCGAGCCGGACCCGCAGGGTGTGGGGAGACGCGAGCGTTCAGCGAAAGACCCCGCGCTCGGTGCCGAGCGCGCGAGACAGCTGCACGAGGAGCCCTGCCAGCGACCACCCTCGCGCATGCTCGATGGGGGTGGGACGCATCGCCGGCACGGCGATCCAGGCGGTGCCGACGCCGTCTGCGATCGAGAGAGACACGTCGGGAGGCAAGCTGGCGAGGAGATGCCGCGCGGGCGCGGAGAGCGCCGTGAGATCCCCAGCCTGTCGTGCATCGAAGCGCAGCGCGGCGTTGGCGACGGGTGAGACCACGACGCGCAGCGCGATCACCCTGCTGCTCTCGAAGAGGGGCACGATCTCGACGGTGCGGTCCTCGATGGTTCCGCGGATCGCGAGATCTCCGGGGTGGTACGTCCCTCGGAGAAGGCTCGCGATCCGGCGCGCTTCCGCGTCGTCCACGTGAGTGCCGACGGGCGCCGGGAGCCGATCGACCGCCGCGGAGAGGGTGCCCAGAGCCTGCTCGACGGCGTGGACGAACGCCCCAAAGGCCTCGGCCGTCGAGGAGGTACCGCGGAGCTCCATCGCGACGGTGTGGTCATCGAGACGCGTGAGCAGATACGCGAATCTCGCAACCATCGGGGTCAGCAGCGCCTTCGCTTGCGCCGGGTCGCGCGCTTGGACGCTGTTCTCGACATCGAAGCTCCACTCGCCGAGCTCGATGTCCCCTCCCACGATGCCGAGTGGCCCAGCGCGCAGCACCTGCAGCCCGAGGCCGAGTGACGGCAACGTCGCCACGGCATCGAAATCGGCCTGTGCGCCGCGTGTGGTCCAATCGACGCGCGCGTGAACGTCGCCTTGGGGGGTGCGAAAGGAACGGCTGAGCCGCGTGCCCTCGGCCGTCCAGCCCGTGGTCCGCGCGACCTCGCGGATGATCCCATCGACCCGTGCATCGCCGACCATGGGGGCCACGAGGCTCTGAGAGAGCGCCGCGAGGGGCGCCGACTCGACGATCTCGATCTGCAGGATGGACTCGTGACGCGTCAGGAACTCCAACGGCCCAGGACCCGCGGTCGTGCAGGCGAGCTCCCAGTGTCTCGAGAAGCTCCGGCCTTGGAAGGTCGGGGTGAACGTCCGATCGATCGCGATGCGAAACGCGACACCTTCGCGCGAGCCACCTGGAACCACCACGGAGCAGCGCGCCCGCGGGATGACTCGGTCGTAGGTTCGGCTGTGATGCGGGTCGATCACTTCGCGGAGGACGAAGTCGACCGGGACCGGCGCGGGATGGTCGGCGAGCACCGCCACCCGCCCGCCGAGCACGCCGCTCACCGCGACGCGGTCGGACTCCAGCGCCACCTCCATCCCGTTCCTCGCGACCACCGCGCTCCGGGGGGCGACCTCCACGCTCTTCTGAGTCACGTGCAGCGGCCAGGACGCCGTCGCGTCGGGCCACCACGGAATCGAGAGCCGTGCCGTGATCCGATACCGGACGTACGCCCAGGTGCTCTCGTACGAGGGCGGATGCGTCCCGGGGATCTCGAACCAGGCGTCGTGACGGGACATGCCGGCCGGGATGAGCGGCCGCTCGAGGCGCGCGCGCAGAGGCTCGAAGGGCTCTGCCAACAAGGACTGGGACAGGCTCGGCGGCCAGTAGCCGTCCTCCACGAGGACTGTCAGCTCGAGCCACTCGGGCTCCATCGGCGCGTTCGTCTCGATCTCCAGCGTCACCGCGAAGACCTGCCCCGTCGAGACCTGCGCCGGCGCGAGGAGACGCAGGGTCGGCGTGAGGCTCGAGAAGGGCATGGTGCAGAGCTCGCGGCGAACGGCCGTCTCAGCCCAGCGCCGGGTAGATCGCCTGCACGTCGTCGTCCTCGTCGATCGCCGACAAGAACGCCTCGACCTCGCTGCGCTTGGCCTCGTCGTCGAGCGCGACGGGGTTCTTCGGGCGCCACGCGAGCTTGGCGGCCGTCACGTTCCACTTCCGCTCGCCGAGCGCCTTGGCCACGGCATCCAGGTCGGTGGGCTCGGTGTAGAAGAGCGCGCCGCCCTCGCCATCGAGCTCGACCTCTTGCGCACCGGCCTCGATCGCCGCCTCCTCGGGATCGATGGCGCCCGGGCCCGAGAGCGCGCCGGGCGGCATCGCCTCGACCTGACCCACGCGCTGGTAGTCCCACGACACGGTGCCCGTCGAGCCGAGCTGTCCCTTGCGGAAGAGCACACGGATGTTCGACGACGTGCGGTTCTTGTTCTCGGTCAGGCACTCGACGATGACCGGCACCTGGTGCGGCGCGAAGCCCTCGTAGAAGACGGTGTCGTACTGCACGCCGTCGTCGAGCTGCCCCGAGCCCTTCTTGATCGCGCGCTCGATCGTGTCCTTGGTGACCGAGGCCTTCTTCGCCGCCTCGAGCGCCATGCGCAGCCGCGGGTTCGAGCCCGGATCGGCGCCCCCGCTCTTGGCCGCGGCCGCGATCTCGCGCGCGAGCTTGTCGAAGATCTTGCCCTTGCTCTTCGCCGCGGCCTCACGGCCCTTCTGCTTCCACTGTGCTCCCACGATCCGCTCCTCGATGCGCTGCCGCGTACCTCACGGCCGCCGATGGGTAGCGTGTCCGCGCCCTCCGCGCATCGCGGCGCGGCTCAGCGCCGGCCGAGCTCGATGATTCCGGGCTCTCGCGCGGTCGCGCCGGGGGTCACGTCCTCGTAGCGGAGCGAGGTGCCGTCGATGCAGTAGTCCCAGCGGCGAGCGAGCGTCGCGGAGACGATCTGGTTGCCCTCGATCGTGTAGCCGTCCGCGTCGTCGATGGCGCTGACCTGCCGCGCGGCGCAGCGGCAAGAGCCGTCCGCCTCGGTCACGCACACCGAGTCGGGCGCGCCGCTCGAGCGGATCGTCGACTCGATCGTCGCGCACGACACGAGCGAGGCGCAGATCGCGGGCACCGTGATCTCCACGAGCACCTCGGACTGCGCGACGCGGCGCGCGAAGGCGCCGTCGAACGTCACGCGGCCGCGCGCCTGGCCTTCGCGCCGCGTGACGGCCGCACCGGGGCAGCGCGAGAGCTCGCCCTCGATGGGCAGCTCGAAGCAGCCGCCGGTCACGTCCCACGTGCCGACCACGTCGCCGCCGCACGCGACGAGCGGCGGGCAGCCCGTGCCGTCGGTGAGCACCTCGACGCTCACCCACGCGGGATCGCCGAGTCCGCCGTCGTCGTCGAAGGGATCGCCGCCGTCGTACGTGGCGAGGATCGTCCCGCTGTCCATGCGGCGCGCGTCGTCGCTCGAGGAGGCGTCGTCCGACGCCGAGAAGGCGTCGTCGGCAACGACCACGAAGGCATCGCCTCCGACCGCGCCGAAGGCATCGAGCTCGCTCGCGCCCGTGTCGGGCTCGGGGCCCGCGCCCGCGTCCTCGGCAGGGGCGGTGCCACCGCCGCAGCCCGCGAGGGAGACCAGGAGCGCGGCGAGCGAGAGCGAAGTGCAGTGACGAGTCATCGGTTCCTCCGAGCGACGCGAAGCGCGTCGACGCCTCGCTGTGGAGAGAGGTCGCAGCCGCTCCGATCCGCGGCGCGAGAATCCTCACACGATGCCCCACGGTCGGGCGCGGGCGCGGCGATCCGGAGCAGGAATGCAGGACCGTCCCGGTTTCTGCAACTCTGCAGGACCGTCCCGGTTTCTGCAACTCTGCAGGACCGTCCCGGTTTTCAGCCGCGGTACTTCTCGTTCCGATCGCGGATGCCCTGCGCGAGCATGCCGAGCGCCTGCGCGATGCGGCGCGCGCGGGTCTCGGGCTTCTTCGCCTCGGCGATCCACGTCACGTACTCGCGCTTGTGAGAGGGCGCGAGCGCCTTCCACGTGGCGTTGGCGGCCTTGTCCTTCTTCAGACCGTCGGTGAGCTCGTCGGGCACCACGAGGTCCGCGACGGGGCGCTTGACGGCGCCGCTCGAGCTCGCGGTCTTGCTCGCCTTGCTCATGGCGCCGGGCAGCTGACCGGGGTTCTTTCGCTCGACCTCGGCCTCGGGCTTGAAGCGCACCGCGCTCCACGTCGCGTCGATCGCGACCTGCGCGACCGGCCCCCAGCCGCGCGAGACGAGCGGCTGCCAGCCACCGTCGCGGCTCAGGTCCGACTCCACGCCGGACACCTTCTTCGGGTACGCGAACCAGAGCACACCCTCGGGCTTCACGGCCGTGATCGCCTTGGGAGCGTGATCGCCGAGGCCCTTGGCGCTCGAGACGAAGATGAGGACGACGTCGAAGGGACCGCGCGCCGCGTTGCCCGTCGAGAGCTCCACGCCCGCGGGCGGGGCGATGGCGTCGAGCGCTGTCTGCGGCGCGCGGAGCACGAGCACGCGCTGTCCGGCCTTGATGAGCAGCTTCTTCGCGAGCGACATCGTCTGCTCCTTGGACGGGGGTCTAGAGGAACGACTCGATCGCGTCGACCGCGATCGCGCTCGACCAGGGTCGAGCCCCATCGATGCGCAGGCGGATGACGCCGCGTCGATCGACGATCCAGGTCTCGGGGTACATGCGCGTGCCGAACCGACCGCGCACGACGGAGCGATCGGGATCGAGCAGCACGCGGAGCGGCGTTCCCTCGGGGATCACCGTGCGCACGTCGTCCCACGTGCGATCGGTCGAGATCGTCACGAGCTCGACGTCGTCGCGGTCGGCGACGATGCGGGAGAGCTCGACGAGGCTCGGCATCTCCTCGATGCACGGGCCGCAGGTCACGGTCCAGAAGTTGAGGACCACCACGCGGCCGCGCGCGTCGGCCATGCGGAAGGTGTTGCCGTCCTGATCCTGGAGCTCGAAGTCGGGCACCAGACGATCGTTGCCGAGGTAGTGCACGTCGGTCGGGCGACCGCGCACGAGCGCCTCGTAGGCGTCGTCGCCGAGCAACGACCGCAGAGGCGCCTCGCGTCGCCGCGTCTCGCCGTCGGCGAAGGCGCTGGCCAGCATGTACGCGAGCGGTGCCCCGAGCGCGAGCACCACGAGCGCGGCGACGACGTCTTCTCGCGAGATGGGCCTCATGCGGGCTCCGGCTCTACCACGGCGCCGCGGAACGGCACGAGCGGATCGGTCACGCGCGCGGGCCGCACGCGCTGGCTGCCCACACGGAGGAACGCGCCGCGCGCGTCCTCGTCGAGGTGCGGCGCGAGGTCCATCATCGCGGCCGACGTGAAGCTGCACGGCATCGTGGCGCCGCGCGCGTCGCAGGCGAGAGAGCCGCCCGCCCCTTCCCGCAGACCCACGAGGTCCACCACCTCTTCGCGACCATCCGACAGCGCCACGATCAGCGCGTCGGCCTCGATGCGCGCGCGGCGCGCGAAGAGCGGCGCGCCCTCGATGGCCACGTACGCCCAGTTGACGTCGTTCTTCAGGCAGTAGCGGCCGTCCTCGGCGCGCTCGATCCACGCGTCGAAGGCACGGCAGAGCGACGGATGCGTGATCTCCGCGTCGTCGTTCCACCATCGCCCGCGCGCATCGCGCCGGATCTTCGTCTCGCGCGATCGGCCCTCGACGGGAATCTCGGGGATCACTTGCGGGGCAGCTCCCACCACGACTCGATCCAGCGCAGGGGCTTCTCCTCCTCGGACGTCATCGTGTCGCTCTCGGCGACCTTCACCAGCACGTCGTGGATCACGCGGCGCGCCTCGGGGCGCGTGATGGCCTTGGTCGCGTTCTTGAGCGACTCGTTGTCGGGGAACGCGTCCGTGGCCTCGAGCATCGCCTTGGTGAAGCGATCGGTGCCGAGCGCCGTGCGCACGAGCGCGACGTGCTCGCGCTCGGCGTTCGAGAACTCGCCATCGGCCTGGATGACGACGCGCATGAAGCCGACGAGGACGAGGACCTCGTCGTGCGTGAGTTGGGAGAGCTCCATAGGGACCGCGAGGATAGCGCCGCGCGGCGCGCCGGTCAGCCGCAGCCCGGGCTCGTGGTGCGACACCAGAAGCGCGCGACCTCGACGTTCGACTCCGCGAAGCGGCGGCCGTCTGCCGTGCGGAGATCGAAGTCGAAGCGCGCGACCTCACCCGCGGCGAAGACGTGGAAGACGATCGTGCCCTCCGCCTGCGCGCAGGGCTCACCGGGCACGCCGCAGATCGACGCACTGCCGTCGCCCGTGAAGTCGGTGCGCAGCGTGTAGGTCGTCTCCGGCGCCGCGCGCTCGAGGGCGTGCCACACGCTGATCTGCAGCGAGCCGTCGCTGCGCGTCTCGTCGCACGTCGTGCGATCGGTCGTGAGGGTGATCGTCCACGCGGGTCCGTCCGCCGGGCCGCAGTCCGCCTCTGCCATCGCGGTGTCGTAGGCGTGCGTGGTCACACACGGCCCCTCGGACGCGACGTCGACGCCCACGAGGTTCGCAGCACACTCGCCGATGTACTCGTTGCCATCGCAGCCGCAGACGAGAATCCCACCGGGATCGGGGCACTCCGTCGGGCGCGCACGACAGAGGCCGCCCGAGTCGTCCCCGCCGCAGAACGAGCCGTCGGGATAGTCGCAGTACTCGTTCGGGAGGCAGCCGTCGACCTCGGCGAGCCCGCCGCAGAACCGGTCGCAGCTCGCGTGCTCGGCGAGGCACGCCTCGGCGGTCGGCGCGAGCGACGCGCAGTCCGCGCCGACACACGAGCAGCCCGAGATCGGCCAGCAACCGCCGCCGAGCCACACGTACCCGAGCTCGGCCTCGCAAGCGCCCTCGCCGCGCGCGTCTCGGCTCGCGCACGGATCGGGCGGCGTGTCGCGTCCGCCGGAGCATCCATCGCACCCGCCCACGACATGCGCATCAGGCGAGGCGCCGGCGTCGTCGGCGCGGGTGTGGGTCATGCAGCCCGCGGCTCCGAGAGCCAATGGTGCGAGGAGGACGAGCACGGATCCGAGCCGAGCGACGAGCGAGCGTTTCGTCACCTTCTCCAGCATGTGCGCAGCCTGTGCCACCAGTCTCGCGCGCAGCCACCTCCGCAAGGCGCGTGCCCGTGACGATGCGCGGGTGGGCTACCATCGCCGCGATGCCGCGTTTCCCCGAGGTCGCCGAGAGCTCCGTGGGCTTGTCGGATGCCGTGTTCTCCAAGCTGGTCGCGCGTGCGCGTGAGCGCGGTGGAAAGACGTATCCGCTGCACGTCGGGGACACCTACCTCGAGCCGTACGAGGGCGCGCGCGCCGAGGCGATCCGATCGGTCGATCACCATCGCCTCCACAACTACGCGCCGGTCCAGGGCGAGCCCGCGCTGCTCGATGCGATCCTCGCGCACGTCGAGCGGCGCTCCGGTGCTCGGCTCGACCGCGAGCTGGTGCAGGTGGTCTCGGGCGCGACGGCGGGCATCGCGGTCGTCGTCGACGCCCTGCTCTCCCCCGGCGACGAGCTGCTCTTGCTCGCGCCGTTCTGGCCGCTCGTGCGAGGCACGACACAGCGCCGCGGCGGGCGTGCGATGGAGGTGCCCTTCTGGGATCGCCTCGAGGCGATGGGCGATCGCGCCGCGATCGAGGCCTACCTCGAGTCCTTCGTCACGCCGCGCACGGCGGCCCTCTACGTCAACACGCCGCACAACCCGACTGGCTGGATGCTGCGGGACGTGCACCTCGACGCGATCGCCGCGGTGGCGGAGCGACACGGCCTCTGGGTGATCTCGGACGAGGTCTACGAGGAGCTGTGGTTCGACGAGGAACCGGCCTCGGCGTGGATGCACCCGCGCCTGCGGCCCCGCGCGGTCGTCGTGCACTCGGTGTCCAAGGCGTACGGCCTCGCGGGCGCGCGCGTCGGCTTCGTGCACGGCCCCGCGGCCGCGATGCAGGCGATCCGCGGCGTGCAGACCTTCGTGACGTACTGCGCGCCGCGCCCGTTCCAGCTGGCGGCGGCGCGTGTGCTCAGCGAAGGCCGCGCGTGGATCACGAGCACGCGGGCGCACTACCGCGAGCTCGGCGCGCGCGCAGCCGACGCGCTCTCGGTGCCGCGGCCGCCCGGAGGGACCTTCCTCTTCGTCGACACGCGCGGCCGACGCCGCGACGGCGAGAGCCCGCTCGCGTTCCTCGAGCGCTGCGTGGACGCGGGCGTGTTGCTCACGCCGGGCACCGCCTCGGGCAAGGACTACGAAGACTGGGTGCGCCTGTGCTTCACGACGCTGCCTCCCGACGATCTCGCCGAAGCCCTTCGACGCCTGCGCGCCGTGCTCGAGGATCGATGAGAGCGACGCCGTGGCTCGCGACGCTCGCGGCCTCGACACTGGCCCTCTCGATCGCAGGAGGGTGTGAGTCGCGGGTCTCGCTCGGGCAGCGGTGCGGCAGCAGCGCGGACTGCCAAGCTCCCCTGATCTGCGCCGTGGGCGGGCGCTGCCGCGTCGAGTGCACGACGAGCGCGGACTGCCCCGCTGGGTCTCGTCGACGGCGCGGGTGTGCCCGCGTGCTCGGTCGACCGAGAGACCTGCACGACCGACTGCGCCGAAGGGCTCGAGTGCGTGCGCGGAGAGTGCCAGTCCGGCTGCACCTCGAGCACGCAGTGCCCCGACTCGGTGTGCACGATCGAGGGCTATTGTCTGACCCCCGCGCGCGACGACGCCGGTCTCGTCGATGCAGCGAGTGAGCTCGATGCGACGCCCGACACCGGTACGTCGTGTGGACCGAGCCCACGGGTCCTCGACGTCGCGGTCGGCGCCTCCGAGACGTGCGCGGTGCTCGCCGACAACACCGTGTGGTGCTGGGGCTATTTCCCCCTGATCGGCGAGAACGGAAGTGGGGAGTCGTGTCTGGGCGGCCCGCGCGCGTGCTATCCGCGCCCGGTCCAGGTTCCCGGGATCACGGACGCCCTCGAGGTCGTCCTCACCGGCCGCTCGGTCGCCTGCGTTCGCGCGATCACGGGGCGAATCTCGTGCTGGGGCGGCTTCGAAGGCACGCCCGATCGGACGGTTCGACTCGTCACGCTCACCACGCCGCCCGGGCCGCTGATCGCGACGAGGCTGATCGCGGGCGATCAGCACGTGTGCGCCGAGCGCGGCGCAGGGCTCGTGTGCTGGGGGCAACAGTCGCTCGGCCGCCTCGGCAACGGTGCGACGGGCGAGTCGATCGTCGCCATCCCGGTGACCGCCTCGGAGCTGCCGATCCTCGACAGCGCCCTCGGGCAGCCGTTCGCTGCCGGGTACGCGTCCACGCTCGCCCTGAGCACGGACGGCTTGGTCCGCGGGGTGGGCGCGAACGAGCACGGACAGCTCGGCGTCGCTCCGTCGGCGAGCGAAGGCACGGCCAGCCGCGTCGCACGGAGCGGTGCGAGCGCGATCGCAGCCAGCAGCGGCACCACCTGCGTCCTCGTGGGCGGGCGGCCGCGCTGCTGGGGCCTCGCCACCGATCTGCTCGGCCCGAGCCCCATGGGGCTCGTGGCCTGCCTCGACGGTGAGGTCGCATGCGCTGCCTCGCCCCTCGACGTCCCGAGCGACGTGATCTTCGAGGACATCGTCGCAGACCCCCTCGGCAACACCATGTACGGGATCACCGACGACAGCGTGATCTACGGCTGGGGCACGAGCGACACGCGGCTCCTCGCGTCCGCACACGTCGATGCGCCGGC
The DNA here is from genome assembly GCA_044376125.1 of Sandaracinaceae bacterium. Taxonomy (GTDB): domain Bacteria; phylum Myxococcota_A; class Polyangia; order Polyangiales; family Sandaracinaceae; genus JAFLCL01. The sequence continues at coordinate 10,996 of JBILLJ010000054.1, forward strand.
GCTCCTTCCCGCACTCGAGGGCGCGCGCGCTCACCGCCTCGCGGTCGGAGGCGGCACCGCCTGCGCGGTCCTCGAGGGCACGAGCGAGCTGCGCTGCTGGGGCCTGGACTCGTATGGTCAGCTGGGACGCGGCGTCGCGCACGAGCGCGGCGATCCGGATCCCGAGCTCGCTCTGGCGCGCCCTCCGTGCTGGTGACACACCGCGCGCGATGACCGACCACGAGCTCGCCTCGACTGACGACCTCAGCCTCGCGTCGCACGTCGAGGCGACCGAGCCCGGACGCTTCAGGTGGGACGTGCCCGATCACTGGCAGCAGGGGCGCGGCGCGTTCGGGGGGATCGTCGTCGCGGCGATGACGCGTGCAGCGATCGCGAGCGAAGCGGACAGAGAGCGCACGGTGCGCGCGATCTCGTGCGAGATCCTCGCGCCGGTGCTGGCAGGCGAGGCGCGCGTGCACGTCGAGACGCTGCGGCGCGGCCAGGGCGTCACGGCCCTCGACGTGCGTGTGATGCAGACGGAGGACGGCGCGTCGGTCCTTCGCGCGCGCGGCACCGTGACGCTCGCGCGCACGCGCAACCACGATCGTGATCTGCAGATCACCGAGCCGCCCGTGCGACCCGACTACGACACCGTCTCTCGCGCGCCGGTCGGCCCGCCGTTCGCGCCGACGTTCACGCAGCACCTCGACTTCCGCCCGCTCGGACCGGCCCCGTTCTCCGGCGCCGAGGTCCCGCAGGTCGATGGCTGGATCGCGGCGCCGCGCGCCTCCTCGTGGGGCGCGCCCGAGGTCCTGGCCCTCGTGGACGCGTACTGGCCTTCGCTGATGGTCCTCGAGACCGCGCCGCGTCCGCTCGTGACCCTCACGTTCGCCGCGCAGCTGCTCGCCGTGCCCGAGCGCGGGCCGCTCTACCACCGCGGCCGCGCGCTCGCGGCACAGGACGGCTACCTCGCGGAGCTCCGCGAGCTCTTCACCGCCGACGGCCGCCTCGTGGTCGCGAACACACAGGTCATCACGATCGTGAAGTGATGGGCGCCGCGAGGGCGACGCTCACCGGCTCACGTCGAGCACGCGCAGAGCGCCCGACGCGTCGAGCGCCCACAGCTGCCTCCGCTCGTCGTTCCAGGCGAGGGCGATGCGATCGTGGCGCGACGTGGAGAGCGGGGCACCCATCACCGCCCAGCGTCCGTCGCGACGAAGGCGGCCGAGGCCGGCATCGAGGGCGACCCACGCGCTGCCATCGGTGGGGTCCAGCACGAGGTCGTTGCAGCCGATCATGACCCGTGTGGGCATCGGCAGCGTCGTGAGCGAGGTGGGATCGGCGCCGAGATCGTAGAGGAACACACCGCCCGTGCCGTCGCACAGCCGGGCGCGTCACATCGACCCCGACACGCCGAAGGTGAGGGTGGGCGGATCGAAGTCGCCTCGCGTGGTCGATGGCTGTGCGAGGACCACGGCGAGCGCGATGCCACCCGCGACCAGCGCTGCGCCCCCGAGACCCAGACCGACCCCGAGCCACAGCCCATCGTCGCCACCGCCCGCGCGGGGTGCCTCGTCGAGGGGCCGCTGTGCCGGCTGCGGCGCTGCGAGCACGACGTGCGCGGCACCACCTTCGGGCACGACCACTTCGGTCTCGTCGATGGCCTCACCACCGCAGAACAGCTGCACGGTCAGCGCGCCCGGGTCCATCGCGACGGGATCGGGTCCAGGCGTGATCGTTCTGCGCCCCGCCCGGACCTCGCAGTCGGGACGTAGGTCGCGCACGCGTACGACGAGGCGACCGATGCGCGGCTCGATCGAGGCGCGCAGCTCGGCCGCCTGCGCCCGCAGCTCCGGCGGCGCCGTGGAGAGGTCGCGATCGATGTGCGAGAGGGCCTCGGTGAGACGACCGAGGTGGGACAGGCTCACCGCGAGGTTGATCCGGATGCTCGGGGCGTCTCGGAGGCGGAGCGCCAGCTCGAACTGCTCGACGGCGCTCGGCCAATCACCTCGATCGGCGAGGGCGAGACCTTCGTTGAAGTGGCGCCGCGCTTCTTCGGCTGGCTCCAGCTGTGCGTGGGCCGCAGGCACGACGAGGGAGAAGAGAAGAACCGCGAGTAACGCGCCCGAGGCGAGCTTCACTCGAGGAGGGTGACACGACCACCCCAGATCAGAAACCCGGATCGCGAACGAGGCCCTCGTGTGCGCCGCCTCGAACGGGCGAGGTGGACGGGCCCGAGCGACGCACGGGTGCCGACACCGTCGATGGCTCCCGCGGAGATCCCCGGACCGCAGGCTCTTGCACGCGTTCGAGCTCCTCCGTCGCGGGCGACTCGACCACGGGTGTCGCGGGTGGAGCGCTGCGCACGGCAGGGGCGACGGCAGGCACGGGGACATTCGCGGGCGCGAGCGGGATGACTCGGGGTGTGGGTGGCGTGGACCGGATCTGGACGGCCAAGAGCACGAGGAGCGTGATGCACCCGAGCGTCACCACCGAGATCGCAGCCAGGAGGCGTACGCGTCGTCGACGCTCGGCGACCTCCGCGGACGGCCGTGCGGGCGGCTCGGCCAACTCCTCGAGCAATTCGGCCTGCTCGCTCGGTGGTGGGACCGACGCCCCGTCGAGCCTCTCGATGCGCTTCTGCTCGAGCCCCGCCAGCGCCGCCTCGAGCAGGGCCGTGCGCATCGCTGCGGCCGTCTGGAAGCGGGCAGTGCGTTCGAGGGCCATCGCGCGCTTCAGGACGGTGCAGAGCTCTGGCGACAGATCCGGTCGCAGCTGCTCGATCGGAGCGGGTCGTGCTGCGCGCACGAGGCGGAGGATCTCGATGGGGTCTTCGGCCTCGAAGGGCAAGCGCGCCGTGAGGAGCAGATAGAGCAGCGAGCCGCACGAGAAGACGTCCGAGCGCACGTCGAGCGGCTCGCCGAGCGCTTGCTCGGGCGACATGAACTGAGGGGTCCCGACGATCGCGCGCTCGCCGGTGGGAACCACCGAGCGCATGACCCCGGTCACGTCGCGCCTCGTCATCCTCGACACCCCGAAGTCGAGCAGCTTCGGCACGTCTTCCGAACCGTCCTCCACGAGCAGCGCGACGTTCTCGGGCTTGATGTCGCCGTGCACGATGCCCGAGGCGTGCACCGCGTCCAGGCCCGAGAGGATGCGAGCGCAGAGCCGCACGGTCTGCCGCAGCGAGAACATCTCGCCTGCGTCGAGCCGATCCGCGAGCGTGCGCCCAGGCAAGAGCTCCATGACCATGTAGGGCAGATCGTTCACGGCACCGAAGTCGAGCACGTCGACGACATAGCGATGCCGCACGGCCGCTGCGACGCGTGCCTCGCGAAGGAAGCGCGCTCGCATGACCGACGGCTCGCCCGAGAGCATCAGGAACTTCACCGCGACGGGGCGGTGGATCGCGACGTGCTCGGCGCGCCAGACCTGTGCCATGCCGCCCCGCCCGATGAGGCCTTCGAGCCGGTAGCGCCCGTCGAGGACCACGCCCGGAGCCAGCGACGCGAAGGCTCGTTCGGAGGGAGTGGGGTCGATCGTCTCGGCCACGCGTGGATGACGATAACAGCTCTCGGCCTTGCGCGCGCGGCGCGACGTGCGAAGGAGCGCGCCGTGAATCCCGTTCGTTTCTCCGATCTCGGCCTCGTGCCGGCCATCCTCGAGGCCGTCTCGCGCGAGGGCTACACCGAGCCCACCCCCATCCAGACCAAAGCCATTCCGCCAGCGCTCGCAGGTCGCGACGTGCTCGGCTGCGCGCAGACCGGCACCGGCAAGACCGCTGCGTTCGCGCTCCCCATGCTCCAGCGCCTCGACGCCTCGGCGAGCGACGAGGTGCGGCTGCGCGGCCTGATCATCACGCCGACGCGCGAGCTCGCGAGCCAGATCGGCACGAGCCTCACCGCCTACGGCGAGGGCCTCGACCTCTATCACACGGTCATCTTCGGCGGCGTGAGCGAGAAGAAGCAGATCGCCGAGCTCAAGGACGGCGTCGACATCCTCGTCGCCACGCCCGGGCGCCTGCTCGACCTCATGAACCAGAGGGCCCTGCACCTGCGCGACGTCGAGTACTTCGTGCTCGACGAGGCCGACCGCATGCTCGACATGGGCTTCCTGCCCGACGTGAAGCGCATCATCGCGGCGCTGCCGAAGAAGCGTCAGTCGATGTTCTTCAGCGCGACGATGCCCCCCGACATCCGCGCGCTCGCGGACTCGCTGCTCATCGATCCGGTGAGCGTCGCCGTGGCGCCGCCGGCCACCACCGCAGAGCGCATCGAGCAGCGCGTCTACTTCCTCGAGGGCAAGCAGAAGCTCGCGCTCCTCGTGGAGCTCCTGCGCGACCCGAGCTTCAAGCGCGTGCTCGTGTTCACGCAGATGAAGCACGCGGCCAACCGTCTCGTCGAGCGACTCGAGAAGGCAGGCATCGGCGCCGCCGCGATCCACGGCAACAAGAGCCAGAACGCGCGCGACCGCGCGATGAACGGCTTCCGCGACGGCTCGGTCCGCATCCTCGTGGCGACCGACATCGCGGCGCGCGGCATCGACGTCGACGGCCTCTCGCACGTCGTGAACTACGATCTGCCGAACGTGCCGGAGACCTACGTGCACCGCATCGGTCGCACCGGGCGCGCAGGCGCCGCGGGCATCGCGATCTCGCTCTGCAGCAAGGACGAGCGCGCGTTCCTCGCCGACATCGAGAAGCTCACGCGCGTGCGCGTCGACCGCATGGAGGACGAGCTCCTCACGCGCGTGCTCACCTCGGTCCCCGTGAGCGAGACCGACGACGACGAGCGCCCGCGCTTCGGCCGACAGGGCGGTGGACGCGGCGGTCAGGGTCGTGGTCGTCCCGGTGGCCACGGTCGCGCCCACGGCGGCGCGCCTGCGCAGGGCGCACCGCGCGCCGCGCACGGCGGCCCCGCGCCGGCCGCAGGCCGCGGTGGACACGGCGGCGGCTCGCACGGCGCCGGTGCGCACGGCAGCAGCACCCACGGTCACGGTGGGAGTGGCGGCGGGCACGGCGGTGGCGGCGCACGCAGCGGCGGCGGCGGTGGTGGTGGTGGTGGCCGAGGCCCGCGCTCGGGTGGTCGCAACGACGGTCGGCCTGCGCAGGGCCCCGGTCGCCGCTGAGCCGCGTCACGACACCAGAGGAGTCGGTGATGCCGCTCTCGGCCCGTGAGATCCTCGAGCAGCTCGTCGCTCAGCTCGCGCTCGAGAAGATCGAGGAGAGCCTCTTCCGCGGTCAGAGCCAGGACCTCGGCTGGGGCACGGTCTTCGGGGGTCAGGTGCTCGGACAGGCGCTCTCGGCCGCGGTGCAGACCGTGCCGCGCGAGCGCCACGTGCACTCGCTGCACGCGTACTTCCTCCGGCCCGGCGACGTCACGCGGCCCATCGTCTACGACGTCGATCGCATCCGCGACGGCGGCTCGTTCACGACGCGCCGCGTGCGCGCGATCCAGAACGGTCACCCGATCTTCAACATGAGCGCGTCGTTCCAGGTGCTCGAAGAGGGCTTCGATCACCAGGACACGATGCCCGAGGTCGCCGCGCCCGAGACGCTGCCCACCGAGCAGGAGCGGCTCGCCAAGCGCGCGCATCTCTTGCCGGCGGGGATGCGAGAGCGTGCGCTCGCGGTGAGGCCGTTCGAGCTGCGCGCGGCGGACCGTGACGACGAGGATCTCCTGGGTCACGGGCCCAAGCCTCCGCACCGCGCGGTCTGGCTGCGCACGATCGAGAAGCTCCCCGACGATCCCGCCCTCCACTGCTACCTCCTCGCGTACGCGTCGGACTACTCGTTCGTCACCACCTCGCTCCTGCCGCACGGCGTGACGTGGATGACGCCGGGCATGCAGGTCGCCAGCCTCGATCACGCGATGTGGTTCCACGAGCCCTTCCGCGTCGACGACTGGCTGCTCCACGTCATCGACAGCCCCGCCGCACGCGGCGGCCGAGGCCTCGTGCGTGGGCGCGTGTTCACCCGCGCCGGCCGGCTCGTCGCGTCCACGGCACAAGAGGGCCTGATCCGCCAGAAGCCCACGAAACAGGGCTGATCGCGTCGACTCCCCGAGACCGTCTCGTGCGCCTCAGCGCGCGGGGAACGGGATCGCGTGCGCCGTCGGATGGGCCTGCGAGAGGCAGCCGGGGGCCGGGGGCGTGGTCTCGAAGAAGCCGAGCTGGCCGTAGTTGTTGTTGCCCCAGCACCAGACCTCGCCGCTCGCGGTGCGCGCGCAGGTGCTGCTGCCGACGGCCACCTCGACGACGTCGGTGAGCACCGTGTCGTCCGCGCGGCGCACCGCCGGGCCGAGCATGCGGATCGAGTCGACGCGGCCCATCTCCGGATCGACGCCCGCGTCACCGCAGGGCTGTGAGCCCCAGCATCGGACCTCGCCGCGCTCGGTGATCGCGCACGTGTGCTCGGAAGCGCCGTGCGAGAGCGCGCGCAGCGCGACGCCCTCGCTGCCCACGACCGGCTCGGCCGCGACGCGACAGAAGCCACCACACTCGGGCCCGCCGCTTCCGTCGCCGAGCTGCCCCGACGCGTTGTTGCCCCAGCACACGAGGCCCTCGCGCGCGAGCGCGCAGCCGTGGGCCGCGCCGACCGACAGCGTCGTGACCGCCGTCGCGCCGACGATCGTGCGACCCGCCGGATCCGCGATGCCCTCGGCGGCCGAGCCGTGGCAGCGCACGGCGCCGCTGGCCTCGACGCCGCACGTGGCGACACGCCCCGCGCCGAGCGGCGCGAGATCCGCCAACGACGGCGCCGGCGTTGGCACGTCGAGCGAAGAGACGCCCGTGAGCCCGAGGCGGCCGTCCTCCATGCCGGGCTCGCCGTTGGCGCCCCAGCAGCGCGGAGCCCCGTCGACGAGCGCGCACGTGTGCGCCCAGCCGACCGTGAGCGCGGTCGCGCCCGCCGCGACGGCCTGCACCGCGCGTGGCGCCACCGGCACGTTGCCTGCGCCGAGGTGCGGACCCGGCAACCCCCAGCAGAGCACGCGGCCCGAGCCCGTGAGCGCGCAGGCGGAGGCTTCACCGCAGCCGACGGCGACGACGCCCGTCAGCTCGGTGCCGCTCGTGTCCTCGAGCACCGGCGCCATGGGCACGCTCGCGCAGTCGTAGGTGCGCTCGACGAACGGACAGCGCCCGCCGTGATCGTCGACGCCGTCGCCGAGCTGATCGTGGTGGTCGTTGCCCCAGCAGAAGACGCGCCCATCACGCACCGCGCACACGAGCTCGAAGCCATTGCAGATCTGGTGGTGTGGCCACGCCGAGGGCGCTCCGGCGTCGGTGCCCACGTCGAGCGCGCCCGCGTCGACCGAGCCCGCATCGAGCGCCCCCGCGTCGATCGCGCCCGCATCCGACGAGGAGTCGTCGGCGACGCAGATCGCGTCGGGCCCGCAGGACGATCCGTCGAGGCATTCGTCGCCCAGGGGCGTGCACGGCACGCCGCAGATCTCGCCTGCGCAGACGAGGCCATCGGTGCACGAGGCCACACATCGGTCCGCCGCGGGCACGGTGCAGACGCCCGCACCGGCCGCGCCGATGCAGAAGGCACCGGGCCCGTCGCAGTCCGCGGCGCTCGTGCACTCGGCACGGCAGCGGCCGAAGCGACAGACGGGATCGCCGGGGCAGTCCACCTCCGACGTGCAGCGTGCGCCGAGCGAGACGCGCGTCTCGCAGCCCCACGCGGCGAGCGAGACGAGGAGAGCGACGAGGCAGGTGCGGGCGAGCGCGTTCACGCCGGGAGCGTAGCCGGCCCCGCCTCGCACGGGCACGCGAGGTCGGGCTGCGAGACCCAGCGGTGACCGATGTCGCGCATGACGAGCGCGTGATCGATCGCGACGCTGCCGCGCGGGAAGCGCACGCCGTCGTCGAAGAACGAGGCCTCGAGGCGATCGAGCGCGAGCGCCCTGACGGTCCACGTGTCGGTGACGAGCTGCATGCCGTCGAGGCGCGACGGATCGTCGGTGCGCGAGTAGCCGAGCGAGCCGCCCTCGAAGAACGCAGAGGCCTCGCGCAGATCGGCGAACACGGAGCTCGACGGAAGCGCGTCCGCCTCCACGCCGTCGACGGCGATCGCGAGGCCTTCTTCACCTCGCATGCGGAAGCCGATGCGGCGTCCGTCGTCGTCCACCTCGAAGCGCGCGGCGCCGTGTCGGCCCGGGAAGATGCGCCCACCTGCGAGCTGGTTGAGCCACGAGTCGCTGTCGCGTCGCTCGATGAACACGCCCTCGCGTCTGTGGCCGTCTGCGTCGTCCCACTCGACGGCGATGCGGTGCGCCGCGTTCTCGCTGGTGATCCCGGGCAGGCACGGCAGGTCCTGCGGCTTGATGTCCTCGAGCCGGATGAGGCACACGCCCGCGATCGCGTAGCCGCCCTGCAGCTTCGGCCGCAACGGCGCCGGCACCCACCGCGCCGCGACCTCGGGATCCATCCGGTAGTTCGCGAGGATCCGACGCCGCACGACACCCGAGAGCACGGGGAGCTTCATCCCTCGAGCATGATCGCCCGCGCGCCGACGATCGAGCCCCGTCGCGAACCATCCGCCTCGTCGGCGATTCGATTCAGAGCGTGAGTCACTTGCATTGACTCACGCTCTGACGTTTCTTCCCGGAGGGTCGGGCCGCAGCCCCTCCCTCTCGCCGCGTGAATCGGCGAGAGCCTCCCTCCCGCCGAATCGAGCCCGTGGCACTCGCATCGATCCATCCGAGTGCCACGTGCTCTCAGGGCGCCGGCGTGATGAAGAGCGCCGCGTTCCACGCGCGGCCACCGTCTGCGCCGTAGCGGAAGGGCTCGATCGCCTCGAGGCTCGCGCGGAGGCACGCATCGGTGCTGTTCGAGACGGCGTGCACCTCGCCCGAAGGCTCGACGGCGACGAGCGCGACCACGCCTCCGCGCGGCTGCGGGCAGCGCGCGAGCGGGAGCAGCGACAGACGGCGGCGCACCATCGCCGGGTCGAGGTCGCCGTGGATCGGCCCGCTCGGCGGAGACACGAAGCGCGTCAGCAGCGCGACCTCGGGCGGGGACTCGCGCCGAGGCGCCTCGGCCCACGCGAGGCGCGCGGAGGCGGCGGCCAGATCCGTCTCGAGGCTCGCGAGCGCACGCTCGCCGAGGAGCCAGCGACCGAGCGCCACGCCTTCACGACAGCGCGACACGAGCACCTCGTGGCTGCGCGAGTCGAGCGAGCGACAGGCCTCGAGCGCGCGGCGCGCTTCGTTCTGCGCGTGATCGAGGATGGGCTCGGCGCACGGAGTCTGCTCCGCGCGACAGCGCGCGACGCTCTGGGCGAGGTGCGCATGCCGTGCTTCGCCCTCGAGGGTCGCGGCGTGATCGATCGCGATCACTGCGTCGGGGTCGCTGCCGAAGCGGCGCCGGATCGCGCCGAGCGCGATCGCGTGAGGGCGCAGGCAGCCCACGCGCTGCAGCGCGCGCACCGCGACCTCCCGCGCCCAGGGGCGATCGGGCAGGCGACCGATCTCGAAGTGCGTCGCGAAGTCGTCGTCGGTCGCGCCGTCCTCGTTCCAGTCCTCGTACTCGAGGATCGAGACGAGGCGCTCGATCGCGAAGGCGCGGATCGCGGGGTCGACGGCGCCGTCCGCGAGCGCCACGAAGCGTGAGCGCGCGTCGTCGTAGCGAGAGCCGCGGCGCGACAGCTCGGCGACGAGGAGGCGGTCGACGTCGTCGTCCTCGCGGCCCGCCGCGAGCCGCTCGATCAGATCGGCCGACGCGGGCAGCCCCGACTGCTCGGCCACGCGCACGAGCGAGACGAGCACACGGTGGCTCGGCCCGCACGCTCCGAGCGCCGCGAGGAACGCGGGATCGTCGACGTCGGGGCAGCCGGTCGGGCGCTCGAGCCCGCAGCTCACGAGCAGCTCGGCGCTCGCGCACTCGGCCGGCGCGACGACGGGCACGAGCAGCGGCTCGTCCCAGCGGCCCATGTCGCAGTCCATCTCGTCGAGGTGGATCACCCGGGGCGCGCGTCGCCGCCGCGCGGCGCCCGAGCGTTGCGCGACCACGCTCGTGGCCAGGACGGCGCCCACGAGCGCCGAGCAGAGCACCCAGCAGAGGCACCGGAGCATGCCGGAGCATGCCACCGCGCCGCGAGGAGAGCCGCTCAACCGCGCTTGAACGGCGTCTCGCGCAGGACCTCTTCGATCTCGCGCCGCATGTAGGCGGCTTCTTCGGCGCAGAACTCGCGCACGGCCATCGCGAGGCGTGGATCGGCCATCCAGTGGACGCTGTGTACGTCGCTCGGGAGCAGGCCGCGCTTGAGCTTGTGGTGCCCCTGCGCGCCCGCCTCGAAGCGCGTGTGACCTTCACGGATCGCGTGATCGATCAGCCGGTAGTAGCAGCACTCGAAGTGCAGCATCTCGTGCTCGACCGTCGAGCCCCAGTAGCGGCCGTAGAGGTGCTTGCCCTTCTCGAAGTTGATCGAGCCCGCGATCGGCTCGCCGTGCTCGTACGCGATCACCGCGAGCACGCGGTGCGCGTGGTGCGCGCGCAGGTGCGCGAAGAACGGCGGCTGGAGGTAGGCGAACGAGCCGTGTCGAGCGACGTTGAGGCGATAGAACACCTCGAGCGCCTGCCACTCTCGCTCCGTGAGCTCGGTGCCGCGCACGACGCGCACCTCGACGCCCTGCTCGGCGACGACGCGCCGCTCCTTCTTCACCTGCTTGCGCGAGGGTGCGCGGAAGCCCTCGAGGTAGTGCTCGAAGTCGCGGTAGCCCTGGTTCTCCCAGTGGAACTGGAGCGACAGGCGCGGCGTGAAGCCCCCCTCGGCCGAAGACACGCGATGCGCGAGCGCCTCCTCGCGCTCGTGCGCGTCGAGGTAGAGGAGGTGCAGCGAGGACGCACGCGTCTCCTTCGCGGCGTCCACCGCGCCGTCGAGCAGCGCCGTGACGACCGCCGCACGGTCGGCGTCGGGGTGCACGAGGAAGCGGCGCCCGGTGGCTGGCGTGAACGGCACCATCGAGACGAGCTTCGGGTAGTAGCGGATGCGCGCGGCCTGCGCGGCGCGCGCCCACTGGAAGTCGAAGATGAACTCGCCCCAGCTGTCGTCCTTCTCGTAGAGCGGCAGCGCGCCGACGACGCGGTGACCCTCGCTCACGATCACGTGCATCGGGACCCAGCCGGTCCCGCGACCGACCGAGCGGCTCTGCTCGAGACCGTCGAGGAAGGCGTGCTCGACGAAGGGGTCGTCGTCGCCGACGAGGGCGTCCCACGCCTGGGCAGAGATGTCCGCGACACGTGAGATGCGGCGGGTGGAGAGCACGCGGTCTTCTACCTGCGTCCGGCGCGCACCGCGAGAGAAGCCCTCGGGGGCCGAGCACACCTGCCATCCCTGGGGGTGAGAGCCGCCGCACGCAAGCGGGGGGGCCTGGCCATCGGAAGCGGAAGCAACCGTTGCACGCGGAACGCGAGGTCGCGTATCGTGGGCTTCCTCGAAGCCATGGCCGATCTCGACGCACCCGGACGGATCATCGTCGGCAAGTACGAGCTGGTCTCACCTGCCGGTGAGGGCGGCATGGCCGTCGTGTGGAAGGCCCTCGTGCGAGGGGCCGGCTCGTTCCAGAAGGCCGTCGCGATCAAGCGCATCCAGGCCGGCAAGAACGCCGACCCCTCGTTCATCAAGATGTTCGAGGAAGAGGCGCGCGTCGGCTCGCAGCTCCAGCACCCCAACGTCGTCCAGATCATGGACTTCGGGCGCGACGAAGAGGGCGGCTACTACCTCGTCATGGAGTGGGTGGAGGGCCTGGACATGTTCCAGTGGGTCCGCTCCTACCACCGCGCGATGAAGGTGACGCCGTGGCCGCTGGTGTCGGCGATCGGCATCGAGGTGCTCCGCGGCCTGAGCGCTGCGCACGAGCGAACCACCGACACGGGTGAGCCCGCACCGATCATCCACCGCGACGTGTCGCCCTCGAACATCCTGCTCGGGGTCAACGGCACGGCCAAGCTCACGGACTTCGGCCTCGCGCGGGCGATGGACCGCGCCTCGATGACGCGGCCCAACGTGATCAAGGGCAAGCTCGCCTACTGCGCGCCCGAGCTCATCACGGGCGCCAAGGCCAACGCGCGCACCGACATCTTCGGGCTCGGCGTGGTGCTCTGGGAGGCCCTCGCGCAGAAGCGCCTCTTCACCGGCAAGAACGACCTCGAGGTTCTCCTCGCCGTGCGCAAGGGCGCAATCCCGCCGCTCACGGGCGAGCGCGACGACATTCCCGCGGCGCTGGACACGGTGATCCACCAGTCGCTCGCGCAGAACCCCGAGGAGCGCTTCCAGACGGCCAAGGAGATGGCCCGCGCCCTCGCGTCCGTGCTGCGCTCGACCACCGAGCACGCCGACGCGGAGCCGCTCGGCGCGAGCGTGCGCGCCGCCCGCGCTCGCCTCGGCAAGGAGCCCACGTCCAGCGGGGCCGCCGTGCAGAACCTCGCGGCACCGCAGCCCGACGTCGACGTCGACATGGGCGAGCCCGAGAAGAGCTCCGAGGATCTCTCGATGTCGGACGTCGAGGTCGTCGAGGTCGAGCTCCGCCAGAAGAAGCCCGTGGACAAGGCGCCCGTGCAGCCGCTCCCGGCCGAGCCCGCGGTGCGCGGCCTCTGGGAGGGCGACGACAAGAGCGTCGCGCTGCCGCTCACGCGCAAGAAGGACGACTGAGCGCCCGAGGAGCGTGCGGCCCCTCCCGCGCGAACGCCGCTCCACGTGCCGAAGCGCGTGACTCCGCGCCCCATCCCGCTCGGCGCGGCGCCCGGCGGGAGCCGCAGGTTGCGCCTCGGCGCACCAGAGACCAAGGTCGGCGCTTCCTTTCGTGGAGGCGTCGATGCTTTCGAGTCGTGGTTGGTTGATCGTGGGTTCGCTGGTGGGCGTGGTCGGTGTGGGCTGCGGACCGAGCGCAGAGATGGCGGATGCCGGCCCCGGCATGGACACGGGCCCGCAGACGGACACGGGCGGTGGCGGCGCGCCCGACGCGAACCGCGACGCGTTCATGATGTCGGGCGATCCGTTCACCAACTACGAGACCGCCATCGAGGCGGCCCGCACGCAGGAGTGCGAGTGCTACTGGATGGACCAGGGCTACAAGACGCTCGCGGCCTGCGTGCAGGACCAGCTCACGACCGAGGACGTGATCGAGTGCGCGCGCGAGGGCTACATGGCCGCTCGCTCGGCCTCGGCTCCGCACTACGACTGCGTGACGCCTGCGCTCACGACCTACGCGACCTGCCGTGAGATGGCCGGCTGCGACGAGGCCGCGGCGGATGCGCGCACCGCATGCGTCGAGACGGTCAACGGCGCGCTGGGCGCCTGCGCCGAGCTGCCGACGGAGGCGACCGACGCGTACCGCGCGTGCTTCGAGCGCGAGGTCATCGGCCCCGCCGGCATGTGCCCCGAGTCGGGCGCGGCCTGGATGGGCCTGGGCACCTTCATGGGCGACACGACGCTCGCCGGCAACGACTCCAACCCGGACGCGAGCTGCTTCCCCGACGGCATGATCCCCGACACGCTCGAGATCTCGCCCGAGCGCGCGTACCGCTGGATCGCGCCGAGCGCGGGCACGTTCGTGTTCGACACCGTCGGCACCGAGCACGACACCGTGCTCTACGTGCGCAGCGGCTGCATGGGCGCGTTCGTCGCCTGCAACGACGACATCGACACGATGGGCGGCAACGTCGCGTCGCGCGTCGAGGTGACGGCGACGATGGCAGGCCAGGAGTTCATCGTCGTGATCGACGGCTTCTCGGCGGCCTCGAGCGGCCCCTTCACCGTGAACGTGACGATGGGCACCACGCCGGACGCGGGCCCCGCGCCGGCCACCGACGCGGGCCCCGCCGCCACGGACGACGCGGCAGTGGGCCTCGACGCCGGCATGGGCTGAGCCGAGTCACGATTCGCTCGAAGAGGCCGCGCGGGATGCCGCGTGGCCTCTTCGTTTTCCGTCGAATGCCGGGCTGTTCGGCTTCGGGTCGCTCTCGGGTATGCTGGAGCTCCTTCGATGACTCGCCTTCTTCTCCGCCTGTCGGCAGCGCTCGTCGTCCTCGTGGTGCTCTGCGCGACCGTGGCCGGCTGCGGCGAGGCCACCTCCATCCTCGTCCGCGTCACCTCGAGCACCCTCACGGCACCGGGTGACATCGACACGCTGGAGTTCACCATCCGCGGAGAGACGACGGGACACGTCGAGAACCGCACGTTCCCGCTCACGGCCACGTGGCCGCACAGCCTCTCGATCCGGCCGGGCCCGACGGAGGCCAACCGCGTCTCGATCACCGTTCGCGGGCTCCGCGGCGGCACGGTCGTCGCGTCGGCCATGCGCACAGAGTCCTTCGTGCGGGGCACCGACATCATCCTCGACATCGAGCTCGGCGCGGGGCCGCCAGCAGACGCAGGACCGATGGACGGCGGCCCGCGCGACGCCGGCTCCGATGCGCCTTCGTTCGACGTCGGCAGCGACGCACCGAACGACGCTGGCAACGACGCCTTCGTCCCCACCGACGCGCCCGGCGACGCGGGTGCGACCGACGCGGGCTGCATGCGGGCGAGCGACTGCGACGACGGCGTCGCGTGCACGGTCGACACCTGCGACGGCGGCGGGTGCACCCACACGCCCGACGACACCGTCTGCGCCGATGGCTCTACCTGCGATGTGACGACGGGCTGCCCGCCGCGCAGCTGCGACTCCGCCGCAGAGTGCGATGACGGGAACTTCTGCAACGGCGCCGAGGGCTGCGATGCGGGCTCGATGAGCTGCACGCCCGGCACCGACCCGTGCGACGACGGCGACGACTGCACCGACGACCGCTGCGTCGAGGCGAGCGACTCCTGCCGACACACGACACGGGACTTCGACGGCGACGGAGCCGGCGACTCGATGTGCGCGGCCGTCGGCGGCGTGCCCGCGACGGACTGCGACGACCGCAGCGCGGCCGTGTTTCCGGGCGCCCCCGACACGTGCGACGGCCTCGACAACGACTGCTCGGGTGGCTGCGACTCGCGCTCGACGTGCTGCCGCGGCACGACCGAAGGCTGCATGACGACGTGCGGCACGACGGGAGAGCGCACCTGCGGCCTCACCTGCGGCTGGTCGATCTGCACGCCGCCCGCCGAGACCTGCAACGGCGTGGACGACGACTGCAACGGCGCCTGCGACGACGGATTCGCCTGCTGCCGCGGCGCGAGCGGCACCTGCACGACGACGTGTGGCTCGTCGGGCACGCGCACCTGCGGCGCGAGCTGCACGTTCGGCACGTGCGCCCCGCCGGCCGAGACCTGCAACGGCCGCGACGACGACTGCGATGGTGCGTGCGACGACGGCTTCGACTGCTGCGCGGGCACGCCGTCGAGCTGCACCACGGTGTGTGGCTCCACGGGCACGCGCTCGTGCTCCGCGGGCTGCCTGCTGTCCCCGACGTGCACTCCGCCGACGGAGACCTGCAACGACCGCGACGATGACTGCGACACGAACGTCGACGAGGGCTTCTCGTGTCGGAATGGCTCGATCCGGGCGTGCACCTCGACGTGCGGGACGTCGGGCACCCAGACCTGCGCGAGCTGCGAGTGGGGCTCGTGCAACCCGCCCACCGAGGTGTGCTTCAACGGCACCGACGACGACTGCGACGGCATGAACGACGAGGGCTGCCCGACCTGCGGCACGTGCCCCGGCGCCACGACCGTCAGCGAGCCGGGCGGGCGCTTCAACGTGACCACGAGCGCATCGACCACGAGCGGCACCTGTGGGGGCGCGGGCGCGGAGGCCACGATGACCTTCACGATCTCGAGCACCTCCGACGTGTTCATCACGACGCACCAGTCGCTGCGCGACACCGTCATCTACGTGCGGCGGTGTGCGTGCGTCGGCGGGCCCGAGGTGGGCTGCAACGACGACGCGAACGGCGTCAGCTCGAGCGCGCTCTCGCTCAGCGATCTCGCCCCCGGGACGTACAACGTCTTCATCGACACGCCCGTCGCGATGAGCCAGTCGATCACCGTCGATCTCTACATCAACACCGCCGCGGTCGAGTCGGACCGCTGCGGTCAGCCGTTCTCGCTGAACCCCGGGACCACGACGCTCACGGGCAGCACGTGCGGCTTCCTCAACGACTACGACAACCAGATCGTCGCGGGCGCGGCGGCCTGCCCCGACGCGAACGCAGGCAACGCCGAAGAGGCGATCGCGTACTTCGTCGTGCCCACGGCCCGCACGGTGACGATGAGCGGCTGCTCGGGGACCCTCTACGACCAGACGCTCTACCTGCGGAACAACTGCGTCGACGGGGCGCTCGGTGCGCAGCTCGCCTGCAGCGACGACAACTGCGGGACGGTCTCGGGCATGTGCGACAGCACCGTCGCCTCGAGCGTCTCGGTCGCGCTCTCGCCAGGCATCTACTACCTGTTCATCGACGGCTACGGCGGACCGAGCTGCAACTGCGGCAACTTCAGCCTCGCGATGACGGGGATCTGAGAGACGCGGGCCGCGCCGGCGGATCAGAACTGCACGAGCGGCAGGTTCACGTTGCCCAGCGACCCGTCCGGTGACCGCGGCTGCGACGCCACGACACCCACGGTGACGCCCGCCGCGGCGCCCACGACAGCCACGCCGATGAGCGTCCAGAACCACCACTCGCCCGTGACGTCACCACCGCCGCCCTGAGGCGCGCGCTCTTCGCGGATGATCTCGCGCACCACGGGGGCCGCCGCGGGTGCCGCAGCGACCTCGATGCGCAGGGGCTCGGTGGCCGAGCCCAGCGAGCCGATGGTGGTGCCCGAGGGCGCGAGCGCCTCGACGTACACCTCGAAGGTCTGGACGCCGGGATCGGAGCCCAGGGGCAGCGTGGTGCTGGCGGTGCCATCGGCTTCGGCCTGCACGCCGAGGGAGGTGAACCGCGGCGCGCCTGCGAGGCGCACGCTGATGCGCAGCTCGCTCACGCGGTCGAGCCCCTCGCCGATGCGCACGGACACCACCGGCTCGCTCCGACCGAGGTAGGCGGCCGAGGTCGTCTCGACGACCACGGGACGCGGCGTGGCGGCGTCGCGGGCGCGTGCGAACGCACCCTGCACGACGGGGCTCGCGTCCGGATCGCTCAGACGATGCCCTGGGTCGCGCGCGTACAGCTCGGCGAGCGCACGTCCCGCGCGGGTCTCGTCGCGCCGCGCGAGGCTGACGATCGCATCGATCTCGAGGCCTTGGTTGCGCTGCGCGGCGGTGAGATCGGTGCGCTGCAGGTACGACTCGACGGCGGTCGCGGCCGACCGGAAGCCCGCTTGTCGGAGCTCGTCGCGGATCGCGCCCAGCTCCTCCTCGGCGCTCTGCGTCTGGGCCTGGGCGCTCAGCGGCGGAGCCACCGCGACCAGGAGACACGTCACGACGATCGCACGAACGGCGGGAGACATCCTTTCGAGGATATCGCAACCCTCGTATGCTCCACCACCGTGAGCCACGCGCCCCCCGACAAGCCCGGATCCCCGTCTGTACCGCCGACGGAGACGGGTGCGCGCGCCAAGACGGTGACGTTCCCGAAACCCCCGCCGCGGCTGCCCCCCAGCGCGGGAAAGCTGGCCAACCGGCCGATCGCGGAGCTCTCTGGCGGCGTGGTTCAAGGGGCACGCGGTCGCGACGAGCCCGTGGGCGCCCCGCCGACCCCGGGCCTACCGCCCCTGCCGCGCGCCGACGACGCTGCGATGGCGAACCTCGACCTCGACGTGGATCTCGACGTCGAGACGACCATCTCCCCGCCGCCGTCCGCCCCGGACCGCTCGCTCCTCAAGCCTCCGCCGCCCGCCAACCAGCTCCCGGCCATCTGCACCTACGGCCGCTACGAGATCCTCGGCCGCATCGCGTTCGGCGGCATGGCGGAGATCTTCCTCGGTCGCGAGAACCTCTCGGTCGGCGCGACGCGCATGCTCGTCATCAAGCGCATCCTGCCGCAGGTCGCCGACGACCCGGCCTTCGTCGAGATGTTCCTCGACGAGGCACGCCTCGCCATCCAGCTGTCGCACCCGAACATCTGTCACATCTACGAGTTCGGCGAGATCGAGGGCACGTACTTCATCGCGATGGAGTGGATCCACGGCGCGCCGCTCGGGAAGATCATCCGCCGTGCGCGCGACACGCGTGGCATCGCGCCCGAGCTCGTCGTGAAGATCCTCGTGCAGGTCGCCGAGGCCCTCGAGTACGCGCACAACGCGCGAGATCAGTCGGGCCAGCCGCTCGACATCGTCCACCGCGACGTCACGCCCCACAACATCATGGTGAGCTACGGCGGGCAGGTGAAGCTGCTCGACTTCGGCATCGCGAAGGCGACGTCGGCCTCCACCAAGACCGAGGCGGGCGTGGTGAAGGGCAAGTTCGCGTACATGTCGCCGCAGCAATGCCTCGGCCGCGACATCGACGCGCGCTCGGACGTGTTCGCGCTCGGCATCTGCCTCTACGAAGCGCTCACCGGCCGCTCGCTCTACCAGCGAGACACCGACTACGAGACGATGAAGGCCGTCATCGAGGAGCCCGTGCCCTCGATCCGCGCGACACGGCCCGAGCTACCCGTGGAGCTCGACGCGATCGTCCAGCGCGCGCTCCAGAAGTCCGTCGACGATCGGTGGTCCAGCGCCGGACAGATGCAGCAGGCGCTCGAGGACTGGCTCGCCTCGATCGGACGTGCGGTGCCTGCATCGAAGGTCGCCGACCTGATGACCGACCTCTTCCGCGAGGAGGTCCTGCGAGGCCCGCTCCTCGACTCCACGCCGTTCGGTCAGTCGTTCAAGCGCGTGCGCGCGACGGAGCAGACCGCCGCAGGCACGCCCTCGGCGGCACGCGCGCTCCAGCCCTCGGCGCTCTCGGCGTCGGCCGACGCGCGGTTCGAGTCTCGCGTCACCGACCCCGACGCGATCCCGCCCGTGGTGCCGTCCGTGCCACCTCCGGCCGCACCGGCCTGGGGCCTGCGCATCGCGCTCGCGCTCACGGTGCTCGCCCTCCTCGTCGTGGTGGGAGGGGGCGCCTGGTACGTCGGACGCAACACGACCTCGGTGGCCGATTCGACCCAACAGGGCGTCGTTCCGGCCACCACGGCCACGCCCCCGCCGACCGCCCCGCCCTCGACCGCGCCGGTGACCACACCGCCCACCCCGACGGAGCCCGAGCTCGTCGCGCCGGCCCTCGGCCGCGTGGTCGTGCACGTCGACGTGCGCGGCGCCACGGCGCGCATCGACGATCACACGCTGACGAGCACCGAGCTCGAGAGCGGCTGGGAGCTCCCTGCCGGCCACCACGTGGTGCACGTGGAGCACCCCGAGCGCCGCCCGTTCGACTCGGAGATCGACGTCGTCGCGGGCGCCGAGAGCGTGGTCGAGGCTCACCTCGAGCCGCGCCCCGTCGTGCCGACGCGACCGCCCGGTCTGCTCTCGATCGACACGCGTCCCTGGTCGAAGGTCTACGTCGGCTCGCGCTTGCTCGGCACGACGCCGATCGCCGAGGCGGAGGTGCAGTCCGGCTCGGTGCGCCTGCGCATCGTCGACCGCGACGGCCGCACCTTCACGCGGACCATCACGGTGCCTCCCAACCAGGAGCACCGCGTCTTCTACAACCTCGACGAATGACGCTTTCCAGCGCACGTCGCGCTTCCGTATCCTCGCGGCGATGATCGCGTGCCCTCGCTGCCGAGCGCAGATGCCGCCCAACGCGGCCTTCTGCTCGTCGTGCGGGCTGCCCTTCACCGCGGGACCGCCGACGGCCGCGTCGACGCCGATCCTCTCGGACTCGCAGAGCCGCGCCGGCGCGCCTTCGCCCGTCGCTGCGCCTCCGGCCGCCGCGCCCGCGAACCCCGCGGCCGTCGTGCGTCCCACGCCGCCCGCGTCCGACGCCCGCACGATGGCGCTCGACTCCGCCGCAGCGCTCGCTGGCCTCGCGGCCCTGGCCCCGCACGGGCCCGCGCCCACCGAGGTGGTGCTCGGCCGCGACCCCGCGTCGACCCTCGCGATCGACAACCCGGTGATCTCGGCGCGCCACGCGCGCATCACGCGGCAGCGCCCGAGCGGTCTCCTGCTCGAGGATCTGGGCTCCACCAACGGCACCTTCGTCAACGGCCAGCGCGTCACGCGGCACGTGATCTCGCTCGCGGACGACGTGCGCCTCGGCTCGGTGCCCGTGCCGCTCTCGGACTCGCGCATCGCCGGCATGCTCTTGCGCGTCACCGCGCGACCGGTGCCGGGGCAGCCGATCGTGATCGGCTCCGCGCCGAGCTCGACCCTCGTCGTCGACGATCCGGACGTCGCGCCCCAGCACACGCAGCTCCTCGAGACGCCCGAGGGCCTCTGGGTCGTCCGCGATCTCGGCGGCCCCACGGGCACCTTCGTCGACAACGCGAAGAACCGCATCCGCGAAGCGCGCGTGCCCGCCACGGGCCTCTTGCTCCTCGGACGCTTCGCATTGCCGATCCCCGTGGTCGCCCGCCTCCTCGAGGACCCGACCGGCGCCAACGCGCTCGCACAGGCCGTCGCGAAGGCGCTCGCGAACCTCGACCGCCCGCTCGTCCACGTCGGTCGCGCGCCGGAGAACGATCTCGTCCTCGCACACCCGACGGTCTCGCAGCGGCACGCGCGCCTGCAGCGCAACGCCGACGGCTCGATCCTCGTGGTCGATCTCGGCTCGACCAACGGCACCTTCGTCGATGGCGAGCGCGTCAGCTCGCGCGGAACCGTCGCGCGCCCGGGCCAACGCATCGCCATCGGCGGCGTGCAGCTCGTCCTGGGCGAGAACGGCCGCATCGCGGGCGCGGGCCGCGCGAAGGTTCGCCTCGATCTGATGGGCGTCGGCCTCACGGTGGCCGATCGCGGCTCGGGCAAGCCGCGCGCGCTCCTCGATCGCGTCACGATGTCCATCTTCCCCGGCGAGCTCGTCGGCATGCTCGGTCCTTCGGGGGCAGGCAAGAGCACGCTGCTCATGTCGGTGCTCGGCCTGCTCCGACCGACGAGCGGCGGCGTGCTCGTCAACGGGCGCCCGCTCCAGCAGCAGTACGAGTCCTTCCGCACGAACGTCGGCTACGTGCCGCAGGACGACATCGTCCACCCACAGCTCACCGTGCGGGAGGCGCTCTGGTACGCGTGCAAGCTGCGCCTGCCGCCGATGCCGGACGCCGATCTCGATGCGTCCATCGAGCGCACCCTCAAGCAGGTCGGTCTCTTCGAGCAGCGTGATCTCCAGATCGGCAGCGCCGAGGAGAAGGTCCTCTCGGGCGGTCAGCGCCGCCGCGTGAACCTCGCCGTCGAGCTCGTCACGGATCCCTCGCTCCTCATCCTCGACGAGCCCACGAGCGGTCTGTCGTGGACCGACGCGGCCGACGTCGTCGCCACGCTCCGCCGCCTCGCCGACGACGGCCGCACCATCGTGCTGACCATCCATCAGCCGGACTTCCAGGAGTACGAGAAGTTCGACTCCGTCGCGATCCTCGGGCGCGGCGGAAAGCTGCTCTTCTGCGGGCCTCCGAGCCCCGACAGCTACGAGTTCTTCGGCGCCGCCCCGCACAAGCCGCGCGAGATGTTCGATCACGTCGAGCAGATGCCGGCCGAGGAGTGGCGCACGCGCTTCGAGGGCTCGCAGACCTTCCAGCGCTTCGTGGTCGAGCGCTCGCCCGCGAAGAGCCAGAACGTGGAGGGCCCGGCGCCCAAGCCGCGCTCACGCTCGAGCTTCCGCCAGTTCCCCACGCTCCTCGCGCGCTCGATCAAGCTCACGCTCCGCAACCGCACCGCGCTCGCGCTCCTCATGCTGCAGGCGCCGCTGCTCGGGCTGCTGATCGGCCTCACGACGAACGGCTCGACGAGCTTCCGCGTCGGCACCTTCGGCTGCACGGACACGGCCGATCGCGTCGACTACTGCGCCGAGGAAGGCAACGAGCTCTTCACGTGTGACGCCGGCGTGGTCTCGGACGAGCTGCTCTCGCGCATGCCCGAGCCCGAGCCCCCGACGCGCCCCGGGATGATGCCGGTCCCGCCGACACCTCCGGACGACCTCTGGGATCTCGCGACGCAGGGCGAGCGGAGGCTCTACCGCGAGTCCCGCATCCGCGACCCGCGCACCGGTCTCTTGGCGACGCTGATGGCGCTCTTTCTGCCGATGATCATCGCGAGCTCCAACGTGCTCGTGAGCGAGCGGACCATCTACGAGCGCGAGCGGTTGGCCGGGCTGAACATCATCCCCTACGTGCTGTCGCGCTTCGCGGTGCTCGTGGGCCTGGGCGCGATCGTCGTCACGCTCAACCTCGTGATCTCGCTGCCGCTCCTGGGCCTCCACGGCAACCCCGTCTGGTACTGGATCGTCGGCGTGATGGTCACGAGCACCGCGGCGGCCATGGGCCTCGCGCTCTCGGCCGCGGTGCGCAACCCCGTCTCGGCGCTCTGGGGCATCAACTTCCTCGTGATCCCTCAGCTCCTCTTCGCGGGCAGCATCACGCGGCTCACGGGCTTCACGTGGATCGTCTCGTGGCTCACGACGACGCGCTACGCGCTCGAGGCGCTCACGAACGTCGACCTCCACGCACGGGCTCACCTCAGCAGCTGTCAGATCGAGCGATACATGGAGAACCTCCCCGGGTTCTACGCAGACCTGTCGCTGCCCGTGATCTATGCGCTCGTCGGCACACAGACGATCACGGTGTTCTGCATCCTCATGACGATGCTGCTCCTGCGCTTCAAGGACAAGAAGGTCGGCTGACGATGGACCCGACGGACCGCTGATGCTGCTCCTCGTCACGCTCGCCGTCGGCGCGGTCATCGCCCTGGTCGCGATCGTCGGCGTCCTCGTCGCGGGTGTCGCCACGCCCGCCGCACCTCCGCCGCCCCCCACGCCCGCCACCCCGCCCGAGCGCGCCCCTCGCGGCGCGAAGCCGATGGTCGTGACCGAGATGGCCACGCGCGGCTTCTTCGCGGTGGAGGACGCGAGCGGTCGCCGCGAAGAGCCCCTTCCGGACTCGCCGCTCGGCTCGGGCGAATTCCCGATGGGGCTCTGGGTCGCGCCCGATCACACCGTGTTCGTCGTCGGCAAGCTCTACACGGGCAAGCCCGGTCCCGACGATGGCGCGGTGTGGCGGCGCGGCCGCGACGGCACCTGGTCCCTCTCGCTGCGCCTGCCCGGTCGCGTCATCGGTCACGTCAGCGGCCGCTCGGAGAGCGAGGTCGTGGTCGGCCTCATGGGCGGCATCGCCACGTGGGACGGCGCGGGCTGGACCGAGCACGCGCTGCCGTACGCCATGATGTGGAAGGTCTGGCTCGAGCCCGTCGCGGTCGGGCCCGACCGCGAGCTCGTCGCGCAGGCCTTCGACGGCAGCGCGGCCTACGTGGTGGGCCGCGGCGTCACGACGATGACGACCCCTCGCACCGAGCCTCGCACGGACCGCTACGCCTTCGTGCGCGACGGAATCACCTACCGCATCTTCGATCGCTCGACGCCCCTCGGAGAGCGAGCGCTCGCGCCGCACGAAGAGGCCCAGATCAAGCGCGAGCTCGCGCAGGTGCAGGCCGCGCTCGCGCGCGGCGAAGGACGCGTGCCGCCCCGAGACAGCGGCATCGTCGGACCGCCCCGCTCGTGACTGAGCACGAGCGACGCTGGATCTCGCCGATCCACGTGTAGAGTCTCGACATGGCCCGAGACGCGTTCTGTCATTCGTGCGGTGCCCCGTTCCCCGACACGTCGCGCTACCCGCGACGCTGCGCGAGCTGTCGCACCGAGGTGTGGGCGAACCCCGTCCCGGTCAGCATCGCGCTCGTGCCCGTCGAGGACGACGGCCGCGTCGGCCTGCTCGTCGTGCGTCGGGCGATCCAGCCGCAGCTCGGCAAGCTCGGCATCGTGGGCGGCTTCCTCGAGGAGCACGAGACGTGGACCGAAGGCGCCGCGAGAGAGACGCGCGAAGAGGCCGGCGTGCACATCGACGCCTCCGGCATCACGCCGCTCTGGTTCACCAGCACCGCGCCGCGGCCCAACCGCGTGCTCCTCTTCGGTGTGGCGCCGAGCATCCCGGCCGCGAGCCTGGCGCCCTTCCAGCCCTCGCCCGAGAGCTCGGAGCGCGGGCTCGTGCACGGTCCCGACGGCCTCGAGGACGTCTTCGCGTTCGGTCTGCACGTCGAGGCCGCGCGCCGCTACTTCTCCTCGCGCGGCATCACCGGCGCGCACGACTATCGCGTGCGCTGAGGGCGGCCCGTCAGGCATAGTGGCCGCCGTGTCGCGCGCTCCGTCGTTGCTCGCATGGGCCCTCGCGCTCGCATGCGTGGGCTGCCAGCACCGCGAGCGAGAGGACCCGCACCCCGATCAGCGCGAAGGCCCCGCGAGCATGGAGCCCATCGCCGTGCAGCGCGGGATGCGCGTGCTCGAGGTCCGGTGCGAGCGGAGCTGCGGGCCCGCGCAGGTGGAGCTGTCGCGCCTGCAGCGCAGCTGCGTGCGCGACCCGACGAGCACGGTGCATCACCTCAGCGAGCGCGAGGCGATGATCCAGCTCGGCTGCTGCAGCGAGGCGCGCGGCGCGGTGGCCGAGGCCTGCGGCGACGAGGGCTCCATGGGCGCGTGCATGGACCGCTGGGAGCGACACTGCGAGCGGGGCGAGCTGCTCGAGCTCGACGAGCCGAGCCCCGCGGATCGCGAGGACCCGACGTGATCCGCGCAGAGCATCTGGGCCGGCGCTTCGGGGAGTACGTCGCCGTCGACGACGTCAACGTCGACATCGCGCGCGGCGAGGTCTTCGGCGTGCTCGGGCCCAACGGCGCCGGCAAGACCACCACGCTCCGCCTGCTCACTGGCCTCGTCGCACCGACGAGCGGCAAGGCCGAGGTCGCGGGCATCTCGGTCGCGGACGAGCCCGAGCGCGTGCGCAGCAAGGTCGGCATCCTCACCGAGACCCCCGGGCTCTACGCGCGCCTCGACGCGGTCGAGAACCTGCGCTTCTACGCCGACGTCTACGGCGTGAAGGACGCGATGCCCAAGATCCAGCGCTACCTCGAGCGCTTCGGTCTCTGGGCGCGGCGCCGCGAGCCCGTGGGCGCGTTCTCGAAGGGCATGCGGCAGAAGCTCGCGATCGCGCGCGCGGTGCTGCACGACCCGGAGGTCGTCTTCCTCGACGAGCCCACGAGCGCGCTCGATCCCGAGTCCTCGCGCATCGTGCGCGATCTCGTCGAGGAGCTCCGCGCCGCCGGCCGCACCATCGTGCTCTGCACGCACAACCTCGACGAGGCCGAGCGGCTCTGTGATCGCATCGGCGTCCTGCGCCGCACGCTCTTGCACGTCGACACGCCCAAGGCCTTGCGCCGCAAGCTCTACGGGCACCTCGTCGAGATCGACACGCTCGGCCCGATCCCGGCCGACGTGCTCGAGGCGCTCGGCACGATCGACGGTGTGCGCGAGGTGCGCGCGCAGCGCGGCGCGAGCGAGGAACGCGAGGGCGCGGGCGAGGGCTGCATCGCGTCGATCGCCGACCCGCGCACGGACACGCCCCGCGTCGTCGCGCTCCTCGTCTCGCGAGGCGTCCCCATCCTCCGCGTCGCGGAGCAGGCCCGCTCCCTCGAGGACGTCTATCTCGATCTCCTCCGCGAAGGCGGTGCGCCGTGAGCCGCGAGGTCCCATGAACCTGAAGCACATACTCGCGGTGATGCGCCGGGAGTGGCTCGAGCTCATCCGGACCCGGACGCTCCTGCTCACGCTCGCGTTCGTGCCCTTCGCCCTCGTGTGCATCTCGATCGGCGTGGAGTGGTCGCTCTCGCGCCTGCCCGACTCCGCGTTCGATCTCGGCACGGGCGAGGTGATGGTCCCGGCGTTGCTCGTCCGCTACGGCAACCTCGGCGTGCGCTACTCCGTCTACGCGCTCCTCAACGAGCAGTCGCTCGCGTTGCTCCTCATCGTGGCGACCGCCCTTCCCTCCTCGGTCGCGTCGCACGCGATCGTCGGCGAGAAGGTCGAGCGCACGCTCGAGCCCCTGCTCGCGACGCCCATCGCCACGCGCGATCTCCTCCTCGCCAAGTGCACGATCGCGATCCTCCCGTCGCTCGTGCTCACCTGGCTGAGCTACTTCGCCTCGCTCGTGGGCATCTCGTTCTTCGCGCCTCCGAACGTGCTCGCGGTCGCGATGCGCATCGAGTGGTGGCTCGCGTACTTCCTCCTCGCGCCGCTCCTCGCGATGGCGAGCTCGCTCGCCGCCGCGATCGCGAGCTCGCGCGTGTCCGATCCGCGCACCGCGCAGGGCCTCACGAGCTTCCTCCTCATCCCGCTCGTCGGCACCGGCATCAGCGCGATGATGGGCTTCATGTCGATCGATCTGCGCTGGGTCGCGCTCGCCACCGCGGGCCTCTTCGGCCTCGACGTGGCCCTGCTCTGGATCGCCACCCGCCTCTTCGATCGCGAGACGATCCTGACTCGCTGGCGCTGATCGGCGCCGCCCGTCTCGCGTCGAAGGGGAGACGCGGGCGCAGATGGGCGTATCTTCGCGCGCGAAACGAGGTGGTCATGGCTCGGTGGATCGCGGGCGCGGCCTGCGCAGCGGTGTGTGTGTCTCTGTCCGGTTGCTGCAATCCCTTCGCCGGCGGCGAGACGCCGCCTCCCACGACGACGGTCGCGGATCCGGCCGCCGCCGCGACGGGCGCGCCGACCGCGGCACCGGCGGGCACCGCCACACCGACGACCCCTTCGGCTCCGGCTGCGCGCCCTCCGGCGCCCGCCGACACGCTGCCCGGCAGCATCAGCATCACGATGCTCGACACGCAGCTCTTCCACCCGAACACGCGCCGCCGCTTGATGGCCGACCCGCGCAACCCCTCCGACGTGTCCGCCGAGTCGAGCGGAGGCTTCGGTGTGGGCGTCCTGCTCGAGGCGCGCAACGACAGCGAGTACGTGCTCGGCGCGCCGCGCATCCTCTCGGACGTCGTCGTGCACGGCACGCACGGCGGCGCGGGCTGCCGCGTGGTGCCGCGGCGCCGCTCGTTCTGGAGCCGCAACACGAGCCCCATCACCGTGCTCTCCCCGACGCGCGACGAGCGCAACCCGTGGGTCGACGAGAGCCGGAGCGCCTACGAGCTCCTCTGGCGTCCGCAAGAGACGCTCCGCATCCGCGCGGTGCTCGAGTGCGGTCCCGTGCACCTGCTCGACACCAACCCGCAGACGCTCAGTGGCTCGTTCGTGGTCGCCGCGACCGCGCCCTTCGCCGAGCACGAGGTGACCTGCGACAACGACTACGAGATCTGCGGCGACGACGTGATGGGTCGCTCGCCCGAGCTCTCGCTCCCGGCGCGCGCGTTCACGCTCCAGTCGATCACGCTCCCCGCGGGCCCGCCGGGCTTCCTCGCGGGAGACATCTTCGTGCACGCGGAGGCGGGCCGCCCCCTCTACGACTCGATCACGACCTTCGGCAGCTCGGCCTTCCGCGCGACGAGCGCGGACCTGCCGCCGACGCCCGTGCCCGTGCTCGATCGCCAGGACGAGTGGTCGCTGGCGATCAACGCCGTGACGCTCACGCACTGGTCCGATCGCATCGACCTGCCCAAGGGCAGCCGTCTCGTCACCGTGCAGGCGCAGCTCTCGATCGCCACCGGCAGCATCGAGGCGCGCATGCGCGGCGCCATCGATCAGGCTCGCGCCGCGGAGCAGGCCGCCTCGCAGGTGCTCGCGCAGGCGCAGGCCAACGCCGCCGCCGCACCGGACGACGGCGCGATGGCGGACGCGCTCCGGGCCGCCGAGTCCGCGATGCGCGACGCCACCTCCGCGGTCGGCCGCGCGCAGACCGCCTACGATCGCAACCTCGGGAGCGAGCGAAGCCGGCTCGCGCGCTTGCTCGCGTGCGATCGCGTGCAGCTCGTCACCCACGCGCGCCTGCTCCGGCCCGCGAACGCGCGCGACACGGTCGCGGCGTGCAGCGCCATCAACACGGCCGATCAGGTCGCGGTGAGCTGGCTCTTCGTCGTCGATCGCTACGAGATCCCCGTGGGCCTGACCTACAACGTCGGCAGCGCCTCGCACACGGGCTTCTTCGCGGCCCAGTCGCTCGCGACGTTCGACGCGCGCTGACGCTCACGCGATCGGATCCCACGCCGCCTTCTCGAAGCGCTCGACGAGGAGCGCGAGGAACGCGCGCACCGCCGCCGGTGCGCGGCGGTGGGGGTGCACGGCGAACACCGGCGCCCCCGCAGGCGCGTGCTCCGCGAGCACCTCCCGCAGCGCGCCGCTCGCGACGCCCGCGCGCGCACCGACCTCCGGCAGGCGCCCGAGCCCGACGCCCGCGAGCACGAGCTTCGTGAGCACGTCGAAGCTGTTGATCGCCACGTGCGGCGTCACGGGCACACCGACCGTCTTGCGACCCACGCGCAGCAGCCACACGTCCGGGCTCTGCGCGCCGGTCATGACGAGGCAGCGGTGGCCCGCGAGCTCGGCGGGCGAGCGAGGCGCGCCTGCGCGTCGGAGGTAGTCGGGGCTGCCGTAGATGCGCATCGTCGTCGGCGTCCCGAGGCGCCGCGCGACGAGCGAGAACTCCGAGAGCGGCCCGACGCGGATCGCCACGTCGAAGCCCTCCTCGACGATCTGGACGCGGCGGTTCGTGAGCTCCACGTCGAGCACGACCTCGGGGTGGCGCACGGCGAAGCGCGGAAGGACGTCGGCCAGCACACGCTGGCCGAGCTCGAGGGGCGCCGTCACCCGGAGCCGCCCCGTCGGCCGGTCGCGCGCCTCGAGCAGCCCTCGCTGCGCGTCCGCGAGCGCGGCGATCGCGGGCGCCACCTCGCGATGGAAGCGCGCGCCGAGATCCGTGAGCTTCACCGAGCGCGTCGTGCGCACGAGCAGCTGAACGCCGAGCTCGCGCTCGAGCGCCGCCACGCGCTCGGAGAGCGTGGAGCGCGGCACCCGCAGCGCCTTGGCCGCGCCACGAAAGCTGGCGCGCTCCGCCACCTCGACGAACGCGGCCACCGCGCCCGGGTCCGCACGACCGATTGTCCGCATGGCCGGACAGTATGTTCGTGCTGGCCTCCTGGCCACCTGCGGCCGGGGCCGTAGGGTCGAGCCCCTGGAGCCACCATGAACCTCTTCTCCCAGTACGCGCTCGGTCCACTCTCTCTGCCCAACCGCGTCGTCATGGCGCCCATGACGCGCTCGCGCGCGATCGGGAACGTGCCGAACGAGCTCGTTCGCACGTACTACACGCAGCGCGCCTCCGCGGGCCTCCTGATCACCGAAGGCACCGCGCCCTCGGCCGACGGCCTGGGCTACGCCCGCATCCCCGGCCTCTACGACGAGGCGCAGGTCGCCGGCTGGCGCCGCGTGACGGACGCGGTGCACGAGGCCGGCGGCCGCATCGTCGTGCAGCTCATGCACGTCGGCCGCATCGCGCATCGCCTGAACATGCCAACCGGCGCGCGCATCGTGGCGCCGAGCGCGCTCCGCGCCGAGGGCCTGATGTTCACCGACCAGGAGGGCCGCGTTCCCTTCGGCGAGCCCGAGGCGCTCGACGCGGCTGGCGTCGCCGACGCGCGCGAGGGTTTCGTGAAGGCGTCGCGCAACGCGATCGCGGCGGGCTTCGATGGCGTCGAGCTCCACGGCGCGAATGGCTACCTCCTCGAGCAGTTCCTCCACCCGCACGCGAACCGTCGCACCGACGCCTACGGCGGCTCGGCGGAGAACCGCAACCGCTTCGTGATCGAGGTGGCGCGTGCCTGCGCCGAGGCGATCGGCGCCGAGCGCGTGGGGATCCGCTTCTCGCCGTTCGGCACCAACGGCGACCTCGCGGCGCGCACCTCGGAGCAGGAGAGCGACGAGACCCGCGCGCAGTACGTGGCGCTGGCCGAGGCGCTGCGAGGCCTGCTCTACGTGCACGTCGTGCGCACGCAGCACGCGCGCACCGCCGAGACGGCGAGCGCGATCCGCACGGCGTTCGGTGGTCCGTTCGTCCTGAACGGTGGCTTCGACCGCGAGAGCGCGGAGGCTGCGCTCGCGAGCGGCGCGGCGGACCTCGTGTCCTTCGGGCGCCAGTTCATCTCGAACCCCGATCTCGTGGCGCGCATGCGCGAAGGTCACGCGCTCGCGCCCTTCCGGCCCGAGCTCTTCTTCAGCCCGGGGGCCGAGGGCTACGTCGACTACCCGGCCGCCACTTGATCCGCTCTCGATCTCTCAACGATCGAGCTGCGTGAAGCCCGGCGCCGCGCCCCGCGCACGGCGACGCGCAACGATCTCGATCTCGAGCTCGCGGCTTCGGCGCAGACCCGCGCCGAGCCGCTCGAGGAAGCCCGCCATGGGGTGCACCACGTAGTGCCACCGATCACGCGCCGGGTACGTCGCCCCACGCGCGCGGAAGGTGCGGAGCACGATGGAGCGCTCGTCCGTGCGGAAGCTGCGCACGTTCTCGACGAACTGGGGCGTGTACGAGAAGAACTGCTCGGCGTTCGAGAAGTAGAGGACGCGCACGGGCTCGTTCAGCTCTTGGCTGATGGCGCCGATCTCACGCATGGCGCGCGCGCCGGTCACGTCGCCGTTGCGCGCGACGATGCGGCCGTCCTGGAACATCGCGCGAACCCGCGCGTAGAGCGTCGCGTCCGCGAGCCAGCTGCCCGGCACGCCGTCGCGCACCGACCGCTGCACGGCGCGCACGTAGCGCGCCCAGCGCGGGCGGTTGCGATCGAAGTTGCGGAGGATCGCGTCGCGCTGGGGATCGTTCGCGAGGCCCGACTCGAGGAGCGCGCGCGTCTCACGCGCGTTCGCGTCCTGGAAGCGCGCGACGAGCGCATCGGGCGTGTCGCTCGCGGGCACGAGCACCGCGTACATGCGGTGCACGAGCGGCACCATCGGATCGAAGTCCACGAGCAGCGCGAGGCTCGCGTTCTGCATCGCGGCGAGCGTGTAGCACTGGTCGGGGCCGACCCCGACGAAGATGCCGCCGAGATCGCGGATCGCCGGGAGCCAGAGGTCGTGTCGCCACTCGTTCGAGACCGGGTAGTGCTCGCCCGGGTCGGGCGTGCCTTCGTCGGGGATGCGTGCGAGGCGTGCCCGCAGCTCCGCGGAGAGCGCCCCGCTCGCGGGCACGCTCGCAGCCGCTGGCGCGGGCACCGCGCGGCGCGCGAGCGAGGGCGCAGGCGCGAGGGCCAGGGCAAGCAGCACGACGACGGCGACGAGCGAGGCGCGAGACCGGAGGGGCATGGGGCGCGGAGCCTATGTCAGCCGCGGGGCGCGGTCACGGGAGCGCCGCTGTCGGAATCTGGGGTCGCGCGCGTCTGGTTCCCTCGAGGCCCCATGGACGACGCCACGCTCTGGACCGCGTTTCACGACAAGACCCTCACCCACGCCCAGTGGACTCACGAGGCCCACCTCCGCGTCGCGTGGCTGCACGTCACCCGTCACCCGCTCGACGAGGCACACCTGCGGATGCGCGCCGGAATCCTCCGTCTGAACGAGCGGCACGGTCTCGTCGAGAGCCCGGAGCGCGGCTACTTCGAGACGCTCACCTACGCGTGGCTCGCGCTCGTGGCCGCCGCGCAGCGCGAGCACAGCGCCGCCACGAGCACCGCCCTCCTCGAGACCTGCCCCTCGCTGCGCGATCGTTCGCTGCCGCTCCGGCACTACTCCCGCGAGCTCCTCCGCACCGTCCGCGCCCGCGCGATCTTCGTGCCTCCCGACCTCGCGCCGCTGCCGACGTGAGGTCCGTCGACCGAGGCTCAGGGCTCGTGGTCGGGCTGCTTGTCGGGTGCGGCCGCCTGGAACGCCGGCAGCGTCTTGCAGTGCGCCTCGATCGCGAGGAGCGTGGGATACGGCGCGAGATCGATCTCGAAGCGGCGCGCCGTCGTGAGCTGCGGGTAGAGGAAGAGATCGGCGGCGCTGACGTCGTCGCCGACGGAGCACTTGCCGGCCGTCTCCTTCACGCGCTCCTCGTACGCCGCGAGGCCGAGGCGGTTGAAGTGCTGGGCGTGCAGGCGCCCCGCGCCCTGCGCGAGCTGATCGATGCGCTTCATCGGCGCGAGGTTCTGGTGCGGCTGGATGCCGCTGTTGACGATCTCGACGAGCTCCCGCGTGCGCGCGCGGAGGAAGGGATCGCGCGGGAAGAGCGCCGGCTCGGGGTAGAGCTCCTCGAGCAGCTCGATGATCGCGACCGACTGCGCCACGACCCGCGGCGTGCCATCGAGGACGAGCTCGAGCGCGGGCACCTGCTCCATCGGGTTCTTCGCGTGGTGCGGGGCCTGGAGCTGCTCGCCGCCGTTCTTCACGAGGTGAACGGGCACGTACTCGTACGCGACGTTCTTGAGCGCGAGCGCGATGCGGACGCGGTAGCTCGCGGAGCTGCGGAAGTAGTTGTGGAGGCGGAGGCTGGTGGCGCGCATGGAGGCCGCAGCGTAGCGCGCCACGCGGCCCGCTGCGTAGGAGGCATGCAGCACGGCCACCAGCGTTCGCTCAGCCCTCTTCCAGGAAGTAGTCGCCATCCATTCGCTTGATCTCGAGCGTATCGACGGTCGTGACGCCGACGCCGAAGTCGACCATCAGCGACGCCAGTCGCTGCCCATCGATGAGCACAATCTTCTTCTCTATCCGCGCGACGTAGTCGATCGCCTCTTTGGAGAAGGTCGACGTGGTGAGGAAGACCCCCTTTCGAGCCCGCTCACCCTCGAGGCTCCCTGCGAACGCTTGGATGTCTGGTCGTCCAACGGTGTTCTTCCAGCGCTTCGCTTGCACATAGATGGCATCGAGACCGAGGTGATCCTCCTTGATCATCCCATCGATGCCGCCATCGCCACTGCGTCCGAGCGCCTGCCCCGCGTCCTGCCGCGAGCCGCCGTAGCCCATCTTCACCAGGAGCTCGACGACCACGGTCTCGAAGAAGCTCGGTGATGCCTTGGAGACGGCCTCCAGAAGTTCCTGCTCCAGACCTGCCCGGATCGCGCGGTACGCTGCTGCGAGGCGCTCCTGAGGGGTGATCAGCGCAGGCTCCGCACCACCCGCGTTGGTCGATCCAGCCGCATCCTCGGGCTCGGCACCTCCGGAGATGAACGCGCGGAAGGACTCGAATTGTTGAAGGAAGCTGACATCGATCCGCTTCGGCTTGGTGCCAAGGATCTGCTTCCCGAGTGGAGTGATGGCGTACACGCCACGTCGAACGGTCGTGACGAGCCCGGCCTTGTCCATGTAGGTCTTCGCCCAGCCAACGCGGTTGTCGAAGAGCCTCTGCTTGCCGCTCGGGATCAGCTGCGCGCGCTCTGCGTCGGACAGCTTGAAGCGCGTCGCGAGCGCGTCACGGAGCTCACGAGCGGGATGGTCCTTCGAGTCAGCCAACTCCTCGAGGATTGGCAACGTGATGCTTGCGAAATCCGGGATACCCATGTCCGAACGCTACACGGTGGAGGTCCTCGGATGCGAGCCACAGCCGGGATGACGCGCGGCGGGCCTTTCTGCGAGGATGCTCGGCCATGTCCAAGGTCGAGTCCCTCCGCATCAAGCGCCTCGAGGCGCTCCACTACTACGTCCACGATCTCTCGCGCTCGCGGCGCTTCTACACCGAGCGCTTCGACTTCTCGGAGGTCGGCGCGAGCACGCCGTCGCTGAACGAGTCGGGGCGCCAGCGCTCGGCCGTGTTCGAGGCCGGCGAGGTGCGCGTCGTCGTGAGCGAGCCGGCGGGCGAAGGCGGTCGCGCGGCGCGATGGCTGAAGCGCCACCCGGATGGCGTCGGCGCGCTCGTGTTCGACGTCGAGGACATCGACCACACGTTCCGGCTCCTCGAGGCGCGAGGGGGCACGCCGATGTCGGACGTGCAGACGATCGAGGACGATCACGGCACGTTCCGCACCTTCTCGATCACGACGCCGTTCGGCGGCGCGACGTTCCGCTTCGTGCAGCGCGACCGCTACGAGGGCCTCTATCCCGGTGTCGCGCGCTACGCGCACCCGACCGGCGGCAAGAACCGCTTCGGCTTCGGGCACATCGATCACGTCACCTCGAACTTCGAGACGATGGCTCCGGCGCTGCTCTGGATGGAGCACGTGATGGGCTTCGAGCGCTTCTGGGGCATCGAGTTCCACACGGAGGACGTCAAGAGCGAGAAGCGCGGCCCCGGCCACGTGGGCGCCCCGAGCACGCACGGCTCGGGCCTCCGCTCGGCCGTGATGTGGGACCCGCACTCGGGCGCGAAGTTCGCGAACAACGAGCCGCTGCGCCCGTTCTTCAAGGCCTCGCAGATCAACCTCTTCTACGAGGACAACGCGGGCGACGGCATCCAGCACGCCGCGCTCACCGTGAAGGACATCCTCGGCGCGGTGCGCGAGCTGCGACAGAACGGCGTCGAGTTCATGCCGACGCCGGGCAGCTACTACGACGCCCTGCCCGCGCGCCTCGAGCGGATCGGCGTGAAGGCGATCGACGAGGACATCGCCACGCTGCGCGAGCTCGAGATCCTCGTCGATGGCGAGAAGGAGCACGCGTACATGCTCCAGATCTTCCTCAAGGACTCGGCCGGTCTCTACAAGGAGCCGAAGGCCGGTCCGTTCTTCTACGAGATCATCCAGCGCAAGGGCGATCGCGGCTTCGGCGGCGGCAACTTCCGCGCGCTCTTCGAGAGCATCGAGCGGCAGCAGCAGGCCGAAGGGCGCGTCGAGGAGAGTCGATGATCGACCGCATGGTCCTCGGGGACGTGCCCCGCAAGCACCACATCCAGCACCGCGGCCCCGACGGCGCGCTCCGCTGGGAGCACTGCATCACGCAGGACGGTTTCGAGGGCGCGTACACCATCGGCTACCACGTCGATCGCCCGCACGAGCAGGAGCTCGTGGTGCCCGGCGAGGAGTCCACGCCGCGCGGCTGGATCGTCCCGCAGCGCGGTGCGCCGCCCCCTGCGCTGCTCAAGCGTCACTATCGCAGCGGCGCGCTCACCCACCGCGGCGGAACGCCGCTCGATGCACGCGTGCCGCTGCTCGCCTCGCGCGACGTCGTGTGCAGCGTCTCGTTCCCGGATCGCGAGGACAGCGTCTACTTCACCGACGCCGACGCGGACACGCTGATCTTCGTGCACGAGGGCGGCGGCACGCTGCGCACGCTCCTCGGAGACGTGCCCTTCGTGAAGCACGACTACGTCTTCGTGCCGCGCGGGATCGCGCATCGCTTCCTGATCTCGGCGCCGCAGCACTGGCTCGTGCTCGAGCTCCACTACGGCGGCATGGGCGGCGGTCTGCACATCCCCAAGCAGTTCCGCAACGGCCTCGGGCAGCTGCGCATGGACGCGCCGTACTCGCACCGGGACTTCGTGCGCCCGACGTTCCGCGGGCCGCTCGACGAGGGCATCCGCGACACGGTCGTGAAGCGACGCGACGCGTTCCACACGTTCCGCACGCAGCGATCACCGCTCGACGTCGTGGGCTGGGACGGAACCATCTGGCCCTGGGCGTTCCCGATCCTCGCGTTCCAGCCGCGCGTCTCGAGCATCCACCTGCCGCCCACCTGGCACGGCACCTTCGCGGCCAAGGGCGCGCTGATCTGCTCGTTCGTGCCCCGCAAGGTCGACTTCCACCCCGAGGCGATCCCCTGCCCCTACCCGCACTCGAGCGTCGACGTCGACGAGATCCTCTTCTACGTCGAGGGCAACTTCACCTCGCGTCGCGGCGTGGGCCCGGGCTCGATCTCGTTCCATCCCGCCGGCATCCCGCACGGGCCGCACCCCGGCAGCTACGAGAAGAGCATCGGCCACAGCGAGACGAGCGAGCTCGCCGTGATGCTCGACTGCGTCGAGCCCCTCACGCCGACGCAGCTCGCGAGCGCCATCGAGGACGAGGGCTACCAGAAGAGCTTCGTCGCCTGACAGCGCGCTCCGTGTTGCTGCGCCTTCGGCGCGCTGGGGGAGCCTGGGACGGCCCCCCCACTAGAGCACCGATTCATTCGAATCGCTGCTCTAGCCTCTGTTTTCCGAGGGGACGCGTGTCCCCTCGCCCCGCCGAAGTGAATTCGTCGGGGCCCCACTCCCCCAGGAGCCCCGAATCCGTTTGATTCCCCGAGGAATCAAACGGATCGGTGCTCTACTCCCCCCGCTCGTCGATCGTCGAAGACTCCTCCTCCTCGCTGCTCCAGGGGTTGCTTCGCAACCCCGCCGCAAGGCGCCCCGGTGGATTCCTTCTCGACCTCTCACTCTTCTTCGGGCCAGCGCCGTGTCGCGCGCAGGCGCTTCGTCACGGTCCGCAGGTCGTCGAGGCTCGCGGTCGCCAGCCATGCGCGGCGAGCTGCATCGAGCGGAATGCCGAGGAGCTCACACGCGAGCTCGATCGCGAGGCGCTCCCCTCGGGCCTCGCCTCTGGCCTCCCCTCTGGCCTCCCCTCTGGCCTCCCCTCGGGCCTCTCCCCTGGCCTCTCCCCTGGCCTCGAGCTCGGCGAGGAGATCGGGGCGCCGCGCCGTGAGCGCCGCGAGCACCGCCTCGTCTGCGCGTGCGGTCTCGAGGAGCGCGCGGATCGGGAGCGGTGTCGCGAGGCACGCGTGCTCGATGCGCTCGTCGAGGTGCATCGCGCGCCAGTTGCGCGTGCGGCGATGCCACTCGACGACACGGTTCGTCTTCAGCGCCACCGCGAACACGCGCTCCACACCGCGCGCCGAGAGCTTGCGGGCCTTTGTCTTGGCCACCGAGAGCTGCTGCTTCGAGACGATCTCGAACGCGAGCAGCTCGAGGCGGCGGCCTCCCGTCTCGGGATGCGGTGCCGCGGGGTAGATGCTCGCGTCGGGAGCGAAGTCGCTCTTGAGGTCCGTCCGCGTGAGCATGTCGACCGCCGCGATGAAGCCGGGCGCGACGTGCGCGCCGAGCAAGTAAGCGAGCGTGAGGTGGCGCGTCGCGTGCGGCGGATCGGCGCCGGGGGGTGACATCAGCACCCTCCCGTCGAGGATCTCGGCGCCCGACTCGGGTGCGACCAGGCGCTCGTCGATCGCGGGCCACTCTCTCGTTCGAAGTGCTCTCGGCATCCCATCTGCAGTGTACGGCATCGCCGCCCTCCGCACCGAGGACGAGAGGCCGAGGGTCGAACTGACGCGAGGCTGTTCTGAACGCGCGAGGGCGCTGGGGTCAGCGGGGACGCGCGACGTCGTCGGGGCTGTCCCAGTCGTCGAGGCGTGCACGCTCGGCGTCGTCGAGCAGCAGCTCGGTGGCGTCGAGCGCGTCGAGGAGCGGCTGCAGGCCCAGCTCGCCCCGCGCGAGACGTGCCCGCGCAGCGTCGATCACCGCGTCGCTGCGGTAGCGGGCCACGAGCGGCTCCCAGCGCCCGTCTCGTCGCGGAGAGAGGATCGCGGCGTCGCGCGCTTCGTGGACGAGGCGGGCGAGCAGCGCGCGATCGACGAACGGCATGTCGCACGCGATCGCGATCACGTCTCGTCCCTTTGCGTGCTCGAGCAGCGCGACGAGACCACCGAGCGGGCCCGCGTCGGGGACCGCGTCCTCCAAGGTCGTCCAGGGCAGCGCGCGGTAGGCCTCGTGCTCGCCCACGAGCACCACGTGATCGACGAGCGGCTCCGCGAGCGCGACGAGGCGCGACACGAGCGAGCCCGCGCCATCGGGCGCGGCGAGAAGGCCCTTGGCCGCGCCTCCCATGCGACGCGCACGACCACCGACGAAGATCCCGAGGATCGGACGCGAGGCCGCGCGCGCGTCGTCACCGAGCGCGTTCGTCGTGCGCGCGACCGCTCGGTCGCTGTCTCGGTGGGTGCTCACGGGGCGCGAGGATAGACTCCGGCGCGGAGGCCTCGCTTGCAACGCATCTCCCTCGACGAAGCGATCGCGCGCGCGATCGACTGCGCCCCCCGCATGCCGCTCGAGCAGGTCTCGCTCGACGCCCTCTCCGGTCGCGTGCTCGCAGAGGACCTCGCGTTCCACGCGGACCTTCCACCCTTCGATCACGCCGCGATGGATGGCTATGCGATCGCGGGAGGCGCGCAGGCCGGTGCATCGTTCCGCGTCGTCGGCGAGTCGCGCGCCGGCGCACCCGCGCACGAGGTGGACACGAGCTCCGCCATGACCATCTCCACCGGTGCCGCCGTGGCGCCGGGGCTCGACACCGTCGTTCCCTGGGAAGACGTCGAGAAGCACGCGAGCGAGCGCGGCGAGCACGTCACGCTGCGCCGCGAGGCGCGGGCCGGTCAGCACGTGCGCCGCCGCGGCGAGGACGCGCGCGCGGGTGCGATCGCGCTCACGCGAGGCACGTTGCTCTCGGCGCGACAAGTCGCGCTGCTCGCGACGCTCGAGCGATCGAGCGCCGAGGTCGCCCGCCGCACGAACGTCGTGATCCTCTGCACCGGCGACGAGCTCCGCGATCCCGGCAGCGCGCCGCGACCGGGCTCGATCGTCGACTCCAACGGTCCGATGCTCACGGCCCTCGTGGCACAGGGTGGTGGCCGTGCCTCGTGCACGCGAGTCCGCGACACGCGAGAGGCCGTGCACGAGGCCATCGAGCGCGCCTCGGCCGAGGCCGATCTCGTCCTCACCGTGGGGGGCGCGGCCGATGGCAAGCACGACCACGTCCTTCCGGTGCTCGACGCGCTCGGCGCGCGCACGATCTTCCGCGGCGTCGCGATCAAGCCAGGCAAGCCCGTCGCGCTCGCGACGCGCACGCGTCCGCACGACGAGCGCGTCGTGCCGGTGCTCGCGCTGCCCGGCAACCCCGGCTCGGCGTTCGTCACGTTCACGCTGTTCGGTCTCCCGCTCCTTCGTGCGATGCACGGCGAGCGAGCGCCGTCGCGCCCGCGTCCGCGTGTCCGCACCGCCACGGGCCTCAAGTGTGCGAACGATCGCGACGTGCTCGCGTACGGTGCGCTCGAGGTGCGCGAGGCCGAGATCGTCTTCGTGCCCGCACCCGCCGCCACCTCGGGTTCGATCCCCGGCCTCGCCTCCGCCGGGGCGCTCGCGATCGTCCGCACCGGCGTGCCGATCGCTGCGGGCGGTCTCGTCGAGGCGATCGACGTCGAGCGCGCGTGACCCAAGGGCACCTCTCACTCGCGGGTCTGCGAGGTCCCGTGCGGACCCGGACAGCCGGCGAGGTCAGACCCTCACTCACCGAACGTGCAGTGAGCTGAGCGCTCCGTCGCAGAGGCGTCGCCAAGCACGTACGTTGTGAGCGGAACCTCCGCACGACATGCGGAGATAGCCCGTGGGTATGTAGACCGTCACGTTCGAGAGCTGAACGGGGCCGTTCGGTGTCATGCCTCGGCTCTCCGCGCGGAGGGCAGGGTGACCGTCAATCTCTTGATCGACGATGGACCGGACACTGAAGCTCGCCGTGGGGGCAAGGGCCTCGAACTCGCGGTGCGCTTCATCGCGATCATGGCGAGGATCAGCACTGGGTTGGGGTGCGTCCCAGGCCACGACCGACAGGCTGGCGTGCAGATCGTCCGGCGGCAGGGGCGGCGAAAGGAACGACTCCAGGTACACCTCGTCGGGCCCCGCCGCCGCCACGAACGCCGGCTCCCAGCCGGGCGGTGTCGTGAACGTGTATCCGTAGTACGCCCGCAGCGCATTCTCCGTGGGACCCGCCGCGCCCGACGACGGCGTTGGGGCTTGTGGGGCGACGAGGTCAGCCGTCGGGGTCGGTGCGACGGCTGGATCGGCCACGACAGCGGTAGGTTCGATCGCCTGCGGGGCTGCCACCGGGGCTGGCTCGACGACTGGCCCGACCGCGACGGGCGGGTCGGACGGGAGCGGGGCGGGATGGCTCGTCGGGACCGCAGGGGCATCACCTGACCCGCACGCACAGAGGGCCACCGCCATGGAGAGCATGGCGATGGACGCGCGCAGGTCTCGAGCGTCGCGGTCGCAACGTGGTCGATGCCTCATCCACTCCGTTCTCGCGGATTCTCTGGTCTACCGCAACGTGTCCGCTCTCATGGCGGTGCAGCCGCGCGCGAGGTCCGCGTCGTCGGCTGCTCCCAGCAGCCCATGTTGGGTGCGCTCAGCCGCCCCCTCAGTGGGGACCAGTCGAAGCCGACGCCTGTCCCCCGGGGAGCGTGTGTAGAGGGCCATGGGATACACGTGCCGCGGCCGCACCGCGAGCTCGCCCGAAGACCGGTGCGGATGACCTCGGCGCGTCGGGTGCCCGGCGTCCATCCATGCAAGAGCACGCGAAGGCGGCTCGGGGGGATCGTCGCCGGCTCGACCTCGACGAAGCGCTGGCCGTTCCACCGGCCCAAGCGCGCGACCGGCGGCGTGCGACGCGCCTCGGGCGTGTCGGCGACCATGCCCGCTTGCGGCAGCGTGAGAGGGCAGGAGGCGAGCGTGCATTCGAGCGCACAGGCGATGAGCCCGCGCGAATGCCTGTGAGGACGCGACTGGTCGCCGGAGCTCCTGCCTTCCTGTCGAACAGCATCACACGCACGGTGCGCGCGGTCACCCACCGCGCACCCCACGGCGTTCATCGACGTGGTTCGGCCGCAGCGTGCCAGGCTCGACCCAGATGACCTTTCGCTCCCTCGGTCTGTGCGCGTGACCCAAGGGCACCTCTCGCGCGCGGGTCTGCGAGGTCCCGTGCGCGCGCGTGTCCTCGCGTCTCTGGCCCTCGTCCTCGCGGCGTGCGGGTCACCGCGCACCTCGGGCGCGCCGACCGGCGTGGCCCCCGCGATCGTCGCGCCTCCTCCGCGCCCTTCCGCGGTCGTCGACCCCGCGCGCGAGACCGCGGGACCGCTGGTGCCACCGACGCCGCGACAGGGCTTCGTACAGATCGCCGTGGGCCTCGACGTCAGCTGCGCCGTGCTCGACGATCACACCGCGCGCTGCTGGGGATCGAACGCGAACGGGCGCGCCGGTCTGGGCGAGACGCCCTCGGCCCTCGTGCCCACGCGCGTCGGCGGGCTGCCGCCCGTGCAGGCGATCGCGGTGGGTGACGCCCACGCCTGTGCGCTCGATCTCGAGGGCCACGGGCAGCTCGGCGATGGAACGACGAGCGAGCGTCACGCGCCGGGGCCCGTGCCGGACCTCGCGCACGTCGTCGAGCTCGACGCCGCGCGCTCGCACACGTGCGCGCGTCTCGAGAGCGGCCGCGTGCGCTGCTGGGGTCGCGCGCTGCACGTCGGCTCGGCGAGCGCGGGCGACCAGCTCACGCCGATCGACGTGCCGGGCATCACCGACGCGATCGAGGTGGTGCTCGGTCCGGAGAACGGCTGCGTGATCCGCGCCGATCACACGGCGATGTGTTGGGGCTTCAACGGCGGCGGTGTCTTCGGCAGCCGCCCGGGTCCGTTCGCGCGACCGACGCACGCCTTCCGCGACGCGCACGGGCGCGACCTCGCGCTCGCGGGGCTCGCGCTCGGTGACCGACACGTCTGCATCACGGTGCTCGGCGGGCAGACCGACTGCGCCGGAGCGAACGAGTACGGGCAGCTCATGGACCAGTGGATCGCCGACGACGCGCGCTGTGAGCGCACGGGCGAGAGCGTCGAGTGCACCTGGCAGGATCCGGTGCCCGTCGATCCACCGCCGCCGCCCGGCAGTCCGCCGCCGCCGCCGAGGCCCGACATCTATCCTCCGCCTCCACGCCACGAGCCGCCGACACACACCGAGCGGTTCACGACGCGCTCGGGCTGGGTCGTCTCGCACCTCCACGCGCGCGTCGTCGTCGCCGACGGTCAGTACGCGATGGGCCGCACGTGCGTGATCACCGACACCGACGAGGTCGAGTGCTACGGCCGCACGGGCCACTGGGACTGGGGCCATCGCCGCGCCACGCCCATCACGCTCGCCCGCGGCGCCCGTCAGCTCGACGTCGCCCCGCACCACGCCTGCGCCGTCCTCGCCGACGGCCGCGCGCTCTGCTGGGGAGAGAACCGCGCAGGCCAGCTCGGCGACGGAACGACCGACTCCCGACACGACGGCACCTTCGTCACATGGTGAGCGCCCGACGCGCCGCGGCGCGTGCGCTCGACGCGAGCCGGGATTCGATCCAGCTTCGCGCCGCGTCGAGGGCTCGAGGGGCTCTGACGCCGCGAAACAGAGGGAATTTCGATGTCAGGGCGCATTGGGGTCGCGTGTGTGATCGGTGTGCTCGTCGCGGCGAGCGCGATCGGGTGTGGTCCTGCGGCGGGTTGCCCCGAGGGCTTCATCTTCGACGGAACCACGTGCACGTTCGCCGACGCGGGCGTGATGCTCGACGCCGCGGGCACGGACGCCTACGTCGAGACCGACGCGTTCGTCGTGCCGATCGACGGGCCCCTGCCTGACGCGTACGAGGTGCCCGACGCGTGGGCGCCCGATGCGTGGATGCCCTTCGACGCGTGTGTGCCCGCCGTGCTCCATGCCGACGTCGACGGCGACGGCTTCGGTGATCCGGCGACCGCGCGGGACTCGTGCCTCGGACGGCCCGGCCTCGTCGAGGACGCGACCGACTGCGACGACGCGCGCGCGGAGACGCATCCGGGCGCGACGGAGGTCTGCAACGGCATCGACGACGACTGCGACGGCTCGCGCGACGAAGGGCTGCTCCTCACGTTCTACGTCGACGCCGATGGCGACACGCACGGCCTCGCGTCGGTCTCGATGCAGGCCTGCAGCGCGCCGAGCGGCTACGTGACCTCGAGCGACGACTGCAACGACGGCTGCGCGAGCTGCTTCCCCGGCTCGGCCGAGGTCTGCGACGGCCTCGACAACGACTGCGACGGCACGATCGACGACGGCGTGCTCTCCACGTTCTACGTCGACGCCGACGGCGACACGTACGGCACCACCGTGACCACGCAGGCCTGCACGATGCCGAGCGGCTACGCCGCGCGCAGCGGCGACTGCAACGACGGCTGTGCGACGTGCAATCCTGGCCGCAGTGAGATCTGCGACGGCCTCGACAACGACTGCGACGGCACGATCGACGACGGCGTGCTCTCCACGTTCTACGTCGACGCCGACGGCGACACCTACG
>JBILLJ010000281.1:0-5206 GCA_044376125.1 Sandaracinaceae bacterium
GAGGCGCGCGCTGACGCGACACGC
Source organism: Sandaracinaceae bacterium (assembly GCA_044376125.1). Taxonomy (GTDB): domain Bacteria; phylum Myxococcota_A; class Polyangia; order Polyangiales; family Sandaracinaceae; genus JAFLCL01. Next base: position 25 of record JBILLJ010000281.1, read on the forward strand.
ACGTCGGCGCCCGCTCCCTCGCGCAACGGCCGACGCGACGCGCGCCACGCCCTCTGCTGCGTCGCGGACGCGAACCACGAGGCTCTTGCGTCGTGCATCTCCCCTCGGTCCTGCCGGGCCCGTCGCACTCACCTCGCAGCCAGCCCCCGAGCAGCAGAGCACCGTTGCCGTGAGGCGCGAGCACGCAGCGCTCGACCACCGAGATGTAGGGCGGGGGCTCGTCCCCCGCCTTTCGCGACCGCGCAGTCGTGCGCTGATGCAACACGCACCCCGGCGACTGCGTCAGAGCGCGGTGCGAGCGACACGACTTCGCTGTCGTGCGCTCACGAGCCGCGCGTGTGCTGCGTCGGGGCGGTGCGCGTGCGGCGGGCGTCAGCCGTCGAGGCGGCCGATGCTCTCGAGGTACGCCCGGGCGAGCTCGTAGTCGTCGATGTCGTCCGGGTGGAAGCCGGGGCGGAGGTACTCGAGGATCGCGTCGCGGAACATCTGCCCCCGACGCTTGCGCTCGAGCTGCAGGCGCGGGTTCTCGCGCGCGGCCTTCGCGGCGGCCTTCAGATCGGTGCCCATCTTCGCCTCCTCGCGGAGGAAGTGCTTGGTGCCCTCCGACCAGAAGCGCGTGAGACCGACGAGCGCGAGGAAGAGGCCCGCGACGCGCACGTGGTAGCGGCCGTCGACGGCCTCGAACACGTCGAACGCCACCGACTTGTGCTCGATCTCCTCGGCGGCGTGCCAGCGCATCAGCTCCGCGATGATGGGGTGCGCCTCGTCGAGGAAGTCGCTCGTGAGCGCGTTGCGGCCCATGGCCGCGGTGAAGTGCTCGAGGGCCGCGGTGACCGAGAGGCGCATGGCAGGCGAGAAGCGCTTCTCGAGCTTCTCGTAGGCCATGTCCTCGTACCAGGCGAGGAAGCTCTCGATCTCGTAGCCCTGCGCCTCGAGCACCTTGAAGAGGCGCTCGTGCTCGTGCCCGTGGCGCCCCTCCTGGCCGTAGAAGCCCTTGATGCGCGCCTTGAGCTCGGGGTCGGAGATCCGGTCCTCGTAGTGCTTCACCGAGCGGATGAAGAAGCGCTCGCCCGCGGGGAAGAGGAGCTGGAGCGCGTTCGAGAGGTGTGTGAGGTGCGGACTGCCCATGAACCAGTGCCGCGGAATGCCCGCGTCACGGAAGGGAAAGCCCATGGCCCGCACCTTGATGCGAGGCGCCTTCTGCGCCGACCGTGTCGAGGCCTCACCCCGACCCGCGGAAGCTGCACTCACGCCGGAAGAACCGTCCATCGTCCACCTCGCTCTGGGCCCGACACGAGCGCTCGCTCGCGCCGAGGGCGCCGACCGGCGCCGCTGTTGAACTTGGTTCAAGAGAGGATGCCCGATCTTGAACGAGAGTCAACAGCGGTGGCGAAACATCACACGCGTTCACAAAGCCGCGCGCGGGCGGTAGCGTGGCCTCGATGACCCGCTCCGTGGCGCGCAAGGTCGGCGCCTCTTCCCGATCTACGAGCAGCTCGAAGCCCGCCGCGAAGAAGACGACGAAGAAGTCGCGCGAGGCCCACGGCGAGGACGACGTCCGCAAGCGCCTCGATCTCGACGAGCGTCGTGATCAGCTGCTCGCGCTCGGCAAGAAGCTCTTCGGAGAGCGCGCCTACGACGAGATCTCGATCGACGACATCGCCGAGGCCGCGGGCATCTCGAAGGGCCTGCTCTACCACTACTTCGGGAGCAAGCGCGGCTTCTACGTGGCCATCGTGCGCGAGTCGGCCGACAAGCTCGTCGCGGCGACGGAGGTGGGCGCGGAGCTGCCGCCCGCCGAACGCGCGGTCGCTGGCCTCGAGGGCTACCTCGACTTCGCCGAGGAACACTCGGCCGCCTTCCTCACGCTGCTCCGCGGCGGCATCGGCAACGACCCGGAAGTGACCGAGCTCGTCGACGCGACGCGGGAGCGCATCCTGACGCGCATGCTCGCGAACATGGGGCAGAAGAACCCACGCCCGGTCTTCCGGCTCGCGGTGCGTGCCTACCTCGGCCTCGTCGAGGCGGCCTCGATCGACTGGCTCGAGCGAAAGGCCGTCGACCGCAAGACACTCCTGCGCTTCCTCCTCGAGTCGGTGTACTCCATCGTCTCGAGCGCCACGATGCTCGACCCGGACGCGGGCGTGCGCCTCGACGAACGAGAGGTGCTCGAGGCCCAGGCGCTGACGCGAAGCAAGAAATGAAGAACCTCGAGCCGCGAGTCAGCACCGCCGATCGCTCGATCACCGAGGTCCGGGAAGAAGACGTGCGCGCCATGCGTCCCGTGCGGATGTCCCGCACGGTGATCGCCGCGTCCGCTCTCTTCGCGCTCGGCCAGCTCGCCTGCGAGCGCGGCCACTACGCCACGCGCGATCACGCCGCGACGGACCAGAGCACGGGCGCCGAGACGACGAGCGAGGCCGGGAGCGGCACCGAGACCGCGAGCACCTCCGAGGCCGCAGGCACCGAGGCCGCAGGCACCGAGACCGCAGGCACCGAACCCGCAGACGCCGAGGCCGCAGGCACCACCGAGGCCGCAGGCACCACCGAGGCCGCAGGCACCACCGAGACCGCAGGCGGCGAGACGCCGGACTCCCCCACGGAGGGCACCGCGACCGAGGCGTCCGACACGCGGGGACATGCGCCGGAAGAAGAGATGGCGCGCGCACGCGTCGTCGCCCCACGGGCCGTCACGATCCGCGTGCACACGACGTCGGGCCCGATCACGCGCGCCGTGGCTGACCGCGCCCTCTCGATGCAGCGCTCGCGCATCGATCACTGCTTCCGCGCGACGGCGGGTCCGCAGGCGGGCGGGTCCATGCGCGCGTCGATCCACGTCGAGGCCTCGGGCGCCGCGCGCGTCGAGCTCGAGACGATGACGCCCGAGCTCGATCGCGTGCTGCCCTGCGTCGATGCAGCGCTCGAGCGCACGCCCTTCCCAGCGACGAGCGACGGTCGCCCGACCCACGTCGTGGCCGAGATCGCACGCACGCCGTGATCGGACTGCACATCCAAGGCGGCGCGGGGCGGCGCGGTCCACGTGTGCGATCGCCGTGCGTCGCACGCGAGCGAGCGGTCGACGACGATCGAGGAGACCATGCACCAGCCCTGCGCGCCCTTCTCGATCCTCGTCTCGCTCGCGGCATGTTGCGCTTGCGTCGGGGTCGGCGCGTCGATCGCGGCGTGCGGCTCGTCGGGCGCGACGACCGGTGCATCGATCGAGGCGCCGCCTGCGACGGGCGCGCCGGTCGCGAGCGCGAGTGAGCCGCCGAGCCCGCGGCCTGGGCCTCGGCTGCCGCAGCCACTGATCGGAGCGCTGCCGAGCGACACGCAGGCGACGCCGATGCGCATCGTCGTCGTGAGCGACGCGAGCGAATCGCTGTCGATCGAGACGACGTTCGGCCGCCTCGAGAGCGTGTCCGTCGCCTCGCTCGACGAGCCGCTGGGCCTCCTCACGGCGGACTCCGAGGACGAGCCCGGCGGCTACCCGCGTGCGTGCGCGTGCCCTTGCGGCATGCCGTGCGCCGAGTGCGAGCGCCCGCTCGACCGCAGCGAGCCGCTCCCTCCGGGTGGGCGCATGGAGCTCGCGTGGAACGGCCGGCTCCGCCGCTACGGGAGCGGCGCGCAGGGCACGTGCTTCGACAGCTTCGCTCCGAGCGCTGGCCGCTACCTCGTTCGCGTGTGCACCGGGCGCCCGGTCGAGGGCGACGTCGGTCCATGCGGCAGTGTCGAGGTGACGTTGCCGAGCAGCGAGCCGATCACGGTGCACGTCGGCGCGCGCGAGGCGCCCGCGTGCCCGCTCAGACCCCAGCTGCTCGATCGCGCGGCGCGCGCAGCGCTCTCATCGATGGCGACCCGCCACGTCGTGCCGGAGCGTGCAGCACGCTGTGAGCCCATCGCGACCTGCTACGCGGAGACGGATCTGCCGTACGGCGAGGACGTCGTGCGCGGTGCGCGCTACGCGCGGGATCCGTCGTCGCTGACGCCCCGCGGGTGCGGCGTGCTCGTCTCGCCGCGCGGCGATCGCTTGCTGGTGCGCGTCCTTCTGCCGCTGCCGGAGGGCACGCTCGGCGGTGAGCGCTTCGACCACGAGATGGATGGCGCCGCGACACGCATCCTGTCGATGCGCTTCGAGCAGTGAGCCTTCGGTCAGACCGTGACAATCGTGCGCACCGCCGGAAGGCCCGCGATGCGCCTCGCGTGACCCGATCGCGTGACGCGCACGGCCTCCGCGACGCCTCCACCACGCCGCAGCCGACTCAGCGCGCGCTCTGCGACGCACTCGCGCCACCAGCACGTCCAGCCCGCTCGACCTCGTGGTCGGCGGGCATACGTCTCCCGTCGCACGCTGCGACGGGGCTCGGGTCGGGACCGTACGCGTCGCTACGACACGGGTGCCCTCGCGATCCACGGCGGCCGCGTCCCCTCAGGGAACGCGCACAGCTTCCCCGTCGCGCGGAAGCGCGCCGACGCCACGCGGTATGAAGCGAGCATCGCGTCGTACGCCTCGCAGTACGCCTGCACCGCCTCCGCCGTGCCGTACGCCCACGGCTTGGCGCCCTTCGCCTTCGCCTGCGCGCGCGTCTCCTCGCTCGGCCGCGAGAACGGATCGACCCTCGTGTACTGCGAAGGCTTCGGAAGGCGTCGGTGCTTGCCCGCCGCGCGACGCTCGAGCGCAGCCACTCGCTCGCGCGCCCTCACGCGCTCTTCGTGCGCTCGACGCGCCTCGCGCACCGCGCGCGGGCTCATCGACTCCCAGCTCGCCGGCATCGCGATGGGGATCGTCACCGTCGTCGTGTGCGCCGCGAGCTCGCTCTGCTCGGCGCCCGCCTCGCGCCACGCCGCCTCGTCGAGGTGATGCACCACCACGCGCCCGCTGCCCTCGCACACCGCGCGGAAGCTCGAGAGCCCCGGCCACTCCTCGACGCGCTCGACGAGGTGGTGATGCACCGGCTGCGTGTGCGTGTACGCCATGCGCTCGGCGAGGTGATCCTCGTCGAGGATCGGCGTGATCTTCGGTCGCCCCTTCACGAAGTGACCGTCGCGGTCCCGTAACGCGTTGATGCTCTCCGCGAGGTCCTGATCGAGGTCCTTCATGAAGTCGGAGATGTCGAGCGCGTCCTCGTCGCAGTCGATGCCGAGGATCAAGTGGAAGTGGTTGGACACGAAGCAGAACGCGAGG
>JBILLJ010000055.1:0-52906 GCA_044376125.1 Sandaracinaceae bacterium
CGTGAGGGGCACGAAGACCGCGGCGCGACGGGCGCCGACGACGTGCTCGATCCTGACGGGGACGCTTGCGGTTGGCCGTGAGGAAGCACGCGAGGACTGGCCGCGCGACGAGCTCGCTGATTCCCTCGAGCACCGGGACCGACACGTTCGCGCCGATGCCGCGCCATCGTGAGCACGGCGGACTCGCGCTCCGCGCGGTCGAGTCGCCCTCGCCACGGCGTCGCAGTCGGTCCTCTTCTCTCCTCGGCGCCACGACCTCGAGGCCCGTCGGGCGCCGATTAATCGCTGGGCCGCTCGAATAAGAGGCTCGCCCGTGTGGGTCCGCTCACGTTCGCGCTCATGCCGAATCGCTCGCTCGTGCCCGCCCTGCTCTTCCCTTCGATCGCCGCGCTCGGTGCCTGTGCGCCGGCCGCGCCACCCACGCCGCCCGTCCCGTGCGGCGGCGCGGTGCCCGCGAGCCTGCGCGTGATCGAGGGAGGTCGCATCTCGATCCCGCGCACGGGTGAGCTCGGCGAGGCCACGGTCGCGATCACGGGCGTCGAGTCCATCACGAGCGATGGGACCCTCACGCTGCTCGCCCCGTACGGCGCGGGCGCGCGCGACGTGCAGGTGTCCTGTGCCTCGGGCACCGCGACGCTCACGCTCGAGGTCGCGCCACTGCGCTGGGCGCCCGTCGCGGACTGGGACGCCGACGAAGCGAACGGCGCGCCCGGTGGCCGCGAGTACTTCGCGTGGTGGCTCGCGGGCGAGGAGCGCGCGCTCTACCTCTACGGAGGCTTCTCCTACGTGCCGCGGCAGTTCACGCCGACGACCACGCTCTTCCGCTTCGATCTGCGCACGAGCGTGTGGACCTCGGTCGACGTCGACGGCGCCGCGCCCGGCCCCGGTGGCCGCGTGGCGACCGACGCCGCGGGGCGAGTGCACATCTTCGGCGGCGCCGGCCTCTCCGACGACGGCGGCCTCGAGACGCCGGCGAGCTTCCAGGCCATCGACGTGGCGGCGAGCGGCGTGCGCTTCGAGGCGCTGCCCTCGACCGGCGCGCTCGGCAGCTACACCGGCTCGCTCGTCTACGACGTGCGCCGCGAGCGATGGCTCAGCGTGTGTGGCGTCGATGCGTTCGTCGGCCTGCACTGCCAGGTGCATGCGTACACCGAGGCCGAGGGTTGGCAGCGCCTCACCACGAGCCTCGAGCGCCCGCGCGGGCGCTACGGCTTCCACTACGTCTACGACGAGGCGACCGATCGCGTGATCGTGTTCGGCGGACAGGTCGGCCCCGAGAACCTCGACATCGACGGCGAGACCTGGGCCCTCGACCTCGAGCCCGACGAGAGCGGCACGCTCGCGTGGACTCGGATCGAGACGCCCGCGGAGATCTCGCCCCGCCGCAACGGCGCCTTCGCGCTCGACCCCGAAGGACACCGCATGTTCGTCTGGGGTGGCACGCCCGACGGCGCCGACTCGGTGCCGGGGATCGACGTGCTCTCGCTCGAGCGCGGACGCGAGGTCTGGACGCACGTGGAGCTCGAAGACGCCCCGCCCTCGCGCACGAGCGCGCAGGGTGTCTACGACGCCTCGGAGCACCGCATCCTCTGGGGCATGGGCAACGACGACGCGATCTACACGGACCTCTGGTCGCTCGAGCTCGCGGTGCGCGAAGGCACCTGAACGGCCCGATCGCCCTCATTTCAGGGCGTTTCAGGGCCACGCACGGCGCGGCCGTGCTCTCGTCGAGCGATGCCGGTTCGCAACGCGCTCGAAGCGGCGGTCCTGATCTGCCCGGTCCTCTTCTTCGTCGCCGCCGTCGGGGGCTGGGTCGCGTGGCGGACGATGCAGACGCAGCGCTACCGCCACGCGATCACGGCGTGGTCCGGGCGCCGTGGTGTCTCGTTGCTCACGCCGCACCCAGGCGTGTCGTTCGAGGCCCTGCTCGATGGCGCGCGCATGCGCCTCGGGCACCAGAACCGCCGCGTCCGCATGGGCGGCCGGCGCCGGGAGCTGTGGTCCTTCCAGCTGATCGCCGACGTGCCCACGCCGATGGGCGATCTCGTCGTGCGGCCACACCACGGGGCGATCAGAGACCTCTTCGACTCGCTCACGCAGGGCCTCCGCGACGTGCAGGTCGGGGACCCCGCGTTCGATCAGGCGTTCATCGTCTCCACCGCGCACGACGACGCGGCCCGCGCCTTCTTCACGCCTGCGATGAGGGCTGCGTTCCTCGAGGCCCTCGCCACGGCGCGAGCGCTCGGGCTCGAGGAGGGGCTCAGCGTGGAGGGCAACACCGTGCAGCTACGGGGCCGCGGCTTCGCGCCGGTGGAGAAGCTCGACCCGGCCATCGCCCTCCTCGCTCGCCTGGCGCGCGCATGCGCCGGAGGTTGAGATACCGAGCGACGATCAGGGAAGAGCGACGCCTCGCCAGACGAGTGTGCGCCAGTCCTCCGCCACGAACACCTGGGGCCGGGCGCCGCCGAGACACGGTGCGTACGCGGCCACGATGGGCGGGACGTCCGTGGAGGTGAGACCGGAGAGGACGAGCGTGCCGCCGCCCGCGAGGCGCGCGAGGATCTGCGGGCGCAGGGCGAGCAGCACGTCGCGCAGGATGTTGGCGACGACGAGCTCGAAGCTTCCCTCGGGCCACCCCGCCCCGAACTCGACGCGGTCGGCGACGCCGTTCTGGGCGGCGCTGAGGCTCGCGACGCGGTTGGCCTCCTCGTCGATCTCCACACCGACCGCGGCGTGCGCGCCGCGCTTGGCGGCGAGGATGGCCAGCACGCCGGTGCCGCTCCCCACGTCCAGCATGCGAAACGGGGCCCGCGGCGCGAACGCCCTCACGGCCTGGAGACACATGCGGGTCGTGGGGTGGCGGCCGTCGCCGAACGCGGCGCTCGGCACGAGCACGATGTTCTCGGGCAGGGACATGACGTGGGACCGGGCAGCGACGCGCTGATGCGCCTCTCGGCGCGAGTCTCGCAGAACCTGGGTTCGTCGGCGCTCGATTGCCGGGGCGGGGGGCGTCGAGTAGCCTCGCGCCGCGATGACGATCCGCGACCTGGGCTACAAGCCCTACGAAGGCGCGCGCCTCCCCCCGTCGAACAACTCCTGGGTGATGCTGCGACAGGGGCTGGCCCGCGCGTGGGCCAGCTGGCTCGTGAAGATCGCGGTCTTCCTCTCCATCTTCCCGCCGCTCATCGCGTGCCTCGCGCTCGGCGCGGGCCGCTACTTCGCGGCGCAGATGGGGCAGGCCGAAGAGACCGTCGACATGGGCTCCTCGGCGCTGCGCGAGATGTTCCGATACGAGACCTGGCTCGTGGTGAGCCTCGTGACGCTCGGCGCAGGCGCCGCCGCGATCGCCGAGGATCTCACGTTCAAGGCCTTCCAGTTCTACTTCTCCAAGCCCGTGACGCCGGTGCAGTACCTGATCGGTCGCGTCTCGGCGATCGCGATCCTGCTCTTCGCGATGACCTTCCTCGGCGGCCTCTTCGTCGTGCTCATCGCGGGCGTGACGGCGCAGCCCGAGCACCGCTTCGAGGACTTCGGCCTCCTCGCGCCGATGCTCGTGTACTCGCTCGTCATCTCGATCTTCATGGCGTCGGCGTCCGTCTCCGTCTCGTGCCTCAGCCCGAGCCGCGCGCTGACGATGAGCGCGTGGGGCCTGCTCTTCGTCGTGCCGCACGTGATCGCGTCGATCGTCGACACCATCGCGAACAACGACTTCCCCTGGCTCTACCTCGCGTCCTTCACGGGCCTGCTCGGCACGGTGGCCGACGCGCTCTTCAAGGTGGAGACCGAGAGCGAGCTCGAGTGGTTCCACGCCGCGCCCATCCTCCTCGGCCTTGCGGTGCTCGGGCTCTGGGGCGCGCACGAGCGCCTGCGTCGCGCGGAGGTGGTGAAGTGAGCGCCCCCTCGATCAAGGCCGTCCGCGTCTCGAAGTGGTACGGCAAGGTCACGGCCCTCCAGGACGTGAGCCTCCAGTGCACGCCGGGCGTGTGGGGCCTGCTCGGGCCCAACGGCTCGGGCAAGACCACGTTCATGCGGCTCGTCGCGGGCCTGCTCTCGCCGAGCGTGGGGCAGATCAAGGTCTGCGAGCAGGCGCCGTTCGCGAACCCCGAGGTGCTGCGTCGCATCGGTCTCTGCCCCGAGGCGGACGCGCTCTACGACGACCTCACGGCGCTCGAGTTCGTGTCGGCGATGGCCGAGCTGAGCGGCGTCTCGGGCAAGGAGGCGCGCGACCGCGCCGCCAAGTCGCTGACGGACTTCGGCCTCGAGAAGGCGATGGAGCGCGCGATGGGCGGCTACAGCCGCGGCATGCGCCAGCGCGCGAAGCTCGCGCAGACCGTCGTGCACGACCCCGACGTCATCCTCCTCGACGAGCCGCTCACCGGCACCGACCCGACCTCGCGCCACGTCATCCTCGAGCAGATCCAGAAGCGCGCGGACGCGGGCGCCGTCGTGCTCTTCTCGACGCACGTCCTGCACGAGGTGGAGGCGCTGACCGAGCAGGTCCTGCTCATCGCGCGCGGCCAGCTCGTCGCGCAGGGCAACGTCCACGAGATCCGCGATCTCCTGAGCGAGCACCCGCACCACGTGCGCGTCGAGTGCGACAAGCCGCGCGAGCTCGCGGCGCGCGTGCTGGCGGCCACGCCCGGCGTCTCGACCGTCACGTTCCCGAGCCCGAACGAGGTCGAGTTCCTCTCGCACGATCCCGACGACACGTACTCGAGCGTCGCGAAGCAGGCGATCGAGGGCGGCTTCGAGATCCGCGCGTTGACGAGCCCGGACGCGACGCTCGAGGCCCTCTTCCACTACCTCGTCGAGCGCAGCGCCGGCATGGCCGGCACGGGCGCCGACGCCGCACAAGGCAAGGCCAAGGGCGTGCCCAAGGCCTCTGGCAAGAGCAAGGAGGCAGGCGCGTGAGCGGCAAGACCCTCCCCGTTCCGGATCTCGCCACGAGCGTGCTCGCGGTCTTCCGGCTGAACTTCAAGCGCATGCTCCGCGGCCGCAAGCTGCGCTTCGCGCTCGTGGCGCTCGTGCTCGTCGTCGGCGCGACGCTCACCGCGCGCTACGTCGTGGACCCCGAGGATCCTCACCTCCTCGTCGAGGACGCGATCCGCGTGGGCTTCTTCGGCCTGCTCGCGTACCTGCTCCCGTTCCTCTTCAACTCGGGCGCGATCGCGGAAGAGGTCGAGACGCGCACGCTGCCGTACCTCCTCCTGCGTCCGACCGGCCGCTTCGGCCTGACGCTCGGCAAGTACCTGTCGGGCGCGACGCTCTCGTTCGCGCTCCTCGCGGGCGGCGTGCTGCTCCTGCACGCAGGTGCGTACGTGACCGAGCCGAGCGCGATGATCGACAACATCGACGACACGCTGCGGATGATCGGCGCGCTCGGCCTGCTGACGCTCTGCTACTCGGCCATCTGCCTCTTCTGGGGCGCGCTGATCACGGAGGCCTCGGGCCTCATGTCGACGCTGCACCTCGGCGCGATCGAGTTCGCGCTCGGGATGATGCCGTTCGCGATCCGCTTCGTGTCGATGAACTACTGGGCGACGCAGATCGCAGGCCTGCCCAAGGGCGGCTTCCTCTCCGACACGGTGCCCGACGTCGAGACGTGGATCGCGGTGGTCGTCGTCACGAGCGTGACGCTGCTCTTCCTCGGTGGCGCGACGCTCGTGGTGCGCACGAGCCAGTTCGGCTTCGGCAAGGCGTGATGCGCACGCAGTCGCACATCAGCGTGGCGCGCGCGAAGGTCCGCGAGGGCGAGATCACGCGGCACTCGGGCCTCAAGCTCGATGGCGGCAAGGTCTTCCTCGTGGCCTCGGGCCTGGGCCTGCCGCGCACCTGGCCCTTCGCGCTCGAGGCCGTGGCGCGCGGGTTCGAGGCGGGCCTCGAGGAGGCGCACCAGGCCGGCGGCGGGCGCCGCGCGCGCGCCGATCGCCTCGTGGCAGCGGCCGATCGTGTGCGACGCGAGCTCGCGGAGGCCTGTGATCGCCTCGTCGAGCGCACGCTGCCCGACGCGGCCTTCGCCGCGATCGCGATCGACGAGGGCGATCTCCACGTGGTGAGCGCCGGGCCGTGCCGCGTGTACCTCCATCGCTCGGGCAAGCCGCAGCGGTTGACGCCGCGCGACGAAGCGAAGGACGGCGCGCTCCTGGCGCGCGTCACGCAGTGCTCGACGCCGCTCGAGCCGGGCGACCTCGTGATGGCCGGATCGGTGAGCGCGTTCTCGATGCGCTCGATCGCGCAGGTCGTCACGGTGCTCCAGGACGATCCGCGCACCGAGCCGCCCATCCTCGCGAGCCTGCTCACCGAGCCCGCGGCGCAAGCCGGGGTCGGTGCGTCCGCCGTGGTCATCCGCGTCGCCTGATCCGGGTGGACCGGCCGGATGACGCGCGGCCTCAGCGCTCGATCTCCTCGCCGGGCGTCGGCGGCGGCAGCTCGTCGAGGCTGATCGCGTGCGGGTCCCTGCGCCCGTGTGCGCGGGGCGGGGCTTGTGAGGCGAGGCTCCTCGGCGGTCGGTCGGACGCTCGCGCCTCGCCGCTCGGAGGAGGCCGCACGCTCAGGCGCTTCTCGCCCGGCAGGGTCATCTCGAGGGGCGCAGACGCTGCAGGAGGGCGCGTCGAGCGTCGGTCGCGACCGGGCACGACGACGTCGAGCCCCGTGTCGTGCGCAGGCGGGCGCGTGCTCGCGCGTCGCTCTCCCGGCACCACCATCTCGAGCGCGCCGCTCGACGGCGCGACGCTGCGTCTGGTCTGTCGTGTCGCTTCCACGAAGCCGTCGCCGTGCACCACCTCGCGCCCGGCATCGAGGGCGATGAGGTTCATGCGCTTGGCGATCACGCCGAAGACGGCACCGAACACGAAGCCTCCGACGTGCGCCCAGTACGCGACGCCACCCTCACCCTGGAACAAGAAGGCGCTCAGCAGCTGGAAGCCCGCCCACAGCGGGATCACGAACCACGCGGGCGCGAGCCAGTTGCCCCACACCGGCCTCCAGAAGAAGAAGAAGAAGTAGAAGATCTTGATGCGCGCGTTCGGATAGCCCACGACGAGCGCGCCGAGCAGACCCGCGATCGCGCCCGAGGCACCGATGAGCGGAACGAGGCTCGAGGGCGCGGCCAGGTGCTGCGCGAGCACGCCCGCGACGCCCGAGAGCAGGTAGAGCGCGACGAACGCCCAGCGATTCCAGAACACCTCGATGAGGCCGCCCGCCACCCACAAGAGGACCATGTTCCCGAAGAGGTGGAACACGTCGGCGTGCACGAACATCGACGTGATCGCGCGCCACGGCGCGGGCGCACCCGATCGCCAGCCGAAGCGGAAGGCCGGCATGCCGTTGAGCGCGGCGACGAGGCGCCGAACTCCACCCTCGAGCGCGGGGTCGCCGGCGCGCCGCCCGCTCGTGTCGATCATCGGCTGCACGATCGCATCGAGCCCCCGCGGCAGGCCCGTGACGGTGAACGAGATCCGCGCATCGGGATCACGACCGAGCGCGGCCTCGATGTCGAGCGCGGCCGACTCGACCTCCTGCTCCGCACGCTGGCTCGAGGGCCAGAGCGCGGCGTGTACGAGCACGCACGCAGCGATGAACGCGTACGTCGCCCACGGACGGTCGTACGTCGGCCGGTCGTGCCCCCACGGCAGGAAGAAGAACATCCCGCGATCCTACGGCAGTCCGGCCCCGTCCGCGGAGAGAGCGCTCACGCGAACGCGTCGATCACGCCGACCGCGTTCGATCCACGCGTGTGCCACAGGCTCTCAGGCGCGGACCACGGCGCCCTCGGCCAGGCGTGGGCGCTCGTGCGAGACGCGCTCGACGAAGCGCCGGAGGCGTCCGTGCAGCTCGCGCGGGTGGTCCATCTGCGGCGTGTGCCCGTAGTGGTGCACCACCTCGATGCGCGCGTGCGCGGGCAGGTACGCGCGGAAGAACGCGAGGTGCTCGGGCGGCAGGATGCGGTCGGCGCCGCCCCACACCACGTGCACGGGCATCGTCAGATCCGTGAGGTGGTGCGGCGAGAGGAACGAGCGCTCGTCCACGCGGGCGAGCAGCGCACGCGTCTCGGGCTGCGCGAACTTGTGGCGCGTGCCCCAGGCGAGCACGTGGCGGAAGGTGTGCCGCTCCGCGAAGAGGTTGTCGACGAACTCGAGCGCGTCCTCGTGCGACTGCAGATCGAATTGGCCGAGGAAGCGCTCGCGATCCTCCGCCTTCATCGGAGCGCCGCCGGGCGCGACGAGGAACAAGCCCGCCACGAGCGCGGGGCGACGGTGCGCGATGCGGATCGCCGCCGCGCCGCCGAGCGAGTTCCCGAAGAAGATGGCCGGCTCGTCGACGCGCGAGGCGATGGCCTCGCCGAGCGCGTCCGCGAGATCCTCGGGCGAGACGTGGTGCGGCAGCGGGCTCTTTCCGTGCCCCGGCAGATCGGGCGCGAGCACCGAGCGCACGAAGGGCCGCATCGGATCGAACACGCCGTCGTAGAAGTGACCCGCCGCGGCCAGGCCGTGGAGGACGACCAGCGGCGGGCAGAGGCCATCGCCGCGCGCGCGCAGGAGCTGGATGGGCCCGTGCTTGGTGGGCACCGCCTCGGACACGTAGCCGCGCGCACGCAGGCGCGCGCGGAGGAAGGAGTCGGTCGCTCGGAACAGCGGGCGCATCACCATGACGGACTTCCTGGGTGGTGCGGCCGACACGGCGCGCACCTCTCGACCCTAAGGCGCGCGATCGAGCCTCGCGAGTTTTCGTCGCGCGGCGCCGTGCTCGCCGTCACGGCGGCAGTTGCGTGCGGAGGACTTCCGATCATCGCTCGTTCACGAACGAGAGGACGAGCGCAGCGAGGTCGTCGATGCGCGCCGGAAGCGGTGGCGAGGAGACCTCGAGGCGCAGGCCCTCGTGGCGCGCCGCGGCTTCGCTCGCGAGGCGCGGCACGTCGCTCGTCGCGTGCTTGCCGGGCGCCAGGAAGAACGGCACGACGACGAGCTCGCGCACGCCCTCGGCGGCGAGCGCGTCGATGGCGGCCTCGATCGACGGGGCCGCCGCCTCCTGGTGCGCGAACGCGACGCGCGCGCCATCGCCCAGGCGCGCCTGCATCGCGCGCGCGACCCGTGCGACGACCTCGTTGGCGGCCTCGAGCCGCGAGCCGTGATCGACGAGGAGATAGGCGCGCATCAGGGATCACGTAGCACGCGCACGACGGCGTCGATGGCGGCGTCGAGGTCGACCTCCTCGATCACGAGCGGCGGAAGGACGCGCAGCGTGTGACCGTGCGTGTCCTTCGCGAGCACGCCCTCCTTCATCAGCGACAGGGCGCGCGCGTGCGCGCTGCGATCGTGCAGCTGGATCGCCAGCATGAGCCCACGCCCGCGGATCTCCTTCACGTGGGGTGCCTCGGCGAGGCCCTTGCGCAGTCGCGCGAGGGCGCGCTCTCCGAGACGTGCGGCGCGCTCGGGCAGCTGCTCGTCCTCGAGCACGTCGAGCGCCGCGAGACCGACGGCGCACGCGAGCGGATTGCCACCGTAGGTCGAGCCGTGTGTGCCCGGCGTGAACACGTCCATGAGCCACGCGTCGGCACAGAACGCCGACACGGGGAGCATGCCTCCCGAGAGCGCCTTGCCGAGCAGGATCGCGTCCGGGCGCGCCGCGGCGCCTGCGTGCTGCCACGCGAACATCCGGCCGGTGCGGCCGAGCCCCGTCTGGATCTCGTCGAGGCACATCACGACGCGATGCTCGGTGCAGAGGGCGCGGACGCGCGCGAGGTACTCGTCCGGCGGGACGATCACGCCCGCCTCGCCCTGGATCGGCTCGAGGAGCACGCCGACCGTGCGCGGGCCGATCGCGGCCGCGAGCGCATCGGCGTCGCCGAACGGCACCTTCACGAAGCCGGGTGTGTGGGGCCCGTAGTGACCGAACGAGCTCGGGTCGGTCGAGAGGCTCACGGCCGTGATCGTGCGGCCGTGGAAGTTGCCCTCGGCGACGATGATCTCCGCGGTGCCATCGGGCACGCCGCGCACCTCGTGGCCCCACCGCCGCATCGCCTTGAGCGCGGTCTCCACGGCCTCCGCGCCCGAGTTCATCGGCAAGACCTTCTCGAAGCCGCTCACCGCCGACACACGGGCCAGGAACGCCGCCATGAGATCGTGGTGGAACGCGCGCGAGGTGAGCGTGAGCACGTGCGCCTGCGTCACGAGCGCCTCGACGATGCGCGGATGACAGTGCCCCTGGTTGAGCGCGGAGTACGCGGAGAGGCAGTCGGTGTAGCGGCGTCCCTCGACGTCCCAGACGAACGCGCCCTGCCCTCGCGAGAGCACGACTGGCAGCGGGGCGTAGTTGTGTGCGCCGTGCGCATCGGCCTCGGCGAGCTGCTCCTTCATGCCGCCTCCCGGCGGTCGAATCGTGTCACTCACGTCGCCTCCTCTGCGTGCGCGCGACGCGCGAGCGCGTCGAGCGTCTCGTCCACGACGGCCTCGAGCCGAGGCCCCGACACTTGATCGAACGTGTACCGCGCACGCACGCAGGGCACCGCCAGGCCCAACATCTCGACGACGCCCGCGGGGCTCGCGTCCACGACGAGCTCGGGCGCGGCGAGCGTGATCGTTCGCGCGAGGTCCTGCCGCTGCGCGTCGGAGTAGCCGAGGGCGGGCAGCACCTGCTCGAGGTGCGTGTAGGTGCGGAACGCCTCGGCGATGCTGCCGACCGCGAACGGGCGTGGATCGATCACGGCCGCGACGCCGCCTTCGCGCGCCGCGACCGTGCCCGCGCCGAAGCGCATCCCACCGTGCGTGACGGTCGGTCCGTCCTCGACGACGAGCACGCGCTTGCCCGCGAGGGCGCCAGCGGGCTCGACGCGCACCGCGAGATCGGCGTGGATCACGCGCGCGGCGGCGTTGACCGCGCGCACGTTCTCCTCGATGGCGGCGACATCCTCGGGCCGCGCACGTCCGACCTTGGAGATCACGACGAGATCGGCCGCTCGCAGGTTGGTCTCGCCCGGGTGGTACGCGAGCTCGTGCCCCGGCCGCAGCGCATCGAGCACGGTGATCCAGAGATCGGGCCGCAGGAACGGCGTGTCGTTGTTCCCACCGTCCCACAGGATCACGTCGGCCTCGGCCTCCGCGGCCGCGAGCACGCGCGCGTAGTCGACGCCCGCGAAGATCGGCAGGCCCATCGCGACGTACGGGGCGTACTCCTCGCGCTCCTCGATCGTGCAGCGGTGTCGGTCGAGATCCTCGGGTGTCGCGAAGCGCTGCACGACCTGCGCGCGGAGATCGCCGTAGGGCATCGGGTGACGCAGCACGCCGACGCGGTGGCCTCGGCCACGGAGGTGGGCGGCGAGGAACTGCGTCACGGGGCTCTTGCCTGCGCCCGTGCGCGAGGCGGTGACCGCGACCACCGGCAGGCGCGAGCGAAGCTGCGTGTGACGCGGGCCCAGGAGCGCGAAGCTCGCGCCCGCGGCCTGTGCGATCGCGGCCTTGTGCATGACCTCGACGTGAGAGAGGTCGCTGTACGAGAGGAACACGAAGTCGATGTCGTGCTCGCGCACGAGGCGCGGCAGCTCGCTCTCGAGCACGATGGGGATGTCCTCGTCGTAGCCAGGCCCCGCGAGCTCGCGCGGGAAGCGGCGCGCCTCGATGAACGGGATCTGCGCCGCGGTGATCGCGATCACGCGAAAGCCCGGGTGCGTGCGGAAGAAGGTCTGGACGTCGTGGAAGTCACGACCCGCCGCGCCCAGCACGATGCACCTCAGCGGTTCGGTCATGCGGGGGTCCTACGCGCCGCCCGCGCGGACACGACTCCGAGCTCTCGATCAGGGGACCGCGTCGGACCGGACCACCGTCGTCCCCGCGTGACCGTCGAGCGCCGCCGCGAGCGCCGGCGGATCGCAGATCACCGCGCGACGGCCGGCGACGGATGCGAAGCGCACCGCCGCTTCCATCTTCGGCCCCATGCTGCCGGGAGCGAAGTGGCCGGCCGCGGCGTGCGCACGCACCTCGTCCGGGCTCGCGCGGCGGATCGCCCTCTCTTGCGGCGTGCCGTGATCGAGGTACGCCGCGTCGACCGCGGTGAGGATGACGAGGAGCTCGGCGCCGATCGCGTCGGCGAGCAGAGCCGCGGTGAGATCCTTGTCGATGACCGCGTCGAGGCCGTGGAGCGAGCCGTCGGCCCCACGCGTGACGGGGATGCCGCCGCCGCCGGCCGCGACGACGATCGCCCCCATCGAGAGCAGGCCCGACACGAGCTCCACGTCGATGATCGTGCGCGGCTCGGGCGAGGGCACGACGCGCCGGAATCCGCGTCCCGCGTCCTCGCGCACGGCGAAGCCCTTCGCCCGCAGCGCCTCGGCCTGGCTCGCGCCATAGAAGGAGCCCACGGGCTTGTCCGGTCGCGCGAACGCGGGATCGTCCGGATCGACCTCGACCTGCGTGAGGAGCGACGCGATCGGCCGCGGCACCCCGCGCTCACGGCAGAGGTTGCCGAGGGTCTGTGCGAGCACGTAGCCGAGCTCACCCTCGGACTCGGCGACGCAGACCTCGAGCGGCAACGCATAGGCCTTGCCGAGCGCTTCTTCGACGCGCACGAGCATGTGCCCGACCTGCGGCCCGTTGCCGTGACCCACGACGAGCTCGACGTCGGGTGCGAGCAGCGGCCCGAGCGTCGCGAGCGCCTCGTGCGCGAAGCGGAACTGCCCGGCCATCGTGAGCGGCGCGCCGGGTGGCGCGAACGCATTGCCTCCGAGCACGACCACGACGCGGCGACGAGAGGACGACACGCGCAGACGATGCCACGAGCACGCGAGACGCCCAGCGGCTCCGCGCACACGACGTCTGCCGAGCTCGTTGCACGCGCGTCGCCGCACCACGGGCGCGCACGCCTCTTGCGCGCGCACGCTCCTTGCGCGCGCACGCTCCTTGCGCGCGCACGCTCCTTGCTCACAGCGCACGCATGGGTCGATTGCGTGCCAGGGCGCGCCACACCGCGAGGGTGTGTGCGCGAGGGTTCGT
Source organism: Sandaracinaceae bacterium (assembly GCA_044376125.1). GTDB lineage: Bacteria > Myxococcota_A > Polyangia > Polyangiales > Sandaracinaceae > JAFLCL01. The sequence goes on from JBILLJ010000055.1 coordinate 12,984, forward strand.
CGTTCATCTCGCGCTCGTCGCGCTCGTCGCGACGGCGCTCGTCGCGTGCACGCGCACCAGCACGAGGCCACCAGTCGGGCTCTGCCCACCGCTCGTCGTCGGCGAAGGCGAGCTGCGGACCACCTACACCGCCGTGGTCGGCTTTGCGGGCTTCGATCCCGGCGCGTGCGTCGACGTGCTCCTCGACGGCGTGAGCCTCGGGCAGACCTTCGTGAACCCGGAGGGTTCCTTCGCGTTGCAGCTCGCCATCCGCGGGGATGCGACCGGCCGGAGCGCCGTGGTCCGCGTGGAGAGCGACGACGGTCGGGTGCGTCGCGTGGACATCCAGATCCCCGACGCGCCCTCGCAAGCCCTGATCGTCTATCCGCGAGAGAGCGCGCCCCTGCTCGTGTCGGAGCGCGACCTCGTGTTCGAAGGAACGCTCGCGAGCGCGCCGCGCACCGAGCTCCCGATCCGCAGCGCGACGATGGTGGCGTGGTGGAGCGGGCTCAACCGCGAGGTCGAGCCGGTGCCCACGCTCGACGTTCCGTTCCGGGCCGAGATCCCCGCGCGCATCGGCGCATGCGGGACGATCCTCTCGTGGCACGGCGGCAACCGCTGGGGCGGCTGCTGGTGGCCGATCGGCGCGAACGGGGGCTGCTCGGGACTCTGCACGCGAGAGCACTACGAGCAGGGCCTCTGCACCGGCGAGCCATGCGAGGAGGGCCGCGGCTGCACGCCGATCGAGACCGGAGAGCCCGAGCGCCCTCCGCCGCCGGAGCGCGACGACACGATCCCGACCGCGCCCCCTCGTGCGCTGCCACCCGATGCAGGCTTCGACGCCGCCGGCGACGCGGAGGTGTCGTGATGCGCTGGCGCATGCCGAGCGCCGAGCTCGCGACGCTCGCGCTGATCTGCACGAGCTGGATGGCGACCGTCGTGGGCTGCGCCGCCGAGCCGCCGTGCCGCGAGTCCTATCGCTCGTGCACGAGCGACGACGAGTGCCCCGCGAACGCGCGGTGCGAGCTGCTGCAATGGGAGTACGGCTCGGGGCGCATCTGTCGCGAGCCGTGCGCCGATCTGCGCGACTGCGACCGCGCCGGAGGGCGCGACGGCCTCTGTCTCGACGTCGCGCGCGACGGCACCTTCTTCTGCTACCGCGGGTGCGCGGGATCGGGCGAGTGCCCGATCGGCTGGGTCTGTCAGCCGTACACGAGCTCCGAGAGCCGAGGCGGTGTGTGCTTGCCGTGAGCGACGACGCTTGGTCGCGCGCACTTGGGTCATGCTCGGGCGATGGCACCGCCGAACGAGACGCGACCGCGCTACCGCCGCGAGGGGGAGCGAACGTGCATCGACGTGCGCGTGCGCGCGATCGAACAGATCTTCGACAACCGCGATCCGATGCCCTTCCTCGAGCGCGATCTCGACGACGACGTCGCGCTCTACCTCACCGAGTGCGCGACGGACGTGGGTCGAGAGCCGCTGCGGATCGTCTTCTGGAGCGAGGCCAGCAGCCTCGACGAGGCCGCGGTGCAGCGGGCCTTCCGCAACCACTTCGACTACGAGCTCGGTCGCGCGCGGCGGCGCGTGCGCACCTCGGCGCGGAGCGCCCGCAATGGCTTCCTCCTCGGCGCGGCGCTCATGGTGCTGCTCCGCGTGCTCTCGGAGGTCTTCGTGATGCAGCTCTCCCCCGGCGATGCGCGCCGTATCTTGCACGAGGGCCTCGTGATCGTGAGCTGGGTCGCGCTCTGGCGGCCGATCGAGCTCGTGCTGTACGACTTCTGGCCCGTGCGCGAGCGGCGTCAGATCATCGAGCGTCTGCGCGACGCCGAGGTCAGCCTGCGCGTGGGCGAGGTGCCCGAGCACGTCGCACGCGCGAACGGGCCGTGACGATCGGGCGCTGAACCTCGCGACGCTCGAGCGCCTGCGGCGGCACGGGACGGAACGAGCGACGACCCGAGTGACTCGCTCGTGCTCGCGCCCGACGCGTGGCTTCAGGTGAGCGTGGGCAGACCGAGCCAGAGGAGGACGAAGAGCGCGAGCCACTCGAAGCGGCGAGCGCGGTCTTCCATGGCCCGCAACGCGCTCGAGGTGATCCACTGCCGAGCATGGCCGCGGCCATCTCCGCGGTAGTTTCGTGCGGAATCCGAGCGCTCGAGGAACACCACCTCGCGCGTGGGGACTGGTGCGCCTTCGAGCTTCACGAGCGCGCCGCTGCGTGTGCGCGCCAGGTCTCTGGCAGCGACGGCTGGCTCGGCCTTCGCCACCCACGCGCGCAGGCGCGAGAGGCGACGCGCGAACACGAGGAGCGCGACCGTGGTGAGCACGATGGCCACGAACCGAGAGGCCGCCGACGGGGCGACGCCTTCGACCGACGCGTGTCGCACGAGGGCGAGAATCAGCCCCGCTGCGAGGGAGAGCGCGAGAACGACGCGCATGCCGTGGCCACTCCCTGCCCGCTTGCCCACGGACGCGAGGAGCCCGTCGATGCCGAGGGCGAGGATGAACGCGGCGACCGGCAGCACGGCCGCTGCGGCGGCGAGGGCACCAGGCGCGTGCTCGGACGCCGCCGTGCGATCATCGAGCACCTCGAGGACAGGGAGCGCAGGCGTTCCGACGACCATGCCCGCGAGCAGACGGCTCGGCACGCGTGGAGCGAGGGCCAGGGCGAGCGCCAGGCCGAGCGGCGCGAACGACAGGAACGTGAAGGCCGCGCGGCCTGCGTCTCCTGAGGACGCTGCGGTCGCGGCCGCCAGACACGTCACGACGACGAGCAGCGCCCCGAACGCGGCGTTCACCGCTTCATGCGCATCCGAGTCGAGCTCCGACGCCCGGTTCATCCCACGAGAATGCACGCGTTCGCGGGCGGCGCGAACGGGGTCAGGTCATGAGCTCGGAGAACGGGGTCGAGACGAGGCCTTCGGCGGCGCCGAAGCTCGGGATGTCGATGCCCGCGCCACGGAGCGCGGTGAGGCCGCAGTGCGAGGTGTTGGCGCCCTCGGCGCGATGATGGACGCCGCCGCGGAGGCGGCCGTTGCCCTTGCCGGCGATGAGGCACGGATAGTCCGTGTTGGTGTGCCGCCAGCCCTCGGTGAGCTCGCTCGTCACGAGGATGGAGCAGGTGTCGAGCAGGTTGCCCGTGCCGTCGGGCGTGTCGCGCAGGATGGTGAGGAAGCGCGCCAGCTGCTGCATCGTGAAGGTGACGGCCGCGTGCACGGTGTTGAAGGGCGGACCCTCGTCGTGGTTGATCTGGTGAAGGCCGTTGGCCGCGCCGATCGGCCACATGATCACGCCCGATCCCGCGGTCGAGAAGAACATCGAGGTGACGCGTGTGAGATCGCAGCTGAGCGCGAGCGCGCAGAGCTGGCTCATGATCTCGTTCTGCTCCGCGATGCGCTCGCGACCCATCGGGTCGTCGCCCGGATCGGTGGGCTCCATGGGCACCGCACACGCGCCGTGCGCCGAGGCGAGGCGCAGCTCGATCGCGCGCACGCTCTCGTAGTGGCGCTCGAGGCGCGCACGATCGGCCATCGACACCCGGGGCTGGAGGCCGCGGATCTGATCCCCGACGGAGTCGAGCACGCTCTGGCGCGCGAGGTCGAGCGTGGTGTCCGGCGCCATCGCGAAGAGGCGGCGGTAGACCGCGAGCGGCGAGTACTCGCTCGGGTTCGGATCGTTGGGGCCGTTGTGCGAGAGGTGCTGGAACGTCGTGCCCTCGTCGGTGCCGCGGAAGCGCGTGATGCCGAGCTCGAGCGAGCCGAACGGCGTGGGCGTGCGCTCCTGGATCCAGTTCTTGGCGATCACGTCGACCGACGGGCCCGCGAACGTCGACACGATCGTGTCGCGCGTCGTGCCGTTCTGGAAGTAGCGCATGCCCGTGAGCATCCCGGTCATGCCCGAGTGATGCGGGTGCGTGGCGGTCTTGATCTCGCAGCCAGAGACCACGCTCACCCACGGCGCGAGGCCCGCATCGACGATCGGCCGCAGCTCCGCGCCCGGGGCCCAGCCGGGGCCCGTGCCGGTCGGCACCCAGTGCTCGGGGCGCACGCCGTTGCCGAAGAACCAGAGGCCGAAGCGGCTCGGCAGCGGCTCGCCGCCCGCGTGCGCGACGCCGTGATCGTCGAGCATCGCGTCGAGCAGCGGCGTGCCGAGCGCGAAGGCCGTGCCGGTGGCGAGCGCTCCGCGCAGGAACGAGCGCCGGTCGAGCGCGAAGCGCGAGCGCTTGCGAGGGGTCTCGTGAGCAGCGTGCTTGTTCTTCATCGTCGTCTCCGTCACGGCCGCACACACGCGACGAGGGCACCGTCGCCACTGTTCTCGAGAGGACCGAAGCCACTGGTCGCGCCGCGCGAGACGCAGAAGCGGTGGATGGCCGCGTTGCACGCGGGACCCCAGCGCACCGCCTGCGTGCAGCCGTCGTGGTGCGTCGCGAGCTCGGTGTACGAGGTCGAGATCGCCTCGGCGCCCTCGACGCACGCGACCGTCGCGGCCCCGCCTCCCGTCTGCACCGGACCGAAGCCCGTGGTGAGCCCGCGCCCCGCGCAGAAGCGGTGGATCGCGGCGTTGCACTCGGGGCCCACGCGCTGGGTCGTGCCGTCGCAGCCGCCGTGGCTCGCGGCGAGCTCGGCGTAGCTCGTCTCGACGCGCGTCGCGCTCACACACGTGAACGCGGCGAGGTCGCCGCTGTTCTCGTTCGGGCCGAAGCCCGCGGTGCCGCACACGCCCGCCGCCATGCGGCAGTACGAGTCGATCGCCGAGTTGCAGCGCTCCCCGAGGCGCTCGGCGCTTCCGTCGCAGCCGGCGTGGAAGGACACGAGCGTCGAGTACGCGCCGCTGACGGGCACCGCACGGAAGCCCTCGTCGGTCGTCCCGTCGCAGTCGTCGTCGGTGCGGTTGCAGCTCTCGGTGGCCGGCGTGCCGGCAGTGCAGCCCGCGAACGCGCCCATCACGCAGGTCTCGGTGCCTGCGCCACACGCGCTCGTGCAGTCGCGCACGATCGCCTCGTCCACGTTGCCGTCGCAGTCGTCGTCGGCGCCGTTGCACGACTCGGCGCCACCCGAAGGCGCCGAGCAGCCCTCCCAGCGCCCGCGCTGGCAGGTCTCGGTGCCCTCGCCACAAGCGTTCTCGCAGGAGCGCGTCGCTCCATCGTCGCACTCGCGATCCGGATACGACGCGTAGCGGAAGGCCTCGCTCGTCACGAGCGCGAGGGCGAGCTCGCGGAGGCGATAGCCGCCCAGGCGCAGCGCGCGCTCGAGCTCGCGCATCGCGGGCAGCTCCCCCTCGGTCTCGAGGTGACCCACACCGAAGCGGAACATGCGGCGGGCGAAGCAGGCCCCGACCTGCGGAGAGCGCGCGAGGTAGTCGCCCAGGTCGTCCGCCCCCGAGAGCGACTGCCCGTACATCTCGACCTCGGCGTCGATCGGCAGGGTGTTCTCCTCGGTGCGGTAGCGACCGATCGCGTCGAAGTGCTCGAGGGCGAGCCCGGGCGGGTCGATCGTCTGGTGACACGATGCGCAGACCGGATCGGCGACGTGACGCGCGAGGCGCATGCGCTGCGTCATCGGCGAGCCATCGTCTTCGGGCAGCTCGGGCACGCCCGGAGGAGGTGGCGGGATGTCGCGGCAGAGCACGTTGGTGACGACGAACTTTCCGCGTCGCACCGGCGAGGTGATCGTGGCGTGCGCGTACGTCGCGAGGATCGCGCCTCGGCCGAGGAGGCCGCCGCGGTGCGCGCTCGCCGGCAGCGTCGTGCGCACGCGTCGCCCCGCCCCGGGATCCGGCAGGCCGTAGAGCGCGGCGAGCTCGGAGTCGACGAAGGTCACGTCCGTCGAGAAGAGCTCGCGCACGTCCGCGTCGCGATCCCACAGGTCGCCCACGAGCTCCTCGACCTCCGCGCGCATCGAGGCGCGCAGCGCCGGAGACCACTCGGGGAAGAGCTCCGCGTTCTTCTCGACGCTGTCGAGACGCTCGAGCGCGAAGAACTCCGCGAAGAAGCGGATCATCTGCGCCCGTGCGCGCTCGTCCTCGATCATGTCGATCGCGGTCTCGCGCACGCCCTCTTCCGTCGCGAGATCTCCGCGCGCGGCGCGCGTCAGGAGGCGATCGTCGGGCGGCCCGCCCCAGAGGAAGTACGAGAGGCGGCTCGCCATCTCGAGGCTCGTGTAGCGGAGGCGCGCGGGCTCGTCGGGATCCGGCTCGCCGATCTCCACGCGGAAGAGGAAGTGCGGCGACTGGAGGAAGGCCGCGGTCACGTAGCTCACCGCGCGCCACGGATCGCGCACGATGCCGGCGAGCTCGTGATCGAGCTCGATCATCGCTGTCGTCTCGTCGCTGGTGAGCGGGCGCCGCCAGGCCATGCGGCCGAAGCGCGTGACGAAGCTTCGCACGCAGTCGTCGCCCGTCGCGACGTCGCAGCCGTAGAAGGCCATGCGCGACTCGGGGGTCGCGATCGTCGCCGCGGCGAGGTCGAGCGCTGCCTGCTCGTGCTCCTCCGCCGCGACGGCGTCGATCGTCAGCTCGCTCGCGCCGACGGTGGCGAAGCCGTGCAGCGGCGTGTCGCCCGGCAGGGCAGAGGCGTCCGGCAGCGCGTAGCCGGGGAAGAGGGCCTCGAGGCTCGCGCGGTGCTCGGCCGCGGTGAGGCGATGGAGGGCGGGCGGCGCCGGCGTGACGGGCGCGAGCGCGGTGGTGGAGCCTGCGGGCCCCGCATCGAGCTCTCCGGTGCAGCCTGCGAGCCCCACCACGAGCGCGGCGACGCCCGCGAACGCGGAGCGGGGAGCTGGGAATCGCTGGAAGATCATGCGCTGGTGCCTCTCGTGCGGCGGGCCGCGTTCTGCGCAGAGCACACAGGATGCCTGACTTTGCTCACAAAGAGGGATCAGGCCTCACGGCGCCCCGTTGCGGCAACGCGCGGCGGGTCGATGCTCGCGGACATGAACCGTCGAGAAGCCTTCCTGGTCGCGTCCTCCTCCCTCGCGAGCACCGCGCTCGCGCACACCTTCGGCACCGCGGTGAGCGGCTGCGGCGCGCAGTCCGCGCCCACGCAGCACGGGGGCACCACGCCGCCCGCGAGCGCGCACGAAGATCTCGCGCGCCTCGTCGCCGAGTGCCTCGCCGCCTGCGAGGCCTGCCACGCACACTGCCTCTCGCTGCTCGCGAGCGGCGACGCGAGCATGGCCGCGTGCGCGCGGACGACGCACGTCTGCGCCGCGCTCTGCCGCGCGATGGTCACCGTGGCCAGCACCGAGTCGAGCCACCTCGCCGCGCTCGCGGCCGTGTGCGCAGCGACCTGCGGTGACTGCCACGAGGCGTGCAGCCAGCACGCCGGCCACCACGCGGTGTGCGCGCGCTGTGCGGACAGCTGTCAGCGCTGCGGCGACGCCTGCCGCGCCATCTCGGCCTGATCGCGTCCAGAAGTCGGCCAGCGGACGGGCGTCTCACGCGCTCGGGCCGTCGTCGATCCCGAGGCGGCGGATCTTGTCGAGGAAGGTCGTGCGCTTGAGGCCGAGCAGGCGCGCCGCCTCGCTCTTGTTGCCGCGTGCGCGGTGGAGGGCGCGGAGGAGCGCGCGCTCCTCCACCTCGGCGAGCGTCGCATCGAGCGGATCCTCGCCCACGTTCGTGCCGGGCGCGGCGAGCGCGCGCTCGAGATCCACGACGCGGATGCGCGGCGGCACCGCGTGCTCGATCGCGCGATCGATCGCGCGCGCCAGGCCTCGCTCGCCGTCGTCGAGGGCGTGCGCCTCGAGCCAGCGCAGGGCCTCGTCCTCGATGCCGAGGAGGTCGCGCCCGCGTCGACGACACGCGCGCTCGATCCCCCGCAGCGTCAGCGACTGCACGTCCGCCAGGCGCTCCGAGAGCGGCGGCACCACGATCGACTGTGCCGCGAAGCGCCGAGCGAGCTCGGCGTCCACACGCACGTCGCGCGGAGCCGTGGGCGCGTTGAGCTCGGTGAGCGCGCGCGAGGCCGTCGCGATCACACGGCACCACAGCGGGTGGGCCTCGTGCCCGATCTGCACCGTGCGCGTGGCGATCGCCTCGGCCAGTCGCGACTGCACCGCGAGCGGCAGCGCGACCACGTCGATCAGCACCAGCGTGCCCCGCCCGGCCTCGCGGAGCGCCGCGAGCACACGCGCCTCCGCGCCCTCCTCGCCGATCTCCGCGCAGTCGAGCCACACGAGCGGTTGGCTCGCGCGCGGCCCGGCATCGTGCGCGCGCTCGACCCACGGCTCGGCGGCCGTGCCCCGCTCGACGACGACGAAGAGCGGCGTGTCGCGCGGTGCCGCGTCCTCGAGCGCACGGAGCGCGGCGCGCGAGCGCGGCGCATAGGCGAAGAGCTGCTGCGGCAGGGCCTCGAGGCTCGGTCGACCGCGATCCGCGAGCTCGTCCTCCAGCGCCGCGACCCGCTCGTCGAGCCGCGTGATCTCGAGCATCGCCTTGCCAGCCCGCTCCTGCGCACGGCTCGCGGCCGCCCACGCGGAGAGCCGCACGCCGAGCTCGCGACCGAGGCGCTCGAGCTCCGCGATCTCCTCGAGCGTCACGGCCGCACGCCGCTCGCCGCGAGGGATCACGAGCGCGCCTTCGATCGCGTCGGGGCCCGGCTCGGAGGTGAGCGGCACGACGCAGAGCGCGTCGAGATCCGTGAGCGCGCCGACGAGCCCGCGGAGCTCGGGACGACGCACCGCGCTCTCGAGGATCGGTCGCGCGACGATCACCTCGCCGGGTCGCTGCGTCATGCGCTCGAGGATCGCGGGCGAGAACGCGCGCGCGTCCACGTGCCCGACGCCGGCCGCGTCGACGCGCGCTTCGCGCCCTGGATCGATCGAGATCAGGCGCGGCGCCTCCACGGCGGCACGCAGCCCGCGGCGCAGCGGCGGCAGCACCGCCTCGGCCATCTGCTCGAGCGTGCGTGCACCGAGCACCCGCTCGCGCACCTCCCCGATCGCCTCGAGCAGCCGACCGCCGTCGGGCGCGAGGACGCGATCGGCGAGCGCGCGCAGGAACGCGTACGTCGCGGCCGCGACGACCACGACGCCTCCGCCGCGCACGGCCCAGTCGGTCCAGCCCGCGTGCGCGAGCGCGCTCGATCGCAAGAGCACGGCGAGCGCGGCGGACAGCAGCAGGCTGGCCGTGGCCGCGACGAGCGTGCGCAGGGTGCGCGCCGCGCGCACGGGCCGCGCTTCGTCGGTCATCGCGAGGTGGCCGAGCAGCGTCGTGCCGAGCGCCGCGGCGACGAGCGCACGCAGCTCGGGCGCGCCCTCGTGTGTGCCGGTGGCCAGGACGAGGATCGCGATCGCCCCGACGACGAGCGTGGCCGCGAGGCCCGCGAGCGCCCACGCGTTCGAGGCCAACGCCTCCGGCTCGCTCGGACCGGAGCGACGCGCCAGCCGTGCCGCGATGGCGGCGATGCTCGCGCCGACGACGAACGCGATGGTGATCCAGCCCGCGCTGTGCGGAACGAGGATCAGCCCCAGACCGTCGACGAACATCGCCGAGGACGAGCGCGCGATCTCCATCGCGGCGACGAGCGTGGCGAGCGAGTACAGGGCGCCGCGCGCGAGCACGAGCGCGTCCACGCCGAGCACGGTGCGCGGGCGCCCGAGGCGATCGGGCGTGACGAGCGCGAGGTCCACGGCGAGCGCGGCGATCCATGGCGCGGCGACGCCGCCGGCGACCTCGAGGAGGATGCTGCCCGAGGCGGTCGCGGGTCCCGTCGAGGCGCGCGCGACCGCGACGGCCGCGGTGCTCAGGCCGAGCCACGAGAGTCTTCGTCGGCCCTCGGCCTGCGCGGCGCTCGCCTGCGCGGCCACGAGCGCGCGGCGCACGGGCTTGAGCTCGCTCGCGCGGAGGAACCAGCGAGGGCTCAGCGCGCCGAGCGCCGCGATGACGAGCAGCGCGACCGAGACGCCATCGAGCGGGCGCGAGCTCGCGAGCAGCTCGACGACGAGGTAGCCGACGAGCAGCGGGCCCAGGAAGGGCAGGAGGCGAGCCTCGCGCGGTGCGGTCTGGGCCATCGCGAACGAGCGAACGTAGCAGGCCGTGCCGGAAGCGGCCGGTTTCCGGGCGGTTCGGGCGGCCCCGGGAGCGAGACGGAGGGGCGCTCGCGGGCTGCCGACTCCCCCGCCGCGCCGAAGCCGCGAGAACACGAGGTGCGGCGGCGCGCGCGCTTCGGCTATCCTCCCGAGCCCAGTGGCCCAGGCCTGTCCGCATTGCGGTGCTGCGCACGACGATCGAGAGACGCGCTGTCCCACCACGGGTCTGCCGATCGGCGGTGATCCCAAGCTGGTCGGCACGACGCTCGCGAACCGCTACCAGCTCGTGCGCCTCCTCGGCGACGGCGGCATGGGCGCGGTCTACAAGGCGGCCGATCAGGTGCTGCGTCGCTTCGTCGCGATCAAGCTGCTGCACCCCGCGGTCGCGCAGCGTCCGGCGGCGGTCGAGCGCTTCCAGCGCGAAGCGCGCGCGGCTGCGGCGATCGGACACCCGAACATCATCGACATCCTCGACTTCGGCGTCGATCGACGGCCCTACATGGTCATGGAGTACCTGCGTGGGCGCTCGCTCTCGCAGGTGCTGGCGGCGGAGGGCGCGCTGCCCATCGCGCAGGCCGTCGCGATCGCCGCGCACTCGCTCGCAGGCCTGGCCGCGGCGCACGAGCGGGGGATCCTCCACCGCGATCTCAAGCCCGCGAACCTGATGCTCGTGCAGCGCTTCGGCGACAAGAGCTTCGTGAAGGTCTGCGACTTCGGCTTCGCGGCGCTGATGGGGCCCACGAGCGCCGAGGACGGAAAGACGCTCACGCCGGCGCGCACGCTCGTGGGCACGCCCGCGTATGCGTCGCCCGAGCGCCTGCGCGGCGACGATCGACGCGATCCGCGCGTCGACCTCTACTCCATCGGCGTGGTGCTCTTCGAGATGATCGCGGGCAGGCGCCCGTTCGACGGCGAGACCTTCCGCGACCTCGCGCGCGCCGTGAAGCACGATCCGCCGCCACACCTCACCCGCCTGCGCGTGGACGTGCCTCCGAAGCTCGACGAGGTGGTGCAGCGCGCGCTCTCGAAGGAGCCCGACGGACGCTTCCGCAACGCCGGCGAGTTCGCTGCCGCGCTCGTGCCCTTCGGTGGCCGCAGCATCGCGCTCGACGACGAGCCCAGCGACTCGTTCACGTTCGAGGTCTGGCAGATCCGTCAGCGCGACTCGCGCAAGAAGGGCACGCGCCCGAGCATCGAGCTGCCGCACGACGCGAGCTCGAGCAGCGACGGCGCGGCCACGCGGCCTCCCCCCGCGCGACGTCCGCCGCCGCCGCCAGCGCCCGAGGCGCGTGGCCCACGTCCCGTCCCGCATCCGGTGCGGGAGGTGAACACGGCGCGGCACACGCAACAGCCGCTGCCGCAAGGCGTCACGCACACGGCCGCGCAGCACGGTCTGGCCCCGGCGCCGCGCGCACCGCTTCCGCCGCAGGCCACCACGAACCAGCGGCCTCCGGCGCAGGGCGCACCGCAGCCCGCCGCACCGACCGGCGCCGTGGTGCATCCCGTCGCCGCACCGCGGGGCGCGAGCCCGCGTCTGGCGCCGCCGACGACGCGCGATCGCCCACCCTCGTCGGTGCCCGATCGCACGATGCGCATGCCCGCGCTCGACGCGCAGATGGCGCAGCTCGACGCGGCCGTGCGCGCACGCGCTGCACCTCAGATCGCGCACGAGCCCGCCGAGTTCGACGACGCGACCGCGATGGACGATCCGACGCAGTGGCTGTCGCGGCCACGTCGCGCGCCGGACACCGGCCGCGATCCCGAGCCGATCCCGCTCACGCACCGCAGAGCCTTCGAGCGCGCGGACGGACCCACCGCGCCTGCGCTCGAGGCCCCCAGACACACGGAGCCCGAGCCGCGTCGGACGCGCGCTGCGCAGCCCGCTCACGCGCCGCGTGCGGCGCCGACCGAGCGCATGCACCCGCGCATCGGAGAGAGCGTCGCGCCCGACGAGGTCGAAGAGGTCACGCAGGTCACGCTGCTCGTGCGGGGCGCCGTCGTGCTCGCGGCGCTGCGCTTCGTGGGGCGGCGCTTCGGCGAGCGTTCGGTCAAGGACGTGATCGACGCGCTCGATTCCGTGATGCGGCGTCCGTTCGACGAGGGGATCGATCCGGACCGCTGGTACCCCGGCGAGCACTTCACGACGCTGGCCGAGCGCATCGACGCCGTGCACGGCCGCGACGACCTCCACGTCATCGTCGAGCTCGGCCGCGCGATCGCCGAGAGCGCGTTCGAGGAGATGCGCAAGCTGAGGCCGCCCGCACCGCCGATCGAGCTCCTGCTCGCGGAGCTTCCACGCATCACGCGCGGCCTCATCCAGGGCGCCGAGACCGCGGTGCGCCGCATCGGCCGCGGCTACGCGCGCATCGAGCTCGTCGAGCGCGCGAGCCCGAGCCTCACCCTCGCCGTGCTCGTGCTCGGCTTCGTCGAGCGAAGCCTCGGGCGCTTCGGCGCGGCAGACGTCGAAGTGAACCTGCTCTCGGCGCGCGCGCTCGACGACGCCGAGACGCTGCTCGACATCAGCTGGATCGCCTGAGGGCGGGCGCGGCGCTCGCTCGGACGCGGGTCGGGGCCGCGTGCACCGGGAGATTCTCGCTCCGGCCATTGCGTTCGCACGCGCGAGCCGTGGTAGCCTCGACGCTCGGGCCGCACGCATTCCGCGGCCGCGGAGGTCTCATGACGAGGCGAGAGAGCGCATCGAGCCCACCCGCACCCGCCGCCGGATCGGGCCTGCAGGCCGAGCCGCACGTCGAGCCGACGCGCGTGGGCCGGCGCACTGCCCTCGAGGGCGCAGGCGCAGCAGGCCTCGTGGGCGCCGTGCTGGCGTCGCTGCCCGCGAGCGTGCGCGCCGACGCGAGCGCTCCCGGAGCGAGCGCGGACGAAGCGCCGAGCTGGTCTCTCGATCCGCACAGCCGCTCGTTGCGCGCACACGATCTGCGCCCGCTCTCGGGCCAGCCCCTCACCGCGCTGCGCGCGTGCGAGGCCGCGGGCGTGCAGCTCGTCGAGGCGTACGCGCCGCGCCACGGCGGCTTGCCCTTCGTGGTCGAGATCCGCAGCGGCCACCCCGAGCTCGGCGCACGACGCGCGTTCGAGCTGCTCCGCGCCGACGCAGAAGGCGACACGCCGCTCGCCACGGTCGGTGGCCTCGCGCTCGTGATGGAGAACCGCGGCGATGGCCGCACGCCGACGAGCGAGCACGATGCGCGCTTGGCGCTCCGCGTCGCGGCTGCGCTCGCACCGCACGCCTCGATCCTCGAGCGCCTCGAGCTGACGACTGCGCGGGCGCGTCGGAGCCGCGCGCCCTTCGCGACGCTGCACGTGCCGACGGGCTCGGGCGAGACCGAGCCGCGGCTCGATCGCTGAGCCGCGCGTGAACGAGCTGCGCGTGATCGCGTGCGATCGTGCGCCGCGGGACGTGCTCGGCGGCGAGCTCGCAGACGCGGTGCTCGATGCGCGATCGCCCCGGACCTCTGCCTGGTCGCAAGGAGACTTCGGCCTCGCGGCGGCGCGGGGAGCGCGCGGCGTCTTGCTCACGCTCGAGGACGCGACCGCGCCTGGCCACGAGCTCGTCCACGGCCCAGGGAGCCACGCCGGCGCCCTCTCGCTCTTGCGCGCGGCACGCGCCGCCGGGCTCGAGGTCGCGGTGACGACGACGATCACGCGCTCGAGCGCGCGGAGCACCGCCGCGCTCGCGGAGCTCCTGGTCGAGGCCCGCGTGATCGGCTGGCGGCTGGCACTCGTGACGCCGGTCGATCCCGGCGACGCAGCTGCCCGCTCGCCGTCGCTCGGGGTGTGTGCGCCGCACGTCCTGCACGCCGCAGACCGCGCCGCACGGAGCGGCGTCGAGATCTTCTTCGATGCCTTCCCCCTCTGCGTGCTCGGCCCGTTCGCGCGCTGGCAGCGGCCGCGCGCAGGCGAGGCCTCCGGCGCGCCGTGCGACGGCTGCGCATCGCGCGCGGGGTGCCCGGGCCTCCCTCGTCTGCACCGCGAGCGCTTCGGGGCGCGGGAGCTGCGCCCCGTGGCGGCCGTCCCGGAGGTGCCGCGCACCCCGCGCCGCGCACTGGCGGCGAGCCTCCTCGCGCCATCGTCCAAAACTTCCGCCGATTAGAGGCGTCGGAACACCGGGTCCTTCTACGATCGTCCTGACCCGACCCCGATGCGTGCAGCCCCCCTCGCCAGCGATGCCCCCATGCCCACGCCGCTCGATCGCGCCTCGCGTGTCGTGAGCGACGTGCGCTCCGGAGAGGCGCTCACCGCGATCCTCTTCGCGACGACGCTGTTCGTGGGCCTCTTCGCGTACTACGTGCTCAAGACGGTGCGCGAGCCGCTCATCCTCGCGACGGGCGGCGCGGAGGTGAAGGCCTACGCGACCGGCATCCAGGCCGTCGTGCTCATGGCCGTCGTGCCCGTCTACGGCGCGCTCGCGCGCAGGCTCGATCGACGCACGCTCGTGCTCGGTGCGCAGGCGCTCTTCCTCGTGAGCGTCGAGCTCTTCGCGGTGCTGAGCGCGCTGCGGGTGCCCTACCTCGGCATCGTCTTCTACGTGTGGCTCGGCGTCTACGTGCTCACGTCCGTCGCGCAGCTCTGGTCACTCGCGAACGACGTGTACCCGGAGGGTCAGGGCCTGCGCCTCTTCCCGCTCGTGGCGCTCGGCGCGCCGCTCGGCTCCGCGGCCGGCGCGCTCTTCGCGTCGCGCCTCTTCGATCTCACCGGTGCCAGCAGCGGCGGCGCGATCTCGACGCTGATCCACGTCTCGGCCGGCCTGCTCCTCCTTCAGCTGATCCTCCTCGCGCTCGTCTTCCGTCGCCCCGAGACGTCGGCCCCCGCGCCCGTGCTCGAGGGCGCGGGCGGCTTCGAGCTCGTGTGGAAGAGCGGCTACCTGCGCTGGGTCGCTGCGCTCGTCGTGGTGCTGAACCTCGTGAACACCACGGGCGAGTTCCTGCTCTCGCGCGCGGTGCTCGAGGAGGCCGCACAGGCGATGGCCGCCGCGCGCGCGGCCGGAGAGGTCATCGCCGACGAGCGCGCGTTCCGCGAGACGTTCCTGCGTGGCGCGTACGGCGACTTCTACTTCGTCGTGAACGCGACCTCGGTGCTCGTGCAGGCCTTCGTCGCGTCGCGCCTCGTGCGTCACCTCGGCATGAAGGGCGTTCTCCTCGCGCTGCCCGTGGTCGCGCTCGGCACCTACGGCCTCGCGGCGGTGGGCCTCCCGTTCGTGCTCTTCCGGGCGCTCAAGATCGCGGAGAACGCCACGGACTACTCGATCCAGAACACCGGCAAGGCCCTGCTCTGGCTGCCGACGAGCCGCGACGAGAAGTACAAGGCCAAGCAGGTGGTGGACGCCTACTTCATGCGCTTCGGCGACGTGCTCTCCGCCGTGCTCGTGTTCCTCGCGGCGAGCGTGCTCTCGCTCGATGGCCGCGTGCTCGCGATCGCCAACACCGTCTTCTGTCTCGTGGCGATGGGCATCGCGTGGCGCGTCGCCCGCGGCCGCGACGAGGCGGGCGCCGCGGCCTGAGCGGCGCCTAGAGCACCGAGTCCGTCGGATTCCTAGCGGAATCAAGCCGCTCGGTGCTCTGGGCGCCTGTGGCGCGGCGCTTGCGGACGCGCGTGGGCATGACCCGTCTGTGCCAGCGTGTGCTCGCGACCGCCGTCCTCTTCGTGAGCGGGCTCGGGCTGAACGGTTGCTACGAGATGCACGGAACCGACGCGGACTCCGGCCCTCCGATCGACGCGCGTGGACCGACGCCGGCCGACAGCGACCTCCTCCTCGACGTGCCGCCGCCCCGGCCGCAGGACGCGGGGCTCGACGGCCTCACGATCATCCCGCACTGCCCCGCCGTGCGGGCGGACGCGACCTGCCTCGAGAGCTTCGCGATCGAGGCGTACCGGCCCTTCCTCCTGCCCTTCCAGTTCGACGGCTGCGCGTGCTGCGCCGACACGGAGTGCTTCGCGCACGCGGACGAGGCCACGCGCACGATCTCGCTCACGACCCACCTCTGCCCCGATCCGTGTGACTGCGACGCGTGCCACACGCCCACGGGCAGCTGCTCGGTGCCGGCGCTGACCGAGCTCGGCCAGTGGACGGTCGAGGTGAACGGCACGGCGGCGTTCACGATCGGCGTTGTGGATGCGAGCGACCCCATCCACACGCCCGCGCCGCCGGGCTGCGCGACCTACGCGGAGATCGACGAGTGCGGTGGTGCGCCGCCCGACTTCACCACCGGCCCCGTGCGGGGCTCGGTGTGCCGCACCACGGCGCGCGCCGACCTGCGTGAGGTGCTGCGCCTCACCGATCCCTGCTGGTCGTGCGGTGAGCTCGACTCGAGCTGCACGGCCATCGTCACGCCGCGCCTCACCGACGATCTCCCGCCCGGCGGCGACATCACGCTCACCGCGCGTCGCTACACGACGAACTGCGACGTCGACTGCCCCGGCGTCTGCCTCGAGCACACGCGCGAGTGCGATCTGCCGCCCCTCGTGCCCGGCGACTACTACCGCGTGCTCGTCGACGGCGAGGTCGCGCTGAGCTTCGTCGAAGGCGAGCCCAGCGCGACCTGCGCGCCGTGAGGGAGACCGGGCGCCGACGCCGCGGTCGATGCCTCGATCACTCCGCGGTCTCGAGCGGGTGCAGCTCGATGCGGCGGTTGCGCGCGCGGCTGGCCTCGTCGGTGCCCTCCTGGCGCGGCTGCTCGCTGCCGTAGCCGCGCACGACGAGGCGGCTGCGATCGATGCCGTGCGCGACGAAGTAGTCCGCCACCGCCTGCGCGCGCTCGCGCGAGAGCCGGAGGTTGTAGTCGGCCTGGCCCTGGTCGTCGGTGTGTCCCGCGATCTCGACGCGCACCTCGGGACGCTCCTCGAGGGTGTCGATCGCGCGGCGGAGCTCGTCTTCGCTCGAGGGCTCGATCGTGGCGGAGTCGAACGCGAACGTGATGCCCTCGAGCACGATCACGGGCGGCAGCGGCACGCAGCCGCGTCGATCGACGGTCGTCGCAGGAGGCGTGGCCGGGCAGCGATCGCGGCGATCGAAGACGCCGTCGCCGTCGGTGTCGACGTCGCGCGTCCAGAGCGGCTCGATCGCGATCTCGGCGTCGATGCCGAAGAACAGGGCGAAGTTGGGCACGCCCTGATCGTTGATGGCGAGCGTCGGACGCACGAAGAGGCCGAGCGAGACAGGCTCGGCGACCGAGAGCTGGTAGCCGATCTCCGTGTCGAGCGTGAACGCGACGACCGAGCCCGCGACGCCCACGCCGACGTGCGGCGCGATCGAGAGCCCACCGTGGATCGAGCCCCCGTCGAGCGCGTAGCCGGTGTCGTCGTCGAGCACGCGGATGCGCGCGCCCAGGCCCGCCTGCACGTAGCCGACGAGCTCGTCCTGTGATCCGATGAAGGTGCCGCCGCTCACCATCGCCTCGAGCGCCACGGGCGCTGCGAGCTGCCAGTCGAAGGCGACGTGGCCGACGACGCCGACGGGCGAGACGTCGAGGAGCGCACCGTCTCCGAGGCCGATGTGGACGTCGTAGCGACCGCTCTCCGCGGCGGCGGCACTGGGAAGCGCGAGGAGCGCGACGGGCACGGCGGTGAGGGACGCGCGAGCGAGCAACGACGAGCGCGAGCGGGGAGCACGAGAGCCGGACATGAGAACCTCCGGCCCGAGGACGCGGGGGCTCCCGATCCGTCGCGATCTTTCTTCGCGCTACCGGCGAACGGCCTGGAACGAGCCGACGAAGCCGAAGTGTCCGTACTCCTCGGTGTTCGAGAAGAGCATCACGTCCCAGGTGCCGGGGCCGGGGATGTCGCAGCGCACCTGGACCTCGCTCGCGCCGGAGACCTCGCGCTGCGTCGTGAGGTCGCAGCGCGCGCGGGCGCTCGGGTCCTCGACACCGCCGTGGGGCGCGTAGGAGGCGAGGAGGAACATCCCCGAGGGGCGCACGACCGTGGCCTCGAAGGCTTGCGCGACCTCGACCTGCGAGCGGTCCGGCGCGCGCAGCTCGAAGCCCTGGGCGCGGAAGCGCGGCGAGAGGATCGGCGCGCGGTGGAACTCGCCGCGTGAGATCGGGAACGGGCGCAGCTGCCAGCCGCGGTTGTCGGGGAAGTGGTCGGCCACGAAGACGTCGGGCGGCGTGAGGAAGTAGAGCGTCGAGTAGCGCGGCGTGAACGTCGTGCCGTCGACGGTGCCTGCGTCCCACGTGGGATCGACGAGGAACCAGGCCCCATCGATCTCGATCGCGTTCCACGCGTGGGGCTCGCCATCGGCGGGATCGCCCGCGTCGCGCGCGTCGCCGACGAGGTAGCGAGACTCGAGCCCCACCTCGTCCGCGAGCGCGTGGAAGAGGCGCGCGTAGCCCTCGCAGACACCGTTGCGCGTCTCGAAGACCGTCTCCGCGTCCTGCGGAGGGCGATGGCCGGTCAGCGCGGGCACGTCGTAGCGGACACGCGTCGCGACGTAGTCGTGCACCGCCTTGGCGCGCTCGAGCGTGGTCGTCGTGTGCGCGCGGATGTGGCTCGCGACGCTCGCGATCGAGCGCTCGTCGCTCGGCGTGAGCGAGCTGATCGCCGGATGCACGACTTCCTCCATCGGCCAGTACGGGATCGAAGGCGGCGGCATCGCACTCGCCCCCGCCCCCGCGCCCGTGCCCGTGCCCGTGCCCGCATCCGCCCCACCGCCCGTGCCCGTGCCCGTGCCCGTGCCCGCATCCGCCCCACCGCCCGCGCCCGTGCCCGCATCCGCCTCACCGCCCGTGCCCGCGTCAGCATCGGTGACCGCCTGCGCAGAGCCCGTCGTGCCTGCGTCCGAGTCCGTCGTCACCGTGCCGGCGACCACGTCGTCGTCGTCGGCCTCGCGATCCTCGTCGGTGGCGTACGGGTTGTCGTGCGCGGCCTCGTAGAGCCACTCCATCCCATCGGCGATCGAGAGCACGGCGCCGCGTGCGCCCTCGGCCCCCTCGACACCGTCCAGGAACCAATCGCCTCGCGTCGAGAGCGCGGTGAAGATCGCCTGCGGCCAGAGGCCGAAGAGCAGCGCGAGGAACGCACCGTCGAGCACGATCGTCCGGAGGATCATGCGATCGACGAACGTGAGGATCCGCGGCGAGGGTGGCCGCTTGCTCTCCTTCTCGCGCCGCGCGCGCACGCGCTCGCGCCAGAGATCCCACGCGAGCGGGAGTACGGGGAACGCGAGCGCGCCGCACGCGATGGCGAGCCAGATCGGACCGTTCGAGTACGCCGCGAGGCTCGACGCGCTCCAGACGCCGAGCAGCGGAATCGCGAGCATGATCGCGAACGCGACCAGCTTCACGAGACCGCCCACGACGATCCCGACCCAGCTGCGCCGCTGCGCGTCTTCTTCGCTCATCCGCCCGCTCCTCGCTCCGTGGGCTCCTCAACGTCGCCCGCACGCATTCTGTTCTCGGCTCATCAGTCGCCCAGCGCCACGCGGGTGGGCTCGGTCCACGCGGCGGCGCGCGCGGCGTCACCGCCGCCCCAGCACCAGAGGCCGCCCTGGCGATCGAGCGCGCACGTCACGAGGCCGTCGCCGTCGAGCGCGAGGACGTCGGTGACCCGCGGGATGGAGACCCAGCGCCCGTCACCACGGTCCTCAGGCACCGGCTCACCGCTGAGCACGGCCGCACCCACGAGCAGGCCGCTCACGTGGCGCGGCTCGAGCGTGCGCGGATCGAGGCCGGCGCACTCGATCCCGCCCGTCTCACCCCAGCCGCACGACAAGTGATAGCCGAAGCTCATGGCGGTGAACGGCGGCGGGCTGCTCGGCGCGGGCTCGATCAGCGGTCGCGAGGGCGGCAGGCCGAGCTGACCGACACCGTTGTGACCGAGCACGATCCACGTGCCTCCGCGTCGCTCCGCGAAGAGCTGCTCGGCGCCGCCGAGGAGCCGCACGACGTCACGCGGCGCGCCGGGCGGAGCCGTGAGCTCCGGCTGGCGCGGATCGAAGGCGACCCACGGCGGCAGGCGCGACGCGGAAGGCGCGGAGGAGCAACGGATCTCGCCGCCCACGAGGCCACAGAGGCGCCCCTCGAAGGACACGCCCTGCGCGAGGCCAGCCACCATGGTCGTGGGCTCGCTCGGGTGCGCGCAGACGACGCCGCCGTCCGCGTCGGCGCAGAGCCAGTGGCCGACGGGGAACGCGGGGCCGCGCGCGGCGAAGCCGGGACGCTCGTCGATGTCGCCGCCGTGGGCGAAGAACGCGCGACCATCCGACGTGCGCCCGCAGAGCGACACCCCGAGGCCCATGCACTTCGTGAGGTCCTCGACGCGATCGATCCCGCCCTCCGTGCGCCGCGCGCTCGGGTGCGCGAGCGGCACGCGAACGAGCGCGCCCGTTCGGTCCGCGACGATCACCTCGCCATCGAGCACGACGAGATCGCGCGCTCCTCCGAGCTCGGCCACGCGCTGCACCTGCTCGGGCACGTGGCCATCCACTTCGCCGACGGTGCTCGTGCCCGCGCACCAGACGTCCTCGCCGAGGCGCGCGCACACGTGCCAGGGGCGAACGTCGGTCGGGTCCGCGAAAGCGACCACGGCCGCCTCCGCGATGGACAGCGCCTCCACCGGCGCGCCCTCGAGATCGACGCGATCGATCGCCCCCTCGTGATCGACGCGGTCACACGCGACGCCGGTGGCACGCGCGAGACAGCGGCGCTCGCGCGTGCCGCGCACGAGGCGTGCGTCGCTCACGCCCTCGACCTCGTGGAGGCTCGCTTCTTCGGGGCTCGAAGCCGACTCGTCGCAGCGCAACGCGCCCGAGGCCGTGGTGATGCAGACGCCGCGCGCGAGCGCGATGGAGGTCGCGCCGTCCGAGCCGGTGACGGGCCACAGCGTGACGGCCTCGGGCGCGAGACAGCGCGCAGGCCCCACGCCATCGAGCACGCACACGTCGCGCGCGGCCACCTCGAGCCAGCTGCCCGGCGCGACACGATCGTGGTTGTGCGGGAGGTTCGGGCCCACGCAGCGCAGCGCGTCCGCGATCACCGCGCACACGCGTGCCTCGACCACCGCGATCGACGAGGCGCCGCGCAGCTCGCGCACCTCGACGAGCTGCGCGCGGGCCCCCTCCGCGCGCACGTCGTCTCCTGCGCAGAGCACGTGGCGCGCGGCGGTGCGCACGCAGAGCGTCTCGTCGTCCGCGGCGATCTCGTGCACGTCGGCCGCGCCGACGATCGTGTGCGGCGTGCGCACTCGCTCGTCCACCGCACGACCGGCGATCTCGCCCGGCACGTCGCCCCAGCATCGGACGGCGGCGTGATCGTCGAGCGCGCAGGAGAAGCGCGCCCCCAGCGCGAGACGCACGGCCTCGGGCATCGGCCGCTCGATCGCGGGCGCGGGTGCGGGTGGTCCTCCGGCACCGCAGGCGGACGCGAGCACGAGGAGACCCCACGACGCGAGGGGAGGAAGGACGAGACGACCCACCCGCGCAGCGTACACGCGAGCGATCGCGGGGGACGAATCGGACCGCGTTCGCGTACCATGCGGTCGCCCTCGGGTCCGTCGGCCCAAGGCTTCCCACCGGGCTCGCGGTCCGTCTGGTGCGAGCGCCCTTGGTCCGACGCACGAGAAGATCCGGAACGAGCTCCGGAGGACAGCGCGGGGCGTGAGGAGACGACGGTGATCGAGCGCTTCGAGGTGGTCGTGACGCGTGCGGTGGGCCTGGGTGCGACGGGCCTCTTGCTGACGGCCGTGGCCGGTTGCTGCTTCGGTGGGACGCCGAACGTGCCGCCGCCGCCCGTGACCTCTCCCGTGGGTGGAGGGCCGAGCACGACGCCGCCGCCCCCGGTCGCGAGCGGCGCGCCGATCACGCTCGCGCCGGGCTTCGCGCCCGATCCCACCGTGACCGTCGGCAACGCCGGTGGCCCCGTCGACGCGAGCACCATGGGCGCGACCTGCCGAGGCACCATCGCCAACGCGCCGAACGTCTCGCTCACGACGACGGCGGCCATGCCGAACCTGCGCGTGGTCGTGAACTCTCCGCAGGACACGACGCTCGTCGTGCGCCTCTCCGATGGTCGTGTGCTCTGCGACGACGACGGCGGCGGCTACCCGAACCCGATGGTGTCGGGCAGCTTCCCGGCGGGCACGCACCAGATCTACGTCGGCACGTACAACCCGAGCGCGACGGGCGCGGGCTTCACGCTCGGCTTCACGACGAGCCCCACGGTCACGGCCGGCAGCCTCGGCGCTGCGCCTCCCCCGACGGCGCCGGTCGGGACGCCGGTCGCAGGCGGTGCGCTGCCGCGGGACTGCGGCACGATGACGCCGCAGTTCGGACCGCTCTCGGTGGGCTCGAGCGTCGTGCTGGGGGTGCACACGTCTTACACGGGGCCCAACGGGCAAGGCGGAGTCATCGCGCCGGGTGCCGAAGAAGAGCTCAACTGGGCCCCGGAGATGCAGCCCTTCGTGGGGCAGCGGACCACGGTCACGGGGCTCGAGGGCGTCGACGGCGCGGGCTGCACGGTCATCCGCGTCGCCGCCGACAACGGCCAGTACTACTGGCGTGTCCGCGACATGACGCTGTGACGGACGCGCGCGAGCGACCGTTCGGGACCGATCGGCGACGCCTCGCCGCGACACGGGAACGACCCACGCTCGTGCTCGCGTTCGGGGTCGGAACGTCATGACGACGGGAACCCTGCAACCCTCCGAGCGTCCGACCACGACGATGCCCCACACGGGCCCCGCGAGCGGAGGTCGTGCGCCCGCGCCGAGCGGGATGGGCGGCCTTGCGCCTCTGCCTGCGCTCGTGAGCGCGGTGGAGCGCGCGTTGCTCGCGCGTGGCGCGCTCGAGGCGACGGTGCTCGCGGCCGCGGTGCTCGGGGCGGGCGCGCTCGTCTGCGCGCTCGCGCTGCCGACGCTGCCGCGCTGGCCCTGGCTCGTGGCGCTGCCGCTCGCGCCGCTCGTGGGGGCCTGGCGCGCGCGGCGTGCGCTGCCTGGCGAGAGCGACCTCGTGCTCTTCATCGACCGCAAGCTCTCGGGGCACGAGGCGCTCGTCACGGCCTACGAGCTCGCGCCCGAGGCACGGGAGAAGGCGATCTTCGCGCCGACGATGACCTCGGCGCGCGCGATCCTCGAGAAGGCGTCGCCGAGCGCCGTGCGGCCGCGCGTGGTGCGCGGTGACGCGTGGGCGCTCTGCATGGCGCTCGCGACGTTCCTGGCCGCGTTCGTCGTCCCCGTGCCTCCGCCGCCGCGGCACGTGCCGGGCACCGACACCGTGCAGACGAACGAGACCGAGGTGCTCGAGCGCATCGAGCGCCTGCCCGAGCGCGCCGTCGACGAGATCGAGCGACGACGCCTCGAAGAGGCGGCCGAGGAGGCGCGCGAGCTGCGCGAGGCGCTCGCGGAAGGCACCGAGCGTCGCGAGGCGCTCGATCGCCTCGAGCAGCTGCGGCAGACGCTCGAGAACGCGCAGGACGCACGCGCATCGCGCGAGGCGCGCGCCCAGGAGGAGGCCGCCGAGGCCCTCGCCGAGGAGACGTCGATGGCCGAGGCCGTGCGACAGCGCGACCTCGAGGCGCTGGCGCGCGAGGCGCAGCGCGCGGCGTCGCGACGCGAGTCGGCCGATCGCGAGCGCGCACGGCAGGCGCTCGAAGACGCGGCGCGTGCGGCGCACGAGGCGGGCGACACGCAGCTCGAAGAGGCCCTGCTCGAGAGCGCCTCGCTCCTGCGTCATCGCGCGGAGCAGGCCGAGCTCGCGCGTGAGCTCGCGGAGTCGATGCCCGAGCTCGCAGCCTCGCTCGGGCAGGGGCTCGACTCGCTCGAGCGCAACGGCGACGGCAGCGAGCTCGACCGCGCGATGGTCGACGCGATGCGCGACGCGTGGGGGCGCCTCAGCCAGGAGGAGCGCGATCGGCTCGCGCAGGCCCTGCGCGATGCGCCCCGCGGCGAGCAGAACGGCGGAGGCGAGCCCGGCCAGGACGGATCCGACTCGCAGCCCATGAGCGCCGACGAGATCGAGCGTCAGCTGCGCGAAGCACTCGAGCACATCGACGAGCTCCAGGTGCGTCTCGGGCAGCAGGGCATGCCCATGCCTGGTCAAGGTCAGCAAGGACAAGGTCAGGGCCAAGGACAAGGTCAGGGCCAGGGACAAGGTCAGGGCCAGGGACAAGGTCAGGGCCAGGGACAAGGTCAGGGCCAGGGACAAGGCCAGGGACAAGGTCAGGGCCAGGGACAAGGTCAGGGCCAGGGACAAGGTCAGGGCCAGGGACAAGGACAAGGTCAGGGCCAGGGACAAGGTCAGGGCCAGGGACAAGGCGGACCTGGCCCCGGTGGTGGGCACGACGGAACGACGGGCCAGACCGACGAGCTCGGCGGCGACGGAACGCTCGCGCGCGTGCGCCCGCGCATGCTGCCGGGCTCGCCTTCGCAGCGCAGCTACGAGTGGATCGATCCGCGCACCGGTGAGCCCGGCCCCGCCGGTGAAGCCACCGGGCCCGGAGGCTCGGGCGAGCAGGGCGCGATCGAGCGCGCACCGATCCCCGAGGACTATCGCGATCACGTGCGCTCGTACTTCGGCGGCGGAGGCCCCGCACCGAGTGGGTCGAGCGCGCCGAGCGGCACGCAGGAAAGGAACGACATCCCATGAGCGAAGCGAAGACCGGAGGCGTCACCGAGCTCGGCATCGACGAGTTCGCGAAGACCACCGCGACGCTGAAGGACGCGGTCGCGCGCGTGGTCGTCGGTCAGGCGCAGGTCGTCGAGGAGGTGCTGATCTGCCTCTTCGCCGGTGGCCACGTGCTGCTGGAAGGCGCGCCCGGTCTTGGCAAGACGCTCCTCGTGCGCACGCTCGCGGAGGCGATGGAGCTGCGCTTCTCGCGCATCCAGTTCACGCCCGATCTCATGCCCGGCGACATCGTCGGCACCAACGTCGTCGTGGAGGACGAGCGCGGCCGCAAGCGCTTCGAGCTCAGCAAGGGACCGATCTTCGGGCAGCTCGTGCTCGCCGACGAGATCAACCGCGCCACGCCCAAGACGCAGAGCGCGCTCCTCGAGGCGATGGCCGAGAAGAGCGTGACGATCGCGGGCACGCGGCACGCGCTCGAGGAGCCGTTCTTCGTGCTGGCGACCGAGAACCCGATCGAGATGGAGGGCACCTACCCGCTGCCCGAGGCGCAGCTCGATCGCTTCCTCTTCAAGGTGATCGTGCCTTCGCCCGACGAGGACACGCTCGTCGGCATCTTCGACAAGACGACGGGCAACGCCGCGAGCGAGGTGCCGCGCGTGGTGGATGGCCCCGCGCTCCTCGAGATGCGCAAGCTCGTGCGCGAGGTGCACGTGCCCGAGGCGCTCACGCGCTACGCGGCGCGCCTGGTGCGCGCGAGCGACCCATCGCTCCCGAGCGCCGCGCCGGTGGCCAAGAAGTACCTGCGCTACGGCGCGGGCGTGCGAGGCGGACAGTCGCTGCTGCTCGCGGCGAAGGTGCACGCGCTCTTGCAGGGTCGCGCGCACGTGTCGTTCGCCGATCTGACGCGGGTCGCGGCGCCTTCGCTTCGCCACCGGCTCATCCCGAGCTTCGAGGCCGAGGCCGAAGGCGTGGGCACCGACACGGTCGTCGAGCGGCTGCTGTCGGAGGTGCCGGAGCTACCGGCCTCCGTCGGGCGGATCGCGACATGATCGAGCCTCGCGTGCTCGCCCGCGCCTCGCGCGCCTCGCGCACCGCGCTGACGGTGCTGCTCGGCCTGGCGCTCGGCGTCGTCCTCGTGCCGTGCGCGGAGCAGGGCGCGCGCGTGCTCCTCGAGGGCGCGTGTGGGCACCTCGACGCGAGCGATCTCGGGCTCGCGAGCGCGGCGCGCGCGCAGACGCCCCCGCCCGTCGACCTCGCTGCGGACGGCATCTTCGGCCATGACGCGTTCCTGAGCGGCGGCTACGCGACGGTGCTCGTGCGCGCGAACAACCGCACCGCGAGCGCGCTCCAGGGCGAGATCGTCGTCGAGGCGCGCACGTGGGATCAGGTCATATCGGTGCACCGCGTGGGGCTCGATCTGCCCGCGCGCGAGGGGCGCACCACCACGCTCACCGTGCCGGCCTTCGAGGACGGCCTCTCGTACGTGGTGACGTACCGCGCCGCGGGCAGTGAGCTCGCCTCGACGTCGCTCGCCCTCAGCTACTCGGGCTCGGCGCGGCCGATCGTGGTGCTCGACGATCCGCCTCGGCTTCGTGCGCCGCTCGTGGGCACCCACGTGAGCCTGCTCGACACCAGCGGCTACTACGGCTCGCGCGACGTCGAGGTGCCCATCGGTGTCGCCACGACCGACGCGCGCTCGGGGGACCTTCTCCTGCCGGACAGCGCCGCGGGTTGGTCGAACGTCCTGCTCGCGGTCGGCACCGTGCCGACGCTCGGTCGTGCGGGCGAGCCCGAGCTCGCGGCGCTCGAGGCCTGGATCCGCGCGGGTGGCCACCTCGTCGTCATGCCCACACGCAGCGCGGATCTCGATCACCCGTTCGTGCGTCGCACCGTCGGCGCGCTCACGCGAGGCGATGCGATCCCGGGAGCGGTCGGCCCGATCCTCGGCATCACCGAGGCGCCCCTCGCGTGTCCGCGTGAGTCGACCCGCGAGGTCTTCGGCTGCCAGGTCCGCGTGGGCTTCGGCATCGTGTGGGTGACCGACTTCGATCTCTCCGACGCCAGCGTGGTGAACCGCACCGAGACCCAGGAGATCTTCCGCGCGATCGCGCGGTCGGTCGCCGCCGGCGAAGATCGCGTGCATCCGTTCCTGCCCTTCGCGCGCGGCATCGATCGCCCCGCGGAGCCCTGGATGTCGGGGCCCAACGTCACGGCCGTGCGCACCGCGCTCGACCCGAACGAGGGCTACCGCCCTGCCCTCGTGCTCGTGGGCATCGTGCTGCTCGCGTACGTGCTCCTCGTCGGCCCGGTGAACTTCACGATCGTCGAGCGCCGCAAGCAGCCGACGCTCGCGCTCGTCACGACGCCGGTGCTCGCGCTGCTCTGCGTCGCGGCGACGTTCTTCGTCGGCTACGTCGGCAAGGGCGTCCTCATGCGCTACCGCCGCGTGGAGCTCGTCGACGTCGTCGATGGCTCCGAGAGCGGCGTCTCTCGGCGCTACACGGGCTATTTCTACACGCGGCCAGCGGCCGTGGACGTCGACCTCGCGCCGCAGGCCGTCGCGATGCGCATGGGCTCGGGCGGTGCCGGCGATGGACCCGTGGTCCGTGAAGGCGCCGAGCGCCGCACGCTCGAGACGATGCGCGCCGGCCTCTGGGAGACCGCGTTCGTGCGAGAGGACGACACGCCTGCGCTCGGCGGCGCCGTGCGCTTCGAGCTCGAGGGCTCGCGCATCGCGCGCATCCGCAACGACATGCCCATCGCGATCCACGGCGCGTTCATGACCGACCTCGCCGGCGGCGTGTACGCCATCGGCGAGATCGCGGCCGGCAGCGTCGTCGAGGTGCCCACGACCGCGACGAGCTACCTCCCCGTCGGCGATCGCCCGAGCGGCGAGTACTGGAACGGAGGCGACGCGTTCCTCGGGACGCTCGGCTACCAGACCGACGCGCGCGGCGCGGTGACGGCGATGATGGGCATGGGCGGCGAGGCGCCCTCCGCGGGCGTCCTGCCGCTTCTCTACGGCCGGCTCGATCCGGCCGATCCCCCGAGCGCGACGCCGGCCTTCGAGCGCGAGCTCGACGTGCGCATCCTCCGCGTCGTTCCGGGCATGCAGGGCCCGGCGACCTACGTGCCCAACCTCCCCCCGCCCCCGCCCACCACGATCGGCGCGAGCAACGGCCCCGGCGACGGCACGACCAGCGACGGCACGACCGGCACCACCCGCGCGGACGCCGAGCGCGAGGCCGCGCGACGCGAGGCCGAGCGGCTCTTGATCCTCACGGGCGCGCCCGCGGACCCGCCCCCCCTCGAGACCGGCGGAGGTGCGCCGTGATCCGCGTCGACAACGTCAGCCACTGGTTCGGCAACTTCCGCGCGCTCACCGACGTGTCGCTCGTCGTGCCCGCCAACGAGATCTTCGGCTTCATCGGCCCCAATGGCGCGGGCAAGACCACCACGATCCGCATGATGGCGACGCTGCTCGAGCCCGACGTGGGCCGCGTGCTCGTCAACGGCATCGACGTGGTCGAGCACCCGAGCGAGGTGCGCAAGGTGCTCGGCTTCATGCCGGACTCGTTCGGCGTCTACGACCGCATCACGGTCGACGAGTACCTCGAGTTCTTCGCCGCGGCGCACGGCATCGTGCTCGCGCAGCGCCGCCGCACGATCGAGGCGGTCATCGAGCTCACCGAGCTCGGCGCGGTCCGCGATCGCCTCGTGCAGGCGCTCTCGAAGGGCATGAAGCAGCGCCTCGCGATCGCGCGCACGCTGCTGCACGACCCGAAGGTGTTGATCCTCGACGAGCCCGCGAACGGCCTCGATCCGCGCGCGCGCATCGAGATGCGCGAGCTCATCGAGGAGCTGCGACGCCTCGGCAAGACGGTGCTCCTCTCGAGCCACATCCTCACCGAGCTCAGCGACATGTGCACGAGCGTCGCGATCCTCGAGCGCGGCCGCGTCGTCGCCTCCGGCAGCGTGGACACGATCGGGCGCGGCCTACGCCCCGAGCGTGGCGTGAAGATCCGACTGCTCGCGCCACCCGAAGGGGCCGAACAGCTGCTCGCGAAGGCCCCGAGCGTGATGAGCGTGGAGCGCGATCCCGATGGCGCGTTCGCGATGCAGTACCAGGGCGGCGACGAGGCCCTGGCCGACATCGTCGACTTCGCCGTCCGCGAGCGGCTGCGCGTCGTGCGCGTCGAGCCGGACCAGAACGATCTCGAGCGCATCTTCCTCGAGGTGACGAAGGGAGAGCTCCAGTGAGCGATCAACCGTCACAGCCCCACGACGATCAGCCCGTCCCCGTGCCCGAGCCCGCGCCCTCGAGCTCCGCGCCCGTGCCCGAGCCCTCGAGCTCCGTGCCCGTGCCCGAGCCCTCGAGCTCCGCGCCCGTGCCCGAGGCTTCCAGCTCCACCCCCGAGGGTCGTGTCTCTCACGCCGACGGCCCCCGGCGCTCGCGGCCCTCGCTCGCATCGCCGCCACTGCCACCGCCCTCGCTGCGCGCGCGCCTCGAGGCGCTCGTGCTCGCCCCGCTGCGCGACCCCAACCCGATCCTGCTGAAGGAGCTGCGCGCCACGTTCCGCACCGCGCTCTTCATCCGCTTCCTCTACCTCCTCACCGGCATCGTCGCGGTGACCGTGCTCCTGGGCGGCGCGATGATCGGCGAGGGCAACACCGCACCCGCCGAGGTGGGAAGCGCGCTCTTCCACATCTTCTTCGGCCTCGTGCTCCTCGTGCTCTGCCTCGTGGCGCCCTCGTACGCCGCGACGGCGATCACCACCGAGCGCGAGACGCGCACCTACGAGTCGCTCGTGCTCTCCGGCATGGGCGCGTGGGAGATCGTCTGGGGGAAGTTCCTCGCCTACTTCGGCTCGATCGTCCTCATCGTGGTGGCGATCTCGCCCGTGATCGGCGTCGCGTTCCTCTTCGGAGGGGTCTCACCGACGGCCGTCCTGCTCGCGTTCTTCTGGACGCTCGTGATCCTCGCCACGGCCGTGTCGTGGGGCCTCGCCATCTCCGCGCGCCTCGACTCCACGCGCATCTCGATCGTGCTCTCCACGGTCATGTTCGTGCCCGTCGCGATGATGCTGTCGGGCTTCATCACCGCGCTCGGCGAGGAGGCGCACCGCGAGTGGGGCGTTCCGTTCGACGGTCCCTTCTGGTTCGCCGAGGCGCTGCCGCAGCGCCTGGACGAGCCCGACACGTGGGCCGCGCTCGTGCTCCTGCCGCTCTTCGTGTTCGGCGCGACGATCTGGTTCTTCCTCGCGTCGTCGGTCGCAGGCCTGCGCCACCCGGGCGAGGATCGCTCCACGCCGCTCAAGATCTGGGCCGCCGCGATCTCTCCGACGAGCGTCGTCGCCGGCGCCATCCCCATCGCGCTCGTCTACCCCGGCATGCCCGGCGTGACGCACATGGGGATCTTCATCACGATGGTCGCGGGCCTGCTCGGTCTCTTCATCGGCCTCACGTTCGCGAACGAGCCGCCCCTGCCGCCGCGCGCCCGCACGCAGACCACGTGGCTGCGCACGGTGCTCTCGGTGGTGGGCCCCGGTGCCGCCGGGACCACGCGCTTCGCGCTCGCGGCCGCGATGCTCCCGCCGCTCGGCGTCGCCGCGGTGGCCACGCTCGCGCGTCACGCAGCGGCTCCGGGCCTGCCCCTCGCCGACGAAGGCGACGCGGCGCTGTTCGTCCTCGGCGTGGGCAATGCGCTCGTCCTCGCTGCGTTCACGGCGCTCGCCGTGGTGTTCCGCCTGTGGAGCCGCAACGGCGTCGTGGCGCGCCTGCTCACGCTCGTGACGCTCGCGACCGCCATCCTCGTGCCGGTGCTGCTCTCGCTCGTGATGGAGCCCAACGTCTTCGACTACGGCAATCGCCTGCCGCCCTTCATGGCGCTCTCGCCGATCGGGCCTCTCTGGGCCAGCGTGCTCTTGACCGATCGCGCCCCGGTCGACTCCGTGATCCTCGCGTTCCTCGGGCTCGGGGGCTACGGCGGCACCGCGCTCGTCCTCTGGATCGGCATCGAGGCGCACGTGCTTCGCGTGCGACGCGCGGACGAAGCACGTCGCACCAAGCAGACCGAGGCGCTCGGCGCGAGCGGCTCGAACACCGCCACCGCCGCGGGCTGAGGCCACGACGATGAGCTCGCTCCTCGAGCCTGCGTTCCTGCGACGTCTCGGTCGGCTGCGGCTGGCGGTGCGGCGCCGCTTCGCGGGCAGCTCGGCCGGTGCTCGACGCTCGCTGCGTCGCGGCTCGTCCGCCGAGTTCGCGGAGCACCGGCCCTACTACGCGGGCGACGACGTGCGCCGCATCGACTGGAACGCGTACGCGCGCCTCGAGGAGCTCGTGCTGCGGCTCTTCGTCGCCGAAGAGGACCTCTCTCTCTATCTTCTGGTCGACCGCAGCGCCTCGCTCGGCGTGGGATCGCCGCGCAAGATCGAGCTCGCCAAGCAGGTCGCAGCGGCGCTCGGCTACGTGGGCCTCTCGGGCAGCGAGCGCGTCTCGGTGCATCCCTTCGGCGACGAGCTCGATCCGCCGATGGCGCCGACACGCGGCCGCCGGCGCATCGGAGCGCTGCTCCGCTACCTCGACGCGATCGAGCCCACGGGCGACACCGATCTGTCGCGCGCCGTGGAGCGCTTCCTCGCGCGCTCGCCGCGTCCGGGCCTGGTCGCGGTGATCAGCGACTTCTTCGACCCGGGCGGCTTCCAGCGTCCGCTCGATCGCCTGCTCGCGCAGAAATTCGAGCCCGTGCTCTTCCAGGTCCTCGACCGCGAGGAGCTCGATCCCACGCCCGGGCAAGACGTGGAGCTGCTCGACAGCGAGAGCGGCGCGAAGGTCGAGGTCTCGCTCGACGCACGCGCGATCGCGGCCTATCGCGCGCGCCTCTTCGCGTTCTTCGAGGAGCTCGAGGGCTACGCCAAGAAGCGCGGCCTCTTCTACGGGCGCGTCGACGCGGAGCACACGCTCGACGACGTCGTGGTCGGCTACCTCCGCCAGGGAGCTCGCTGAGCATGGGCCTGCTCTCGCCGCTCTCGCTCGCGTGGCTGGGCCTGCTCGCGCCGCTCGTCGCGCTCTACATCCTTCGCCGCAAGCGGGAGGCGCGCGTCGTGGGCTCGACGCTGCTCTGGGATCGCGCCGTGCGCGACATGCGTGCGGAGCGCCCGTGGCAGCGGCTCGTGCCCTACGTCTCGCTGCTCCTTCAGGCGCTCGCGATCGTGATCGCGGCCCTCGCGCTCGCGCGGCCCTCGGGCATCGGTGAGGTCCCGAGCGGCGCGCGCGTCGCCGTCGTCGTCGATGCGTCGGCCTCGATGGGCACGCTCGATCCGGGCGGTCGCACGCGCATGGACGCGGCGCGTGCGCACGTGCTCGCGCTCGCCGAGGCGCTGCCTGCGGGCGGCACGCTCACGCTCGTCGAGGCCGCGAGCGAGCCCGCCGTGCTGCTGGCACCGACGAGCGACGGTGCCGAGATCCGGCGCGCGATCGGTCAGCTCCGCGTGCGCGGCGCCGAGGCCTCGCTCGAGCGCGCCGTGGCGGTCGCGGCCGAGCGGGTGCGTGACGCGCCACCGGGCTCGCGCATCGTCGTGATCACCGATGCCGCGAGCGAAGGTGAGCAGGCGCTGGCGGCGTCGGTGCCCGTCGAGGTGCAGCGCGTCGGCATGGACGCGGTGAACGACGCGATCGTCGCGGTCGACGTGCGCGCCCGACCGACCGAGGAGTCGCCCGACCGCGCGGAGATCTTCGTGCGCGTCGTGCGCTTCGCGACGACGACGGCGACGCGCTGGGTGACCGCGAGCATCGAGGGCCGCGGCGTCGTGTCCTCGCGGCGCGTCGAGCTCTCGCCGAGCGAGCCCGAGAGCGTGCTCATGCTCGCGGATCTGCCGCCCGACGCGGACGGACGCGCCGCGATCGTGCGCATCGAGCTCGCGAGCGACGATCCGGCCGCGGGCAACGCCGACGCGCGCGAGGACGCGCTCTCGCTCGACGATCTGGTCGTCGCGCCGAGCCCGGGCGCACGACGGCTGCCGGTCTTCCTCGTCGGTGCGGCGCCCACGTCCGTGCGTCGCGTGCTCCTGGCCGACCACGACGTCGAGCTCTTCCAGACGACGCTGGCCGCCCTCGCCGAGCGCGAGGCGAGCCCCGACGAGGCCGAGCTCGATGGTGTGTTCGTGTACGCCGGCGAGGCGCCCGAGGCACCACCGCAGGGCGACGCGATCGTGGTCGCGCCGAGCGCGAGCCCGGTCTTCGGCGTGACGCTCGCCGAGGCCGCCCCGAGCCCGCGCATCGTGAGCTGGGAGGACGACGATCCGCGCCTGCGCTTCGTCTCGTTCGCGGGCGTGCACGTCGCCTCGATGCGGCCGATCACGGGCGCCGAGGCGCGCACGCTCGTGCAGACGGATCACGGCCCGCTGATCTCGTCGCTCACGCACCCCGGTGGCGAGGTGACCATCCTCGGCTTCGACCCGGATCGATCCGATCTGCCGGATCAGCCCGGCTTCGTGATCCTCTTCCGCAACGTGCTCGAGCGCGCGCGTGCGCGACGCGCCGAGGGCGGCATCCGCGCCGACCGCATCGGCGAGCCGCTGCGCGTGCCCGCGCCCGACGGCGCGACGGTGGAGGTGCGCTGCCCCGACGGCTCGAGCGCGCGTGGCCTCTCGCGCGGCGGCATCGCCATCGTCGAGGTGCCCGCGATCCCCGGCGTGTTCGAGGCGACCGTGGGCCGCCGTCACCTCTTCGCGCTCCGCAACCTGCTCTCGCCGACGGAGTCCGATCCGCGGGCACGCGCTCGCTTCGTGACGCGCGCCGGCGGCGCGGACGTGGCTGTGCAGGAGGCCGCGGAGCCGCGCGAGGCGTGGGCGTGGCTCGCGGGCCTCCTGCTCGTGGTGCTCGTGCTCGAGGCCGCGTGGGCGACCCGCAAGGGAGCGACCTGATGCCGTCGCTGAGCTTCGCGGCGCCGCTCTGGCTCGCGCTCGGGATCCCTCTCGTGCTCGTGGTCGCGCTGCGGCTTCGCGCGCTGCCCGCCGCGCACGCGGGCACGCGCCGCCGGATGGTGCAGGCGACGATGCTGCTCTCCGCGCTCTGCGCGGCGCTCGCCATCGCGCGGCTCGAGCTCGCGAGCCGCATCGATCGCGTCGCGACCATCTTCGTGCTCGATCGGAGCCGCTCGGTGGAGAACGCGACCGGTGATCAGCGCGACGAGAGCCTCGCGGCCATCCGCGAGGCCGTCGAGGGGATGCGAGACGAGGATCTCGCTGGCGTCGTGGTCTTCGGCGCCGAGGCCGCGACGGAGGTGCTTCCGCAGCCGCGCCCGCAGATCGGCCGCACCACGGCCTCCATCGCGCGCGACGGCACCGACATCGACAACGCGATCCGCCGCGCGCTGGCAGACCTGCCAGCGGCCGCCACGCCGCACGTCGTCCTGCTCTCCGACGGCGTCGAGACGAGCGGCGATGCCCTCGCGGCCGCGCAGATCGCGGGCGCACGCGGCGTGACCGTCGACACCTACGCCATCGAGCGCGCGCCGAGCGCCGAGGTCGCGATCGATCGCGTCATCGTCCCGCCCACGGCCGATCCCGACGAGCCCGTCGACGTGCGCATCGTGACGCGCGCCACGCGCGAGACCGACGTGCGGGTCCGCGTGCGGCGCGACGGTCACCTCATCGCGGAGACCACCACCCGCA
Organism: Sandaracinaceae bacterium; assembly: GCA_044376125.1. GTDB lineage: Bacteria > Myxococcota_A > Polyangia > Polyangiales > Sandaracinaceae > JAFLCL01. The sequence continues at coordinate 47,228 of JBILLJ010000055.1, forward strand.
TCGACGCGGGCTCGGACGCGCTCAGCCTGCGCGACGAGACGCACGAGGCGGGCGTGCACCGCTACGACGTGGAGATCGAGCCGCTCGAGGCGGGCGCGGACGTCTCGTCGGAGAACAACGTCGCGGGCGGCTTCCTCCGCATCACGGGCCGCTCGCGCGTGCTCGTCCTGGCCGAGCGCCCCCCCGAGGCCGAGGCGCTCGCGAACGCGATCCGCGCAGCGGGACCGGACGTGGAGCTCAGCGATCGCCTCGCGGTGCCGCTCACGCTGGCCGAGATGGCCTCGTACGACCTCATCGTGCTGAGCGACCTGAACGCGCGCTCGCTCACCGAAGGGCAGATGAGCGCGCTGCGCGCCTACGTGCGTGACCTCGGCGGTGGCCTCCTCATGCTCGGCGCGCGCGACGCGTTCGGCCTCGGCGGCTACGCGTACACGCCCATTGAGGAGGTGCTGCCCGCCACGTTCGATCTGCGGCAGCGGCGCGATCGCGCCTCGCTCGCCATGGTGATCGCGATCGACAAGAGCGGCTCGATGACCGTGGAGGTCTCGCCCGGCGTGATGAAGCTCGATCTCGCGAACGAGGCCGCCGCGCGCAGCGCCGCGCTGCTCTCGCCCATGGATCGCATCGCGGTCGAGCACGTGGACACCGAGATCACCTGGACGCTCCCGATGGTCTCGGTGGATCAGCCCGAGGCGCTCGGCGCGACCATCCGCCGCGCCGCGCCTGGCGGCGGAGGCATCTACGTCGACGTCGCGCTCGAGGGTGCGTACGGCCAGCTCCGCGCGCAGGACACGCAGCTCAAGCACCTCCTGCTCTTCTCGGACGGCAGCGACTCCGAGGAGATGACGCGGGCGAGGCAGCTCGTCAGCGACGCCGCGCGCGACGGCATCACGACCTCGATCGTCTCGATGGGCAACGGCCCCGACAGCCCGGAGCTCGAGGCGCTCTCGCGCATCGGCGGCGGTCGCTTCTACATCGTCGAGAACATGTCGGAGCTGCCGCGCATCTTCACGCAGGAGACGATCACCGCGAGCCGCAGCGCGCTCGTCGAGGAGCCCTTCACGATCAGCGTCGGCGGCCCCGCCGATCTCACGCGCGGCATCGACTTCCGCTCGGCGCCGGCGCTCGATGGCTACGTGATCGTCAACGCGCGGCCGCGCGCGACGTTCGTGCTGGGCGCGCACCGCGAGAGCTCCGAGGGCGACGAGCCGCTGCTCGCGACCTGGCGCACGGGCGTCGGCCAGAGCGGCATCTTCACCACCGACGCGGGCGGACACTACGGGCGCTCGTGGCTCGACTGGCCCGGCTATGCGCCCCTCTTCGGACAGCTCGCGCGCTCGCTCGCCCGCGCCCCCGAGCGCAGCGACGCGCAGCTCGACGTGGAGATCGAGGGCAGTCACGGCGCGATCCGCGTGGAGGCGATGGACGACCACGGCCGCTTCCGGAACCACCTCGATCTGCTCGCGACGGTGTCGGGCCCCGGAGGCGTCTCGCAGCAGGTCGCGCTCGAGCAGACCGGCCCCGGTCGCTACGAGGCCGCCTTCGACGGCGCGGCGCCCGGCAGCTACCTCGTCACGGTCCGCGAGCTCGGAGACGACGGCGAGGGCTCGCTCGTCGGCTCGGCCGGTCTGGTGCGCGGGCGCGGCGACGAGCTGCGTGGCGAGGGCACCGATCACGCGCTCTTGTCGCAGATCGCGGCGGCCACGGGCGGCGTCGTGCGCACGAGCCTGCGCGACGTCTTCCTCGATCGGCCAGCGCCGACCTTCGCGCACCGCGCGCTCTGGCGCGAGCTCTTGCTCGCCGCGATGTGGCTTCTCCTGATCTCCGTCGCGCTGCGGCGGCTCGTCCTTCCCGAGCGTGTGCGCGCCTTCTTCGCGCGCCTGGCGCCTCGTCGTCGCGCGGCCGCCGCTCCGAGCGGGCCCGCCTCCCTCGGCACGCTCGACGCGCTCCGAGCGCGCCGCGAGCAGAGCAAGCAGCGCGAGGTCGCCCCCGAGATTGCACGCGCCGCGAGCACCACGGGGCAAGCGCCGTCGACGTCGTCGTCGAGCACGAAGGAGGACGCGAGCCGCACGCCGCCTCCGCCCGACGAGCCGCCCCCGCCGAGCGCGCCCGCGCCGCCGTCGTCTCTCGCCGAGAGCCTCCTCCAGCGCCGCACGAAGAAGAAGCGCTGAAGGGACACGTTCGCCGCGATCCCTCGAGCCGAACCACCGCATCCGATCGAGTCACCCATGCACCACCTTCGTCCTCTCCTCCTGCCCGCGATGGGTCTGTCCGCGAGGGTCGTCGCCGCGAGCCTCGTCGCCGCGAGCCTCGTCGCCGCAAGCCTCGTCGGATGTGGCGGCGCCGCGAGCGCCTCCTCGAGCGCGCAGGCCAGCACCACGCCCGCGGCCGACACGGGACGCGCCACGAGCAACGCCGCCCCGTCGGACGACGAGGTGTTCGCGCGCAGCCTCGACGAGTGTCTCGCCGCGGCCGATCGCAACCCCGAGCAGCGCGACGTGATCCGCCCCGTCTGCCTCTGCGTTCACGCCGGAGGCACCGAAGACGCGGGCCTCCTGCGTGATCTCCGCAACGTGGACGAGCCCGCGATCGAGGCCCGTGCGCGCGCGTGCTCCACGGCCTCGCGGATCCTTCCGTTCGTCGCGCTCGATCGCTGTCTCGGTGCGCGCCCGAACGACTTCGACGTCTGCGCGGAGTTCGCCGGCTGCGTCGCCCGCGACCTCGCGCGCGTGCACCCGGCCGAGGACTTCGACGCGTGGTTCAGCGCGCTCAGCCCCGATCAGCGACGCCAGCTCGGCGCCGACTCGGCGACCGCCTGCGAGCCCCTGCTCGCGAGCCCCGCGCGCTGAAGAGACTCCCGGTCTCCGAGTCGGCGTTCCGCGACAGGCGGTCTCGAGACCACGGGCTCACGGGATCGCTGGGTGTCCCCACCCTTCGTGGAGGCCCCAGCAGCGCCAGTGATTCGGCGCGAGGTCGAGACACATCGCATCCCAATCGGGCCGTGTGCGCGCGGGGCGACGATCGGGGGAATAGCGATCCGGGTCGCCCAGGAGAAGGGGCTCGAAGACGGGACCAGGCGGTGCGGCGGCGAGCGCACGCGCATCGAGACAGTAGAGCGCGGGGACCCTGCGCTCGAACCACTCGAACTCCTCGTCAGGGATCGCCCGCCCCAGGCACACCTCGACTCCGCCTCCGGGCATGGGCGCCATCCGGATGTCCTCCCGGTCGTATCGCCCATGGTAGGTCGACTCGAAATAGGACAGATACCCGTCCTCTCTCCGCCCATGAGGGGGCTCCGTCAGGACGTACGCTCCATACGGCTGAAACGCATGTCCCTCGAGCCACCACGTCTCACGGCCCCAGCACATCACGTTCGTGCCCGTGAACCGACAGCACACATCCCGCTCACAGGCGATCGAGACGGACGGTCCGCCGAACGCCACCGCCGCCGTCGGCCCGGACCACGGAGGCTCGGAGTCGGCACGGTTCGCGAGACGATCGTGGTGTGGGCCCCACGACACCGTGTACTCGAAGGTCGTCGTGCCCGGTGCGGGAGAGGTTCCGATCATCGCCGCCATCGGCATGTTGCCGAGCGCGAAGTGGAACACGCGGGCGACCCACTCTCGCGGTGCGAGGGCGTCGTCTCCCGCCCAGCGCCAGAGACGCGCCTCGGTGGTGTCGGTGCCGAACATCGCGTAGGCGTCGCCCTGGCGGATCTCCAGCCGATAGACGGCCTCCGGCAGGGCGATGCGGTGATTGCCGGCGCGCGGCTCGCGATCGCCGTAGCCGAGGAGGCCCGTGTCGTTGCCGCCGCGGCAGACCACGTCGCCTTCGGTCGTGATCACGCAGACGGTCATCACCTCGGTTCCGTCGGCGCGCACGTGGAGATCGGCCCGTACACCGCTCGAGGCCGGCACATCGAGCACGGTCCAGTCGAGCGTCGCACTCTCTTCCGCGGCGTCGGAGATCGCGTGGGCGGCGTTCGGCCCGCGGCAGAGCACGCGATGGTCGAGGCCGACGACACAGGAGATCTCGCCATCGCGCCGCGAGAGCGAGAAGTCGAGGATCCCCATCGGCCGACAGCGGAGGCCGCCGACCTCGGTGTCCGTGCACTCACTGACCGCGTCGCACACCACCCCGCAGCCACCGCAGTTCGCCGGCGAGTCGAGCGCCGTCTCGCACCCATCCCGCCAGTCCCCATTGCAGTCCGCGAACGCCCCGGCATGCGCCAGCGCGCCCTCTTCCCGACAGAGGCAAGCCCTTCCCACGCACACCGCCTCCCCCGCCCCCGGCGCAACCCGGCAATCCGCCTGCGCGCCTTCATCGACCAAGGAGTCGTCGTCCTCATCCGCCCCATTGCACAGCTCGGCCGGAGCCCACGCGTCGGGCACAACAAACGCATCCACTGACGCTGCGCGCCCCGTATCGAGGCGAAGAACGTCCGTGAAAGTGAGTGCATCGCTGGCGCTGGCGTCCGCCACCACTGCATCGCTCACAGTGGAGGCGTCCGAGTCCACGGGATGTGCCTCCGCGCAACCCGCGAGCGCGTACGACATCGACAAGATCATTGCCCGCCGCACGGATTCACTCACTTGGCCACTCCAGCTCCCGAGGAGGACGGGGGGCCAACCAGGTCCGGTCGCCTCATTCGCAGAATCGACGACACGTGGGCAAAATCGAAACAGAGCCCAAGGACTGGAACCACTCTGCCCGTGCCATCCTTGATCATGACGTTCGAATAGGCGTCAACCCGAACCTCGCGAATCTCCTCCCATCGAACGGTACGACGTACAAGAAACCGAGTCCGGAGTCCTTCCTCCGAGAACGCGACCGAGCAGGCCCACGCGAAGCCGAGGCTATTCACAAGCATCACGAGAACTGCCCCGCCAAATGTCAATACGTCCAGCGCGTCCTGCGCCGACAGGAGCCACCGAAACGTGCCCAGCGTCATGGCGCTCAGCAAGGCCAGAATGAAGTACCCGGCCGGCTTCAATCGGATGACGTACGACATCAGTCCAGCCCCGGCACGGTGATGGGAAGACTTGAAATGATCGCCGACCCCGCGTCTCGGGTAACCGTGAATCCCACCGCCGGAGCGCTACGCGCGATATTGTTCAAGAGAACATCCACAATGGTGAGATTCCCCGACGGGTGAATGGCCATGGCCAGCCCTGGGACGCGCGGGGCAGCCATCCCTCCTATCGGACCGGCAATGGCCCCGCAAACGATCGCCCCCGCAACCTCGTCTCGACTGGGCGTCCGTCCGCCGTCCAACATGGTCGTTACGGTCAAGCCCACAACATTCGACCCAGCCCCAGCACCGGCCCACCCAACCACGCCAACACTGCCGACGCCGACATCGAGCGAAGCAGCGAACGCACCTGCCCCCGGACCGATGGCAGCGAACAGCGCTCCAGCAACGGCGCTACCCGCCACACCACTCCAACTGATGTTGTCGAACCCGCCGACCGCACCCTGCGCGACGATGCTCGCCGCGGCGCCTGCCACCGCTCCAGCGAGGATGTGAAGCCAGTAGCCGGTCGTGTCGATGCAGTTGACCGGGTCGCCTTCGCAGTAGACGTAGAGGTTCGTGCCGCCGGCGAAGCGGATGGGGTCCTTGCTGGTCCAGCGGCCGACGGCGGGGTCGTAGTCGCGAGCGCCCATGTGCCAGAAGCGGGC
>JBILLJ010000056.1:0-52832 GCA_044376125.1 Sandaracinaceae bacterium
CGTCTGCCTTCGCGCGTGTGAGTCGCGTAGACGGAGCAGGGCTGCGTGAGGTGAGAGAGGACCGGGACGGACATCTCCAATTGCTCATGACCCGGACCTGTCCAACTGCTTCCGACAGCGTCCGGCACGTCCAATTGCTCATGACCCGCGCACGGCAACTCGAGCTCGCGTCAATGGGCGCCCGGCGGCCCCGTGTTTTCGGGGAGTTGCAAGGGCGGGTGTGACCCCGCGAGCTCACGTCGTCAGCGGCGGCGGGGGGCGAGCACGCCGTAGAGGGTGGTGGTCCAGCCATTGACGTGGCCGCGGTGGTTGCCGATGAGCGCGCCGCGGGGGCCGAGGGCGAGGACCTCGTGCAGGTAGATGCGACCGCGCACGCGACAGAGCACCACCGCGCCGGGCGCGAGCGTGGTGCTCGGCGTGATGGGCACGACCGTGACCTCTTCTCCATCGCGCACGAGCGGCTCCATCGAGTGACCGCGCGGCCGGAACGTCACGGCCTCACCTCGCACCAGCTTGTCGGCGACCCACTTCACGTCGCGTCCGAGACGCGAGTCCGGGTCGGAGCTGACGCGACACGAGTCCCCTGCTCCGCTGCCCATGCGTGGAGCGGGCGAGCTCTGTCGCGCGTGAGCCACTGCCAGCACGGGCACGGGCACGGGCACGGGCACGCACGGGCACGGGCACGCACGGGCACGCACGGGTACGCACGGGCACGCACGGGTACGCACGGGCGCGCATGGGCACGCACGGGCGTGGGGCGAATCAGGGCCGGCTACGCGAGTGAGAGGCCGCCGTCGAGGGTGAAGATGGTGCCGGTCGCGAACGGGGCCTCGAGGAGGAACGCCGCGGCGTCGGCGAGCTCGAGGGCGGTGCCGACGCGGCCGAGCGGGTGGAGCCTCGCGAGCTCGGCGATCTGCGCGTCCTCGCGCGCCTTGCGCGCCTCGCCCACGGGCATCGACTCGCCCGGCGCGAGGCGCGGGGCGCGGACCATCTCCGTGTCGATCACGCCGGGCGCGATGGCGTTCACGCGGATGCGCGCGGGCGCGAGCTCGATCGCCAGCGCGCGCGTCATCGACGACACGGCGCCCTTGGTGATCGCGTACACGCTCGTGGTCGGCGCCGGGCGCTCGGCGAGCGTGCTCGAGAGAAAGAGCAGGCTGCCCTCGGCGCCGCGTGCGCGGAGCGAGCGCGCGAGCGCCCGCGCGAGATCGAAGCCCGCGATCACGTTGAGCTCGAGGTGCGCGTCGAGCTGCGCGTGATCGACGGCCTCGAGCGGGCGGTGCTCGCCGAGACCGGCCGCGTGCACGAGCCCGTCGATCGGCCCGAACGACCGCTCCGCGTCCGCGATCACCCGCGCTCGCGCGCTGCGATCCGCGAGATCGAGCACCAGCGAACCGATGCGCCCCCCGCTCGCGTCGGCGAGCGCACGCGCGTCGCCGTCCTTGCGCACGATGGCGACCACCTGCGCATCCTTCGACAGCCGCATCGCGATCGCGCGCCCGATCCCGCGGCTCGCGCCGGTCACGAGGACACGCGTGCTCACGCGCCCACCGTCGTCTTCGGTCGCTCGAGGAAGGGGCGCTCGGGCACCGCGCGGCCGGGCTCACCACTCACCTCGACCTCGTCGGTCGGGAGGAACGGCGGTGAGTCGATGCAGAGGATCGAGGCCCAGCGATCGCTCGGGTTGTCGTAGCGGTGCGCGAGGCCGTGCGGCCACTTGTGCACGGTGCCCGCGGCGATGGCCTCGCCGTTGAGCAGGAGGTTGTCGCCCAGGACCATCTCGGCCTCTTCCATCACGCGGTGCACGTGGAGCGGGATGCCCTTGCCCGGCGCGACGTTGAGCCGATAGACGCCGACCTCGCGCGTCTCGTGCACGATGTCGACGGTGCCGAAGGGCTTGTCCTCGCGGCCGAGCGCGACGTCCGCGGCCTCGCGGTGGATCTCGAGCGAGGGGATGCCGATGCCGCCGAGCGCGAGCGGCTTCACGAGGCGCACCGTGGCGGCCTGGATGCGCGCGCGCTCCTCGCCGAGCGCCGGCGGTGCGAGCAGCAGGCGTGCGAGCGCGGTCGCCGCCGTCTCGAGCAGGAAGAAGCGGCAGTGCTGGAGGAGGAACGCGATCTGCGAGGCGATGGCCGCGTAGTCGACGGTCTGCCGCAATCGATGCACCTCGAGCACCGGCTCGAGCTCGAGGCGCACGTCGATCTCGAGCGGCTGCGGCGTGTCGCGCTCCTGCGGGTAGACGCCGACGATGCACTCCACGCGCAGGCCGCGGATCTCGATCACGTCCGGCGCGCGCCGACGAGGCTCTGCGTGCCCCGGCCTTCGCGGGCCCGGTACGTCGATCGTGTCGTCCTCGGAGGCCATGTGGAGCGTCTCCTCTCGAGCGCATCGTGAGCGATCGACGCGGCCCTTCAAGTCCGATATCTCTGCGGCCCATGTCGTCGCCGTCGCGCCCTGGCTCCTCGTCCTCCGCTGCTCCCTCCACCGACGCGCCCGCGCTGAGCGCGTTCCGCTCGGTGCCGCGCACGGGCGTCATCTACGTCACCGCCGAGGCGACGCGGCACGGCTACCGCCCCGAGGATCCGGAGTGGTGCAACCTCGGCCAGGGCCAGCCGGAGACCGGCCCGCTGCCGGGCGCACCGCCGCGCGTCGAGTCGATCCCCGTCGATCCCGCCGATCACGAGTACTCGCCCGTCGCGGGCCTCTGGGAGCTGCGCGAGACCGTCGCGAGCCACTACAACAAGCTCTACCGGCGCGGCATGCGCTCGCAGTACACGGCCGAGAACGTCGCGATCGGCGGCGGTGGGCGCGTGTCGATCATGCGCGCGTGTGCTGCGATCGGCGCCGTGCACGTGGGCCACTTCCTGCCCGACTACACGGCGTACGAGGAGCTGCTCGACGTCTTCCGCCGCTTCACGCCCATCCCGATCCTCCTCGACCCGGAGGGCGGCTACGACTTCTCGGTGCGGCAGCTGCGCCGCGAGGTCATGGGCCGCGGCCTCTCGGCGCTCCTGCTCTCGAACCCGTGCAACCCGACCGGCAAGCTCATCGGTGGCGAGGAGCTGCGCGCGTGGGTCGCGATGGCGCGCGAGCTCGACTGCTCGCTCCTCTTCGACGAGTTCTACTCGCACTACATCTGGAAGAACGAGGCGGGCGCCGCGATGCCGCCGGGCATGTCGAGCGCCGCGGCGTACGTCGAGGACGTCGATCGCGATCCCGTCGTGCTCTTCGATGGCCTCACGAAGAACTGGCGATACCCCGGCTTCCGCATCTGCTGGACCGTCGCGCCCAAGACGGTGATCCAGGGCATGGCGAGCGCGGGCAGCTTCCTCGACGGCGGCCCCTCGCGGCCCATGCAACGCGCGGCGATCGGCCTCCTCGACGAGGAGGCGACGAAGAAGGAGACCGCTGCGATCCACCAGGTCTTCGCGGAGAAGCGGCAGCTCATGCTCACGGGCCTGCGTCGGCTCGGCGTGCGCTTCGATCTCGAGCCGGAGGGCACCTTCTACTGCTGGGGAGATCTCTCGGCCCTGCCGCCGACGCTGCGCGACGGCGAGTCCTTCTTCCGCGCCGCGCTCGAGCAGAAGATCATCACGGTGCCCGGCGCGTTCTTCGGCGTCGACCCCGGCAAGCGCCGCGGCGGGCGCGAGTCGCGCTTCGCGCACCACACACGCTTCTCCTTCGGGCCCAGCAAGGCCGTGCTCGAGCTCGCGCTCTCACGCCTCGCGCAGATGGTCCGCGCCGCCGAAGATCACGGCTGAGCTCGTCGGCCGCGCGCTCAACGCGCGGGGAGGATCTCGAAGAACGAGCGCTCGCGGCGCCACGCACGATCGGGCGAGCTCTCCGTGCCCGTGCTCTCGACGTAGCCCGCCACGGCCACGAAGCCGGATGGGATCCACGTCACGTGCGTGAGCCGCCAGTCGGCATGCTCGGGCGAGTCGGTCCACTGCCAGGCCGCGAGGGGCGCGCCATCTGCGCCCACGATGCCGAGGAACGGATCGGCCTGCGCGATCGGTGAGCCGGTCACGTCGAGCGTCGTGTCGCCGAAGTGGTCGCCGGCGATCGCGGCCGTCGCGTAGAGCGCCTCGTCGCGACCCGTGGTCGCGAACGCCCCGCCGTAGAGCTGGTTGTCCTCGGACGTCGCGGCGCCCGTGTTGTCCTCGAACGCTGCCGAGAGATCCTCCGGGAGCACGGTCGAGCCCACGACGTCGCCGCTCGCGAGATCGATCCGCACGAGGTAGGTCGCGTCGCGCGTCACCTCGAAGGGTGCGAGGGAGCCGAAGGCGACGTTGGCCCGTGGCATCGCATCGAGCTGGATCGTCACGGCGACCCACGCGTACGTGGGCGAGAGCGCGAGCGCCTCGAGGTGCGACTCGATCACCGGGCTCGTGCGAACGAGGGGATCGAGGAGCCAGCTGCCCACACGACGAACGCGGACCTCGACGGGCCCCGTGCTCGTTCGTGCGGTTCCGTCGTGGGCCAGGTCGTCGGCCTCGGCGGCGAGCACCGTCGCGTCTTCGAGCGTCTCGACGGCGAACGAGGCCCCCGCGAAGCCGAGCGCGTCCATCGACATCGTCGTGGCGTGGTGGCCGACGACGATCGGATCGCTCACGGCGAGCCCGCCGTCGGCGCTCGCGACGCGGTAGAGGAGGAGATTCTGTGCGGTGTCGAGGAAGACGCCTCGCGTCGCGCGCGTTCCGCTGTCGACGCGCGGGCTCGCGGCGTTCCACGTGCGCACCGCGGCGACGAGCTCGGTGGCCGAGGCGAGCGCGAGATCGACGCAGCGCGCCTGCGGTGACGCCGTGCCCATCGTCGTCGACGGATCGGCATCGAGCGAGTGGAAGGAGTCCGGGCGCGGTCGGCCGTCGGGGCCGATCGCACCGACGAAGGCATGGTGCGCCGCGCCGCCTGCGAACGTTCGGCCCTCGACGACGAACGGCGCGCTGGCCGTGCCGCAGAGCACGACGTCTCCGTTCGGCATGGTGATCGCGCGCTCGATCACGGGGTAGGTGTCGACGGCGGGATCGAGCGTCGCGACCCAGTCGGGGCTGGCACCGGGCGTCGTCGGCAGGCTCGCGAGGAACACGATCCCGTCTCCTGCGGGAACGCGCGTCGCGCCGAGCACCACGTCGGCCGTGAGCGCGCCCGCGACGAGCACCCGATCGCCACCGCTCGCGCCGACCGGGTAGAGCGCGTCGTGGAGGTTGAGCGTCGGACCGCGCGCGACCTCCAGCACCGGCATCGGTCGCGTCGCGGCGAAGGTCGAGCTCGGCGTGGAGACGCCCGCGTCGTCCATCGGCGTCGTGATGACGAGATTGCCCGGATCCACGTCCGGGACGGGCACGCAGCGACCCGCATCACAGGTCTCGGCCTCGCTGCACGTGATGCCGAGACAGTCAGCCGAGAGGAAGATCGGCAGGCGGAGCGCCTGATCCGCGAGCCAGCCCGTGCGCACGCGCCGCTCGACGAAGCCCGTGTCGGAGAAGGTCTCGCTCGAGCACGCGTCGAGCCCGTGGGCTCGTGCGCGGACCTCGACGCGTCGGCTGATCTGACCTCCCGGCGGCGTGACGCCGAACGAGAAGGGCACCTGCACGTGAGGCTCGCGGTCCGCGAGCGCGACGTGGAACGTCGCCGACGTCACGTCGCTCGGATCGTCGAGCGGCGAGACCTCGACGTGCACGCACGACAGGCGCGAGGCCGGCAGATCCGAGCCGACCTCGACCAGGAGCTGCGTCGCGCGCCGCGTGCACCCGCCCGCGAGCGACGCGCTCAACGCGAGGACGAGGCCGAGACTGTCGGCAGAGGCGAACCGCACGCGCCGAGCGTACCTCCGTTCTCGCGCCTTCGGCGCGGCAGGGGGGAGCAGCTCCCCCAATCCCCCCGGCTCGACGCTCGCCACGGCTCGCTCTCTCGCGCGCTCCTGGGGTGAGCTGGGCTCACCCCGCCGCGAGGCGTCCCAGCGGCGACTCCAACACTCAATAGTTGCGGACCACGACTTCGCTCACGAGACCACGGCCGCGCGCGTCGCAGTTGATCGCGCGGGGTGCGGCGACCACGTCGATGCGGAACTGGGCGTAGAGCTCGCGGATGAAGGGCACGTCGCTGTTCGAGAGCATCACCTTGGCCCCGCGGCGATCGAGCTCGACGACCACGTCGCGAAGGCGCGTCTGATCCGCGCGCGAGAAGCCATCGCCCGCGGCGTACGCAGTGAAGCTCGCGGTCTCGCTGACCGGCTCGTAGGGCGGGTCGAGGTAGACGAAGTCGCCGGGACGGACGTAGTCGAGCATCTCCTCGAAGCCGGCCTGCGCGATGTCTGCGCGGGCCAGGGCGCGGCTCGCGCTGCGCAGCGTGGTCTCGTCGAGGATGCGCGGGTTCTTGTAGCGACCCTCCGGCACGTTGAACTCTCCGCGGCGATTGACGCGGTGCAGGCCGTTGAAGCAGGTCTTGTTGAGGTAGATGAACATCGCGGCGCGCTCGCTCCGCGGCGGACGCTTGCTCCCCGAGACCGCGCTGTTGTAGCGGTCGCGCACGCCGTAGTAGCTGCCGGACGCGTGCGACATCGAGAGCGTCTCGAGCTCGGCGATGACGGCATCCACCTCGTCGCGCACCGCGAGGTAGGTGTCGACGAGCGAGCGGTTGAAGTCACGCAGGACCGCGCGCTCGGGGGCGCGGGCGAAGAACATCGCGGCTCCGCCTGCGAAGGGCTCGACGTGGCGCATGCGCTCGACGCCGCTCGGCAGGAGCGGAAGGAGCTGCGTGAGCAGCTTGCCCTTGCCACCCACCCACTTGAGGAACGGGCTCGCGACGCGTCCCTCGTCGACCGCGATCCGCGGGGCGACCGCACGCGCGAGCGGCGGCTCCGAGGGGCGCTTCACGAGGCCGATGCGCGCGAGGGGCGCGGAGGAGCGGGATCGGAGCGTCGCGGTCGTCGAGGTGGTCATGTGGCGACCGTAGACCCACATGTACGACACACACAAAAAACCGACTGATCGCCAATCGATGACCGTGCTATCGGGCCCTGAACACATGGATCGCCCACCGATCCAGGCGTTCAGCGTTGATCGCAAAACCGATGATTTGCGGATCTCGATCGGGATTCTCGATCGAGGGGAGGCCGCGCCGGTTCATGGTGGCGCGCGGTACGCTGGGGAAATGAGTGCTGCCGATGCGCTCCGCGCGGCGATCCGCGCGGCGTCCGAGGGCTTGGTCGAGCGCGAGATCCTGGTGGAGCTCACGGTGCTCGCGGCGGTCGCGCGCGAGCACCTGCTCGTGATCGGTCCGCCGGGCACGGCGAAGAGCGAGGCCGTCCGCCGCGCCGCGCGCGCGTTCGAGGCGCGCTACTTCGAGTACCTGCTCGGTCGCTTCACGGAGCCGAGCGAGCTCGTGGGCCCGATCGATCTCAAGCGACTGCGCGAAGGCGTGGTCGAGACCGAGACGAGCGGCATGCTGCCCGAGGCGGAGCTCGCGTTCCTCGACGAGGTCTTCCTCGGCTCGACGGCGATCCTCAACACGCTGCTCTCGCTCCTGCACGAGCGAACGTTCCGTCGTGGTCGCACGACGATCACCGTGCCCCTCCGCGTGTGCGTCGCGGCCTCGAACGGCCTGCCGGAGGACGAGGCGCTCGCGGCCTTCGCGGATCGATTCCTCCTGCGCGCGTTCGTCGAGCCGGTGCCCGACGCGATGCTCGAGACCCTGCTCCAGCGCGGCGATGCGCTCGCGACCACGGCGCGGTTGGAGCGCACGCACGCGAAGCTCGCGGACCTCGACGCGATCGCGGAGGCCGCGCGCAAGGTGGACGTCGCGCCCGTGCGGAGCGATCTCGCCGAGGCCGTGCGCCTCTTGCGCAAGGGAGGCATCGCGCTCTCGGACCGGCGCATCGTGAAGCTCCAGCGCCTCGTCGCGGCAGCGGCGGCGATCGACGGTCGGGATCGCGCGGACGCGCGTGATCTCTGGCCCATCGTCTACGCGGTGCCCACCGCGGAGGCGCAGGTGCAGGCGCGCGCGATCCTCGCGCCCCTCGTGCGCGCGAGCGCGAGCGGCGCCCTCGAGGCTGCGGCGCTCGATGCCTCCCGCGGGCCCGAGGCGCTCGCGGCGCGGCTCGCGCGTGAGGCCGACGAGGTGCTCGCCACCTCTCCGATCGACGACGCGGCGCGCCGGCAGCGCGAGCTCCGCGTCGAGGCGCTGCTCCGCGAGATCGACGCGAGCTTCGCGAGTGACGCGCGCCCCCTGAGCGTCGCCGAGGCGCGAGGTCGCTTGAGCGCAGCGCTCGCTCCATCGTGAGAGGAGGCGCGATGGGCGAGCCCCTCCTCGCGATCGACGTGCAAGGCCGTGCCCGCGAGGTGCCGCTCACGCCGACCGTGCTCTATGCGGAAGGCGAGCCTGCGCGCGCGCTCGCGCGGCGCCTCGCGGCGCGGCTCGAGGAGGGGCCCGAGGCAGGCAGCGTCCTCGATCCACGCCTCGTCGGCGTGGCCTCGCGCGAGGCGAGCTATCTGGTCTTGAGCGGTCCGAGCGAGCAGCTGCCCTGGTGTGAAGGCGCGCGCTACTTCGGCATCGATCCCGCTGCGCCGCGCCTGCGCCTCTCCACGACGCATGCACCGCAGCTCGCCGATGGGACGCCGCTGTCCGCGAGCCTCCTCGAGCGTGCGCTCGTCGCGCGACATCCGGCGGCGAGCGGCGCGCTCGTGGTGATGGGATCGCGCGTGATCGCCCTCGGCGCCGCGCGACCGCTCGATCGTGCGCTCCTCCTCGCGTTCGCCTCGAGCGGAGCGTCCGCATGACCGCGCTCCCGAGCACGCTGTCGCGCTGGGAGGAGGAGCTCTCGTGGGTCTCGCCCACGCTCGCGTCAGCGCTCGGCCGCATGCTGCCGCGGCTCGCGCTCGCCATCGGGCCGCTCGCGCGCTCGCGTCGCGACACCGGCGAGCCCGACGGCTACGGCCGCATCACGCGCCGGGGCCCCTTCGATCGCATGCTCGCGAGCCAGTGGGCCTTGCTCGACGAGGTGCCAGAGGACTTCCTGCGCCGCGCTTCTTCGAACGAGCTGCTCTTCTTCGATCTCGCGCGCTCGGAGCCACACGGGAGCGAGCGATCGATCGCGCTCTTCGATGCAGGCCCGTTCTCGCTCGGTGCTTCGCGCCTCGCCCACCTCGCGCTCCTGGTCGTGCTCGCGCGACGTGCTGCCGAAGCGGAGGTGCCCTTCTTCTGGAGCACGCTGCGCGAGCCGCACCTGCGGCCCTTCGTGGGGGAGGCGAGCGTGCGCGCGCTGCTCCAGGCCCACACGCCCTTCCGCGCCACGGAGGCGACCTTCACGGCGTGGCAGGAGCACCTCGGGATCTCGTCGGCACGCGGCCGCAAGCGTGACGACGAGCTCTTCGTGATCGGTGACGAGGCGTCTGTGAGCGAGGCGCGCACCTGCCTCGGCGAGCTCGCGGCGGCGGTGATCGAGGACGGCCTGCTCGCTCCGCGCGACCAGCTGAACGTCACCATCACACGCTCGCGGCGCGAGCCGCGCCGTCTCTCGCTGCCCTTGCCCGACGAGCCGACTCGCGTGCGCCTCTTGCGCGATCCGTTTCGCGTGCGTGCGCCGGTGCCCGCGCCACCGGCCGTGCGCACCGCACCACTGGAGGCGGCGTGGCGCGCGCCGCTCGAGGTCCCGATCCAGCCCGAGGGCGGCCTCGTCTTCTCGCGCGACGGTCGCAAGGTCCTCGTGCGGACCACGACCGGCATCGCCGTGCTGGTGCTGCCGGAGTCCGGGCAGTCGGGACGTGTCCTCACGCGCCATGCGCCGGGAAAGGAGCGCATCGTCGCGGCGGGCACTGCCGGGCGCCGGGTCGTCACGCTCACGCAAGGCGCAGGGCGTGCGCTCCACGTGAACGAGATCTTCGGCGGCGCGCGGGACCTCGACTCCATCGATCTGGTGTCGCGGCATCCGCTCGTGTTCGGCCCGCGGTTGGCGGCGACGTGGCTCGGCGTGACCTCGCCGGCCTCGCGCAAGCTCGATCTCGCGCTGAGAACGCGCATGAGCCTGCACGTGTGGTCCGACGTCGAAGCCGACGCGGCGCCCGACGCCGTGCCGGCGAACACGATCGTTCCTCTCGGCTCGGGGCCGCAGGGCCTCGCGCTCGCGACGCGACGTCCCACGAGCAACCTCGCGCCTCCCTTCGTGGAGGACGGCTACGTGTGTGAGGCGCGGCCGCTGGGCGTGCCCGACGCCTACGTCGCGCGCGCGCCCGACGACACGATGGTGCTCGTACGCAGGGGCCGCGGTCTCGAGCCGCTCGCTCGCGCGCGTGCCCTGATCGAAGATCCTCCGTCGCCCGTCTTCGCCGAGGTGATCGACGCGACCGAGCGTCACGACGGCACCGAGCGTGTCGGCGTCGTCGTCACCGAGCACCTCGAGGGGCCCACGCTCACGGCCGCGCTCGTTCGTCTCCGTGCGCGTGGCGCGCGCGTGCCACCCTTCGTGGCGGCGTGGATCGCACGCGAGCTCGCGCGCGCGGTGCACAGCCTCGCCGTGCTGGGGCACGGGCCCCACGCGGGCCTGCGTCCCGAGCGCATCCACCTCGCGCCCGACGGGCGCGTGCGCATCGAGCACGGGCTCGAGTGGCCCGTCGACGTCACCGACCCGATGCCGGCGGATCCGCGCGTCGCGTACGTGGCGCCGGAGCAGGTGAAGGGCCTGCCCATCGACTTCCGCGCGGACGTCTACTCGATCGGGCTCGTGCTCCACGAGCTGCTCTCGGGGCGACATCCCACCGGGCTCGAGTCCCTCTTCGAGCGACTCGGGGCGATCGCGAAGGGCCGCCTCGTCGATCTCGGCACGCGCGTTCCCGACCTCCAGCCGGAGCTCCACGCCATCGTCCGCACGGCCACCGCGCTCGAGCCCGAGCTGCGCTTCGCGAGCCCACGCGCGCTCTGCGAGGCCCTCGACGCGTACCTCGCGGGTCGCAGCGTGGAGCAGGGCGACGTGGTCCTCGGGCTGGCGCTCGACGAGGAACCGACCGCGCGCCGCGTGATCACGACGCCTTGGGATCTCACGCGCCTCGTGCCCGGGCCCACGGCGCTCCGGTCGCGCCTTCATCCGATGGAGGTCGAGTCGGCGTGGCGCGTCGTGGTCGGTGGCACTTCGGGGGGAGCAGGCCTGCTGGGCTTCGTCGAGGCCGAGAACGTGCGCGTGATGCAGGGGCAGCACCTCGAGCGTCGAAGTGCCGTTCGCATCGCGCCAGGGGCCGCGGTGATCGGCGTCTGCGCGCTCGACGAGGTCGTCGTGCGACGCGCCGATGCGGTGGAGATCCGCAACGGAAAAGGCGTGATCGCGTCGTTCTCGGTCTCGCCGGACGCCGAGCTCGTGATGTGCCCCGGCTGGCCGCACCTCGCGGTGCTCGGCGCGCGCGGAGGGCTCGAGGTGATCTCGCTCGCGCAGCGTCGTGTCGTGCTCGTCGCGGGGGCGAGCACGTGAGCAACGCGCCCACCCGGCACGCGCGCGACCTCGCGCCTCCGCGCCGCGTCCATCGCGGCCACGCGATCGTGCGCGGGCTCTTCTTCGTGGACGACGATGCGCGGGCGCGGCGCACGATCCTCGCGCGGCTCGCGCCCGGCGACGTCGTCGAGCGTGTGCACCGAGGTCTCGTGCTCCGCATCGCGCGCGCCGAGCGCACGTCGCTCGATGCGCTGCCCGCGCTCGGGCTCGTGGAGGAGCGGGGCCTCCTCACGAGCAGCCCCCTCTCGCACGCCGAGCGAGAGCGCGCGGGCATGTCCTCGAACGACGCGAGCCCGCGTGGCGTGGCCGTGGTGATGGGCGGCGAGCTCTCGGTCGACGTGCCCACCGAGCGCGTGGATCCGGCGCGGTGGATCGACGTGTCCTCGCTCGCGCTCGAGGAGCCCGCTTCGCTCGGCCGCCCGCCGGCCCCGATCGAAGGGCCGATCGCCGCACGCAGCGCGCGCGAGGCGCTCGGTGTGCCGGCCGCGTCCGCGGAGTCCGTCGCGCTGCGGCGCGTCCTCCTCGGGCCGCGCGACGTCGGGCTCGAGCCATCGGAGGCAGGGCAGGGCGCCTCGGGGTCGAGCTCGGGCTCCGGAACGCCCGGATTCTTCGAGCGATTCGTGCGTGGTGCGCTCGATCGCGCGGCGCGTGCGGCGAGCTGGCTCTCGCGCGTGATGTCTCGGCTCGGTGCAGCGACGGCGTCGACGCCGACGGCCCTTCCGCCCGGCGCGGGCAGCGGCGCGACGGAGGGGCGTGGTGCGCTCGAGCGGCCCGCACCTCGCCCGCCGAGCCTGCTCTCGCGCCTCGAGGCGTGGCTGCGCGAGCGCGCGCGTCGCCTCGGGTGGGACTCGTTCGGACGCTTCCTCGCGCGCAAGCACGCGGAGCACCTCGAGAAGCTCCTCGCGCTCCTCGACGCGAACGATCTCGACGAGGCGCTCAAGCACGCGATCCCGCTCTCGAACGAGCAGGGCGGTGCTGGCACGCCGTCGCTCTCGCTCCCCTCGCCGCGCACCGATCTCGCGATCTCGAACGTACGCGCCAAGGGCGGCGCTGCCCTCGGCCTGGGCGGCGGTCTCTTCGATCACCTCCGTCGGCGATACCGCGCGCTCCTCGAGCGCCTGCTCGCGCTCGAGCGCTGGAAGGACGCCGCATTCGTGCTCGCGGAGCTGCTCGACGACGCCGCGGGGGCCGTTGCGCTGCTGGAGAAGCACGGCCTCTACCGCGAGGCGGCCGAGCTCGCGGAGGGGCGTGAGCTCTCGCCGCCGTTCGTCGTGCGTCAGTGGATCCTGGCGCGCGACCTCTCTCGCGCGGTCACCCTCGCGCGACGACACGACGCGTTCGGACCGGCGATCACGCGTCTGCGCGCGACCGACCGCGAAGCCGCGCGTGCGCTCGCGCTCGCGTGGGCGGACCTCCGCGCCAAGAGTGGCGACTACCTCGGTGCCCTCGCGGCGCTCGAGGCCGGAGACGCGCTCTCTCTCGCGCGGGGACTCGCGGTGCGCTGGGCAGAGCGCGGGGCCGAGGTCGGTGGTGCTCCCGGCGCGGAGGCGCTCGTGTGGTGGCTCGCGCTCGATGGGGACGCACCCGCCAAGGCGGGAGCGCGCCTCGAGTCGATCCTCCGCGACGCCTCGCTCGAAGAGCGGCATGTGCGCAGCGCGATCTACGCTGCGCTCGCCAAGCGACGGGGCAGCGACGTCCTCGTGCTCGCCGACGCGGCGCGCTTCGCGTGGCGTGCGGCCGTGCGCGACCGCGCGCTCTTCGGTGAGCCGGCGCTCGCGCTGGTCACCGAGCTCGAGTCCGCGGCGCGCGATCTCACGCTGCCCGTGGATCGGCCGGTCATCGTTCCGCTGGCGCGCGGTCAGCTGTCCACGCTCGCGGCGCCGCTCGTGCTCTCGCCGAGCGCGCGGGGCGCGTTCGACGTGAAGGACGCCGTCGTGCTCCCCGATCGACGCGTGCTCGTCGCGCTCGGCGAGGCGGGCCTGCGCGTGCTCTCGCCCGATGGTCGCACGGTGCAGGCGTTCGATGCGCCGGCCGACGAGATCGTGCTCTCCGACGAAGGCACGCGCGCGCTCGTCCTCTCGTTCCGCGGCTCGGTGACGGTGGTCCACCGCCTCGACACGATCGGTCGACGCCTGGGCGATCGCTTCGAGCTGCTCGGGCTCACTGCCCATGCACGGACGTTCTCCGGCGATCGCTGGGCGATCGCGCTCGATCGCGTGGGCCAGGTCCTCGACGTGACCGAGGACCGCCCACGCGCGCTCTTCCGCGTGAAGGACGTCCGCGTCGCAGCGATCGATCGTTCGTCGGGCTTCGTGTCGTTCGTCGCGTCCGGCCCGCCCTCGTCCGCCGCGCCCAGTGGGCTCGAGAGGCTCCGCTACGAGGAGCGCGGTCTGGTGCTCCGTGAGCGACGTGCGCTGCCCGAGCGCTTCGGCATGGAGGGAACCCTCCTCGGCCTCGTCGCGTTCGAGCCGGATCCTGTGCACGTCATGCTCACGCAGGGCAGCTACTTCGTGACCGAGGGGCTCGTCGCGTACCCGAGCGCGCGCGAGCGGCCCGGTCGTCCGATGGGTGCGCGCAGCAACGGCACCTCGGCCAGCGTGGAGCTCGCGCCCGGCTGGATCGCGCTCGTCGTCGAGCACGCGCGCGGCAAGGACACGAGCGTCCCCGTCACCGACGTCGTGCTCCTCGATCGCGGCGAGCAGCGCGAGCGCCTGGTCGTGCTCGTCGAGGATGGCCACGGGCCGTCCCCCTCGCGCGTCGGTGTCCGCCTCGAGGAGCGACGCGGCGAGCCGGCCGTGCTCCTCGTGTTCGACGCGCTCGGGCGTGTGCTGGCGACCGAGCTCGAGACCGGACGTGTGCTCGCCGATCTCGGCGTGCGGTGAACGCTCGAGCCGGGAATCTCCTGCGCTTGACCCCACGTCGTCTGGTCGTAGTCCTCGCGGCCCCAGCCCCGCTCCCATGCGCCGTCCCGAGCACACCCTGACGTTCCGTCCGCGCCTCGCCCTCGCCGACGAGTCGCTGCGACCGACGCGCGCGGAGATCGATCTCGACGCGATCGCCCACAACCTCGCGGTGCTCCGCGGTCTTGCGGCGCCGGCGAAGGTGCTCGCGGTCGTGAAGGCCGACGCGTACGGCCACGGCGTGGTGCCGGTCGCGGCGCGGCTCGAAGAGGACGGCGTCGACGGCTTCGGCGTCGCGCTCGCCGAGGAGGGCCTCGAGCTGCGCGAGGCGGGCATCCGCGCGCCGATCGTCGTGTTGAACGGCGTCTACGGCAGCGCGCACGCGGACGTGCTCGAGGCGGGCCTCGTGCCCGTCGTCTACGACCTCGAGCAGATCGAGGCCTTCGATCGGGCCGCGCCCGACCGGCCGTATCGCGTGCACGTGAAGATCGACACGGGCATGTCGCGCCTCGGCGTGCCGCTGCGCGGGCTCGACGCGTTCCTCGAGGGTCTGTCGCGCTTTCCGCGCTGCATCGTCGCGGGCCTCATGACGCACCTCAGCTCGGCGGACACGGATCCGAGCGAGACGAGCGCGCAGATCGAGCGCTTCGAGGCTGCGCTGGCGAAGGTCCGCGGCCGCGGCCACCGCCCCGATCTCGTGCACGCCGCCAACACCGCGGCGACGCTCGCACACCCGCGCAGCCGCTACGACATGGTGCGGCCCGGCGGCGCGCTCTACGGCATCTCGTTCGATCTCCCGCAGGGACGCGAGCTCCGCCCGGCGCTGCGCCTGCGCACCGAGATCATCGCGCTGCGCGATCTCGAAGAGGGAGAGACCGTCGGCTACGACCGCACGTTCCGCTGCACGCGCCCGACGCGCGTCGCGACCGTGCCGATGGGCTACGGCGATGGCCTGCTCCGTGAGCTCTCGAACCGCGGCTCGATGCTCGTGCGCGCGACGCGCTGCCCGATCCTCGGCCGCGTCTCGATGGACCTCACGATGATCGACGTGACCGAGGTTCCCGCGGCTGCCATCGGCGACGAGGTCGTGATCCTCGGCGAGCAGCGCCACGGCGAGCGCCACGCGCGCATCGGCGCCGACGAGATCGCCAAGCTGGCGGGCACGATCGCGTACGACGTGATGACCAGCGTCTCGCGCCGCGTCCCGCGCAGCTACGGCTGAGCCAGGCCAGGTGGAGCCAGCGGGGTTTGGCGTACGATGGACGCGTGCTGTCCCGCGCCCTCTTCGCCTCACTCCTCCTGCTCGCTCCACTGGTCCCGGCCTGCGCCTCGAGCGACTCCTGCTCGACCGATCGCGAGTGCGCACCGCTCCACTACTGCAGCGCCGGCACGTGCCGGCAGGACTGCACGCGGGACTCGACGTGCGGCACGGGCTTCTGCACCTCGACCGGCCGCTGCATCGGTGAGGGAGAGGACGCGGGCGAGCCGCGCGACGCGGGCCACGACGCGGCCATGACGCTCGACCCGGACGCCGCCGTGCCGCCGGGCCTCGACGCGGGCCCGCCCGCTCCGGACGCGGCCTCGAGCCCGGACGCGTACGCACCCCCCGGCGTCGACGCGTTCACGCCTCCGATCGATGCAGCCTCGCCACCGCCCGACGCGTACAGCGCGCCCGACGCGTACAGCGCGCCCGATGCGTTCGTGCCGACGGACGCGGGGCGCGACGCGGGGGCGGGACCGCTGCGGCCCTCGACGTACACGTACACACGCATCGCGGTGGGCGGTCTCGGCGACGCGCACGTGGTCGCGTTCCACCCCGACGGCACCTACGCCATCGTGCTCGAGCGCAGCAACGGCGTGCACGTCTACGACTGGGCGAGCGGCACCGCGACACGCTTCGATCTCCGCGTCGCGGGCCGCACGGTCTACCTCGACGATCTCGTCTTCTCGCTCGATGGCACGACCGCTTGGATCGTCGGCTACGAGCGCGTGGGCATGACCGACACGGGCATCGTCATCACGCTGTCGGACGCCGCGTACCGCCGCGGCGACGGGCTCGCGTCCTTCACGCGCTCGGCGACGACGGTGTCGGGGGAGCGCCTCTCGGGCATCGAGATCCCACGCGCGCCGAGCGGTGGGCCGGGCGGCGGGCGACCGATCGTGCTCAGCCAGTCAGGCACGAGCTCGTACATCGCGCGCCTGCGCGAGCTCGACCCGGCGACGACGACGTTCAGCGGGCTCTTCGTCGCGCGCGCGACGAGCGCGGGCTGCGACGATCTCGCGTTCTCGGACAACGAGTTCGGTACGTGGGGCATCGTGCTCGCGTGCGGCACCAACGGCGCCGACATGCCGTACTACACGGAGGTCGCGGGCATCGGCGAGTGGCGCGCCTCGAGCGGCAGCCTCGGCAACGTCTCGCGCGCCGACTCGCACCCGAGCGGCGCCTACGCGCTCGTGCCCAACTGGTCCTCGAGCTACCTGCGTCGTCACGAGGCCGGCGTGCTCCTCGGCTCCGGCGCGAGCCCGAGCCTCGCGAGCGGCATCTGGGACGTGTCGTTCTCGCCCGATGGTCGCCTCGCGCTCGTCACGGGCCGCGCGCTCGGCGCCTCGCTGCGCGGGACGATCTTCGAGTACCGGCACGATCTCTACAGCGCCGCCGAGATCACCGACGTGAGCATCGAGGGCTTCGGCGGCCCGCCGTACTCCGCGACGAGCTCGACCTACCTCAACGACTCCGCCTTCCGACCCGGCTGCGACGGCGGCCTCGTCGTCGGCGGCAACACGTCCGCCGGCACCGGCATGGTGATCGAGTTCCAGCGGACCGACGGCACGCGCTGCAGGTGAGCGGCGTCTCCGGAATGGTCGACGGCCCTCGGCGTGTCGATGCGCTCGAGCCGCGCGATGCAGACGCCGGATGCCCATCACGAGACACCGCTCACGCCCACCGAGCTCTACGAAGGCGTCCTCCACGGGACGGCCATCGGCGATGCGCTCGGTCTCGCCTGCGAGGGCCTGTCGGCCGGCGTGATCGCGAAGCGCTTCGGTCGTGTCGACCGCTATCGGTTGTTCGGCGCCATCGGTTGGGTGTCGGACGACACGGAGCAGAGCGCGCTCGTCGAGCGAGGTGACGTGTTGGCCCGGCCAGCGAGTTTCTCCTGGCCCATGGCGCTTGCGCGCAACCTCGCGCTCTACCCGGTGGTGCTCGCACACGGGCTCAGGCGCTTGGCGCCTCCCTACCGCTGAGCCGCCGGGCGACGTGGCCGAGGGCGCACCGCGCGCCGCCGCGCCATGATCACGCGATGATCCGCGTGCAGTGGGCACCGTTCCTCGCGCTCCTCGCAGAGGGAAACATCGTTCCATCGGAGTGCTGGCTCGATCTCCGCACGGGCGCGATCGAGGAGCTCTTCGAGGGCGATCCCAAGGACGGCCGGGTGCGCCTGCTCGCGGACGCCGCTGGTCCGAGCGCCGCCATCGGTCTCGGGCAGCTCACGGATCGCGATCACCTCGTGATCTACGCGCGCTACCCATCCGCGGTTCGCTGCGCGCTCGAGGCCTTCGCGCTGCGCGAGCTGACGCCAGTGGAGGATCGACAGCGGGTGCGACGTGAACGGCGCGAGGCGCACTGGGCCGCGCTCGCGCAGGCGCCCGGCGCACGCCAGACCCTCGAGGCGTGGGCCGACTGGCAGTGGAAGCACGACCTGACCGAGTGGGCCGCGCGCTTGGACCTCGAGCCCCCGCCCTTCGCGGAAGAGGCAAGACGCTGGGCGCAGGCCGTCACCGAGGAGCATCGCAGCTACCCAGGGCAGCTCCTCACGCGCTTCGAGCAGTGGCTCCGCGTGAACGCGCCCCCGCTCGCGCGCGGGCTTCGACCCGGCGCCTCCGTGGAGCTCCTCGCCTGGGCCGACGCGAGCCTGCCGCGTCCGTTGCCCTCGGAGGTTCGTCTGCTCTTCGCGTGGCACGACGGATCCGAGGGCGGCCTCTTCTTCAACAGCGACCTGCTCTCCCTCGCGGACGCCGTGCGCGACCGTGCGCTCTTCCTCGAGGTGTCGCGCCGCGAGGGCTGGGCCCCTGCGAGGTGGCGTGAGAGCTGGCTGCCGCTCTTCGCACGCGCCAATTCGGACCGCCCGCTCGTGCTCGATCTCGAGACGGGCTGGATCTTCGAGCGCGAGAACCAGCACGGCTCGGAGCCCGAGCCCGTGTACCGCGACCTCGTCTCGTGGCTCGAGACCTACGTCGGCGCCCTCGAGCTCGGCGTGTTCTCCTTCCGCGATGAGGAGTGGGATCTCTCCGGAGATCGGTGGGAGCGATGGAAGCGCCACGAGATCGTGCGTCTCGCCGCGGACCGCGCGTCCATGCGCCGCGCGCGCGAGTGACCGCCCGCGCCGACGTGCGGCGCGAGGCGCGTGCTAGCCTCGGCGCTCTCGGAGGTGTCGCGTGGTCGAGGTCGAGGTCGAGGTGAACGGTGAGCGTCGCGCGGTGCCCCAGGGCATCACGGTGAAGGAGCTGCTCGTCACGCTCGGGCTCGGAGACACGCTGGTCGCCGTGGAGCGCAACGAGGCGGTCGTGCCGCGCGCCGAGCACGCGAGCACGACGATCACGGCCGGCGATCGCCTCGAGGTCGTGCACTTCGTCGGGGGCGGCTGAGACGTCATGTCGGGAGCCGACGCCCCCACGAATGCCCCTTCCGACAAGGGTGCGCCCACGAAGGACGAGCCCGCCAAGGGCGAGCCCACGAAGGACGAGCCGGAGGTCGCGGCCAAGGCGCCCAACGTGGTCGTGCGCCTCGCGGAGTGGGTGTTCACGCTGCCGGTCCTCGCGCTCGCGGAGATCGGGATGGTCTTCCGCCTCCTCTGGGAGACGATCCTCTGGGGCATCCGGCCGCCGTACCGCGTGTGGCTGATCATCGCGATGTGCGAGTTCATCGGCGTCGAGTCGATGACGATCGTGGGCCTCACCGGCACGAGCGTCGGCGCGGTCTTCGGCCTCCAGCTCGTCGAGGGCTTCCGTCGCCTCGGAGCCGAGAGCCAGACCGGATCCGTCGTGTCCATCGCGCTCGCGCGCGAGCTCGCGCCGGTGTTCTCCGCGCTCATGATCTCGGCGCGCGCCGGCAGCGCGATGGCCACCGAGATCGGCTCGATGCGGGTCTCGAACCAGATCGACGCGCTCACGACGATGAGCGTCTCGCCGGTGCAGTACCTCGTCTTCCCGCGCGTCCTCGCGGGCCTGCTCATGGGCCCGATCCTCGCGCTGCTCTTCTACTTCGTCGGCTTCGGCGGCGCGTGGTTCGTGGCCGTGAAGGTCTACGGCCTCGACAGCGGCATCTTCATCGAGCGCATGCGCTGGTACGTCGATCGCGCCGATCTCCTCCAGGGCCTCACGAAGGCCGCGGTGTTCGGCGTCACGCTCACGATCGTCTCGTGTCGTCAGGGCTTCTACGCATCCGGTGGTGCTGCCGGCGTCGGGCTCGCGACCAACCGCGCCGTCGTGCAGAGCGCCGTCGCGATCCTCGTGCTCGACTACGTCGTCACGACCTTCTTCGTATGACCGACCGTGCGCAGAAGGCCGATCCGAACGCCGATCCGATCCACATCGCGATCCGCGATCTGCAGAAGGGCTACGACGGCGCGCCGGTCCTTCGCGGCGTGACGTTCGACATCCATCGCGGCCAGATCAACGTGATCATCGGCGGCTCGGGCGCGGGCAAGAGCGTGTTCACGCGCCAGCTCTTGCGCCTCGAGCGGCCCGACGCGGGGCAGATCCTCGTCGATGGTGCCGACATCGCGCACCTCGACGACTGGAAGCTCGTGCCCTTCCGCCGGAAGTTCGGGATGGTCTTCCAGTTCGGGGCGCTCTTCGACTCGATGTCGGTCTTCGACAACGTCGCCTTCCCGCTGCGCGAGCACACGAAGATGTCGCGCAAGGAGATCCACGACCGCGTCATGGAGCGCCTGACGGACCTCAACGTCGGCCACGCGGCGCACAAGCTCCCCGCACAGATCTCCGGCGGCATGCAGAAGCGCGTCGCCATCGCGCGGGCGCTCGTGCTCGAGCCGCAGATCCTCGTCTACGACGAGCCGACGAGCGGCCTCGACCCGGTCAGCTCTCGCCTCGTGGACGACCTCATCGCGGAGACCGCCAGCAACTTCGGCGTCACGAGCGTCGTCATCACGCACGACATGGCGAGCGTGTTCAAGATCGGCCACCGCGTCTCGATGCTCTACAAGGGCGTAATCGCGGAGAGCACGACGCCCGCGCTCATCCTCAAGACCAAGAACCCCGTGGTCGTCGACTTCCTCAAGGCCTCCGGCGTCCAGATGGGCTGAACGCGGGCGTCGACGAGGAACGGCGCGCGACGCGGACGACGGAACACCACGAGGCGCCACGCGCGAGCGCGGGCGCCTCGTTTCCTGATCTCCTGCGAAGCGTGCGGGCGCGGCGAGGATGACGCCGCTCCGGATCGCCCGTCGCGCCTCAGCCCTTGGAGATCTTGCCTTCCTTGTGCTCCTTGTGCGCGCGGCACGCGGGGCAGTGCTTCTTGATCGTGAACTTCTCCGGCATCGTCCGCTTGTTCTTGGACGTGTGGTAGTTCGCGCGGCCGCAGGTCTCGCAGGTGAGCTTGATGAGATCTCGCATGACGTTCTCGGATTCGGAAGGGCGCGGTTTCTAGCCGGCCCAGGGGCCGTGGTCAATGGTGCAGGGGATCGCACGTGATCCGCACCGTCGGAGGCGTCAGAGCCCGCCCATGCCGACGGTGAGGGTGTCGATGCGCCAGGTGCCCGCCTCGTCGACGAGGTGCGCCGAGAACGGGGTGTTGCCGCTCGGGCCCTGGAGCGTGCCGGCCATCGTGGCGCCGAAGCCGGCCTGCACGTTGCGGTTGGAGATCGTCTGGTCGGTCGAGGCGGCGATCTCGGGCATCGTCGCGAGGCTCGCCTGGAACTGCTCGAGCGTGTGGCTCGACTGGTAGCTGCTCGCCGTCTGCGCGTAGGCCCCTGCCACGTCCCCGCCGCGCACCGAGCCGAAGAACGTTCGCGTCGCCTCGGCAGGCGGCTCCATGGCGGCCACGCCCGCCCCGATCGCGCCTCCGCACGTGATCGCGCACGTGCCGATGCCACACACGGCGATCAGCGCGAGGATGCCGCAGCCGATCCCGACGTACTTCCAGGTGCTCGAGCCTTCGCCGCCTTCGCTCATCCGGTCCTCCCGCAGAGAGTGCGAGGATCGATCACTCGCAGCTCGGCGTCACGATCGGAACGTTCGTGAACGTACCGGCGACCCAGCTGTTCTCGCTCTCGTCGGAGCCACGGTACACGACGATCATGCGCCCCGAGGCCGTGCCGAGGCGCGCAGGCTGCCCCGCCTCCCCCGGTGTGCACCGCCCCACCTGCCAGCGCGTGAGCTCGAGCGCGTAGGCGTTGTCGGCGTTCCAGCTCGTCGTGCCCAGGCCCACGCACGCCTGCCAGTAGCCACCGCCCGAGGCCATCGCGCGCGTCGAGCGCCCGCGGCGCGGCGCGCGATCGAAGCGGATCGTCAGCGTCTCGTGATCCACGCCGGCCGACCCGATCGTGGGCTCGGTCGAGATCATCATCGCCCACTCCTCTTCGCTGCTCGTGGTGCGGCGCTCGAAGAAGATGCTGGTCGGCTCGAAGGCGCGGCCGCGCACGTTGCCGTGCAGCGGCGTGCTCGGGACCTGACGCAGGTTCGGCTCCTCCGCCCACGTGTAGTCGGTGGGCGCGGGGCCCGCGTTCACACACGCGGCGTGCGGCGCGCCGAGGAACACGATCGGGATCTACCTTGCCCCGCATTGTCATTCGCTCCTCGGGCGCATGCCCACGCGCCGCGCGGCCTTCGTAGGCGAGAACGGCGCGAAATCAAGCCCGCAGGAAGGCGGGGGGCACCCAGCCGCCGAACGCGCGCTCCACCTCGAGCGCGATCGCGACCGTGCGGTGATCGGCGCGTCGCGGGGCGATCACCTGACAGCCCAGGGGCACACCCTCGCGACCGAGCCCGAGCGGCACCTGCGTGCCCGGCATCTCGAGCACGTTGAAGATGGCCGTGTACGCCCAGTCGATCGGCTTCATCCACGGGTGACGGTGACGCGGCGCGGGCGCGGTGTAGCCGGGGTAGAGCATCACGCCGTCGCCGATGCGCTCCTCGAGCTCGCGGCGCAGGGCCAGTCCCTCGGCGACGAGCTCGCGCGTGTTGCCGGGGAAGCGCTTGGGGATCTCCTCGATGGCGGCCAGGGCGAGGGAGGGGCCCGTGAAGTCCGAACGACCTCCGAGAAAACGCAGGAATTCACGGCCGATCGAGAGGCTCTCGCCGTCTCCCAGCATCACCGCGAAGTCCTTGCCGCCCGTGCTCGAGAGCATCGCGCTCCAGATCAGCACCGACTTCTTCAGCGCCTCGAAGCTCACGCGCTCCACGCGCGCGCCGCGCGACGCGAGGTGATCGGCGAGACGGTGCTGCGCCTTCACGAGCTCCGCATCGACGCGCGAGACACCGTTCGTGTCCACGTCGAGCACACGCAGTCCCTCGAGCGACACGGCGCTGGGATCGCCGAGCTCGATCGCGAGCACCTCGGGGCTCTTGGGCGTCGGCCCCGCGAGCGCGCGCACGAGCGGCCAGAGGTCCTCGGCGCGGCGCGTGAGCGGGCCGGAGGTGACCATGCGCATCGCGTCGGCGCCGGGCAGCGGATACTGGCCGGCGTTGGGGATGAGGCCGCCCGTGGGCTTGTGCCCGAAGACGCCGTTCATGAACGCGGGGATGCGGATCGAGCCGCCGATGTCGGCGCCGAGGCCGAACGGCGCGAAGCCTGCGCCGACCGCAGCGCCTTCGCCGCCGGAGCTGCCGCCGACACCGCGCGAGACGTCGTACGGGTTGTTGGTGCGACCGTAGAGGCGGTTCTCGCTCTCCATCCACATGCAGAGCTCGGACACGTTCGTGGTGCCGAGGGGGATCGCGCCGACCGCGCGAAGACGCGTGACGGCCACGGCGTCCTCGACGCTGCGTGTGCTGGTGCGGGAGCGCAGGCCACCGGTCTGGTGCAGGCCCGCGACGCCGAAGGACTCCTTGATCGTGCAGGGCACACCGAGGAACGGCGGCAGCGCATCGGCGGGCTCGCGCGCGACGCGGGCGTCGGCCTCGCGCGCCTCCTTGCGCGCGTCGGCCAAGCGCGTCTCGATCACCGCGTTGAGGCGCGGGTTCTCGCGCAGCACGAGCGCGATGTGCGCCTCGACGATCTCGACGCTCGAGGCTTCTCGCGTCCGGATCTTCCTCGCGAGCGCCGTTGCGCTCTCGGTCACGAACGGCAGGTACGGCATGAGGGGACCAGAGCGTACCGGATCGCCTACGCTGCGTCCGATGATCACGGCATCGGTCACGCAAGGTGGTCGCACCTACGCGGTGCGCATCGCGAACGGCGAGGCCTTCGATCTCGTCGCGCGAGACGAGAGGGGCGCGGTGCTGTGGAAGGCGCGGCTCTCGACGCCGTACTTCTGCGTGGGCGAGGCCTCGATCCAAGCGCTCGAGCGCGGCGAGATCGAGGTGCGCGCGCTCGGGCAGCACGTGAAGGACGACTCGAGCCACGAGTTCGTCTGGCGCTACACGCGCGACGGTGCGCTGATCGACCAGCACTGAGCTCGGCGGGCGCCTCGCCGGTGTGAAGCGCGTGGACCGGGCACCGTGCAGCGAACCGTGCAGCGCAGTGCACGAACGCGCGGGGAGCCCACGAAACGAGGCGTTTCGTGGGGCTCTGTCGCGGCACGCGGGCTGCGAAGGAGGGCGCAGGAGACACGCCATGAACCGCACGATCGCAGCGCTCTGCGCACACCTGACCTTCACCTGCCTGGTCGCGGCCACGACGCTCGAGCACGCGTCGGCCCAGGACACTGGTGCTCGCGCGCTCGCGCGCCCCGTCACGACCGCCGAGGTGGTCGTGACCGAGCGGCCTTCCGTCGAGGGAAGCGAGACCGTCGCGAACGCGCACCGACCCGACCGCGGGGTGCGCGTGCTCGCCGGCGTGGGCCTCGGCGTCGGCGCGCTCGTGCTCGCGACCGGGCTCGGTTACGGCGTGGGCGCGTCGATGCCCAACGACTGCACGGGCGCGTGGATCTGCTTCGACGATCACGGCCTCGAAGGAATGCTCACGGGCTTCAGCATCGGCACCGCGCTCTTCCCGCTCGCCTACTCGCTCGGTTCCGCTCTGGCGGGTGGACGCGGCAACGTGTGGGGTGCCTCGCTCGGCTTCGTCCTCGGCTCGGCCGTGTCGGTCGGGACGATCGCGCTCGGCGTGCTCGCGAACGACGAGCTCGAGGGCGAAGAGGGTGGAGGCCTTCTCGCGACGGCCGTCGTCCTGGGTGTGCTCGCGCCCATCGTGGGCACGGCGATCGGCTACGAGCTGACCGATCGGGCCGCGCCGCCGGTGGTGCCGACGTTGGCGCTCGGACGGGACCGCGTGATGCTGGGCGCTTCGGGCACCTTCTGATCACACGCGCGCGATGGCCTTGCGCGTGAGCACGACGAAGCGCGCCGTGGCCAGCGCCGCCACGGTGAAGAGGCCCGCGGAGAGGCCCCACCACATCGCCTCGGGGCCGAGCTCCGACAGCAACGCCCAGCCGAGCGGCAGGCCGATGAGCCAGTGGCCCAGGAGGTTCACGAAGAGCGGAAAGCGCGTGTCGCCTGCGCCGCGGAGCGCGCCCTGCGCGACCGTCTGGGCGCCATCGCCGAGCTGGAAGCACGCGGCCACGAACATGAACGGCAGGCTCGCCTCGATGACGTGAGGATCGTCGGTGAGCGTGCGCGACAGCTCGCGTGGGATCGCGAAGAGGAGCAGCGCGCTCGCCACCATGAACGCCGTTCCGGATCCGATGCCGACCAGGCCTGCGAGGCGCGTCGCGTGACGGTCGCCCCGACCGATCGCGGTGCCGACGCGCACGGACGTGGCCGCCGCGATGCCGAGCGCCACCTGGAACGTGCAGCTCACGACCGAGAGCGCGATCTGGTGCCCCGAGAGAGGTCGCGTGCCGAAGCCTCCGACCACGAAGGTCACGACGGCGAAGCTGCCGGCCTCGAGCACGATCTGGAAGCCGATCGGGCTCCCGAGCTCCGCGACGCGGCGCACCAGCGCAGGATCGAACGCGCGCACGCCGGGCGCGCGCACCGGCACGTCGCGCAGGATCGGCCACGCGGAGACCACGAGCTGCACGGTGGTCGCGATCGCCGACGCCAGGCCCGCGCCGAACACGCCGTGGCCCTCGATCCCGAGCGAGGGCGCGCCGAGCGTGAGGAGCCACGCGACCGGAAGGTTCACGACGTTCGCCACGATCACGCCGACGACGAGCGAGCTCGTCTTGCCGATCGCCTGCAGGTACGCGCGCGCCGTCATGAGGAGCAGGAACGGCGCGAGCGAGAAGAGCCGCGCGTGGAGGTAGTCCCGCGTGCCGTCGATCGCCTCGGCCGGTGCACCGAGGCGCGCGACGTTCGCGGCGAGGGCCAGGATGATCAGCGTGAGCGGGACCGACACGAAGAGCGCCGCGTACGAGCCCGCGACGAACGAGCGCGCGGCGCGCTCGGGCTCCTTCGCGCCCACGGCCTGCGCGAGCAGCGGATCGAGCCCGAAGAGCATGCCGACGCCGAAGAGCGTCGTCGTGAAGAAGGCCGCGTTGCCCAGGCCCGCAGCGGCGATCGACGTCTCGCCGAGCCGCCCGACCACCGCGACGTCCACGAGCGCGAGCGCCATGTTGCCGAGGTTCGTCAGGACGAGCGGAGACGCGAGCCGCGCGAGCGCGGACAGCTCGGTGCGCACCGCGGCTCCGAGGGGCTCGGACGTCGTGGCGTCGCTCATCGCCGCAGGATCGCGATCGATCCCTCGCTCGAGGCCGCCGCGATCCATGCGCCGTCGTCCGAGATCGCGACGCGCTCGACGACGCCGCCGAGCGGCACGCGCACGAGCGGCTCGGCCTCCACGCCGCTGGGCCAGACGCACACGAGGCCGTCGCGACCACCGCTCACGAGGAGCTTCGCGTCGGCGGAGAAGGCGAGCGCCGAGACGTTCTTCTCGTGCGCGCGGAGCTGGAGCGGCGTCGTGCCCTCGGGGCCCTCGGCCGCGAAGCTCCACACCACCACGTCGGGGCCGCCGGCCGAGGCGAGCCACTCGCTCGTCGGCGACCACGCGAGGACCTTCGGCTTGCTCGGGTAGCCGCCCATCATCGAGTCGGCCCGCGAGGGCATGCGCCAGAAGTGGAGGGCATGGTCCTGACAGCCCGCGGCGAGGAAGCGCAGATCCGGGCTCCACGCGATCGACACGAGCGAGCTCGGCCACTCGAGCGCGGTGGGACCCTCGAGCTTGCCGCCGAGGGCCCACAGATCGGCCGCGCCGAAGCGCGCGACCGCGAGTCGATCCCCGACGACCGAGAGCCCGGCCACCGTGCTCGCATGATCGCCGAGCACGCGGATCTCGCCGCGCGGATCGAGCAGACACACGCGCTTGCCGTGCGCGCAGACGAGGGTCGTGTCCCACCACGCGAGGTGCTCGACCCAGGCGCCCTTCGCGAGCGTGGCCTCGCGCTCGACCGCGCCCGAGCTCGCGTCCGTCACGCGCACGCGTCCGTCCATGCCGCCCGTCGCGATGCGTCCCGTCGACGCGTCGACCGCGAGGCAGAGGCCGCCCTCGGCGTGCACCTCGGTGCGAGACACGACCGCGCCGCCCTTCACGTCGATCACGACGAGGCTGCCCTCGCCGGTGAGCGCCGCGAGCTTGCGGTCGCCCGCCGCGAACGCGAGGCCCACGGGGTGGCCTTCGATCGGGACCGTCGCCGCGAGCGTCGGCGTTGCCTTCTTGCCGAAGAGCTTGTCGAAGAAGCCCATCAAACGAGGCAGCTCTGGAAGCCTCGCTCGAGCTCGGCGCGATCGAGGTTCTTGCCGATGAGGACCATCTGGCTCACGCGCGCCTCGCCCGGCTCCCACGCACGATCCTCGGTGCCGTCGAGCAGCATGTGCACGCCCTGGAACACGTAGCGACGCGGGCGCCCCGCGATGCTGAGGATGCCCTTGAGGCGGTAGAGGTCCGGGCCGCGCGTCTGCTGGAGCGTCTGGATCCACTCGTTGAGGCGGCCGAGATCGCACGAGCGGTCGCTCGTCAGGCCCACCGAGCCCACCTCTTCTTCGTGCACGTGCCCGTCGGCCCACGCGCGCTCGAGCACTGGCCGCAGGGGCGAGGGCTTCATCAGCGCGCGCGTCGGCTTCGCGAGCACCCGCACGCCGAGCTCCTCGGGCGGGTGCTGGAGGTAGAGCGCGTAGAGACCGCGCTCGGGGATCTCGAGCGTGAAGGGCGTCGGCACCTCGCCCTCGTGCTGGACGATCGCGTGGCGGGCCATCGGCACGGCCTTGCCGGCCGCGACTGTGTCGGCTGCGTCCGCGAAGAGGCGCACGACCTTCTCGGCGTCGGCGCGCAGCGTGTTGTCGTCGGCGTGCGCGATGGGCATCACGCACAGCGCGAGACGGTGCGAGTGCTCGTGATCGTGCCCGTGATCGTGCCCGTGGCCGTGCCCTTCGTGGCCGTGGTCGTGGCCGTCCTCGGCGTGGTGCTCGCAGTGGTGATCGTGACCGAGCTCGAGGGCCGCCGTGCCGGCCTCGAGCTGGTAGATGCCGGTCCACTCGAAGGGGTACTCGGGCACGAGGAAGGTGGGGCGCATCTCGAGCGCGCGGCTCAGATCGAAGCCGCCGAGATCGAGCAGCGCCGCGATCGGCACGTCGCACTTGGTCGCGCGCTGGACCTTCGCGAGCGTGTTGATGGAGTGCACGCGCTCCTCGACGGCATCGAGGTCCTTCGTCTCGACGAGGTCGCTCTTGTTGAGCACGACCAGATCGGCGAACGCGATCTGCTCGCGGCACTCGCTCGAGCTGTCGACGTGAAGGAGCACGTGCTTGGCGTCGACGACCGTGACGATGCCGTCGAGCCGGAACTGGTCCTTCATCTCGTCGTCCATGAAGAACGTCTGCGCGACGGGGCCCGGGTCCGCGAGGCCGGTGGTCTCGACCAGGATGTGATCGAAGCGATCGCGCCGCTTGAGCAGGTTGCCCAGGATGCGGATGAGGTCGCCGCGCACGGTGCAGCAGATGCACCCGTTGTTCATCTCGAAGACCTCTTCGTCCGCACGGACGACGAGGCCTTGATCGATGCCGATCTCCCCGAACTCGTTCTCGATGACGGCGATGCGCTTGCCGTGCTTCTCGGTGAGGATGCGGTTGAGGAGGGTGGTCTTGCCGGCGCCGAGGAAGCCGGTGAGCACGGTGACGGGGATCTTCGCGGTCATGAGGGGGCCGACATCATGCCCGAGGTGCGCCGCGCGCGCCCGCGCCTGCCTCCGCGCCGGGAGAGGCCCACGGTCGAGCCGAGTCCGCGTCGTGCCCGAGCGCGTCGCTCGACCTTGCGCTCCTCTGCCCCGCGCCTAGGTCCCTGCCTGGAGGTCCTCATGACGACGAGCTGGATCGTGGTCGCCCACCGCGCGGGCGCGCGCCTCTTCGAGCATCGCGGGCCGGGCAAGCCCCTCGTCGCCATCGAGTCGGTGGATCACCCCCAGGGGCGCTTCCAGGATCGCGACGTCGGCACCGATCGTCCGGGTCGCTCGGGCGAGTCGTACTCGACGTCGCGCCACGCGATGGAGCCGCACGAGACGGCGCACGAGCACGACGCCCACGTCTTCGCGAAGACGATCGCGAAGCGCCTCGCGCGCGGGCGCATGGAGCACGCGTTCGGGCGCCTGCTGCTCGTCGCCGAGCCACACTTTCTCGGCTACCTCGAGCGCGAGCTCGACAAGCCCACCGCGGCGCTCGTGACCGATCGCATCCACAAGGACCTCGCGAACGTCGCCGACGCGCAGATCGCGTCGCACCTCGAGGGCGCGCTGCCGGTCGGCTGAGTGACTGCGCGCCACGGCGCGCGTGTCGCGGTCGTCTGGGGCGCCCTCGACCGTCGCGCCCCGCCGCGATAGTGCACGGCCGCGAGCACGGTCGATGCGCAAGGAGCACCTCATCTACGGCGGTATGTGGGCGGTCGCGATCGTCGCGGTCGGCGGCCTCTGGATCACGCAGGAGAGCGGCACGCGCGACACGACCGCGCGCGACGGCGACGACGCGACGGTCCGCCTCGCGACCGATGGTCCGACACCGGGCCTCTCGCGCCGAGAGCCGCAGGCGAGCCAGCGCGACGAGACCGCCGAGGTCCCTCGCATGCACCGCGGCGACACGCGGCACACGGGGCGCTCGCGCTTCCTCGGCCCCGCACGCGCCGAGCGCTACTGGGCCTACGAGACCAGCAACCACGTGGTCGGTCAGGCCGTCGTCGGGCGCGACGGAACGCTCTACGTCGGCTCGCGAGACCGGCACGTCTATGCGCTGAGCGCGAGCGGCGGCTCGGTCGTCTGGCAGCGCGATCTCGGGGGCGACGTCTACTCGAGCCCTGCGCTCCACACCGACGGCGAGGGCCGCGAGCTGCTCTACGTCGGCTCGGACTCGAACTACTTCTTCGTGCTCGACGCCGCGAGCGGCGACGTGCGCGTGCACCTCCGCACCGATGGCGACGTCGACACGGGCATCGTCGTCGGGGACGACGGCACCGCGTACTTCGGTGCTGGTCAGGAGCTCTGGGCGGTCGCGCCCGACGGCACCGTGCGCTTTCGCTTCCGCGCGAACGACAAGATCTTCAGCTCTCCCTCGCTCGACGACGACGGCACCCTCTACGTCGGCTCGCAGGACGATCACCTCTACGCCATCACGCCCGAGGGCCAGCTCCGCTGGTCGTTCACCGCGCGCAACGACATCGACTCGGGCCCGGTCGTCGGCGACGACGGCACCATCTACTTCGGCTCCGACGATCACCGCGTGTACGCGCTCGATCGCAACGGCGAGCTCCGATGGCAGGCCGACGTCGGCGGCTACGTGCGCACGCCCGTCGCGCTCGGCCTCGACGGCAACGTGCTCGTGCCCGTCTTCGGTCCGCACGCGCGCCTCGTCTCGCTCGACGCGCAGACCGGCGAGGAGCAGTGGTACTTCTCGGTCTCGCGCTCCCAGGCCAACGAGCTCGGCGTCGGCTCGAGCCCGGTCGTCGACCGCGACGGCAACATCTACTTCGGCGCCGACGACGACTACCTCTACGCGATCGATCGCCGCGGAGGCATGCGCTGGATCTACCAGACGCGCGGCAACGTCGACGCCGATCCGATCCTCGCGACCGAGGGCGTGCTCGTGATCGGCTCCGACGATCACTTCGTGCACGCGCTGCGCGCAGACCCGCCGTTCACCGGCGACGCCGGCATCGCGATCGAGGCCGACGACGCGGCTCCGGCCGAGGTCGAGGATGCGGGGGCGGTTGCGGACGAGGCCGACGCCGCTGCGGACCCACGTGCGCGCGCCGAGGAGAACGCGGCGCCGGCGCGCTGAAGCACAGCGGTTTGCGCGGCGCCGGCGCGCTGAAGCACAGCGGTTTGCGCGGCCTCGGCGCGGCCGTCACCATCGGCGCGCCATGAAGAAGAACGCCCTCGTGCTCTCGGTCGCGCTCGCTCTCTCCGGCACCACGGTCGCAGTCGCGCAGAGCGCCGCGCCGATGGTGTGGACCACCGCGTTCCGCGGGCCCGACATGTGCCTCGACGTCGTGAACGGCGGTCCGTTCGACGGCTTCACGATCCTCCAGCAGTGCGGCAACTACTCGGGCCAGCACTGGTTCGCGCGACCCGCCGATGGCGGCTGGATGAACTTCACGACCGAGTGGCGCGGTCCGCAGATGTGCCTCGACGTGGTGAACGGCGGCGCCTACGACACCCTCACACGCCTTCAGCCGTGCGAGGGCCGCACGGGTCAGAACTGGCACATCACCTCCGGCGGCGACGGCACGCTCCGCCTCACGACCCAGTTCCGCGGCGAGGGCATGTGCCTCGACGTCGTCAACGGCGGCGAGTGGGATCGCCTCACGCGCCTCCAGCCGTGCGAGGGCCGCACCGGCCAGCAGTGGAGCTCGCGCCCCGCGAACTGACCTCTTCTTCTCGATCTCTCAGCGGCGGCGGCGCGAGAGCGCGAGGGCGAGGCCGAGGAGGGCGGCGAGCGAGGCTGCGCTCGACGTGCGTCCACCGGGCGCGGAGCAGCCGCAGTTGCTGGGCATCTCCGGCGTGGTCATGGCGGCGTCGGGCGACGCGCCCGCGTCGCTCGTCATCGCCGCGTCGGGCATGCCCGCGTCCGGCTCGGGATCGGGGCAGCGCGCGGCGGGATCGCCCGAGCGCTCGACGCTGGCCTGCACGAGGAAGAGGTTCTCACCGCGGTTCAAGTCCATCGACTCGATCGCGAAGTACATCGTGGTGCACGGCGCGAAGGCCGGGCTCGACGCGTGGTACGTGACCATGCCGGCGTGGCCGATCTCGTCGCGCTGATCGAGCTGGATGCCCGTGCCGCGGAAGCCCACCGGTGAGCCGTTGCGCGCGAGCACCGCGTACTGACCGAGCAACGTGCCCGGCGTGATCTCGATCGTCGCGCTCGTGGCGTCGGCGGGGAGCGTGAGCGAGTAGTGGATGGGCGCCACGTCGTTGCCGAGGCCACCGGTGAGGAGCGCGATGCCCGAGAACGCACCGCGCTGCTCGCCGTCGTCGAGCGGCGTGACGCGGCGACAGTCGAGGAGGCCGCGCTCGCCGAGCACCTCACGCACGCGCGCGGCGTCGGCCGCGGTGAGCGTGCCCATGGTGACGAGCGAGTCGGCCGTCGTCGCGGCCGTCTCGCCCGCCGCGCGGAGCGAAGGCGCCGTGCCGATGCTCGCGATGGTCGTGAAGACGAGCGCGTCGATCTTCTCCGCGCCGAGCTCCGTGCGCAGGTCCCAGAAGGCGCCCGCCCAGATGCGCCCGTCGAAGTGACCTTCACCGAAGAGGTCGTTGGGACACGAGAGCGCGCCATCGAGATCGCGCAGCGCGGCCGAGCGCCCGATGCCATCGATGCCTGCGAGCGACTCGCCCACGCTCGGATCGCCCTGGATCGTCGCGGCCCAGTAGTCGCTCGTGCCCTCGTTCACGGCGAGCGGGTCGTAGTGCATGCCGAGCGAGTCGACCGCGAAGCCCACGATCGCCGAGAGCTGGTCCGTCACCGCGTGACCGAGCTCGTGGTAGACGACGTCGGCGTCGGAGGCGAAGTCCTGCGAGCCCGACTGGCCGAAGAGCAGGTAGCCACACGAGGTACGGCTGCCGGCCACGTAGGCGGCGTTCGCGTACGCGCGGCCCGGGCTGTCGGTGTAGTTGGTGAAGATCTGCATCGAGTCGTCTCGCGCGGGACCCTCCGCGGAGCAGCGCCACCGGAAGCCGTGGTCGCGCTCCAGACGATCGGCCGCGAGGCTCGCGTGGTAGAAGGCCATCACCTCGGTGAAGCCGTCCTCGAAGGAGCTCGGGTCGGGGGCGAGGAGGAAGTTGCCATCGGCGTCCGGCACGGCGCGCGGCACCGGCGTGCAGTCGCCGCCGGCGCCGACCATGCACGAGCGCACGGTGAACGCGGTGCTCGTGAGCGTGCCGGCCACGCTCTGCGTGGGCAGCTCGACCTCGGTCGTCATGCCCATGTCGCTCACGGTGTTGCGCTCAAACACGAGGCCACGCGCGTCGTGCGCGAGGTCGTCCACGCGGAGCACGCGCAGGCTCGTGTCCTCGACGAGCACGCTCACGGCCTGATCGAGCGCGCGGCCACGCGCCACGACGCGATGCGCCAGCACGAGGCGCGGGGATGGATCGAAGAGATCGGCCGCGGCGAGCACGGGCTCGCTCGGCTCGAGGTGATCGACGGCGAAGCCGAGCGACACGGTCTCGACGGCGGCACGCAGGCGTTCGGCGTCGGGGGTGCGCACGGTGCGGCCCGTCACCAGCGCGCCCCGTCGCGCGGGCGTCTCCACCGAGACGAGATCGACGGATCCGTCGCGGCGCGCCCGAACGACGGCCGTCGCGCCATCGACGCGCAGTCCTTCGATGCGCTGGAGGTAGCGCTCGATGTGGAAGCCGTGTGTGTCGATCGCGCGCTCGAGCTCCCAGCTCGCGTCGAGGTGCGAGGCGAGCTGCGGCGTCGTCGCGGGCGCCGCGCGGGAGGTCTCGAGCGCGGGCGCGTCGGCGCGGCTCGTCGCAGGGAGCGCGGCGCTCGCGAGACCCAGTGCGAGCGGACCGAGGGACACGATGCGGGCGCGGAGGCGAGCGGGGCGCTTCATGGGCGCGAACTCTACGCGAGCCCCTCTATCGGCGGAATCCGCCGCCAGGGGTCCGCCGATACGCCAGCGAGAGGCCGAATTCTCTGAGGATCGAGGCCTCGAGGGCCGGTGCGTCGCTTGCTGATGGGGCTCGCATGTCCTCCACGCTCCCTCCGCCACCTCCCTATCCACTGCTCTCCGAGGCCCCGCCATCGGACGACTCGACGAGCCTCGACGGCCCGCGCGAGCGCGTCGTTCGCGCGGGCGCCCGACACCTCGAGGATCACGATCTCCTCGCCGTCGTGCTCGGCACGGGGTGCGCCGACGAGCCCGTCGGTCGCCTCGCCGCGCGCTTGCTCGACGAGAACGCGGGCCTCGCCGGGCTCGCGCAGCTCGCGCCGCCCTCGCTCGTACGCACGCGTGGCATCGGCGCGACCAAGGCCGCGCGCATCGCGGCGGCGATCGAGCTCGGGCGACGTGCGGCGCACGCGGCGCCACCCCCGACGCGCCTGCGCAGCGCAGACGACGTCGACACGCTCCTGCGCCCGCGCCTGGCGCACCTCGAGGTCGAGCACTTCCTCGCGCTCGCGCTCGATGCGCGTCATCGCGTCGTGCGCGAGCTGTGGATCAGCAAGGGCACGATGACGGCCTGCATCGTGTCCGTCGCCGACGTGTACCGACAGCTCCTGCGCGAGGCCGCGCCCGCGGTGATCTTCGTGCACAACCATCCGAGCGGCGAGGCCGAGCCGAGCTCGGACGATCTGCAGCTCACCGAGCGCCTCGTCTCGGCGGGCGAGCTGCTCGGCGTGCGCGTGATCGATCACGTGATCGTCGCGAGGGAGGGCTATCGATCGCTCCGCGACAGCGGGCTCATGCCGATCGTGCGCGCCGAGGCCAGTGCGTACCTGCGCCCCTGAGGTCGTCCCCTTCGACCGTGGCGCGCGGTCAGCTCCGCGCGAGCAGCCGGCGCACCGTCTCCTCGTAGGCGGCGCGAGCGGCGTCGTAGTCGACGTGGCGCCCGTCCTTCACGATCTCGCGGCCCGCGACGCGGACGCGGCGCACGGCCCGCGCGCTCGCCTGCCACGCGATCGCGTCGTCCAGCGCGTCCTGGCCCTCGCGCTCGATCGTCGTGTCGATCGCGGGGTCGCGGGCGTCGAGCTCGACCTCGTCGTCGAGCGCGTCGAGGTCGAAGCCCAGCGAGGTGTGGGCGTCGTGCGTGAGCGCGCGGACGAGCGCGCCCGCATCGAGCGCGACCTCGCGCGCCTCGGCCCGCGTGCGCTCGTCGAGCTCCATCGCGCGCGCCTCCTCGAACGGGTCGGCGCTCGCGTGGCTGTCGGTGCCCGTCGTGAAGCGCGCACCGTGCTCGGCGAGGGCGGCCAGATCGGGGAGGCCATCGCCGAGGTCGCGCTCGGTCGTCCGACACACGCAGACGAACGCGCGCGCACCACCGAGGAGGCGTGCCTCGTTCGGCGCGAGGTGCGTCGCGTGCACGGCCGAGAATCGATCGGAGAGCGCGCCCACGTCGGCGAGCAGCTCGACCGGTCGCCGTCCGTGCTCGGCGAGGCACTCGCGGATCTCGCGCCGCTGCTCCGAGACGTGCGCATGGAGGGGAATCCCCCGCGCGCGCGCGAAGCTCGCACAGGCCGCGAGCGCGTCGCGGGGCACGGCGCGCACGCTGTGCGGCGCGAGGCCGATGCGCACGCGGGGATCGCCCGACCATCGCCCGGTGAGGCTCTCCACGTCGCGGAGCGTGTCGTCGATCGACGCGTCGACGAAGCGCCGCTGCGCGTCCTCGAGGGCACGCCCCAAGCCTGCGCGGAGGTAGGCGACACGCAGGAGCGTGATGCGCACGCCCGCGTCGAGCGCGGCGCGGATCACGGCCTCGGCGAGCAGCGTGCGCTCCGCGTAGGGGCGACCGTCGCGGTCGTGCTGCACGTAGTGGAACTCGCCCACGCAGGTCACGCCGGCGCTCGCGAGCTCGACGAACGCGTAGCGAGAGATCGCGTGGAGGTCGTCGGGGCTCACGCGCTCGGCGAGCGCATACATGAGCCCGCGCCAGCTCCAGAACGACGCGCTCGCGGCGCCCGTGCTGCGCTGCGCGCGGCGCGAGCGGCTCGCCTGTGCCCGGCCTCGGAGCACGCGCTGGAACGCGTGCGAGTGCGCGCTCGCGATGCCGGGGACGACGATGCGTTGGTCACGGAGGAAGGGCGCGCGCATGCGCGCGGGAGTCTATCCGCTCTCACGCCGCGACGACGCTCGGTGCCCTGGGCCGCTCGGACGGACGCGGCAGCGGACGCGGCCGGCCGAGGAGGTAGCCCTGTCCGAACGCGACGCCCTGCCGGCGCACCGCCTCGAGCTCGGCAGGCGTCTCGATGCCCTCTGCCACGAGGTGCATCCCGACCTCCTCGGCGAAGCGCACGAGCGACTTGAGGAGCGCGAGGCGGTACGGATCGCGATCGATCCCGCGGATGAGATCCATGTCGAGCTTGGCGACGTCGGGCCTCAGCTCGACGAGCCGGTTCAAGGACGCGTGGCCAGCCCCGAGATCGTCGAGCGCGATCGCGAAGCCCTGCTGGGCGTAGCGCGGCACCAGGCGCGCGAGACGCTCGGCGTCGAGGAGCGGGTCTCGCTCGCCGAGCTCGATCACCACGCGCAGCTCACCGAGGCCCGCGGCCTCGAGGGCCGCGCGCGTGAAGCCGCTCGTGAGCTCCGGGTCGTCGATGCAGCGTGAGTCGACGTTGAAGAACCAGTGCAGATCGGGCCGCGTCATCGCCGCGGCGATGCGCGAGATCGCGAGGGACCTCCACGCACGATCGAGCCGCAGGAGCGTGCCGCGCGCGTGCGCGAGCTCGAGCAGGCGATCGGGACGATGCGAGATGACACCGTCGCTCGAGCCTGCGCGCCCCAGCACCTCGTAGCCGAAGGGAGCGAAGGACTCGAGGTCCACGATCGGCTGGAACACCACGTCGAGGACGACGTCACCGAGCTGGAGATCGTTCATGAGACCGAGGCTGCGATCGTGGAACGTCGCTCCGGAAACCTCGTCGTGAACACGATGTCACGGGCGCGTGCGCCAGGGCTCAGGCGAGCGCGGGCCAGTGCACGCGCAGGAGCGTGCGCGGTGGACAGTCCGGCACCTCGAGCACCACGCGGTCGTCACCATCGGCGC
Organism: Sandaracinaceae bacterium; assembly: GCA_044376125.1. Classification (GTDB taxonomy): domain Bacteria; phylum Myxococcota_A; class Polyangia; order Polyangiales; family Sandaracinaceae; genus JAFLCL01. The sequence goes on from JBILLJ010000056.1 coordinate 36,735, forward strand.
GCGAGAGGCGCATCGCGCGCTCGCGCCCGGAGCCGAGGTCGAGGAGGCTCGCGAAGGCGTCGTGCCTCGCGCTGCCGAGACCCTCCACCGCGAGCGAGGCGCGCGAGGACGCGTACCGGTTGAAGAGAGACACGGTGGGGAAGGGCGGCGCCATCGCGCCGTGGGCGCGGCGCAGCTCGGCGAGCGTGCGCGGCACGGCGGCCAGCACGTCGAGCTCCGTCGGCTCGGCCAGCGGCAGCGTGACCGTGGCCGGCAGCGCGTCCGCGCGGAGCACCGTGCGGCCTGCGCGATCACGCTGCGCGAGCGAGCCGTCCGCCAGGCCGTCGACGATCTCTCGGTAGCGGCCGAGCTCGCGGCCGGCCCCCGCTTCGATGTCGCGCACGCGGAGCGAGTCGTAGCGGGCCGCGCCGTGGCGCGCGCTCGGCCAGACGCGCACGAGCGCTCGGTTGTCGCGGAGCGCCGGGCCCACACGCGGCTCGCGCATCGTCGTGGGGGTCACCGTCCACCGCGCGCCGTCGCGCTCGGCCCACACGAGCGGCCGGCTCACCGTGCGTCCGGCCGAGCGTCCCTTCCATCCGAAGCTCACGGTCTCGATCGTCAGGGCCTCTCCGTCGAGCTCGACGACGTTGAACGAGGGCCAGATCCGCACGGGGTCCTGGCTCGGCTCGGCTGCGCCCGACCATCGCTCGTCGCTTCGTGGCGACCATCGCTGGGCCGTCGCCGCGCTCCCGGCCGACGCGAGGATCACGTCGCCCTCGCCATCGCGCATGCCCTCGAGCTTTCGTGCGCTCGCGATGTGCTTGTGCCCATGGAGCACCAGCACGGGCCGCTCGAACGAGTGAAGGAGCGAGAGCACGCTGCCCGAGCCCATCGCGGTCATCGTGAGCTCTTCGCGATCGGCGTGCGTGACCAGCGTGGGCAGGATGCGGTGGAGGCTCGTGTGCGCCAGCTTGCTCAGGCGGTGCGTCTCGATCGGGCCCGTGTCGGTGACCGGCGTGGGCACGAGGTGATGATGAAGGAGCAAGACGAGCGGCCACTCCGGGTGCGATCCGCCGACACGCGCCGCGACGTGCAGGAGATCCTCGCTGCGCACGTTGCCACCCGCCGAGAGGTAGCCCGTCGGCAGATACGTCGAGTCGTATGCCACGAGGTGGATCGGCAGGCGGTGGTGCGCGTGTGGCACGAGCTCCGCGAGAAAGGGCCCGCCGGCGCCGTGCACCCAGAGCTCCGGGGGCGCCGCCTCGCGCAGCGCGTCGAAGAGCGTCGCGCGGTGCGGACCGAAGAGGCCGAGTCGACGGCGATCGTGGTTGCCCGGCACGACCACCGTCGGCACCGGGCGGCCACGGCCGAGCACGTGCTGGAGGCTCGCGTGAAGCGCGAGCATCTCGCGCACGGCGAGCGTCGGATCGAGCGTGGAGGTGTCGAAGACGTCGCCCGTGATCACCACGAGATCGACGTCGCGGTCGCGCTCGCGTCGATCGGCCTCGAGCGCGGCGACGAGCGACGCGAGCACGTGCTCGCTCTCGGCGTCACCGGCGAGGAGATGGAGATCGGAGAGGTGGATCACGACACCCATGGATCGATCTCCATGTAGCCGGCGTCGATCACGTTCCGGCGAGCGAACCGTGACGGAGCCGTGACTTCCGGGGTGCAAGTGGGTTCGTGACCCGTGCGTTCACGGGAGCGTCGCGATCCCGACGTAGAGCACGCGTATCCGGGTCGCGAGGAGGCATCGCATGGACGAACGAATCGCGAGCGCGCGCGAGCGCGGCAGGCCGGGTCTCGGCAACGCAGTGGACCGACTCGTGGGTGGAGCGCGAGACGTCGCGTTCCGCCACACGTTCCAGGAGCTCTTCGTCTACAACATCCTCTTCGAGGACTCCGAGGTCGACGAGGAGATCCTCGCGCTCGACGAGCGCTCGGACGTGCTCGCCATCAGCGGCGCGGGCTGTGGTGTCGCGGCGATGGTCGCGAAGGCGCCGCGCTCGATCACCGCGATCGATCTGAACGGCCACCACCTCGCGCTCGCCGCGCTCAAGGCAGAGGCGCCGCGACGCCTCCGGCGCTTCGGAGCGTTCTACGATCTCCTCGGGCGCGGCTGGCACCGCGATCCACGCCCCGTGCTCTCGCGGATCACGGCCGAGCTGCCGCCGTGGATCGCCGCGCACTGGCGCGAGCACCACGGCGTCTTCCGCCGCGGGCTCTACGGATCGGGGCTGACGTCGGCGATGCTCTCGACGTTCCGCCGCCTCTCCGGCGTCGACGAGAGCTGGCTGCGCTGGGCGGCCACCCTCGACGCCGACGGTCGCGCCGCCGCGGTGGAGCGCAACCTCGGGCCGCTCCTGCGCTCGCCGCTCGCGCGCGCATGGCTCTCCTCGCCCGGGCAGCTCGTCGCGCTGGGCATCAACTTCTCGCAGCGCGATCGCCTGCTCGAGACGGAGCAACGCGCGGACATGGCCGACTACATCGTCGAGCACCTGAAGCGCCTCGCGAGGACCGACGTCGGCACCAACTGGTTCATCTGGTACGCCATCGCAGGCCAGTTCGACCACGAGCGCCCCGACGCCGTGCCTCCCTACCTCCGCGCCGACCGCTTCGAGCGCGCCCGCGAGGCCCGCACGCGCATGACCTACGAGCGACAGGACGTGCTCGAGGCCCTCGAGCGCGCAGCGCCCCGCAGCTACTCGCACTACGCCTTCCTCGACGCGCCCGACTGGCTCGACGCGCCGACACAGGGACGCCTGCTCCGCGGCGTCCTTCGCTCGGCGCGCGATGGGGCGCGCGTCGTCACGCGCTCGGTCGAGGACGCGTGCATGGTGGAGCGCGCGGGGCTCTCCTCGCGACTGCGCCGGCTCGACGATCTCTCGGAACGCGCCACCCGCGCCGATCGCACGCGCCAGTACCGCCACGTGAACGTCTACGAGGTGCAGGCATGAGCGCGCCGCACACGGACCGCGGCGCCCCGCTCTTCACCGAGCGTGATCGTCACCGCGCCTTCCTCGACGACTACTACGGCTGGGCCGAGCCGATCTACGACCTCACGCGCAAGCCGTATCTCCTCGGTCGCGATCGCGCGCTCGCGCTGATCGCCGAGCGCCCGTTCGTGCGCCTGGCCGAGGTGGGCGCAGGCACGGGCCGCAACCTCGCGCGCCTCCACGAGCTGCGGCCCGACGCGCGGTACCTCGCGATCGAGCCGAGCGCGCCCATGCGCCGTCGTCTCGCGGCGCGCTGTCCTTGGGCACGCGTCTCGGACGGCTTCGCCGAGGACGTCGACTACCGCGCGCACTTCGAGCTCGCGCGCCCCGACGTGATCCTCTTCTCCTATTCGCTGTCGATGATCCAGGAGCCCGGTCGTGCGCTCCGCAAGGCCCGCGCGGCGCTCGCGCCCGGGGGCGAGGTGATCGTCGTCGACTTCGGTGATCTGCATGGCGTCCCGCGCCGCGTCGGCCGTCTCTTCCGCCGCTGGCTCGACGCCTTCCACGTGCATCCCGTGGATCGCGCGCTCTTCGCGACGGAGCGCGCGAAGGTCGAAGAAGGGCCGCTCGGCTACTACCGCATCGCGCGGCTGCCCCCCGCCCCGTCACCGCGACCGTCGTGAGATCTGGACTCAGGACGGCGCGAGGTCGGGGGCGTCGGTGCGCGGCATCGCGGGGCTCGTGCTCTCGACGAGATGGTTCGTGCCCGTCGCGGTCTCCCACGCGGCCGAGAAGCTCTGCTCGGAGCCCGCGATGGAGGTCACGTCGGCGATGTGGAACCACGCGGCCTGCGCGCGACTCGTGTCGAGGTCGAGCACGATGTAGCCGCGGCGGTAGAGGTCGAAGTACTTGATGTGCGGGCCCTCGGTCGGCAGCCGCCGGCGGAGGATGTCCTCGAGCGCCATGCCCGCGCCGGGCGAGGAGATGCCGGGGCACACGAACTCGACCGCCAGCGAGCCCTCGCCCGTGTCGGGCGTGTAGAGGACGGGATCGACGGGATCGGAGGTGAGGTCGCTCGCCCACGACGAGTGGATGTCGCCGGTGAGGACGATGACATCGTTTCGCTCGCCCGTGGGGTTGTCGGCCAGGAACGACAGCAGCCGCTCGCGCTGGCCCGGATATCCGTCCCAGGCGTCGGTGTTCAGGAAGAGTGGCAGTTGCGCCATCATCACCTGCTGACAGAGCACCTTCCACTGGGCCGTCGAGGTGCGCAGTTGCTCGAACAGCCACGCTTCCTGGTCGGTGCCGAGCAGCGTGCGCGAGTCGTCCATGATGGCGGGATCGGTCGCGCCCATCGCCTGCTCGTCACGTGCCCAGATGCGCGTGTCGAGGAGGATCAGATCCACGAGATTGCCATACCGGAGCGTGCGATAGAGCCGGAGGCGCTCGCCCTCCAGGCTCTCGCGAAAGGGCATCCACTCGCGGTAGGCCTGCGACGCGGCCGCGAGGCGATCGTTCCACGAGCCCTCCGCGCCGTCGTGGTTCTCGGCGCCCATCGCCCACGAATTGTCGGCCGTCTCGTGGTCGTCCCACACCGTGAGGAACGGGTGCTGTCGGTGCGCCGCCTGGAGGTCCGCATCGAGGCGGTAGTGTCGATAGCGTCGGCGGTAGTCGTCGAGCGTGAGGATCTCGTGCGGCGGATCGTACTCACGCACACTGCCGTACTGACCCGTGCCGTACTCGTAGATGTAGTCACCCAGGTGAACCACGGCGTCGAGGTCCGCGCGCTCGGCGATGTGGCGGTAGCTGTGGAAGAAGCCGTGCGCGTAGCTCGAGCAGGAGCAGATCACGAAGCGCAGGCGGTCCACGCTTCCTTCGGGCGCGGTCCGCGTGCGCCCGATGGGCGAGGTCGTGCCGGCGAGGCGAAAGCGATAGTAGTAGGTCGTGCCCGCGCCGAGGCCCGTGGCCTCGACCTTCACGGTGAAGTCGCGCGAGGCGTCGGTGTCGAAGCTGCCCATCGTGACGAGCGTGGCGAAGTCCGGCGTCGCCGAGACCTCCCAGTCCACCGAGACGGGCGCGGTCTGCTCGCTCACCCTCGTCCAGAGGATCACCGAGTCCGTGAACGGGTCGCCCGACGCGACGCCGTGCTGGAAGGTGCCAGTCGGCGCGGGCCCGGCGTCCCACTGCGGCCCAGTGTCCGTGCCGGCGTCGGTCGCGGCGAAGGCGTCGGTGCCGGGCGGCGCGTCGGGGGTCATCGACGCATCGGGCGGGCTCTCGCCGCCACAGCCGACCAGCGCGGCCGCCGAGACGGTGAAGAGGCCGCGCATGGCGTCGCGACGCGAGACCTGGGGGCCACTCTCGGTTCGATCACGGGGGGTGCGCTTCATGGTGTGGGCTCCGTATCGTGGGCACTCCACGCTGTCACGTGGAGCGAAGGTGACGTGCGTGTCGTTCAGAAACCGCGAACCGATTCCACCCAGGTGCCGAGTGCGCCGACGATCCAGCAGGCGAGTGCGGCGCCGGCCCAGCAGCGGGCGGCGAGCTTGCGGAGATCGGCGTGATCGGGGCCCTCGAGGAGCGAAGGCGCGATCGCACCGAGCGCGAGCACGACCGCGACGAACGCGAGGTGCTCCTTCGTCTCGAAGAGGAACCCGGCCACGGCGTCTTCGCGGAACAAGGCGCGCTTCACCTGGGCGCGGTAGTCGCCATAGAGCGCGATGCCCATCGCATAGGCGCTCGTCACGAGCAGCGTCGAGAGCCCGATCGTCCAGCGCACGCCACGCGTGGCGGGCCTGCCGCGCCAGAGAAGCAGCGCGGGGTGGAGCAGGGCCACCGCAGCGAGCGCGCCGACGTGGCCGTGGACCGACGTCGCGAAGCGGAGGAGCGCGTCCGTCATGGGAACACGTAGGCCGCGATCGCGACGAGCGCGACGAGCGGGAGCACGGCGGGGGTGAGGGCGCGGACGAGCCCGTCGATGCGCTGCGGGCGATCGAGCGAGCGGTACGCGACGAGCCCCGCCGCCCCTCCGATCCACGCGGCGAGCGCGGCGCGGTGGTAGTAGCCGAAGTGCACGTCTCGCACGATGAGGAATGGGTCTGCGAGGCCGCTCACGATTCGGTCGTAGACACAGGCGGCCACGTACGCGACCGAGGCGGCGAGCGCGCACACGACGAGCGCGAGCGCCGCGCGACGCCGGGTCGCCGGCCCGCTCATCGATCCTTCTCCCCGGCCGGCGGAGGGGCCGTCATCGTGACGTCGGGCTCGGTCGGCTTCGCGAGACCGCCCCGCGGCGCCGACTCACGCTCGGGGCGCTCGGCCGGGGCGCTTCCGCGCGCCAGAGACGCGCCGACGGCGGTCGCTGCGAGGATCGTCGCCCCGAGGAGGTAGTTGATGTAGGTGCCGATTCCCGTCCTCGCCCCGACTCGGCGCGAGACGAGGAGGCCAGTCGGTCGAAGGCCAGACGAGTCAGTGTGTGAGGGGACCATCTCCGACTCCGTAGATTGCCAGGTATCCCGCGGCGAGCGGTGCGAGGCTGGAGAGCACGCGGAGCGCGGCGCCCCAGCGATGCTCGAGCGGTGTCATCTCCCTCGCGCGACCGATCAGCGCTGCCGCGACGAGGCTCGCCGCGAGGTAGGTCGCGAGCTCGCCGGCGAGGTGGCCCGCCTCGGTCGAGTACCAGCGTCCGAGCAGATACGGACCGACGGTCACGTAGAGAATGGTGGCCAGTGGGAGCCGCCAGGCCGCGGCGTCGAAGAAGGTGCGCAGGGACGACTGGCGTACACGCGTGGTGGTGAGCACGAGCGCCGCGAGGCCGAGCCCGGAGAGGATCGCCCACGCGAGCGGTCGCGCCCACGCATCGATGCGCGCGAGCTCGAGGCGGCTCCGGATCGAGCCCGAGGCGTGACCTTCGCGATCCAGCAAGAGGAGGGCCTCGCCCGTGCGGCCCTCGCGCCCGAGGAGGGTCGCGTAGCCGGCCACGAGCTGCGCGCGCTCTGCGTCTCCGAGACCCGGTTCGGCGAGCGCGCGCTCGTAGGCCCGCTCGGCGCGCTCGGTGCGCCCGGGCGTCGCGTCCTCGGCGGCTCTCGCGTCGAGCTCCGTCGCGATCGTGATCATCGCCTCACGCCTCACGAGCCCGGGCGAGAGCGAGCGCATGCGTGTCTCGAGCGCATCGAGAGCCGAGAGATCCCGGTCACCACGGTTGCGATAGGCGAGGAGCACCCCGAGGGCCTCGGCGTCGTCCGCCGCGCGGGGCTCGAGCCACGCGAGCCGCCGCTCCGCACGGAGCGCGTGACGCGAGGTGGGCGCGGCGGCGACCGTGGCCCGGTAGCCAGCGATGGCGCTCGTCACGTCGCCGCTCTCCTCGGCGCGCTCGGCCTCGTCGAAGTGGCGCCGTGCCTCGTCGCCCGCCGTCGGCGCCGGTCCCGCGTCGGCATCGTCCGCCCGCACGAGGGAGGTCCAGCGCGGACCTCCCAGCGCGATGAGGAGTGCGACGACGACGAAGGCGGCGCGGAGCGGGCTCACTTCGTCCAGCCGAACTCGTCGATCTGCATGTCGTCCAGGGCACGGAACACGCGGGCGTTCAGCGTGCGTCCCTCGATGTCGATGACCATGTAGTTGCGCACCGGCTGGCCTGCGGGCGTCGCGGTCGAGCAGTCGGTGCCCACGCGATAGAGCGGCGCGCCCACGCCCGCCGCGACGACATAGACGGTGCCCGAGGGGATTCCGCCCATCACGCGAGGCTCGTAGTTCGACCCTTCCGTCGCCGCGACGTTGCCCTCGACGCCCGTCAGGCCGTAGATGGGCCGCGAGCGCTCGTAGACGTGGTTGTGGCCCGCGATGACCATGTCCACGTGGTACTGGTCGAAGAGGGGCTGCCAGGCCGTGCGGAGATCGATGTTCGGCGAGTGGTTCGACAAGCACGTGTAGAGCGGCTTGTGGTGGACCACGAAGATCCACGGGACGTTGGCGCGGTTCGCCTCCGCGGCGCGGAGGTCCGCCTCGAGCCAGGCCCGCTCCGCCCCGGCGATCACGGCCGGCATGAAGACCGTGTCGTTCAGGAAGATGAAGTGGGCATTGCCGTAGTCGAACGAATACCACTCTTCGCCCGCGGCGGTCTCGCCCTCGGACTGCTCCTGCGGGAACGCGAACTGAGCGAGGTAGTTCGTGGCCAGGAGATCGTGGTTGCCATTGGCCATCATGAGCGGGATCTGGGCGAGCGAGTCGGACATCTGGAACGTGCCGTTCGAGGGGCCGAAGAACTCCTCGTTCCACTGCTCCTGCACGTTGCCCAGGGCGACCGCGTCACCGCTGAAGACCTGGAGCGCGACGCCGCGCGCGAGCACGTGCTCCTGCGCGATGGCCCACGCGTTCTCCTCGTTGCCGCGGCTGTCGCCGGTGGCCGCGAAGCTCCACGCCTCGGTGGTGCCGATCGTGGGGCTCGTCGCGACCGAGTACACGTCGCTCCAGTGCCCCGGACCACCGACCTTGTAGTAGTAGCGCGTGCCCGCCGTGAGCCCGCAGACGTGGGCCTCGTGGACCCGCGTGACCGGCGTGCCGCTGCGCGGCGCGTAGCGCATCGTGTGGCCCTCGTGGCGCGCCACGCCCGAGCCCGCGTCGTCGGCTGCCATGACGGCCGCCTCGTCGGTGCCGATGAGCACGCTCGACGCGAGCGTGTCGACGTCGCTCCGCCAGTTCATCGCGAGGGTCGTGTCGGCCCCACCCGCGAACGACACGTGCACGTGGTCGACCGACGGATCGGCGCCGAACACCTCTTCACCCATGCGTGCGTCGCGGACCTCGGGCGTCGTCACGGTGAACGAGCAGCCTTCGGGCATGTAGGAGAGCTGGGTGACGGGGCGTGGCCCCGAGTCGATGGTGGGATCGATCCACGCGTCGGTGCCCGGCGCGACATAGGCGTCTTCTTCGGAGCCCGAGCCCGCGTCGTCGTGCACGATGCCAGTCTCCTCGCAGCCGATGGCCATCACGGTGCTGGCCAGGGCGGGAGTGAGCGCGAGGAGGAGCGGAAGCGTCTGTCGGTGACTCATGGTGCCTCTCGGAGATGCGGGCCGCGTCGGCGCGGGTCGGTCGTGTCGTGGCGTGGGAGATCGTGTGAGGCAGTCGTGATCAGAGGGCGATCGTCGCCTGGACCCAGAGGACGTCGTTTGCGACCTGGCGGACGCGACCCATCCCGGTGTCCACCTCTTCGTCTTCCCGGTTCAGCTGGTAGTTGAGGCTGAGCTTCAGGGTCTGTTGACCCGTCGGGAAGTAGTTGAGCCCGAACGTCAGGCGCCAGCGTGTCGGCGGATTGTCCGGGTTCGAGAAGTCCGTCGGGACGATGTACGCGGGCGAGCTCTGGCCCCCTGCGCCGAGGAAGTTGCCGTCGTAGGGCGAGTTGCCATCGACCCAGTCGAAGCGCGCGAGGATCTCGAGATCCATCTGATCGAGCGGCGAGCCGAGCTCGCGCCAGAAACGCGGCAAGGCCCACTGGAGCTGGAGATGCGCGGCGCGAGACACGAAGTCCGCCTGCACGCCGGGGATCGGGCCGGGCGTGCCCGTGCAGCGCTGCGAGGTGAGCACGGGCGTGCCGCCGCCGGGCCCGTTGTGGAGCCACACGAAGGCGCCCGAGGCGTAGACACCCTCGTATCGGAACTCGGCGTCGAACGTGACGCCACGGTTCCAGTTGCCCCGGTCGTCACAGTTGCTGTACCCGCCGACGCCGATCGCCGTGCGCACCGTGGTGTTGCGCGCGATGTCGCTCTCGGCCTCGGCGCCGCGGGGCACGCCGAAGAGGTGCAGGTTGAGCCGACCGGCGTAGAGGAAGACGAAGTCGTCGTTGATCGGCAGGTTCGGGCCGCGTCCGTTCATCAACGCGAGCGAGTACTCGAACACGGGGTCGGTCCGCTCGGGCGAGCGATCGCCGAACGCGCCGTAGAGCTGAAGGCCCATGTCGCGCGGCGCGAGGTAGCGGAGATAGCCGCGCTCGAACTGCACCGGCGTGTAGATCGCGCGGTCGATGTAGCCGAGGTTGACCTCGTTGAACTGGAACGTGCGGAGGAACGGCACGATGAACTGGCCGGCCCGCACGTTGAAGAACGGGTGCGGCACGATGTCGACGAAGCCGTCCTGGAGGGAGGTGGTCGGCGTGAACTCGACCTCGATGCGGAAGCGCAGCCACGAGAAGAGCTGCGCGCGGGCGCCGAGGCGGGCGCGCTGGAGCCAGAACGTCTCGTCGGTGTTGCCGATCGAGACTCCGTCGCTCGGGTCGTCGAAGCGCGCGATGAAGCCGGGCTGGAGGAAGCCGGTGATGTCGAGCCAGCGATGATCGTCGAGGAAGGGGCGCGGCGCCGGCGCGGGATCCGGCAGAGGCGCAGACGCGGGCGTCTCGCCGGGCGGCAGCGCGTCCTCGAGGATCGCGCCGAGCCCTTCGCGGCGCGGCTCGGTGGGGGCCGGCGCGGTGGGCGCGTTGGCCTCGAACACGCGGAAGTCCGCACGTGTGCTCGAAGGGAGCATCGCGCCGCAGAGGACAGCGAGGACGGCGAGGACGACGAGCGAAGGCGACCGCATGGAGGCCCGAGGCTCGCGCGATGGAGACACGCAGCTGTGTCGCTCGTGTGCCGTCCCTGTGACGGACGTTTCAGCCGTCGGTCGTGGCTGCGGTGGCCAGACCGTCGAGGTCCCACTGGAGGTTCACGATGCCGCCCGAGCCTGCGAAGCGGAGGATCACGTGGTCCGAGCCCGGCTCGATCGTCGCTGCGCCCTCTTCGTCCACGACCGGGAACGCGATGCGGAAGACGTGTCGCTGCCGGTGGATCGAAGGGAAGTACACGCGCATGTCGTGTGACGGGCGCGGGATGCGGAGCAGCTCGACGGGCTCGGTCTGGTGTCCGTTCGAGTCTACGAGGAGCACGCGCCAGTCGGACTGCTCGCCGGTGAGGTCGCCCTCGCGGAAGATCGGCGCGCCGATCGTGACGAAGAAGCGGTGCCGTGTGCCGGCATCCGTGAGCGAGCGCTCGAGCAGGTGGGTGCGCTCCTCGGTGGTCATGCTGTGATCGGCCGCGTAGCGGACCACGTAGGCCCACCGCATCTCGTGGGACTCGAAGGTCGCCGTGACGTGCAGCACCTCGCCGAGGCGCCCGAAGTCGAAGTCGTCGGCCGTGCGGGTCCAGCGATCGAGCACCGAGCCGTAGTCGTTCGCGGTGAACGCGTGCTCGGTGGGGCGCAGCGACAAGCGCGGCGAGCCGCACGCCGCGAGCAGCGCGAGGGCTCCGCAGAGGGCTCCCGAGGCGATCGTCTGTCGGCGCGCCCGCATCGTCAGTCGTTCATGAAGTCGCGGCGGGTGAACACCGCGCGCACGGGCACGCGCGCCTCGATCGCCTCGCGTCCACCCTCGAGCCGATCGACGAGCGCCACGACGCCGATCACGTCGAGGCCACACTCCTTCAGCTTGTCGATGGCCTTGAGCGTGCTGCCGCCCGTGGTGATCACGTCCTCGAGCACCACGACGCGGCTCTGGCGCGGCAGGTGCGCGTCGCCCTCGGTGAGGCGCTGGCTGCCGTGATCCTTGGCGGCCTTGCGCACGTAGACCGCGTCGAGCTTCGTCCCTCGCTGGAAGGAGACGAGCGCGACGGCCGACGCGAGCGGGCAGCCACCGAGCTCCACGCCGCACACGGCCGCGGCGCCCTCGAAGCGCTTGGCCTCCTCGAGCATCACGGCGCCCACGAGCGCGTGACCCTCGGCGAGCAGCACCGTCTGCTTGCAGTCGATGAAGAAGTCGCTCTCGCGGCCCGAGGCGAGCGTCACCTTGCGGCGCGCGAAGCTGTGCACGCGGAGCAGCTCGAGCAGGCGCGTCCGCTCGTCGTTCGCGGCGCTCGTCACGAGGCGCTCTCCGCGTTTCGACGCTGCGCACGACGACGCCCGATCGCGGGCATCACGGGAGGCGGCGGGCGATCGCTCGCGGGGGCGGGCGGCGCGAGCTCTCGTGTCGCGGGCCTCGCCTCGCGCGGGGCCTCGCGCTGGGCGGCCTCGCGCGGGGCGGCCTCGCGCTCTTCGCGACGCTCGGCGCTGCGCACCGCGTGCGCGTTCGCCTGCGCGGCCACCACGGAGGGATCGCGCGCATCGATCACGGCCTCGCGCGTCACGCGGGCCACCGCGGCCTCCGCCTGCAGCGAGTCGATCGCGGGCGCGCGCAGGACACCTGCCGTCGACGGGAGGTTCGAAGGTGGCCGTGGCGCCGGCGGCGCGGTGAGCTCACCCGCCGAGCTCGCGAAGCCAGGCGCCAGGATCGCGCCGCTCGATGAGAACGGTGCGAGCAGCGTGCCGCCGGTCGTGCGACGCATGCGCTCGAGCTGCGCGCGCTCCTGAGAGGTGCGCACGCGCCCGCGGAGCAGCGCTCCCTGCGCGGCGCTCACGCGTTCCGCGCGCGCGTCACCGGTCATGCGGGCGCCCGGCTCGAGGCGCACGAGCTCGAGCGCCGTGGCGTTGCCTTCGAGGATGCCGGCGATCGTGATCACGCGCGCGCGAACCTCGCCGCGCACGACGCCGCTCTCCTCGACCACGAGGTGACCGTCGATCTCGATCGGGCCCTCGACCTCGCCCGCGATGCGGAGGTCACCCTGACCACGGATCGCGCCCTCGAGCACGACCCCGCGCGGCAGACGTGAGCCGAGGCTCATCGCGACCTCCGCGCTGCGCTGCGCGCGTCGTCGAAGTCCATGTCCACGAGGCCCTCGAGGGTCGCGCCGTCGTCGATCGCGATGCTCGAGGCGCGGACGTCTCCGGACACCCACCCGCCGCTCCGCACGATCACGTGGGCGGCCTCGATGTCCCCGACGACCTCACCATGGACCTCCACGCGGCGGGCCCGGATCGGTGCGGTGAGCTGGGCCTGGGGGCCCACGACCAGCGTGCCCTCGAGCGCGACGGTGCCGCGCATGGGGCCCTCGATGCGGAGATCTCCGCGTCCGCGCAGCGTCCCCTCCACGGCCAGGCCGGGCAGGATCTGGCCCTGGTCGGGCGCGTCGGGTCGCGCGTCTTGTGCGCGATCCTCGAAGGAACGAGTCATGCCGCGGACTATATCGCGGGCCCGACGTCCTGCGCGCCCGTTCGCAGGGCGCGTGGCTGGGGGATCTCTCCCCGCTCACCTTTCTTCACTGGCGGTGGTCCGGTTCTGGCCCCAGGTAGACTCGCCCGGTGGCCGCCCGGCCGAACCGCATCGCGTCGCGTGGTCGACGTGGCTCGTTTGCCGTCGAGCCTCCGTGACCTGCCCGCCCCACCCCGAAAGACACGCACATGGCCTCCTCGCCCGGCACACCGCTCACCTCGCTCGATCAGCTCCTCGAGCCGTTCCACGAGTCGGAGAAGCCGCGCGCTCGCTGGCGCATCGGCACCGAAGCAGAGAAGTGCGGCATCTACACCGATGGCTCGCCCGTGCCGTACCTCGGTGAGCGCGGCGTGGCCGCGGTGCTCTCGCACCTCGTGAAGCGGCACGGCTGGTTCGAGGAGCGCGAGCACGAGGAGGGCGATGTCATCGCCCTGCGCCGAGGCGATGCCTCCGTGACGCTCGAGCCCGGGGCACAGCTGGAGCTCTCGGGCGCCCCGCTCGCGACGATCCACGAGACCTGCGGCGAGTTCCGCGCACACATGCGCGAGCTGTCGGACATCTCCGAGACGCTCGGCATCGTGTGGCTGGGCCTCGGCTTCCACCCGCTCGCGCGCAACAGCGATCTCGCGTTCGTGCCGAAGCTCCGCTACGGCGTGATGCAGAAGTACCTCCCGACGCGCGGCAAGAACGGCCTCGACATGATGCTGCGCACCTGCACGGTGCAGGCGAACCTCGACTACGCCAGCGAGGAAGACGCGATCCGCAAGCTCCGCGTGAGCCTCCGCCTCCAGCCGATCGTCACGGCGATGTTCGCGAACAGCCCGTTCGTGGAAGGCAAGATCACCGGCGAGCGCTCGCACCGGGCGCGCGTCTGGCTCGACGTCGACAACGACCGCGCGGGCCTCCTCGACTTCGCGTGGGACGAGTCGCCCATGAGCTACCGCCGCTACGTGGAGTGGGCGCTCGACGTGCCGATGTTCCTCGTGAAGCGCGACGGAAAGATCGTGCACAACACGGGGCAGACGTTCCGCCGCTTCCTCGCCGAGGGCTGGCAGGGCGTGCGCGCGACCAAGGAGGACTGGGTCACGCACGTGAACTCGCTCTTCCCCGAGGTCCGCCTCAAGCGGACGCTCGAGATGCGCGGCGCCGACAGCCTCCCGACCGATCTCGTGTGCGCGCTGCCCGCGCTCTGGAAGGGCCTGCTCTACGAAGATCACGCGCTCGCGTCGGCCGAGGCGCTCGCCTCGAAGATCCGCCTCGAGGACGCGAAGGCCGCGCGCCCCGAGATCGCCGATCGCGCGCTCCGGGCGAAGCTGGGTGATCGAGAGGTCGGCGAGTACGCGAGCGATCTGCTCCGCATCGCCTCCGGCGGCCTCGAGCGCCTCTCGAACCTCAACAAGAGCGGCGAGGACGAGCGCATCCACCTCGCGCGTCTCGAGTCGATGGTGAGCAAGGGGCAGAGCCCCGCCGATGCGCTCCTCGAGAGGTTCGACCCGAACGCGCCGCTCGTCCCCCAGCTCCTCACGCACGCGCGGCTCTGACTCGTGGAGTCTGGCCGGCGCGGGCTCGCGACGTCAGCCAGCGGGCAGCGGGCCGAGCTCCTTCTCGGGGTCGGCGAAGATGCGCTTGAGCGTCTTGCTCATCTTCGCCGCGTGCATGCCGTCGAGCACGCGGTGATCGAAGGTGGCGAAGGCACGCACGATCTTGCCGGGCACGATCTGCCCGTCTTCGACCACGGGCTCCTCCTTCACCTGACCGAGCGCGATGAGGAGCGGCACGCGTGAGTAGGGCACGAGGGGCACGTACGCCTCCTCGAGGCCGAGCGAGCCGATGTTCGTGATCATCACCGAGCCGAACGGATCCTTCGGGATGCCCGCCCATCGGAGGTCGAGGTTGAGCGTGAAGCTCAGCCACCCGATGAGATCGAGCGCGCTGTTGAGGAGGAAGTACGGGATCGACTTGAAGAGGTTGCGCGAGCCCTCGAGGTTCTTGTCCTCGTGCTTGCGCACGGCGCCCACCTTCTTCTCGAACTCCTCGACGATCTCGAGCAGCGACTTCGTGTGCGCGTCGAAGACCGTCGCGCCGGAGAGGTCGATCTCGCCGGTCTTGTCGTCCTCCATCGCGACCTGGAAGAAGACGCCGATGTCCTTGCGCAGGTAGATGCGATTCCAGCGCAGGATGGCGTTGGCGTCGGGCATCTCGCTGAGCGTGATCGCCACCGCCTTGGCCATGAGGTGCGAGAGCGTCACACGCTTGCCCGTGCGCGCGCGGAACGCGTCGAGGTACGCGAGCACCTTGTCGGCGCGCAGCGCGAGCGTGCCGTACACCGACGGGTCGTAGGTGGTCCGCCACGTCCCGATCGCGATGCGACGGAACGAGCTGAGGTTCTCCTTCGGTGTCAGCGCGAGGTTCGGCACGAGCGCGAGCCTATCAGCGCGCGGACCCGCGAGATCAGGCCCGTGACCACCCGCGCTCGATCGACCAGTGTCGATCCGAGACCATCGTCACCGACAGCGAGGTCCAGCTGCTCGGCAACATCGCCTCGACCTCGCTCGGGGTGAGCGCGGCGCACAGCGAGTCGAAGAAGAGCTGCTGTTGCTTGAGCGAGTCACCCGCTGCCACGCGCTTCACGATCGCCCATGCGTCGTCCATCGACGCGGGGCGCGCGAGGTCGCGGACGAGGATGGCGCCGCCGGGCTTGAGCACGCGCGCCATCTCCGCGAGGAGCGCCCCCGGCTCGGGCATGTGGTGGACGGTCGAGTTGCAGAGGACCGCGTCGAAGCGTTGCGCCGCGAGCTTCGTCGCGCGGCCATCGACGCGTGCCAGGGTGACGCGCTCGTCCACCCTGTGATCTGCGACGTGACGGGCTCCGACGCGCAACATCTCCCGCGCGGGATCGATCGCCAGGACGCGCACGTCGGCGCGCTGCTTGGCCAGGAGCACCGGGATCTTCGCCGTGCCCGTGCCCACGTCGAGGACCTCGGGCGCCTTCGCGAACGCGAGCAGCTCGAGCACGCGCGTCGCGAAGCGTCCGTCGGGCTCGGAGAAGTCCATCGCGTGGTACTCCTCGGCGTCCTCGACGGT
>JBILLJ010000282.1:0-5145 GCA_044376125.1 Sandaracinaceae bacterium
CGCTCTTCGCGGGCGCGGACGGGAGGGTCGACGTAAGCACCCCGATCGCTCGGCTTCCTCACTGGGACGTGCTCATCGTGGATGAGGCCAGCAAGACGCTGGTTGCCGAGCTGCTCGTGCCGGCGCTGATGTGTCGACGCTGGGTGATCGTGGGGGACGTCCGCCAGCTCCCTCCGTTCACGGATCGCGAGAGCCTCACCGCCAATCTCCGCGAGCTGAGCGATCCCCTCGGTCGAGCTGCGTTCCCCCCGGATCACCAGCGCGCCTGCCTCCTGCTCTCCCGCCTGCTCAGAGGCCGGTGTCGTCAGGAGACCATGCAGTGGCTCCTCGTGGAGCCCCCCGGTGTGCTCGACTGGATCGTGCGCGAGCTCGAGGCGCAACCCGAGCTGGGCCTCCGCGCGCAGCGCGTCGTCCGGACGCATCGCCGCACAAGCACCTCTCGAACGGAGATCTCGGTCGACGAGCTCCGAAGCGAGCCGATAGCTCGGCTCCGGCTCGCCGCGGCGGACTGGGTGCTCGTCGGGGACGACCTGGTCGGTGCCGTCGCGGATCTCCTCCCGCCGCGCGCGCTCCTGGCCACGGGGCTCACCGCGGGCGGTCGCGAGCTGCTGGCTCCGCAGCACCCGTTCTTCCACCGGCACGCCCACAGCCTCGAGCGAGCCGCGCCTCTCGGAAGGGCATACCGCGACAAGTCGTACGGACCCGTCGCCGTGTCCCGGTCCCCCGATGTCGAGGCGTGCGAGTCGCAGTGGCTGCGATCCCACGACCTCGCGGGGGAGCTCGCGTGGAGACTGACCCGCAGGCACGAGCTGCGGCGCAGCAAGAGCCAGCGCGAGCGAGAGCGGCTCCGCGACCAGCTCGACGACCTGCTCCCGCGTGCGGTCAGGGTCGACGACGCGGTCCGAGAGCTCCAGGCCGTCGGTCTGCCGAGCGTCCTCGAGGTCCTCCAGGACGGTGTAGAGGAGCCGAGCTCGTCTCGACGCAGCGCCCTCACGGTCGGTCTCGGTCGGTCACTCCCGAGTGTCTTTGCGGCGCGCTCGCAGACGCTCTCTTTCCAGCACCGCATGCACCCCGAGATCGCGGCCTTTCCGCGCGAGATCTTCTACGAGGGGGAGGCGCTGCGAGACGCGAACACCATCACGGAGCGCGACGAGAGCCTCGGACTCCAGGTCTCGCGCCATCCGTCGAGGCGGATGTGGATCGATGTGCGCGGCAGCGAGCACGGGGGCGAGAACCTCGCAGAGGTGCAGGCCATCGAGTCCGAGCTGCGGGCCTTGCTCGTTTGGGCGAGGCACCACGGGCCGCCGCGCAGAGGCATGAGGCGCTGGGAGATCGCGTGCCTCTCCTTCTACGTCGGGCAGGAGCGAGCTCTCTCCTCGATGATCAAGCGCCTGACGGGGGTGGATGCGATCAACCGGTTCGTCGCGAAGGACGCGCCCGTCGAGATCGTGTGCGCCACCGTCGATCGGTTCCAGGGCCGAGAGGCCGACGTGGTTCTCCTCTCGATGCGGAACACGGGCCGCATCGGCTTCCTCGACAGCCCCAACCGCCTGAACGTCGGCCTCACCCGGGCGCGCCAGGAGCTCCTCGTCGTGGGCCACGGCGGGTACTTCGAGCGCTGCGGAGTGCGCGAGCTCGAGCAGCTCGTGAGCCGAACCAGGCGGCTCATCGGACTTGAGGCCGGACACCGACACGGAGGGTCACGATGAAGACGGTTCTATCGAAGGAGATCGAGGTTCGCTGCCTCGCCACGTTCGCCGAGCTCGCAGTGCTCGAGCGCCGCCCCGAGCTGGGCCTCTTGTGCCGTGCGGCCGCGGCCAGGGGTCGCCGGCTCGACGAAAACGCGGTGGAGAGCGTCGTTCCAGGGCTGAGCCCCGCGGGCCAGCGCAACATCATCGCGTCGTGCCGGGCGCTCTCGCTCTGCGATGAGCACGGAGGGCTCACCGAGGTCGGTGCTCAGGTGGCCGAGCGCGATGAGGCCCCTGTGCCCGAGCAGGGTGTCTACGAGCTCCACATCGCGGAGCATCCGTTGCTCGGGAGGCGGACGATCGCGTTCGAGCGCCTCGGATCGCGCGTCGAGCAGAGGTTCGAGCTGGTCTCGGAGCTTCCGATCCCACCGGACCGGTGGAAGGTGCTCCAGTCCCTCACCGACGAAGATACGCGCTTCATCATCCGCGGCTTCCCCTCCAATCATGGCCGCGGGAGCTGCGCAGTCCGTCACAAGGCGGCCTCCTGCGTGCTCCGCTGGACCCTCGACTTCCACCGCGACACGGAGTCCTTCCGGCTCGAGGGACACCTCGACATCGCCGGACGACGGACCGAGCTATGTCACGCGCCAGAGCGTGCTGGCCTCGACCTGAGCGGCCTCGCGGATCGCTGGGGACGCGAGCACCTCGGCGCGATCGGCCGGTGGTGCGCGACCCAGCGGCTCCTCGAGGTTGCCTTCGACGCCCTCACCGTCGAGGAGCAGGAGAGCTTCCGCAAGACGGTGAAGCTGTCTCGCGTCGAGGTGCCAGGTCGGGGCGAGTTCTCGGACGTGACTCTGTCCGACGTCCCGATCGGCCCGGCGTCGAAAGCCGACGCGCAGGCGTGGGCGATCGCGCGGCTCGAGCGGAGGCTGGCCAGAGAGCCCGCGTACCGAACCCGGGCACAGCTCCGAAGCCTCTTCCACGACTGCGTCGCGGGCACACCGCTCGCGCACCACGCGCCGGCGCTGCCCGCCCACGACGCGCTCGTCGCTGCGGCGCGAACCCGAGAAGTTCTCTGGACCCTCGCCGCGCCGATCGACCTGTCACCCGCGGTCTATGTGCCTGCAGAGCTCGGCTCGACGCGCTTCGAGCAGGTCCTGGGAGGAACGCCATGATGATCCACCGAGCAGAAGCGACCCGAGCACCGCGCGCCGTCGATCGGGTCGGCGCGGTCCGATCCACCGTGCCCGTGGATGCAGAGAGCGACGCGATCACGCCCATCGTGCGCGAGCACGTCATCGACCGTCGGGAAGTGGTCGTTCCGACGGTCTGGCTCGAGGCGTCCGAGCGCCGCGAGGGACATGGGTCGCGCACCTCGACGACACACCTTCGATCGGAGCTCCCTGCGCTGCCGGCGTCCAGTGCGCCCGTGCTGATGATCCTCGTCGAGGACGATCCCGCGATCGTGTCCGAGCTGCGCACGGCGCTCAGAGGCGGCGCGCGCGTCTATCTCCTCGCGTCCCTCGACGTGCCGCTCGAGTCGATCGTGCCGACGCTTCCGGGCACCGGTCAGCTCCTCGTCCGCCGCGTCGTCGAAGCGCCCGCGTCGCTGGTCCTCCGCGATGGCGTGGGCTGGCTCCGGCTCGGGCGCACCGAGAAGCGCGCGCCCTGGGTCCTGCTGGAGGCCTCGCAGCAGTCGGATCTGCGGCAGGTCTTCCTGCAGCTCTTCTGGAACGAGGCGTGCGACGAGGGCTGGCTCGAGGAGGGCGAGATAGCCTTCCGAGATCCGAAGCAGCGACCGTTCGATGTCCCGGGTATCCGAGCGGACGCCGCGGCGCGGCTGGTGACTGCGGACACGCTCCTCCCATCGAGCTCGGGGGCCTTGGTCCACGTCGCCGGGCCCACGCCCCCACGCCATGCTCGTCGTCTCTGGCTGGAGCCCTCGGGAGCGCACCACGATCACCTGGCCTGTCTCGCGCGTGCGGGTACCGTCATCATCGGGTCGCTGGACGACCTTCCCGATCTCGCGATCACACAGACCATGGCGGTCGTGATGCTGCCGGGGCAGCACCGCCGCCTGTGGCTCGAGCTCGAAGAGCACCAGTCGCGCGAGCTCGAGAGCTGGCTCGCCGCGCCGACCCGCTGGCGCTTCGCCGTGGACGTGAGTCTCGGCGCTCAGGAGCAGGCCGGCGGGCGGCTCTGGCTGGCCGACAGCGGGGGGCCTGCCCACCTGGAGCGCGAGCAGGCGGTCGAGCTCTCGACGCTCCCCGCACCGGACCTCACGGGGGCGCGCGCCCTCGCGCCCGTGTCCTTTCCGGCCGCACTGCCGCTGGCGCTCGCGGTCCGATACCGCTGGCGCGTCGCGCCGCCCACGGTTCCCCCGGGAGCGCACATCGACCCGCTCGTGGAGCGGTGGAGCAGGCTCGATGGCCTGTACGCGAGGCGACTCGAGGAGGTCGCGGACCGGGCGGAGGCCATGAAGCACGCAAGGACGCGGGCGCTCGCCGCGCACGCCCAGAGCCCCGAGCTCGCCAGCGCGGTCGCCGGAGTCGAGCGGGCTGGGCTCGAGATCATGGCCGCCGTCACGAGCCTTCGCGCGGCTCGCCCTTCGCGCGGCTCGGCGCGCTCGCTCGTGGGGCAGCTGAGCGCGCTCGAGCAACGCGAGGCCGACATTCGCGCGGACCTCGCGCGCGCCGTCCACTCGGCAGAAGAGGACCGTCGGAGGAGGGTCGAGGAGCGGGCGCACCAAGACAAGGTGTCGGAGTCCACGCGCATGCTCGCGGTCCGACAGGGCGAGCTCGCGGCGCTCGAGCAGCGGCGGGATGCTGCGGAGAGTGAACTGGCCACCGTCGGACCGGAGACCATCGAGGGTGACGCGAAGGCGCGGCGACAGAAGCTGGAGGACGAGCTCGCCCGCTGTGAGCGCGACCTCCGCCCGCTTCGGAGTGCGGTCTCCGATCTCGAGAAGGCGACCCTGGAGCCCTTCGCGTTTCGTCCGACGAAGCAGCCGAGCCCCTCGTCATCCTCGAGTGCGGGCGCACGGATCGCCCCGCCGGTCGTCGACCTCTCGGCGGAGGTGCCTTCCGACGTCCTCCCCGCGGTCGGGGCGCTGTGTGCAGATCGAAAGGGCCGCTACTTGGTGATCGGACGCTGGGGCGAGCTGGCGGACGGGCTCCGAGAGTCGGCTCGCCTCGGCGCGACGCTCGTCGCGGCGGCGAACGCACCCGAGGACTCATCGCCCCGCGTGGCCGACGAGGTGTCGCCATGAAGGAGAGCCAGATCGTGGTCGTCATCGAGCCCGACGGCCGCATCACCGCGGACGCCGACGGCTTCTCGGGCGACGCGTGCGTCCGGGACCTCGAGCGCCTCCTCGACGAGGCCGCGCCCGGAAGGGCCTCGCTGTCGCGAAAGCAGGACCGTCCCGAGCATCGAAGCTCACTCGTTCGTGCACAGCGCG
>JBILLJ010000283.1:0-5140 GCA_044376125.1 Sandaracinaceae bacterium
CCCGACTTGCTTGCGTCTCCTCGACCCAGACCCTCGCGGAGACGAGAGAATTCTCGATGAAGAGGACGGACATCACAAAATGCTCATGGGACGGACTTGCTTAACTGCTACCGACACCTCCGCCTGGGGAGATCTACCCCACCACGTCGCGCAGGTCCGCGCGTAGGCTGGCCGCACGAACGCGGGCGAATGCGGGCCCCACGGACACGGGCCCGAGCGAAGCGCGAGCACGAGGAGCCATCATGACGGTCAGCAAGGATCTCGATCTCTCGGTGGAGACGCTCAAGAACGACCTCGCTGGCGCGGCCTCGAAGCTCGGCGTGAAGGTCACGACGAAGGCAGAGCAGCACGCGACGGCTTCCGCGCGCGTGAGCACGACGCGCACGCACCACCTCGTGCTCGCGAAGGTCACGCCCGTGCGCGCGCGCTTCGTGAAGCAGGGCTGGGCCGAGCTCGCGAAGAAGCTCTTCGTGAAGGAGGTCGAGGTCGGCGAGAAGGCCTTCGACGACGCCGTCTACATCGCCACCGACACCGAAGATGCCGTGCGCACGCTGCTCGGCGCCGCCCGCGTCCGCGCCGCGCTCGTCGCCCTCGCCGCCAAGGACTGCATCGTCGACATCGGGAGCGAGGAGCTCACCATCACGCACCCCGACGCCTACGGCGAGCCCGACGACGAGCTCGCCGAAGCCCTCGCCCTCGCCGCGCACCTCTGAGGGTACCGATCGCCCTCGGTGGCACGACGAGTGAGCTTCGTGATCACCCCTGGACGACTCGAGCGATCTCTCAGACCGAGATGGAGCCCTTGCGGAAGTCGCTCGGCGCGAGGAGCACGTTGATGCAGACGGGCTTGCCGGTCTTGGCGATGCGCTTGGCCTCGTCGAGGACCTCGGCGATCTTCGACTCGTCGTCGAGGAGCAGACCCACGCCGCCGTAGCCCTCCGCGACCTTCTCGTAGCTCGTGTCGCGGAGCACCGTGCCGACGGGGTCACCGAGCAGCTCCGTCTGATCACGCGCGATCTGCGCCCAGAGCGCGTCGGTGCCGATCACCGCGATCGGCGCGAGGCCGTGGCGCACGAAGGTGTCGAACTCCGCGAGCGAGTACGCGCTCGAGCCGTCGCCCCAGAGGATCCAGACCTCACGATCCTTGGTGCACACGGCCGCGCCTGCGGCGAAGCCACCACCCACGCCGAGCGTGCCGTACACGCCGGGATCGAGCCACGCGAGCGGGCCGCGCGGTCGGAGGATGTAGCTCGCGGTGCCGACGAAGTCGCCGCCGTCGGCCACGAGGATCGCGTCGTCCGACAGCTTCTTCTCGAGCTCGACGAAGAACTTCAGCGGACTCACACGCGTCTCGGCCTGGGCCGACGCGTCCTTCTCGATCTGCGCGTCGCGCGCGCTCTCGCGCTTGTTCAGTGCGGCGAGCCACTCGCCGCGGCCTGCGCCGCTCCACGTGCCCGCCTCGCGCGCGAGATCCACGAGGAACTGGCCGGGGTGCATCTTCACCGCGACGTCCGGGCTGCGGTTCTTGCGGAGCGTCGCCGCGCTGAGGTTCACGCCCACGAGCGTCGCGGACTTCGGGATGCTCTGGCCGTACTTGAGGCGGAAGTCGAAGGGGAAGCCGCAGACGATGACGAGGTCCGCCTCCTTGAGGGCCTTGCCGCGCTCGTGGCGGAACTGCACCTCGCTCGACTTGCCCAGGAGTCCGCGCGCCATGCCGCCGAGGTAGACCGGCACGCCGAGCTCGCGCACGGCCTTGGCGATGCGCTCGGGCGTCGGCTCGTTCACCAGCGTCTGGCTGCCGAGGACGAGCAGCGGGCGCTTGGCGGTCTTCAGCGCCGCCGCGACCGCCGCGACCTTGTCGCGCGGATCGCCGGGGATCGTGAGGTCCATGACGCTCGGGACCTCGGGCGCATGGACCGGCACGTGCGGCTGCTCGAACTGCCGATAGAGGTGCCCCTTCAGATAGAAGCGGAGCGCATCACCGAGCGGGCCCTTCATCGTGGCCTCGGCCATCGTCCACTTCCGCACCGTCTCCTCGGGGTAGAGCAGATCGATCGGCACCTCGACGAACACGGGGCCCGGCACGCCACCGAGCGCGATGTCCATCGCGCGCTCCACGGTGGGCCCGAGGCTCTTGAAGGTCGTGACGCGCGTCGCCCACTTCGTGATGGGCGAGAGGATCGAGAGCTGATCGATGTCCTGGAGCGAGCCGCGCCCGCGCAGCACCGTGGCCGTCGCGCCGCCGAAGAGCAGCACGGGCGACTCGGCCATCTGCGCGTTCTTGATCGCGGTGATCGTGTTCGTGACGCCGGGGCCCGCGGTCACGGCCGCGACGCCGACGTTGCCCGTGAGGCGCGCGGCGGCGTCGGCCGCGAAGACGGCGTTGACCTCCTCGCGCATGTCGACGACGTGGATCCCGCGCTTGTTGGCGCCCACGAGGATGGGCGAGATGTGCCCGCCGCAGAGGGTGAAGACGTGGCGGATGCCGCGCCGCTCGAGGATCTCACCGATGATGTCGCCGCCGTGCATGGCCGGGGTTCTAGCAGGTTGCCGAGGAACGCCGCAGGCTCACCGTCACGTGTTCGAGCACTCTCCCCTCCCGCCCGCCGAGCGGGAGGGGCCGGGGGAGGGGACGCGCGACCGACGACTCCCTTCGACATCGGCGGACTCGTCTACGCTCCGCACGACCATGACCGCGCGCCGCATCGTGATCGATCGCCCCGGTGGCTACGACCGGCTCCGCCTCGAGCGCTTCGAGCCCGGCCCTCGACCGACAGGGCACGTGCGGATCGCGGTCGACGCGATCGGCGTGAACTACGCGGACTGCGTCGCGCGCATGGGCCTCTACGAGAGCGCGAAGAAATATGTGGGCTGGCCGCTCGTGCCGGGCTTCGAGGTCTCGGGGCGCGTGCTCGAGCTCGATGGACCGTGGGCCCTCGCGCTCGGCGCGCGCGTCGTGGCCGTCACGCGCTTCGGGGGCTACGCGAGCGTGATCGACGTGCCCGAGCACCAGGTGTTCCCGCTGCCGCACGTGCTCGGACGCGCGATCGGCGTGCGCGAGGCCGCCGGCCTGCCCGTCGTGTACGCGACGGCGTGGTACGCGCTCCATCCGCTCGCGAACCTCCGCGCGGGGCAGCGCCTGCTCGTGCACTCGGCCGCCGGCGGCGTGGGCGGCGCGATCCTCCAGCTGGCGGCGCAAGCGGGCTGCGAGACGGTCGCCGTCGTCGGGCGCACCGACAAGGTCGAGGTCGCGCGCGCGCTCGGCGCGACGCACGTGATCGACAAGAGCCGCGAGGACCTCTTCGCGCGGGCGCGCGCGATCTCGCCGCGCGGCTACGACGTGGTGCTCGACGCCAACGGCGCCGAGACGCTGAGGGGCTCGTACGAGGCGCTGCGCTCACCGGGACGCCTCGTCGTGTACGGTTTCCACACGATGCTCCCGCGCGCCGGAGAGAGCACCACGGGCAAGCCGAGCTGGCGGCGCCTCGCGACCTCGTGGCTGCGCACGCCGCGCTTCGATCCGCTGCGCATGACGGGCGAGAACAAGAGCGTGCTCGCGTTCAACCTCAGCTACCTCTTCGAGGAGCGCAGCCTGCTCGAGGAAGCGATCGGCGCGATCTGGGGCGGCCTCGAGCGCGGCGAGCTCCGCGTCCTGCCGACGCGCAGCCTCCCCTTCGAGCGCGTCTCCGACGCGCACCGCGCGCTCGAGTCCGGCACCACGACTGGCAAGCTCGTGCTCGACGTCTGATCCGACCCGCGGGACGACCGTGGTCGTCGGTTGAACGTCCGCCGACGGCCGTGACACGATGGGTCATGCACGAGGAGCGTGTGGGTCGTTGGTGGGCACCGCTCGCCGCCGTTGCGCTGTGGGCGAGCTCGTCGGGCTGCGATGCCCCGCCGACACCGACCGACGCTGGCACCGACGGATCCATCATGGATGCGCACGTGTCAGCGGACGCACCTCTCGACGTCCGATCCTCCCCGGACACGAGCCCGCCTCTGGACACGCGCGCCCTGGAGGCCGATGCGCGCGCGCTCGATGCGCCGGTGGCTGAGGACGCTGCTCGGAGCGACGTGCCGAGCGATGCAGCGTCGAACGACGCCGCGTCGGGCGATGCGGGCCCACGAGAGTGGATCCACGGACTGGCGCAGAAAGGCCCGTTCGCGCCTGGATCGCGGGTGAGCGTCGCTGCGCTCGATGAGCTCCTGTTTCCCACGGGGACGATCCTGACCACCGAGACGTTCGGCCCTTGGGGCGAGTTCGAGCTCCGTTCGCTCGCGGGCATGCTCTACCAGGTGGAAATCAGTGGCGACGCGCACGACGAGCGGAACCCAGGCGCGTACGAGGAAGGGCTCGTCCTCCGCGCGATCGTGTCACCGGACTCACGGGGAGCGCTGACGAGCTCTGCGACCGTCGTGACGCACCTCATCACACCACGGCTTCGTGTTCTCGTTCGGGGCGGGATGGAGATCGAGGCTGCTCGAAGGCAGGCCGAGTCGGAGCTCCGAGTGGGGCTCGGGGTGACGATCCCGTCGTTCGATCCCGGTCCGATCGGCGGCGCGACGTACGTGCCCAACGACGGATCGGACCGCGCCGCGTTCGTGGCCCTCCTCTCGGTCATGTTCGCCGAGTCCGGCCTCCTCGACGCCGTGGCGGACGACCTCCGCGACGGAACGCTGGAGTCGCCTCCCGACGGCACGGAGTGGAACCAGGACGTGCTGAACTACTTCTGGTACGTGCAGGGCTACCCGGGGAGTGCCCCCGACTTCCGCGCGTTCGAGGACATCGACCGCGACGGTCTGCCGACGACGACGGACAACTGTCCTGGCACGGCCAACCCGGATCAGCGCGACGGTGACCACGACAGCCGTGGAGACGCCTGCGACTGGACGGTGAGCGTGCGCGGCTCGTGCCCCGACGGGGTCATCGAGAACACCCTGGGTGGCGTCGCGTACTGCGTTCCGCCCTGTGGCTCCGCGCTCTGCGCTCCCGACTCGGTCTGCACTTCCATGTACTCATGATCGCGGAAGATGTGCATGGTCTCTGACGTAGTAGAGTTCGTGCTGCCGATGAGCGAGAAGCGCGACGGACGAAGCCTTGACCATGCCACTCTGGAGGAGATGCGCCGGTTGGCCATCA
>JBILLJ010000284.1:0-5117 GCA_044376125.1 Sandaracinaceae bacterium
GCGAACGTAGCGCCCTGCGTCGCTTGCTCGGTTGCGAGCGCGCACAACGCGTGCGCTCGGTCGAGGATCGCTGCGCGCGCGGCACGCTCGTCGTTGGGACCGTCGTCCCCGTTACGAACGAGGCTCGGCTTGGATATCGTCGGCATCGCGGATCTCCGGCTGGAGGTTGGTTGGTGTTGCAACCCCAAGATCCCCGAAGATCCGCACTATTTCGAG
This sequence comes from Sandaracinaceae bacterium, assembly GCA_044376125.1. Lineage (GTDB taxonomy): Bacteria > Myxococcota_A > Polyangia > Polyangiales > Sandaracinaceae > JAFLCL01. Next base: position 217 of record JBILLJ010000284.1, read on the forward strand.
GGCCTCATGCCTCAGGCGCTGGATCTGGCCCCAGCTGCACCCGAGTGAATCGGCGAGAGCCTCCCTCCCGCCGAATCGAGCCCGTGGCACTCGCATCGATCAATCCGAGTGCCACGTGCTCTCAGTCGCGACCTCGTGCGGCTCGCGGGCTCGAGCGCCTGAGTGAGCGGCCGCGCTTTCGCCGCCGCGGCCGTTCTGGCACGGTCTCGGACATGGCAAAGGTCACTGGGATCGGTGGAGTGTTCTTCAAGGCGAAGTCGGATCCGAAGGAGCTCGCGGCCTGGTACGCGAAGCACCTCGGGATCCCCCTCGAGCCCTGGGGCGGCGCGATACTGAAGTGGCCCCTCGATCCGGGCGCGGCGAGCGGCGCGACCGTGTGGCACGTCGCGGCGAGCGACACGAAGTGGTTCAGCCCGAGCGAGGCGAGCTTCATGATCAACTACCGCGTCGACGACCTCGAGGCGCTGCTCGCGCAGCTCCGCGAGGCGAGCGTCACGATCGTGAAGGGCCCCGACACCGACGACACCGGCAGCTTCGCGTGGATCCTCGACCCCGACGGCAACAAGGTCGAGCTCTGGCAGCCTCCCCCCGAGAAGCCCTGACGGCGCGCCGCATCGGCGACCGGCCCCAACGAAACGGCCCCAACGAAACGGCCCCAACGAAACGGCCCCAACGAAACGGCCCCAACGAGACGGCCCCAACGAGACGGCCCCGGTGATCGCTCACCGAGGCCGTGTCTTCATTCGGGCTGCAGGCTCCAACACCTGCAGGTCTGGAGGATCACTTCTTCGCGGCCGGGTAGTACTTGGTCGCGCGCTTCTCGCCCTTCTTGCTGATCGCCTTGGAGGCGAGGAGCTTCGTGATGGGAAGCGTGATCTCCTTGGAGGAGACGTTGAGGTGCTTGGCGATCGTCTCGACGCCCTCACCCGGGTGCTGCGTGATGTGGGCCTTGACGGCCTCGACGAGCTTCTCGAGCTCCTTCGGGTCGCGCTTGGCGCCCTTCTTCGCCGGCTTCGCAGCCGCCTTCGCGGGCGCAGCCGCCTTCGCGGGCGCAGCCGCCTTCGCGGCCGCCTTCGCGGGCGCAGCGGCCTTCTTGGCGGGCGCCGGCTTGGCGCCGCCGAGGGCGGCCTGAACCGCCTCGAGGGCGGCCTGACGGACGAGTCCGTCGAGGTCGGCAACGAACGCGGCAACACGAGCTTCGATGTCACGGGTGGTCATGGGTCGCGACAGTGCCGTTGGATTGCCTTCACGTCAATGGACGAAAACCAGTTTTCCACTCCGGGGTGGAGTCGCCGCCTCGTGACGGGATGACCAATCCGGTCGTCGAACACCCCCGCGGACTCCGGGCCGCCACCTCCGTACCAGTGGCGGAGACAGTCGGAAACACATGACTTTTCCACCACTTGCCCCCCAACCGTTGGCAGGATGGCGAGGGATACGGGGTGAGATTCGGGCGCATGGTCGGCCCCGATCCGTCGATGGCGGGGACTCCGTCGTACGCCGCCGCCCACACGGTCAGGGGAAGATCGCCGCCGCCTCTTTCGGCTCCGCACCTTCGGGCACGAGCCCGAGTCGCCGCGTCGCCAGGCCAGCGCTGCTTCGTCCATGGGCAGGCCGTCGAGTGCGCCCAGGCGCACATGCATCCTCGGTGCGGGAAGAACGAGCCCTGTGACGCGCTTGCGCGCCTCGAGCGGCAGCCCGGCCCCCTTCCGCGCGGCCTTGCCGCCGGTGAACACGTGCACGTCGGTACTCGCAACGTGCCCACTCGCAACGTGCCCACTCGCAACGTGCCCACTCGCAACGTGCCCACTCGCAACGTGCCCACTCGCAACGTGCCCACTCGCAAAGTGGATCGGCGGCAGGACTTCGGCGCTCCTCACGCCGTCGGCGAGCCAGTGCCGAACCTGGTTCGGATCGCTGATCTTCACCGGACGCTCCTTTCGTGGGCGAGTCGAAGATGCGGTCCGAGAGGACGTGCGTCGCGGGCTCTCGCTCCTCGAGGGCGCCGTCGCGCCGCCCACCTTCGACCCCTCGCGACGCTCGCACCTTCGTCGGCCGACGACTACGTGCAGCTCGTGGTGTTGCCACCGCTCCTGGCCGCCCTGGCCGCGCGCGCCCACGTTCGGCTCGAGGTCGTCCACTCCGCGCGTCACGCGGTGCCCGAGGGCCTCGCAATCGGCGAGGTCGATCTCGCGTTCGGTTGGTTCGGTGCCCCGCCGCCTCGTCACCGGCGCCAGAACCTGGGCGACCGGTTTCGCCGGATGCAACGGCGATGTGCACGGGCTGAAGTGGTCGACCCGAACGAGGAGGATGAAGGTGAGCGTGGAGAGAACACCACGTGCCCACGCACCGTCACCTCCCTTCCATTCTGGCCATCCTCCTCGTGGCCGTGCCGGCGACCACGGCGAGGGCCAATCCCGTCAACTCCGAGACGCTGCGCCCCAACCCGTTTCGTGACGGCTGGTCCGGTGGCCTCGACGGCAGCTTCGCCCTCAGCCGCGGCAACGTCGAGCTGCTCGACGTGGGCGGAGCGGGACGCGTGCAGTTCCAGACGCTGCACCCGCGCGCACCGGTCCCCGAGGGCGAGGCGGCCCCTCTGCCCTTCGTGGCGCAGCGCCTCTTCCTCCTCGGCAGTGGTCGCTTCGCAGAGCGGGCGGGCGCGCCGTTCCTCAACCAGAGCTTCGTGCACCTGCGCTGGACCGCGATGTGGCACGAGCGCGTCGGATCCGACCTCTTCGCACAGCACCAGACCAACGAGTTCCAGCGTCTGCGTGGGCGCGCGGTGACGGGGCTCGGTGCGCGCTTCGAGATCGTGCACGAGCCGGTCTTCCTGCTCTGGGCCGGGACCGGCTACATGTTCGAGTACGACCGCATCGACGTGCTCGAAGGCGCCACCGACGCCCCCGAGTCGTTCGAGCACCGCTGGACCAACTACCTGACGATGCGACTGGCCGTCTTCGACGGAACGCTGCTCTTGCAGAACACCGTGTACTACCAGCCGCGGTTCGATGCGTTCGCGGACTTCCGCTTCCTCGAAGAGCTCGAGGCGCTCGCCGCCATCGACACGGTGTTCGGGCTCGGAGCGACGCTGACGGTGCTCCACGACAGCGCCCCTCCCACGGGTGTAGAGAGCACCGATCTGCGGCTCTCGAGCACCGTGCGGCTCTCGCTCTGACGCGCCTCGGAGGCCATGCCGCGTGGCGCGGGGGATCGATTCGTCCCGAGCCCTGCGCCGGTGGGCGCTCGCGCATCGGATCACCTACATTGCCGCTTCACCCGGAGAGGTCGTGTGACGATGGCGAGCAAGAGAGTGCGCGGCGTGGAGTGGATCGGCGGCATCGGCCTCATGCCGGCGTTCGTCACCGGTGAGGGCGAGCCCTATCGACCCGAGTCACTGTTCTGGATGAGCGAGGAGGGCGCGGTCGTCGGCCACGCCGTCGGCCGGCCAGGCGAGGTGATCCACCTCGCGGCGCAGAGCATCCGCGAGGCGATGGAGCGGCCGATGCACGGGCGACCGCACACGCCCAGTCGCGTGCGCGTCGCATCGCCCGAGCTCGCCCAGGTGCTGAGGTCCTCGCTCGAGGGGATCGAGATCGTCTGCGCGCCCACGCCCGAGGTCGACGCGGTGTTCGAAGCGATGCGACGGGACCTGAGCGAGCGAAGCGGGGCACCGCCCTCGTACCTCTGGGCCAACGCGGGGCCCGAGCGCGTCGAGGCCTTCTTCCGTGCCGCGGCGGCCCTCTTCCGAGCGAGGCCCTGGGCCACCGTGCCCGCCGACGACGGGCTGATCGCCGTGACCATCGAGAGCCTCGAGCTCCGCGATGCCGTCGTCTCGGTCATCGGCCAGATGCAGACGAGCTTCGGGATCCTCCTCTTCGCGAGCCTCGCGGACTTCCATGCCTACCTCGACGCGGCGGACGCGATGCAACGTGGCGAGCGGGCGCCCTCGATGCCGAAGCTCGTCGCGTTGAACTTCGAGAAGGGTGCCGACCTCAGCCCGTTGCTGCGCAAGGAGATCGCGACGCACCGCTGGGAGGTCGCCGGCGCGAGTGCCTATCCCTGGCCCGTCGCGGTGGGAGAAGATCTCGTGTCGCGGACCGCTTCCGCGCGCGAGCTGGCGATCCTCGAGGCCATCTGCCTCGCGCTGCCGGTGTTCCTCTCGAAGAACGCCAAGGCGCTCCGCGACGCGTGGTATGGCGGCCCGGCGGTCGAGCAAACGGTCCAGGTCCGCGCGCACGCGGGCGAGCTCGCAGTCACGCTCCGCGTGCCGTGCGAGCGCCCGAGCGTCGACGCGCCGATCGATACGCGGGCTTCAAGCGGCTCATCGGTCGCGGAACCCGCCTGTACGACGGGAAGGACCATGTCTCGATCCACGACTTCGTGAAGGCACCAACACTTCCACGATCACGATGCGGCGATCTGGGTGATCACGATGCGGCGATCTGGGTGATCACGATGCGGCGATCTGGGTGATCACGATGCGGCGATCTGGGTGATCACGATGCGGCGATCTGGGTGATCACGATGCGGCGATCTGGGTGATCACGATGCCGCGAAACACGCACGGGACGCCTGAATGACCAGCGCACGCGCGGAAACGTGGGGGAGACGCGAAGGCCCCGGTGATTGCTCACCGAGGCCTTGCTGTGTCGTCGAGCTCCCCCACGAGGGGGCTACGGCGAAGCACGATGGCGGCGACGGTGCCTCGCAAGTGCTGGTGGCGACTACGGCCGGGGGTGCTCGAGACGCCGGTCCTCGCGCCCTCGAGCCGCGCGCGTTGTCACTGTCCCGCAATCAGGCGGGCGCGCTCAGTCTGCCAGCCTTGCTGCAAAAAAGGCCCATGCAACCTCTGCGAATTCGATGTCGCGGTTCTGTGCGCCGGACGCCGATGTCGTCGCGAC
>JBILLJ010000326.1:0-3520 GCA_044376125.1 Sandaracinaceae bacterium
GCGATGAGCGTGGCTCGGCGGCTCGAGCGCGCGGTACTTGCGGCGGCCGGCCCCGAAGAATCGGTGACATCCGCAGCGGTCCCCCTCTCGTTGGCTTCCACGCGAGCTGACGACGAGCCGGACGCCACCGCCCCTCGCACGGATCCACCCGCCCCGGCGCCGCTCCCCGGTGCCGCGGGCTCTGCCGCTGCGCCGCCTGCGACGGCGACGACGGTGTCCTGCGACGGCCTGGCAGGGACTCATGAGCTCCGAACGCGCGCGGACGGCTTCGTCGGTTGCTGGCGCGTCACCGTCGCCGACCCAGCAACATGCGAGGCTCAGTTCGAGAAGTACGCGTCGACCCTGTCCTGCAACATCTTGACCGACGATCCCACGCGCCTCGCGACCGTCAGACTCGAGCCCGGTGAAGACGGTGTTCGCGCCACCGTCCCCGTGCTCGGCCGAACGTACCGGTTCTTCTTCCCCGACACCCCGGAGAGCCTCCGAGGGTCGGTCGAGATCGAGAGCGATGGCGTCGTCGTCGCTGGGCGAGTGAGCCATATCGCACCCTTCATCGGACATGACGCTCGGAGGCCCGAATGACCGCGAACCGTGACCGCATCCTGGAGCAGCTCATCCGCGACGAGTGGCCGAAGCTCCGCCGCTTCTTCCACACCAAGGTCCCCGACTCCGAGGTGCTCGATCTCGTGCAGGCCACGATGCTCGCGTTCGTCGAGGGTCGCGAGCGCGCGACCGGGAGCGAGAAGGCCTACCTCTGGGGCATCGCGCGCTTCCAGGTCCTCAAGCTCTATGAGAAGCACCGGCCCTCCACGCCGTTCGACAGTACGGTCCACACCGCGCTCGACCTCGGGCCGACCCTCTCGAGCCGGCTCGACTCACGCACCCGGCTCCTGCGCGCGTTGCACGAGCTGCCCGTCGATCACCAGATGGCCTTTGAGCTCCGCCACGGCGAGGACCTCTCGCTCGAGGAGACCGCGGCGGCAATGAACGTCAGCCTCGCGACCGTGAAGCGCTACCTCGCGGCCGCCCTCGACAAGCTCCGCACCGATCTCGGTGCTGACGTCGACAAGGCGGTTCGTGAGTACGTGGGCCTGTAGCGCTCGCCGCATCCGGATGGGGCAGACAGGTACCCGTCGAGGTGCGTGGTGACGCTCGGACTACCCCGTGACGTCGGGCGAGGCGTTGCGAGCGTTGCGGAACGTCTGGGCAGCCCGCGCGATGGCCTCGAACAGCTCGTAGAACTGTGAGGCGAGGTCGAAGGCCCCATTTCGGAGGGCGCTCGGACGGTTCTTCTCGGCGGACCCGGGCGCGCAAAACACGATCACCGGCGCGGACCCGGACAGGGTCCGGGGGAGACGCACGAGAAGACCCTCCGCCGTCGAGCACTTGCGCCCGTCAGGAGCCGTCCCTTGCCCCTGTCCCCAGTGCGTGAGGACGAGGTCGTAGGGCTGCCCCGCATTCGCTGCACCACTGAACCTGGCAAGCGCCTCGGGAAGGCTGGTTACCAAGTCAGCGCGTACGCATCCGTCCCGGGCGCCCATGGCCTCCAGAGCGATCTCGTTGTTCGCGGGCTGTGGGTCGAGCCAAAGGACTCGCCTGCCCTTGAGCGCCTCTCGCATCCGCTGCGATGCACTGCACCCGTGGGCGATCGACTCGAGAATGTCGTCAAACTCCTGGTGGGCTTTGGATGGATCGGGAGGGTTCGCGTCGATGGAATACTCGATGACTTGGATGCCCTCGTGACGCTCGAAGTGCGTCCGACGCACGTCCTCGACGTTGGGGAGGATCGCATAGCTCTTCGGGAGTCCGCTCCCCTTCGACGTGCCAAACAGCGTGGCGAGCTCTCGCCGGAGCTCGTTCAGGTACGCATCGGTGAACGAGAAGCCGACGTAGAGAAACGACCGCGTCGACATCAGGGACCTCAGGAAGGTGAGGTACGCGGGATCGGCGTGTAGGCGTCGGCCGTAGTCGCTCCAAGCCAGAACGACACCGCTTTCGCGCGACCCAGTGCCTCCATGGAGCTTGATCACGGGTCGCAACTTCGAAGCGGGGAGAGCGCCTTCGCGCTGTTTCATGTTGGGTTCGTACCAGCCTTGACCACGCGGGTTCTCGACGAGGATCGCGCGATACACGTCGGGCTCCAGAGCAGCGTCGCGACCCTCGATGACCTGATCGAAGTTGAGCGTCAGGACGGCGCGGAACGGGATCGACTGGAGCAAGCCGCGGCGCCTCTTGACCAACTGCGTGCTCGCCGAAGCCGCGCGAAAGCGGCGCGCCTCGAGAGCAACCTTCACATGGTCGTCGAAACCGAGTCCGGCCAGGTCGCGAAGAAACTGCGCAGCGGCCTCGTAGTCGGATGCGGGGAGACGCTTGTCGCTGTCACGGCCCAACCAAGCCTCGAGACCTGGGATCGCCCGTGGTGCAGCCTGGTTGCGGTCGATGACCGTGGCGACCTCGAAGAGCAGGTCCCGCCTTCCCGACACGGGCGCCGTGAAGCCTGCGCCGACAAGCGCGACGCAGTTGCCGGCGAGGATCTCCTGGTTGAGTTCTTCGATGAGTTCTCTGCGTGTGGGTCGCGGCGACGGCAAGGTCATCGAGGGGATCGTACTCTCCCCAGCAGTTCACCGCGCTCAGCCTCTCGAGCTGATCAAGCTCGCGTCGGTAAGCCAGAGCGGCAGGGTCAGGAACCAGGACACGATCTCGTCGTGGAGCGCGGAGCGGTCCGCGACCTTGCGGAGGAACGCCTCGTGCTGCGTCAGGTTGCCCGGGCCGTACTGACCGGTCCGCGGACGCAGGTGCTCGCTGGGGATCCCGGGTTTAGACAGACGTCTGGCGAGTCGCGGCGGCCTCGTCAGCGCGCGGCGAGCCAGGCGCGAGCCTCGGCGAGGACTGCGAGGTCGCGTGCGCGCCCGGTCGCGTTCCGCGTCTGCGCGACCCAGGCGTCGGCCTCGGTGAGCGGCACCCACGCGGTCTGCTGGGTCTCTCGGTCGAGGACGCCGGTCTCCTGGACGGGGCGCATCACGAAGAAGCGCGTCGCGGTCGTGCCGCCCTGGAACCAGCCCGGCAGCGCGCCGACGATCTCGGTCACGACGCCGGTCTCCTCGCGGACCTCGCGGAGCGCGGTCTGCTCCGGTGTATCGCTCGGCGCGGGGCGTCCCTTCGGGAAGGTCCACACATAGCCGTCGTAGTCGCCGGTCGGGCGACGCAGGAGGACGTCTCCTCCGCGGATCACCACGCCACCGAACGCGGGGCGGAGGCCCTCCGGGGGCGTCTCCGAGAGCGGCGCTCGGCGCGGCACGGGCGCTGGCGACGGCGTCGGTTCCGACGCGATCGCGAGGAGGTCCGACCAGACGGAGCCGTAGATCTCGGCCCGCCGCTTTCCGACCCGTACCGCGACGGCCGACTTGAAGTTGGAGTAGTCGACGTCGCGGACGAGGTCCGCGAGCCCCTGCGCCATCGCCTCCCGGGAGGCGCGAGCCCGGACGGGGTAGTCGGTGCCGGCACCGCCAACCGTCGGGCC
>JBILLJ010000164.1:0-17490 GCA_044376125.1 Sandaracinaceae bacterium
TCGCGATCACGTCGAGCGCGCCGTAGACGATGCCCTCGGCGGTGCTCTTCTTGCCCTGCTTCATCACGACGTTGCAGAACTTCGCGATCATCCGATCGTGGTACTTCGGATCGGGAAGGATCTTGCGCTTGGGGACTTCACGACGACGCGGCATCTCTGTCTCCTGACGATCTCAGCGTGAGCGGGCGGGCCGGTTCACTTCTTGGGGCGCTTCACGCCGTACTTGGAGCGGCCCTGCGTGCGCGAGGCCTTGTTCGTGTTCGAGGGACCCGCCGCGCCCGACGCGTCGAGCGCGCCGCGGACGACGTGGTAGCGGACGCCCGGGAGGTCCTTCACGCGGCCACCGCGGATGAGGACGACCGAGTGCTCCTGCAGGTTGTGACCCTCGCCCGGGATGTACGAGGTGACCTCGGTGCCGTTCGAGAGGCGCACGCGGGCGACCTTGCGGAGGGCCGAGTTCGGCTTCTTCGGGGTCGTCGTGTACACGCGCGTGCAGACGCCGCGCTTCTGCGGGCAGGACTCGAGCGCGGGGGACGCGGTCTTGTTGACGATCTGGGTGCGGCCCTTGCGAACGAGCTGATTGATGGTCGGCATGCGCGGCAGGTCTTTCGAAGTGGGACTCGGGATTTCTGCAGAAATCCAGGGAAAACGAGGGCAGGCCCCGGAGAAGGGGCCGGAACATTACTGGTGAGTCCCCTCGTGTCAAGCATCGAGGGCTTCGTTCGTGATCCAACCCACGGAGGAGGGCGATCAGAACGTGCCCGAGAGGCCGACGAAGGCGGGGCTGAGCTGGAGCGAGACGGTGGGAGAGGTGGGCACCGCTCGACCCGGCACGCGCACCGAGCGCGTGGGTGTGAACGCGATGTTCGCCTGGATCAAGCCGGTCGCGACGAGCACGCCGAAGAGGGCGCTCGAGCTCCACGAGAGCGGCTCGACGATGGAGAGCGCCTCGTTGACCCGCTGCCAGAGCGCACCATCGACGCCCATGCCGTTGTTCTGGATCGCGGCGACGAGGGCTTGCTGTGCGATGAGCGTGGCGACGGAGCCCGCACCGGCGAGCAGCTCCGTGACGAAGAAGAACCAGCCCAGGCCTTCCTCGCCGTTCTCGAATTGGCCCACGCCGAAGGGGATCTGCATGAGCCACTGCGAGCGCGGGACCTCGATGATCCGCTCGCCTTCGAGCTCCTCGCGCATCGCTCGATTCTCGCCGGTGAGGCGCTCGACCTCGGCCGCGAGACGCGCGCGCTCGGCCTGCGCCTCGCGACGCTCGGCGAGGCGCTCGCGCACGCGCTCGAAGAGCTGGACGACCTCGCCGGGGAACTCGGTCGGGTCGAGCTCGTAGGTGGGCTCGGTGAGGAGCAGGCGCTCGATCTGATCGGACGCGGCGCCTTCACGACCGACGAAGACGTAGGCCGCGGCGAGGTACTTGCGCGACTCGAGCACGAGGGGCTGGCTCGCCAGGCGCGGGGTCTCGCCGCCGACGAGCGCCTCGAACGCGGCGATCGCGCGAGGCCAGTCGTGTGCGTCGTAGAACGTGCGTGCGGCCTGGAAATCCTCGATGTCGCCCGCGCGAGCGAGAGACGGCGCGACGAAGAGGGCCGCGAACAGGGCCAGGATCACGCCCGTCGCGCGCACGATCCGGCCCGCCACGACGCCGACGTGCGCGCGCGCCGAGCTCACTCGCCCGCTCCGCCCGGCGGCCCACCTTCGGGGGCCGGCGCGGACGGATCGGGCTCGAGGGTGACTTGCACCTCGGGCGTGGCGCCGGCGGAGAGCTGCACGTCGCCTGTATACGCGCGGTAGCCGGGGGCTGTCACCGTGATCGTGCGGAGCTCGCTGCGCTCGCGGGAGTGGATGGGCACCGTGATCGGCCGGCGCGCACGCCCGTGCGGGCCGCCTTCGACGACCACGTCCGCCGGCACGTTCGTGCGAACCAGCAGCAGGGCGGGCCGAGACGGCAGCACGTGCGAGAGGGTGTAGTCGCCGGTGCCGGACGGAATGTCGCGCTCGATCGTGGTGTCCGCACAGCAGGGGACGTTGGACACGAACTGGAAGCGGTGTCGCCCGGGGACGAGCTCGATCGAGTTGAACGAGGGGCCGTAGTCGCGGGGCTCCGCGCCGTCGACGGAGACCCGCACGTTCTGCGGATCGGGATCGAGGAGCACGCGGCGAGGGACCGCGATCACCGCGGGATCGCGGTGGATGGGGCGACCTTCGATCTGCATCGGGGTGGCGGCGTCGGGCTCGACGAAGGCGTCGTCGGTCGCGGCGTCCTCGCGTTCGAGAGGTGCGTCGCTCCCGGCGTCGGGCGGCAGCGCTGCGTCGGGCACCGCCGCGTCGGGCGCGGGGCGCGGCTCGGGGCCGATGGGCTCGGGGCCGCCCAGGAGCGAGAACGCGGCCCAGCCGACGAGACCGAGCGCGGCGAGGCCCAGGGCGCCGACGCCGAAGCGCTTCTGGTTTCGCTCTCGCTCCGCCGCGCGGCCGAGGCTCGAGACGAGGGCGAGGACCTCCTCGTTCTTCTCGTCGATGGCCAGCGCACGACCGAACGCGTCGTTCGCGTCGGCCTTGCGATCCTCGGCCTGCGCGCGCTTTCCGAGCTCGATCTCGGCCGCCACGATGCGCTTGTTCACGTCGTCGCGCACGACGCTCGGATCGGCGAGGAAGCGCGCGACCTCGCGTGCGGGATCGTCGATGCCGATCGGGGCCACGTAGGCGCGGAGGGCGGCCTCGAGCTCCGCCGCGCTCTGGTGACGATCGGCCGCGCTCTTGGCCATCGCCTTGTAGAGGATCGCCTTGAATCGCCCGCCGATCGCGGACCGGAAGCGCAGCGGATCCGGGATGTCTCCGTCGAGGATGCGCTTGAGGATCTGGTGCGGGTTCTTGCCGGTGAACGGCAAGCGACCGACCGCGAGGAAGTAGAGAACCGTGCCGAGCGCGAAGACGTCGGTGCGCGCGTCGGTGTGCTGTCCCTCGATCTGCTCGGGGGCCATGTGACCGGGCGAGCCGAGGATCTGCCCCGTCGCCGTCATCGACTGCGAGTCCACCATGTCCGCGATGCCGAAGTCGGTGAGCTTCAGGCAGCGGTTCTCGTGGAGCAGGATGTTCTCCGGCTTCACGTCGCGGTGGATGATCCCCTTCTCGTGCGCCGCCACGAGGGCCCGGGCGATCTCGATGCCGAAGCACGCGGCGATCTCGGCCGGCAGCTCGATGGCCTGCTCCACGTAGACCTTGAGCGTCGGGCCCGTCAGCAGCTCCGCCGCGATGTAGCTCTCGTCCGAGCCCTCGCCGGAGTAGTCGTAGATCTCGAGGATGCAGGGGTGGCGCAGGCGCGCGACGCTCTGCGCCTCGCGACGGAAGCGCGCGCGCGCCTCCTTCGCGCCGCGCAGGTGCGGATGCATCAGCTTCAGCGCGACGAGGCGATCGAGGTTCGTGTCGCGGGCGCGGAAGACCGTCGCCATGCCGCCATGGCCGATCTCCTCGAGGAGCTCGTATTTCTCGAGCGTGCGGATCACGAACAATTCCGGGGGGTCGCGAGGAGACTACCCCGGCTCCCGATCGCTTGGGTGCGCCGTCAGCGCCGACGCTTCATCGCCTCGCGTCGTGCGGCCGCGCGCTGGGCGACCGCGTCGAGCTCGCTCGGCCCGGACGCCCCCGACTCCGCCTCGGCCACGTGCGCCGCGAGGCCACGGATCGTGGGGAATCGGAACACGTCGGTCATCGTGATGGCACCGCCCACGAGCTCCTTGAGGCGGCGGTGGAGCTTCACCGCGAGCAGCGAGTGCCCACCGACCTCGAAGAAGCTCGCGGTGGTGCTCACCGTGGGAAGACCCAGCACCTCGCACCAGAGCGCGGCGATCTTGGCCTCGAGCTCGTTCTCCGGCCGGGCCGCGGCGACATCGGCGACCGGCGCGGGGGCGGACTCGGGCGCGGGGAGCGCCTTGCGATCGATCTTGCCGTTGGGCGAGAGCGGCATCTGCCCGAGCACGACGAAGCGCTCGGGCACCATGAAGCTCGGGAGCGTGCGCGAGAGCGTCTCGCGCATGTCGTTCGCGCAGGGCGCGGCACCGGCGAGCGGCGTCACGTAGCCGACGAGGCGCAGCTCGTCGTCGCCGTCGCGATCGCTCGCCGGGCGGGCGAGCACCACGGCCTCGCGCACACCCGAGACCTTCGCGAGCGCGGTCTCGATCTCGCCGAGCTCGATGCGGTAGCCGCGCACCTTCACCTGGTGATCGACGCGACCGAGGAACTCGAGGCGTCCATCGGCCTGGAAGCGCGCGAGGTCGCCGGTGCGGTACATGCGCGCGCCGGGCGCGGGTGAGTACGGATCGAGCGCGAAGCGCTCCGCCGTGAGCTCCTCGCGGTGGAGGTAGCCGCGCGTCACCCCCGCGCCACCGATCCACAGCTCGCCGACGTCGCCCGGCGGCACGAGCCCGCGCGCCGCGTCGAGCACGTACACACGCGTGCCCGCGATGGGCCGGCCGATCGTCACGCGCCCCTCGGTGGGATCGACCGTGTCCGAGGTGGACCACACGGTGGTCTCGGTCGGCCCGTACATGTTCTCGATGCGCGCAGGCGACACACGCCGCAGCTCCTCCGCGAGCGAGAGCGGCAGCGCTTCGCCTCCGACGAGGACCTGCATGAGGCTGCCGAGCGCGGCCCGCGCGCGATCGTCGGCGAGGAAGAGCCTGAGGAGGCTCGGCGTGCACTGGAGGTGCGTGACGCCGTGACGCGCGACCTCGGCCGCGAACGAACGATCCTCGCGATCGCCCTCTGCGGAGGGTGTTTCGCGATGCGAATGGCTCGTGCGGCGCACCACCTCCGCGAGGTGCGGGAACGAGGAGATCACGGTGTCGGTCGGCACGCCGTAGTCCACGAGGCAGCCGATCTCGTCGACGCCGATCGCGCGCAGCTCCTCGACGCGCGCGACGCAGTCCTCGATCGAGCCCAGGAGTCCGCTCTCGTCGAAGTAGCGGTGGAACGCGTACTCGAGGATCGCGTCGAGCTCGTCCGCATCGAGCGTGGCGAGATCGATGTTGTCGGGCGAGTCCGCGCCGTGCGGGCGCTTGAGCGCGGGGAACATCCACACGTACTGCTTGATGAGCGAGGCCGCGGACGTGAGGTACTGCTTGAGCGGCGCGCGCGTGGCCTCGCGTGCGCTCTCGCGATCGGGCGCCACGAAGGTGTGGAGCATCAGCGTGACCTTGCCGGAGGCCGGGTCCTTGCCGAGCTCGCGCAGTCGCTCGCGGTAGAGGCGGATCTTGTCGGCGAGCTCGGAGATGGACTGGCCGAGGAGGTGCGTGAGCACGTTGGCGCCGACGTCCGCGGCCTGGCGATAGCTCTCGGGGTTGAGCGCGATCGTCAGCCAGATCGGCACTTCCTTCTGCACGGGTCGAGGCTGGCTCACGACGGCGTGCATCGAGCCGTCCTTGCGCGGGAACTCCACGGCCTCGCCGCGCCAGAGGCGACGCAGGACCTCGATGTCGCGGAACATCGCGCTCTTGGACGCGGGCGGGGTGTTCTCGGGCCGCAGCACGAAGTCGTCGGGCTGCCAGCCCGCCGCGATGCCGAGGCCGACGCGGCCGTCCGAGAGGTTGTCGATCATCGCCCACTCCTCCGCGACGCGGACGGGGTGGTGCAGCGGCAAGACGACGGAGCATGCGCGGATCGCGAGGTTCGACGTGATGGCCGCGACCGCGGCGCCCGAGACGCTCGGGTTCGGGAAGGGGCCGCCGAACGCGTGGAAGTGACGCTCGGGCGTCCACACGGAGGTGAAGCCGTGCGTGTCCGCGAAGCGCGCGCCCTCGAGGAGGAGGCGGTACTTGCCTCGGCCGGGCTGATCGTCGTTGCCCCAGTAGCAGAGACCGAATTCCATGGGCCCGTGCGCGCTGGTGGCGCGCGCGCCCGCGCTGCCCTCGGCGCGTGTCGGCCCGCGGTAGAGCACGACGCGGTAGCCGCGCGCGAGCGTGTAGCCGAGCTCGAGCACCGAGATGTCGAACGACATGCTCGTCACTGCCAGCCACGTCGGCGCCGCGACGGCGCGCGGGATGCGCTCGTCCATCGCTGCGTAGAACGCCGCGACGTTGCGGTGCTCGACCATCACGCCCTTGGGGCGGCCCGTCGAGCCCGAGGTGTAGATGACGTAGGCGAGATCCTCGGGCGCGACGGTCACGGCCGGGCGCGTGCTCGGGCGCGTGAGCAACGAGGGCTCGTCGGTGCGGAGCGTCGCGACGTGGTGGAAGCGCGGCGCGCTCGCGGCATCGGTGACGACGAGCGGACAGCGCGAGTCCGACACGACGAAGGCGACGCGGTCGGCGGGGTAGTCGGGATCGATCGGCAGGTAGGCCGCGCCGCACTTCTGGATCGCGATCATCCCGAGGACCATCGCCGCCGAGCGCTCGGTGCCGAGACCGACGACGTCGCCGCGCGCGACGCCACGCGCGAGGAGCTCGTGCGCGAGGCGGTTCGCACGGGCGTCGAGCTCCGCGTAGGTGAGCGAGAGCGCGTCGTCGATCAGCGCGACGGCGGTGGGCGTGCGATCGACCTGCGCCGTGAAGGCCGCGACCCACGTGGGTGCGGCGTCTGCGACGGGCGGCGCGGCGCTCCACGCGAGCAGCGTGCGGCGCTCCTCGGAGGTGAGCATCGCGAGGCTCGCGAGCGGTGCGCTCGGCTCGCGCGCGAGCGCGTCGAGGAACGCGGACAGACGCACGCAGAGGCGTTCGAGCAGCGGCTGTGTCGTGCGATCGGACGCGCCGATCAACGTGATGGTCCCGCTCGGCTCGATGCGCACCGTGAGCGCGGCGTGGGCGCAGAGATCGCCTGCGCCGCGCGCGATCACGACGTCGTCGAAGCTCGCGGCGAGGCCGGCGCGACGCGCGCGCAAGTCGCGAAGGAAGGTTCGCTGGGACGCGAGCACGCGGAGCGATTCGACGAGCGCCGCGAGCTCGGCGCGCACGGGCTGTTCGAGGTTCGGCGCGATCGACCACGGAACGACGGAGGCGAGCAGGGGCCGATCCTCGGCCGCGAGCGAGACCTCGAGGCCGACGCGTGCAGCAGCCACACCCGCGGCGCGGACGAGCGCGAGCGCGACGCCAGCCAGGAGCGTGTCTCCCTCGAGCACCGACGGCGCATGGAGCGTCAGCGTGTGCGCGCCCGGCCGTGGTGCGCCGGCTGCCGAGCCGGGCGAGATGCCCGGGAGGACGAGTGCGGGCACCGTGAGCGTGTGCACCCAGCGCGCCTCGTGTTGCGCGAGCTCGCGATGGAGCGCGCTGCGACGCGTGCGCTCGTCGGCCGAGAGCGCCGGCAGTTGCGCTCCCACGCGGGGCCAGCACGCGCGGTCGAGCGGGAGGCCGTCGGCATCGAGCAGCGCCCCGAGCGACACGGCGCCGTCGCGCGTGGCGACGACGAGCTCGTCGCCCTCGTGCGCGAGCACCTCGCCAGGACGAGCACCGGGACGCGGCTCGAGGGCGCGGGCGCGACGCACGAGGAAGGTGCGCTCGACATCGTCGATCTTCGCGACGCCGAGGGGGCTCGGGTAGCGACCGAGATCGAGGGCGCGCACGAGCGCGACGACGTCGTCCGAGCCGCCGGAGAGATCCAGCGTGCAGATCGCGCTCGGGCGATCCCAGCGACCGAAGTAGGTGCGCTGCGTGAGATCCTGTGCGCGCGGCGTGATCGATCCCGAAGCGAGGCCCGCCTCGAGGTCACGGAAGGACTCGATGCCCGCCGCGTAGCACTTGGCGTTGAGCGTGAGCGCGGTCTCGTCGTCGGCGATCGCGACCTCGCGCTGCACGAGCACCCTCCCCTCGTCGATGCCGCCCTCGACGAGGTGCCAGCTCACTCCGTGCGTGCGCTCGTGCGCGAGCAAGGCCCACGTCGTCGCGTGGAGGCCTGCGTAGCGAGGCAGCGGGCCGTCGTGGAAGTTGATGGCCCCCGAGCGCCCGACGGCGAGCAGGGCATCGGGGAGCACGCGCAGGTTCGCGATGGAGAGCAGCCAGTCGACGGCGCCGCGCGTGAGGCCCGCGGCGGCGAGGCGCGTGTCTCGCGCATCGTCCTTGCGGAGGATCGAGGCGTCGAGCACCCGCAGGCTCCGCTCCTCGGCCCAGCGTCGCACCTCGGGCGAGCCCGTGACGACGGCGTGGATTGCGTGGCCTCTCTCACGAAGCAGATCGGCGCACTGGATGGTGAGCGACTCGTCGCCGACGACGACGGTGGAGAAGGTGCCGGACATGGGGCACGGCCGTACACACGGCGCGCCCACACGAACTGCGGCTCCTCACGGTGAGCGCGCGCACCTGCATCGCGCCACGCATGAGCAACGCTCGGACGCATGACGACCTCGATCGACACCATGCCGCGCACCGACGAGCTCTGTCGTCGCCTGAACGCTGCGTCGCGCGACGCGTTCTACGACGTCTACAAGCGCTTCGAGTGGAGCGATCGGCTCGACCCGGACAAGTGGGGCATGACGCCCGAGATCCTCACGCTGTGGGGCACCGACGACTGGGCGGCGCTGACCGACGAGCAGAAGCACAAGCTCTCGATCGCCGAGCAGGCGAACCTCTTCGCGAACACGCTGCACGGCGAGCAGATCCTCGTCGCGGGCCTCTCGCATCGGCTCTACGGGCACAAGCTCTCGCCCGAGATCACCGACTACCTGCATCACTTCCTCGACGAAGAGAACAAGCACATGGTGATGTTCGGGCTCTTCTGCCGGAAGTACCTCGGCCGCGTCTACCCGGAGAAGTCGCTCGCGCTGCCCAAGGACTTCGGCCCCGGCGAGGAGGAGATCGGCTTCTACGCGATGGCGATGGTCGTCGAGGACTTCGGCGACTTCTACAACATCCGCACGATGAAGGACGATCGCTGCGACCCGCTCGCTCGCGAGATCAGCGCCGTGCACCACCTCGACGAGTCGCGGCACCTCGCGTTCGACCGCGCGTACCTGACGGAGCTCTGCGCGCGGTGGCTGCCCGAGTGGGACGAGGCCCAGCACGCCAAGTTCCGCACGTGGCTCTCGGGCTTCACGAAGGCGAACTGGAGCACCTACTACAACCCGACCGTCTACAAGGACGCAGGGATCGAGAACGCGTACGAGGTCCGTCAGCGCGCGCTCCACCACCCCGCGCAGGTCGCGCTCCGGCGCGAGGTGCAGGGCAAGCTGGTCCGCTTCTTCACGAAGGTCGGCCTCCTCGTCGAGGAGCCGGCGGTGGTCTGACGGGACGCGACCAACACGCCGCTCGCGCAGCTCGAGCGCCTCGTGGCGCCGGGCGTCGCGCTCGCGTGAGCACGGTGCTCGTCACATCGCGCGCTCGAGCGTGTGCGTGAGCTCGTCGTCGGTGAGCACGATCGGGTGGCCCTTCATGCTGCTCGATCGGGCCGACTGCGCGACCACGGTGGGCAGGTCCGCGGTGCGGAGGCCCATCGCAGAGAGCGTCGGGATCGCGAGACGCGCGACGGTCTCGTGGGCCCAGCGCGCCGCATCGTCGGCAGTCGCGTCGCTCCTCGCCGTGAGCCACCGCGCGACCTCGTCGTAGCGCGCGAGCACCGACGCGTGCGGTGTGCGTGCGCGGAGCGCCGCGAGGGTGGTCTCGATCACGTGCGGCAGGAGGCGCGCGCAGATCGCGCCGTGCGGCGCGCCGAAGAGACCCCCGAGCGGACCGGCGAAGCCGTGCACCGCACCGAGCTTGGCGTTCGCGAGGGCGAGGCCACCATGAAGGCTCACGAGCGCCATGTCGCTGCGTGCGTCGAGATCGCTGCCGTCGTCGCACGCGCGAAAGAGGGCGCGCGCACCGCGCGGGATCGCGTCGCGACAGAGGGCATCGGTGAAGGGCGTGGCGGCGTGTGAGACGTACGGCTCGAGGACCTGCACGAGCGCGTCGAGGCCCGTCGCCGCCGTGACCTCGCGCGGGACCGACCGCGCGAGCGCGGGATCGACGAGGGCGAGCGCCGGGAGCATGCGATCGCTGCGGAGGCTGACCTTCACCGGCCGGCCGTCGGGCCCTCGTGCAGTGAGCACGGCGTTCTTCGTCGCCTCGGCGCCGGTGCCGGCCGTCGTGGGGACCGCGACGAACGGGAGCGGATCGTGGACGAGGGGCTGCCCTCGGCCGACCACCTCGAGGTAGTCGAGGGGCTCGCCGGGGTTGGTCGCGAGCGCGGCGACGGCCTTCGCGAGATCGAGAGCGCTGCCGCCACCGAGGCCCATCACGAGGCGCGCACCGACCTCGCGCGCGAGCCGCGTCGCTTCGAGCGCGTCCTCCACGCTGGGCTCGTGCGAGACCGAGTGCACGTGGAGCGCGTGCTCGGCGCGGAGCGGCGCGAGGGTCGGCTCGTGGCGCGAAGGATCGCGGCCCGTCACGACGAGGATCGAGGCGCGATCGGGCGAGCCGAGGAGCGCGCGCACGTGCGCGGTGAGGCTCGCGGCCTGCCCGACGCCGAAGACGATGCGGCGCGGTGCGAGGATCTCGAAGGGCGCGATCACGCGCTCTTCCACGCCGACGGATCGGCGGGGTCGATCGCGCGGTACTTCACGCTCTTGCGCGGCGAGGCCATCCACGGCTCGACGGCGGTCTTCCACGCCGCGTAGTGGGCCGTCTCCTTGTGGCGCGCGGGGTCCTCGTCGGTCCGGTAGATCTCGAGGAGGACGAAGCGATCGGCGCTGCCTTCCTCGCGGAGGAGATCGAAGCGCACGACGCCCGGCTCCTCACGGCTCGCGCGGGCGTTGGCCTCGGAGGCGGCGATGAACGCGTCGACGTGCTCGGGCACGACGTGGACGAAGACCTGGACGATGAGCATGCGCGAGCAGTAGCAGGTCCCGCCGAGGGGCGGCGCGAGGGGTGCGCAGGGGCTCGCGTCAACGGGCGCCCAGGAGGCCAATGAAACCGAGGGGTTACGAGGGCGGGAGTGACCCCGGGGGGAGGTGGGGGTAGAGCAGGCGCATGCAGCGGTTCGAGCGGTTCTCGTGGGGCGTCCTCGCGTACAACCTCGCGGTGATCGCGTGGGGCGCGTTCGTGCGCGCGACGGGCTCGGGCGCGGGGTGCGGCGCGCACTGGCCGATGTGCAACGGCGAGGTGGTGCCGCGGGCCGCGAGCGTCGAGACGATGATCGAGCTGACGCACCGCGCGACCTCGGGCATCGCGCTCGTGCTCGTGGTGGTGCAGCTCGTGTGGGCGTTGCGCCTCTTCCCGAAGGGACACCGCACGCGCGGGCTCGCGATCGCGACGATGGTCTTCATGCTGCTCGAGGCGCTCGTGGGCGCGGCGCTCGTGCTGCTCGAGCTCGTCGCGGACAACCAGTCCGCGGCGCGCGCGGGCTGGATCGCGGTGCACCTCGTCAACACGTTCTTCCTCGTCGCCTCGCTCGCGCTGACGCCCTGGTCCGTGCGACACGCGGAGCGGCCGCCCGCAGGCCGTGGTGGCCTGTCGGCGGCGCTCGCAGCGGGTGTGGTCCTCTTGCTCGCGACGGGCGTGGCCGGCGCGATCACCGCGCTCGGAGACACGCTCTTCCCGGCGGAGTCGCTCGCCTCGGGCATGGCGGCGGATCTCTCGCCGACGGCGCACTTCCTCGTGCGCCTGCGCGTGATCCACCCGCTGATCGCTGCGCTCGGAGGCCTCTTCTTGCTCGTGCTCTCGGGCTTCCTCGCGACGACGCGACACACCGGGTCGCACGGCAGCACCACGCGCGCGCTGTCGATCGCGGTGGCCGCGCTGGTGCTGACGCAGCTCCTGGCTGGCCTCGTGAACCTCTACCTGCTCGCGCCCGTGTGGATGCAGCTCGTGCATCTCCTGCTGGCTGATCTCTTGTGGATCGCGTTCGTGTTGCTCGCGGACGCGGCCTCGCACACCTCGCCGCGCACGGCGGGGACGCTTGGCACCGCGGAGGTCCCGCGATAATCGCAGGGCATGCGCACTCGACGTCGCCACGACAGCCCCGCCGCACGGCTCGCGGGCTACTTCGGCCGCGGTCTCCTGGTCTTCGTGCCCACCGTCGGCACGCTCTACACCGTGTGGCTCGTGCTGTCGTACCTCGACAGCGCCATCGGCTTCCCGATCCCGGGCCTCGGCCTCGTGCTGACGCTGTGCCTGATCGTGCTGATCGGCTTCTTGCTGTCGAACGTGATCGGGCAGGCGGCCCTCGATGCGTTCGAGAGCGCGATCCGATCGCTGCCAGTGGTGAGCCTGCTCTACACGAGCCTCAAGGATCTGCTCGGCGCCTTCGTCGGCGACAAGAAGAGCTTCGATCGACCCGCGATGGTCGCGCTCGACCCCGCGGGCAAGATCAAGGTCTTCGGCTTCGTCACGTGCGAGCGGTTCGACGACGTGCGCCTCAAGGACATGTGCGCGATCTACCTGCCGCAGGCCTACAACTTCGCGGGCAACATCCTGATCGTGCCCAGGGCCTCGGTGGAGCTCGTGGACGCGGATCCGGCGCAGTTCATGGCCTTCATCGTGTCGGGCGGCGTGAGCGCCATGGGCGGCGCACGCACGCACTTCGACTCGACGGCGGGTGTCTCGAACGGCTGAGCGCGGACGGGTCGTTCAGGCCAGTCGGGGCGCCGGCGCCAGCGCGCGGGAGAGCGAGCGCTCGAGATCGCGCAGGCCCGAGGCGAGCTCGTTCCACCACGCACGCGCGAGCTCTGCGAAGGTCACCGGCGGCTCACGGAGCGAGTCGATCGGGTCGGCGCGGAAGACCGTGTCGAACGCGCTCGTCTGCATCCCGGAGGCCGTGAGCTCGGGCGCAGGTGCGCCCGGGAGCGTGTCGACGGTGTCGGGGCTCGGCGGCGGGATGATCGCGCCATACGGGACGGCCGGCGGTCCCGAGGGGAAGTCGTCGTCGTGATCGTCGTACGCGAGCTCGATCACGAGCTTGGGCACGTCCTTCTCGACGGAGAGCGCGACGCGCGCGATGCGCGCACGGCGGCCCTGATCATCGGTGACCGCGCTCTCGAGACGCAGGAACGGGAGCTCCTGCACGCACGTCATGCCGGTCTCGCGGCGACGGGCGACGCGCGTGAGCACGGGCGTGCGGACGCCGTCGATGTGGAGCCGGGCGCGCTGCGAACCGGGGGCGGGGTGGGACGACGGACGATCGGTCATCACGGGCTCCTCTCTCACGGGTCGAAGCGAGCGGTCGAAGCAGGGCACTCGACGCGGAACGGTCGAAGCGGGGCGCTCGAGACGCACGGGCAGCGGCCCTCGCCCTCGAGTCTCTTCGCTTCTGCCCGGAGCTCGCTCCGGGTCCTCGGGTTGTCGATGAGCCGGATCGATCGGTCAAAAAACGCGCACGCGTCGCGGCCCTTCGACGTAGCGCTCGACGAACTCCGAGACGCTCTCGACGCGCGGAGAGGCCGTGTGATCGACGTAGAAGCCAAGCGCGTCGACGAGGACCGCCTTCATGCCCGCGGCGTGTGCGCCCGCGACGTCGACGCCGGGGATGTCGCCGAGGTACACGGCGCGGCAGGCCTCGACACCGAGGCGCGAGAGCGCGCGACGGAAGATCTCGGGGTCCGGCTTGCGCACGCCCTCGAAGTGCGAGTCCACGACGAGCTCGAAGGCCTCGCCGAGACCGACGCGCGTGAACACGTCGGGGAGGCGCCCCTCGGAGTTGCTGACGATCGCGACGCGGAAGCCGAGCGAGCGCAGGCGCGCGAGGGCGGGGCCGAGATGCGGCGGCACGCGGCGCCACAGGTTGAACGCGTCGTGCGCGCGGCGCAGCGGGACGACCATCTCGCGCGCGGCCTCCAGCGAGAGGCCGGCGCTCTCGAGCAGCGCGCGGAGGTAGAGGCCCCAGCCTTCCTCGTGCGAGACGCCCGCTGCGAGCAGCTGCTCGTAGCGCCGCTTGGCGTGCCCCTCGTTGCGCGCGAGCACGCGCGCATCGACGGTGTGACCGTGGCTCGTGACGATGTCGGCGACGGCGTCGTGGTCGAGGAAGATGACGGTGTTGCCCGCATCGAGGAGGACGAGATCGAGATCCACGATCGAGGCGTAGCCGGGCGCGCGGCGATCGTCAGGGCGAGCGGGTCGGCGGAGCGCTCAAGGTCCGATCGGCCGCGGTTGTCCCTCGCACGGCGCGGTCTCGTAGCCGGGGCAGTAGCGCTGCGTCATCGCGGGCGCGCCGCAGATCTCGGGGGGCGCGGCGGGCTCGCAGCTCGGGCACTCGACCGACGTCGTCCACACCGAGAGCGACTCGACGCCGCAGAGCGCGGTGAGCGTGAGCCGCGAGCTCTCGAGCTCGACGCGCGCACCGCGCAGACCGCTGTGACGGATGCGCCCCGAGCCGAGCACGTCCGCGTCGACGAGCGAGCGCTCGAGGTCCACGTCGTCGAGCACGAGCGCCTCGGTGCAGCGGGCCACGTGCGTGCGGATCACGTCGACGACGGCGAGGGTCATCTCACCGCACCGCGTGACGTCGACGTCACTCAGGTCCCCGGCCGCGCCGACGATGACGTCGGCCGCGAGGTCGACCCGAGCCAGCACCGCGTCGAGGAGCGAGATGCGCTCCGCGGCGATCGCACCATCCGCGACGCTCGAGAGCTCGAGCTCGACCTCGGAAGCCTCGAGCGCGACGCGCGCGAGGTGGCTCTGGTGTGCGCGCACGAGCCCATACGGGGCCTCGACGACGAGGTCGGTGACGAGCACGGCGTCGGTCGTCAGCGAGGCGAGACGATCGGGCGCAGCGCCGTCGAGGAGCACGTGGCTCGCGCCGACGGCACCACCGAGAACCCGGACCTCGACGGGGCCGTGCACGGCGAGATCGATCGTGGTGACGGCACCGCCGAGGAGCAGCGTGCCGGGCGCCGAGGACGTGACGTCGATGCGCGCACCCACGATCGGAACCTCGCGGAGATCGATCGTGAAGGGCGCGTCCGCGACGAGGTGGAGATCGACGCAGCGCAAGCTGCCGAGCGCGTCGGGATCGAGCGCGAAGGACGCGGCCTCGGCCTCGATCGTGGTGCGCTCGGCACAGCTCGCGAGCGCGGCGCCGATCGGGCCGTCGGGGCGCCAGACGGGCGCGCGCGGCTCGAGGACCTCGTCACAGCGGACCGCGAAGCACGCGTTCATCGGCGGGTCTGGCTCGAGAGGACGTTCCCCCACGACCGGCACCCCGACACCGTCGCAGGCGGCGACGAGCACGACGGCGAACACGAACGGGCCGAGCCTCATGGGGACGCCTCCGCTCGAGGGACGGGCGACTCCGTGGTCGCCGGTGCGATGGGCTCGGTGCGTGGCGCAGGAGACTCCGCGCCCGACGACAGGGTGCGCTCGAGGTGCACGACGACGCGGCGGTTCATCGAGAGCGCACGGTCGTCGGTCTCGGCGACGAGCGGAGCGCCCTCCCCTCGTGCGCGCAGCTCGATGCGCTCGGAGGCGACTCCGTGGGCCACGAGGAAGTCGCGCACGGCCTCGGCGCGGCGCGTGGAGAGCGCGCGGTTGTAGGCATCGTCTCCGGTGCCGTCGGCGTGTCCCTCCACGACGACGCGAACGTCGCTCGGGGCCTCATCGATGCTGCGGAGCAGATCGTAGAGGGAGGCCTCGCCGCAGCTCGAGAGCTCGGTGCGATCGTGCTCGAAGAGCAGAGGCGGGATCATCGAGGCGACGCTGCGTGTGACGGTCGCGGGCACCGCGCGGTCCACGAGGCGCATGAGCACCTCGGGGTCGGTCGGCGGCGCCGTGGACACGCGCTCGGCGATGCGGTCGCGATGCGCGACGCGGTCGCGCGTGACGACGCGCAGGGTGGTCCTGGTCGCGACCGATGCGGGCGGCGAGGGGCGCGGGCGGAACGCGACCGAGAGGCCGCCTCCGACGAAGATCGCGTCGCTCGTGCGCGTCGGGCCGTCTTCCCAGATCACGTGACGTACGCTGGCCTCGGGCCCGATCGACCACTCGCTCGTGATGTCGATCCAGGCCCCGAGCGAGCCGGCGAGCACGGGCACGACGAGATCGCCGGTCACGCCGACGCCAGCGGCCACGTGAGCGTGGAAGGTCACGCGGTCGATGCGCGGCATGACGCGCAGTCCGAGCGTGGCGTCGAGCAGCGCGCCCGTGCCTCCCCGTCCACCCACGAAGTAGCCCGCGAGCCCCAGCTCGCCCGCGAGCCAGGGCAGCGGCCGGAGCGCGCCGGTCAGCTCCGCGGAGGCGCCTTCGCGGTCGAGCTGGAGCACCTGACGCTGGTCATCGGTCGCGAGCGCGCCGCCGCGCAGGGCGATCGTGACGAGATGCTCCGTCTCGGGCGGCAGGTCCTGCGCCTGCGCGGGCCGGGACACGGCGGCGAGGCCGAGCGCCCACGCGAGCCAGCCGACGCGGAACGTGAGCCAGGGCCGGTGCACGCCGTGGGTCGACGCGGCCCGCTGCGTTTTCCAACGGACGGTCGGGCCGCCGCTCGTGATACGGTCGGCGCAGCAGAGGGAGCCGATGCAGGACTACCAGGAAGCCATGCTCAAGTCGCTCGTCGCGGTCGCGTGGGCGGATGGTCGAGTCGACGCGGAAGAGCACGAGGTCATCGAGGCGCTGATCTCCGCATTCGAGGTGAGCTCGGAGGACGCCGAGCACATCCGCGAGTACGCCAAGGCGCCCAAGAGCATCGACGACGTGCCGCTGAGCGACCTCTCCGCGAGTGATCGCCGCGTCCTGCTCCAGCACGCGGTGATCCTCACGTACATCGACGGCAACCAGAGCGAGAAGGAGAAGGAGGTCCTCTCCTCCCTCGTCAGCAAGCTCCGCGTGCCGGCCGAAGAAGCGAACCAGATCCTCGCGGACGCGGACGCCCGCGCCAAGCGCCTCTTGTCCCTGCTCTGACGGGCGATCTCGTCGCGCCACGACGCGACACCCTCGCGCCGCGTGTGGCAGGGCGCCCGCGACCCCGAGCTTGCCGCGCGCGTCCTCGACGAGAGCCTCGCGGCCTTCGCCGCGCGTGGTCTCAGGTTCTCTGCGTCGTTGGGTCAGTGACGCGACTTGCGCGGACCGCGAGGCGGTGAGAGGGTCGTTCCTCCGGTCATGCGTGACAGTGTCCGCAGGCTCGCCCTCGTCGCCGCGCTCGTGCCCATCTGCACGGGCTGCGAGGATCGCGGGTTCTGGCACGACTGCACGGGTCGCGTGAATCCTTGGGGCCCCACTCGACGCGTCCGGGAACGGGTCGAGTGCTACTGCCCCGAGGGGTACATCTGCCACGAAGACTGGTTCCCGCGGGACGCTGCTGTCCCCGACGCCGACCTGGACGCCGCGGCGGTGAGCGCGACACACGATGCCTCGGACGCCACCCCTGCAGACGCTCGGCTCGATGGTTCGATGCAAGACACGATGGTGAGCGAGGACGCGTTCGTCACGCAGGACGCCATCGCCGACCGCGATGGTGGTGGGGTCACGGAGATCGACGGCGGGCCGTAGCCCGAGGGCTGCGCTCGCCTCGGGCGGCCCACCCCAGCGGCCACGCAGGGGGCTCTCGCACGCGATCTCGCCCTCCCACGGATGGCGGATGACGTAGCGGCCCTGGAAGTTG
>JBILLJ010000285.1:0-5065 GCA_044376125.1 Sandaracinaceae bacterium
GAGCGCGGCGTGTCCGTCGTACTCGCTCTCGACGAGCGGCACGGTCTGCCACCCGTCGACGGGCGCGTGCGATCCGGCCGAGACGTGCAGTGGCTCGAGCGCCGCGTGTCCGGCGAACACGCTCTCGCCGAGCGGCACGGTCTGCCACCCGTCGACGGGCGCGTGCGATCCGGCCGAGACGTGCAGTGGCTCGAGCGCGGCGTGCCCGGCGAACCCGCTCTCGCCGAGCGGCACGGTCTGCCACCCGTCGACGGGCGCGTGCGATCCGGCCGAGACGTGCAGCGGCTCGAGCGCGGCGTGTCCGCCGGACGCGTTCGCGTCGAGCGCGACCGTGTGTCGCGTCGCGGCCGGTGTGTGCGACGTCGCGGAGCGCTGCACGGGAACCGGCGCGGCCTGCCCCGCGAACGGCTTCCAGCCGAGCACCCTCGAGTGCCGCGCGGTCGCCGGGGCGTGCGACGTGGCGGAGCGCTGCAGCGGCTCGGCGGCGGCGTGTCCCGCCGACGCGTTCGCGTCGAGCGCGACGGTGTGCCGTGCCTCGGCGGGCAGTTGTGACTCCGAAGAGCACTGCCCTGGCACGGGCGTGATGTGCCCGACGGACTCGGTGCTGCCGCTCACGACCGTGTGTCGGCCCGCCGCGGGCTCGTGCGACGTGGCCGAGCGCTGCGTCGGCACGGCCGTCTGTCCCGCGGACGCGTTCCGCGCGGCGGGCACCGTGTGCGCGGCGAGCGGCGGCGGTGCGTGCGACGCCGACGACCTCTGCGACGGATCGAGCGCGTCGTGTGCGCCTCGCTTCTCGACGGCGGTGTGCCGAGCCTCCACGGGTGCGTGCGACCCGGCCGAGTCCTGCTCGGGCAGCGCCACGACGTGCCCGGCCAACGTCACGATGTGCGGCGGCGACGCGGGCATGCCCGACGCCGGCCCACCCGATGCTGGCCCCCCGCCGCCCGACGCGGCGGTGGTGCCCGATGCCGCGGTCGGTGTGGACGCGGCGGTCGGCACCGATGCGGCGGTGATCGGCGTCGACGCGGCGGTGATCGGCGCGGACGCTGCGGTGATCGAGGCGGACGCGGCCGTCGTCGTCGGTGAGGACGCCGCGGTGGTCGTCGGTGAGGACGCCGCGGTGGTCGTCGGTGAGGACGCCGCGGTGCTCGAGGACGCCGGTGCGGCCGAGGACGCGGGCGCGAGCGAAGACGCGGCGGTGATCGGCGAGGACACGGGCGTCGTCCTCGCGGACGTGGGCGTGCGCGATGCGGGGCGAGCCGATGGCGGGCGCGCGGACGCGGGCGCGTTCGATGCTGGCCCGCTCGACGCTGGCTTCGTGGAGATCGACGCGGGCGCCGGGCTCGGAACCTCGGGCTGTGGCTGTCGCGTGGGCGCATCGGACACGGGCCGCGCGCCGCTCGCGCTCGGCCTCGTGGGGCTCGTCGGTCTCGCGGCGCGTCGTCGCCGTCGGCGCGCCTGAGCGCTCGCCGCGCGGACGTCAGCGGTACGGATCGAGCGGCGTCGCGGACAGCACCGTGGCGAGGATGCGCGTCGAGAGCACCGACACCTCGGCTCCGACGCGCATGCTCGCGGCCTCGTCGGCCTCCAGCGTGTAGAGGCCGTTGAGGCTCTTGCGCTCCCCACCGAGAGGCGCGTCCCCCAGGTGGTGCACGACCACCGTGCGCGCCGTCGGTGCCAGGACCGCATCGAGCACGAGCGTCGGTCCGGCGAAGAGCGCGAACGGGCCGAGCACGAGCGCGAGGCGCGCGAGGAACGAGACGGGCTCGAGCGCTCTGGGCGTGAGAAGGATGGCGGCGTAGAAGCAGACGGTCACCGCCGTCACGGCCACGCCCCACACGAGGCGCTTGCGCGCGAGGGCCCGGAAGCGCGCTGCGACCGACCCTTCGAGCGTCGGCTTGGCGTCCTGGGTGCGGAGGTTCTGGACGAGGGTGCCGAGCGCGAGCGGGGCCGCGAGCCCGGCGAGGAGGTGGAACCACGTGACGGCCCACGCCTCGACGAGGTTGTACGAGCCTCCGAAGGCGTAGAGCGACTCGAGCCCGCAGAGCCAGTCTGCGGGAGGCAGGCCCGCGATCACCGCGACGAGCGCATAGATCCCCGAGCCGATCGCCGCGAGGCCGAACGTCACACCGAGGATGCGGTCGAGCATCGGCGCTCATCCTGCGCCGAGCGGTGCGCGTGCGGTAGGTCGGGCCGCGGGGTCACGGCGCGAGCGTCTCGTTCCAGATCTCCTCGTCGGCGTTGCGCGCCGAGAGCGTCAGCGCGCCGCGCGCGTCGGTCGCGACCTCGCCCCACGTGAAGAAGGGGCGCGCGTCCGCGAGTGTGTGCACGCCGCCCTCGGGCACGTGGTGGAGGACGCGCTCGGTGCCGAGCGTCGTGTCGTAGGTGTCGAAGGGGAAGAGCCCCGCGGCGAGCGGGCCCGTCACGAGCTCGTGCACGACGAAGCCCGGGTCGTCCTCGAACGGGCGGTGATGGAAGGCCGACGTGAAGTGAACGTCCGTCGTCACGAAGACGAGCTCGCGGCGGCCTGCGCGGCGCGCCACCTCGAGCAGGCCGCGCAGCTCGCGCACGAAGCCGCGCCCGGTGTCGCCTGCCGCCCACGAGTCGCGGCGACCGTTCGCCCCGGTCGGCAGCGCGATCGGCACGCTCGAGGCGATCACGATCCAGCGCGCGTCGGAGCTCCGCAGGATCTCCTCGAGCCACAGGCGCTGCGCGCGCCCGAGGAGCGTCTTGGGCTCGGCCGCATCGTCGAGCGCACCGTCGTCGTCGCGATGCGAGCGCGTGTCGAGGAGGACGAGCTCGATCGCGCGTCCCCACCGGAAGCGCCGGTAGAGCGGTGTCGCCACGTCGCCGGGCGAGACGTCGAGGCTGTTGTGCTCGAGGAAGGTCCGGCGCCCGAGCGGCAGGAGCGGCACGTGCTGGCCTCGCCCGCGGCGCACGTGATCGTGGTGTGGCCCCGCGTCGTTGACGATCTCGTGATCGTCCCAGACCGCGTAGGCGCCCCAGCGCATCGCGCGGTAGGCCGCGTCTGCTTCCGCGTAGCGCCAGTGCGCGCGGTACGCCTCGATCGAGGGCAGCGCGGGCGCGTGCATCTCGATCTGCGCGTGATCGAGCGCGCCTTCGGCGCGGCAGGTGTCGTCGGCGTAGACGAGGTCGCCGAGGAGGATGCGGAAGTCGACCTCGCGCCCCGCGAAGGCGGGCAGCGTGGGGAAGCCGTGCTCGACGTCGCGGCAGACGTTCTGGCCCCCGACGTCGCCACCGAACGCGAAGCGCACCGGCCTCGCTTCGTCCGGGCGCGGGGCGAGGTGGAGCGCGCGCGGCGCGCAGCCCGGTGGTGTCTCGTCGGGCTCGGGCCCACCGCTGGCCCACACGACGAGCTCGCTCGCACCGCGCGATGGCTCGAGGCGGAGGCGGGCCGTGTGGTCCGCGCGCGCCACGAAGGTCGCGACGACGCCGCTGCGCTCGCCCACGACCCGCGCATGCAGGAAGGGATGCGTGTCCTCGCGCGCCCAGAGCACGGCCGAGTGGTCGGTCATCTCGCCGAGCGCGGCCTGCTCGAGACACACCGCGTCGGCGCGGGCAGGGGGTGGCTGCGAGCCGCAGCCCGCCCCGATCGCGAGCAGCGCCAGAGGGAGCGCGAGGCGGCCGTGTACACGCTGGCCCTGTGCACGGTGAGCACGGTGAGCACGGTGGTCGTGTGATCGGTGGGTGCGTGCGTGTCTCACGCGACCGTGTGTGGTGGCAGGCGGATCTCGAAGCACGCGCCCCCCGAAGCATGGGTCTCTGCGCGGATGGAGCCGCGCGCTTCCTCGATGATGGTCTGGCAGACGGCCAGCCCCAGGCCCGTGCCACGTCCGACGGGCTTGGTGGTGAAGAACGGCTCGAAGAGCGAGGCGCGCACGGCCGGATCGATGCCGGTGCCGGAGTCGATGACGCGGAGCACGACCTCGTCGCCGTCGACGAGCGCCTCGACGAGGATCGTGTCCTCGCGATCGGCGGCCGGCGCATCGGCGGCGAGCTTCTCGCGCTCGCGCTTGCTCTCGATCGCGTCCGCGGCGTTGAGGAGGAGGTTGAGCAGGACCTGCGTCAGGCGGTCCGCGTCGAGCGCGACCTCCGGCAGGTCCTCGGCGATGCGTCGCTCGATGCGCACGCCGCGGAGATCCTTCTGCGGCGACACGAGGTGCACGGCGTCGGCGACGGCCTCGCTCACCACGGCGGCGCGAGCGACCTTCGTGTCGCTCGGGGTGCGCGCGAAGTCGAGCAGGTTGCGGATGATGCGGTGGATGCGCTCCGTCTCGCTCTGCACGCGCCGGAGGAACTCGTCTTCCTCCGCGGCCTCGAGCCCGCCGCCGCGCAGCAGCTCGACGAAGCCGAGGATCGCCGAGAGCGGGTTGCCGATCTCGTGGGCGACGCCTGCGGCGAGGCGACCGACGGACGCGAGCTTCTCGCTGCGCACGAGGGAGCTCTGCGCCTGCTCGAGCGAGGTCTTGGCCGCCTCGAGCGCGCGCAGGGCCTCCTCGAGCTCGCGCAGGCGCCGCTCGCGCGCGGCGCGCTCCTCGCGGAGATCGTCGCCGAGGGCGTTGAACGTCATCGCGAGCGAGGCCACCTCGTGCGCTCCTTCGATGCGCGCCGGGGATCGTTCGCCGCGCGCGAGCCGCTGCGCGGCGTGCTCGAGCTGCTCGACGGGCCGGACGATGAGCCGCGTGAGGAGCACGTACGAGAGCACGAGGATCGCGATCGCGCTGACGACCGCGTAGAGCACGATGAGGCCGACGAGGTTGCGCGCGGCCTCCTGGCCGGGGTGCGCGACCCACACGCGCACGAGGCCGCCCTGGATCTCCGCCTCCGCACCGAGCCCCTCGCCGACCACGCCGCGGGCCTCGACCTCGCCCGTGCTCGAGACGATCTCGAGCCCGGTCACGGCGTCGTGGCCGATGAGCGCCTCCTCGACACGGTCGATGACCATCGGCGGCGCGGTCACGCGGCCGATCGCCGCGGCCGCCGCGCGCGCGGCGAGCTCGGCGGCGTGGCGTCGCTCGATCTCGAGCGCGCGCGTCGAGAGCCG
>JBILLJ010000165.1:0-17431 GCA_044376125.1 Sandaracinaceae bacterium
GGGCAACCCATGTGCCACGCGGGATCCCTCGGAGATCCCCGTGGTGTCGCGGCCGGGTGTCAGCGCAGTAACGTCGACCGCTGCGCCCGATCCGATCAGAGCGACGCCACGTCGCCGTGCGGAATCACGCGCACCGACGAGACGGACGGCAGCGCGGCGAGCGATCGTTCGAGCTGTGCACCAGGCCCGAGGATCGCGACCACCCGATCGAGGCCACGGCCCGACGGCCCGCCCAGGTGCGCGCGCACGGCGCGGCTGGCTGTCGCCGCATCGACGTCCGCGACCTGCGCGACGTAGCGATCGAAGAACGAGACGGGCAGACCGAAGACGTCGGCCTCGACGTGCGGCTCGACGCGCTTGGCGGCGGTGTCGCGATCGAACGCGTGCGACTTCGTCAGGTAGGAGCTCGCGAACGCGACCTCCTTCGGCCGCACACCGCCCTGGACGAAGGCCTCCACGAGCTCGAGCTCGAGCGCGACGCAGTCCCGTGCGTTCTCGACGGAGGGGTGTGTGTAGAGGAGCCACGCGTCGCGGGCCCGATCTGCATAGAGGCGGCTCTGCGCGCTGTAGCTCCAGCCCCGCTTGCTTCGCACCTCGGCGACCAGACGCGCGCTGAACGTCCCACCGAAGACGGTGTTGGCGACGAGCAGCGGATAGAAGGAAGGATCGCCCATCCGAACACCGAGCGTGCCGAGGAAGAGCTGCGTCTGAGTGCGATCGGGCTTGTCGACGATGACGACGTGCGTGCCGGCGCGCGGCGTCGCATCGACCAGCGCGGGCTCCGGCGCGCGACCCTGCGGGAGATCCGCGAGGTGTCGCTCGACGAGCGCGCGGGCATCGGACGCCGTCACGTCGCCGGCGAGCGCGACGACGACCGAGCCGCTCCGCACACGGGCCTCGTGGAACGCGCGGAGCTCCGCGAGCTCGATCGCCTCGAGCGAGCGCGGCGTGCCGGTGGTCGGGCGCGCGTACGGGTGCGAGCCGAACAGCGCGTGCCGGAACGCGCGCGAGGCGAGCCAGCGATCGCTGTCGAGCTGCGCGACGAGCTCCGCGAGCGCCTCGCGCCGCACGAAGGCGAGGTCCTTCGGGCGGAGCGCGGGCGCGGTGAGCAGCGAGGCGGCGATGGCGAAGAAGGGCTCGAGGTTGCGCCGGATCACGCTGCCGTGCAGGCGAATCGCGCTCGGCGTGACGTCGATCGTGAGCGCCGCGCCGAGGCTCTCGATCGCCTCGTCCAGCGCATCGGCCGAGCGCGCGGGGATCACGTCACCGCTCGAGAGCACGCGGCGCGCGGTGCCGCGACGCACGAGACGCGCGTACAAACGCGCCAGGCCCTCGCGTCCTTCCGGGTCATGGGTCGAGCCGCCGCGGAGCACGAGCTCGACGTCGACGAGGGGGATCGCGCGATCGGTCTCCACGTGCAGCCGCACGCCGTGGGGGAGGGACTCGGAGACCGTCGCGAGAGACTCGGGCGCGCGCGCCATCACGCGGCCCGCCGGCCCGAAGAGGCCTTGCTCGTTCGGCGCGGCCGCTCGGCGCGCGGCACGACGCGGATGATCGTGCGCGGCGAGCCGAGGATCGCCGCCGCCACGCGCCGCACGTCCTCGGGCGTCGCGGACCGGTACTCCTCGAGGCGTCGGAAGGCGTGCGCCGGATCGTGCGCGACCAGCGCCGAGAAGCCGATCTGCTCGGCCTTTCCGGGGATCGTCTCGAGCGCACCGAGGAAGCCGAGCTCGAGGCGGTTCTTCACCTTGTCGAGCTCGGTGGTGCTCATGGGCTCGCGCACCACGCGCTCGATCTCGCGCTCGACGAGCGCCAGCACCGCGTCGATGCGGACCCCCTCGCGCGCGGAGATCCAGAGATCGAAGAGCGCGTGGTGCTCGAAGGGGGCGACGCTCGCGCGGATCTCGGTGGCGAGCTCGGCGCGCTGCACGACCTCGCGGTAGAGGCGCGAGCTGCGCCCACCCGTGAGCGCCTGCGCGGCGATCACCGCGGCGGCGTGATCGCGATCGGCGAAGCGGGGCGCCCGCCACGCGAGCGCGCACTTCTCGGTCGGCGTGGGCAGTCGCAGCGTCTTGTCGCGCGCGCGCGCGGCCGCCGGGCGCGGAACGTCCTCTCGCACGATGCGGGACGCGGGGATCGCGCCGTATGCACGCGACACGCGCCGCGCGACGTCGGCAGCGTCCACGTCGCCCGCCACGACGAGCGTCGTGCGGTTGGGCGCGTAGTGGCGCCGGTAGAAGCGCGCGCAGTCGCCTGCAGTGAAGCCCTCGATGTCGCGCTGCCAGCCGATCGTCGGCCATCCGTAGGGGTGCGTCTTGCCGAAGGCAGCCGCGAAGAGGGCCTCCGCCACCGCACCGTCGATGTCGTCCTCGACGCGATCACGACGCTCGCTCAAGACGACCTCTTTCTCGCTCTTCACGCGCGGCGCAGCGAGCACGAGGCGATGCATGCGCTCGGCCTCGAGCTCGATCGCGAGCGGCAGCTCCGAGGCCGGGAGGTTCTCGTAGTAGTACGTCCAGTCGATCCACGTCGCGGCGTTGCTCTCGCCGCCCGCGCGCTCGATGCGCCGATCGAACTCGCCCTCGGCGAAGCGCTCGGTCGCGATGAACATCATGTGCTCGAGGAGGTGGGCCTGGCCGGTCTTGCCCTGCGTCTCGTCGCGCGAGCCCACGCGAAACCACGAGTGGTACGAGACGATCGCCGCGCTCGGGTCGGGAAGGACGAGGAGCTCGAGGCCGTTGTCGAGCAGGTAGCGCTCGATGCGGAGGCGGTCGCCGAACGGGATGGACCCTGCGTGCCGGGCACGAGAGGAGCTGGGCATGAACCGGGGAGGATGGGTCCCGGACGGAAGCAGGGTCAAGCGCGTCCGGAGACGCGGGCTCGTCGCGGCGAGGTCGACCCGCAGGGCGGCAGGGTTGCGTCGGGCAGACCGAGGCGCCGCATGGGTCGAACGTTGACGCGGAGTGATCGTCCCGGTGATCCTCGGCCGCGATGTTGGCGCGCCCCGAGCCTCGGCTTCGCGCACGCTCCGTTCGCGGTGCCTGCGCCCCTGCGCTCGCGTTCGGGGTCGCGCTCGCGCTCGCCGGTGGCGCGTGTGGCTCGGGCCCGCCGCCGGGGCCGCTCGATGGGTCGCGGCCGGTGCCGCCATCCTGTGGGGCGCCCGCGATCATCGGCGATGGGCAGAGCCTCGAGCTCGATCCGGACCTGGCTCCGGCGACCGTCCCCCTGCGCTGCCCGGACGGCACGGTGTACGACGGCTTCGCGAGCACCCCCGCGCAAGCGTTTCGCTACGAGGTCAGCGGGAGCGGCCAGCGCGCCGTGCGCATCTCGACGGCCAACGACCAGACCGCCGTGGCGACGGACACCGTGATCGCCGTGTTCGACGGCGATTGCGACGCGAGCCGCGTCGCGATCGCGTGCTTCGACGACTCGCGTGCGCAGGGGCGCTTCGAGCGACGCGCGAACGGGACCGTCCTTGGATCGAGCGGACAGACCCTCACGATCGTGGTCGGGTACTACTCGCGCACCACCGTCGGCGACGTGACCGTCGACGTGAGCTCTCGCGAGAATCGCGCGCCGGACATCACGGGGGCCGAGGCGCTCTTCCTCGACGATCGAGTGCTCCTCTGGGCGAGCGCGAGCGATCCCGACGGCGATGCCGACGTGACCGGCCTCGAGCTCGCGTTCGCGGGCCCGCTCGGCGAGCTCGTGCGGGTCGATGGGTACGCGACCCAGCGCGTCGACGCGGTCCGCGTCGGCACCGGCATCGAGGCCACGCTCGGCGTGGTGGACGTGCCCGACCAGGTGCGCGCCGTGCTCGTGCGCGCGGTCGACGCCGCGGGCGTCCCGAGCGAGAGCAGCGTCACGGCGTTTCGCGCGGACGGCTCCTTCGTGGGCATCACCGACCCCTGTGATGGGGCGCGGGGCCCGAGCATCTGCGTGGGTGAGCTCGAGTGCGCGACGAGCGGCGCGTCGGCGGGCACGTGTCAGCCGAGCGCGACCGTCACCGCGGCGTGTTCCACCGCGGTCCCGCTCACGCTGACGGCGGGCATGGGCGACACGCGCGTCGGCACGAGCGCGGTGAGGATCGAGGCGGGCGCGGGCTTTCTCCGCTACCCGTTCGAGCAATGCCCCGAGGGCGACGTCGACTCGTTCCCACCGCGCACGCAGGGCCGCGAAGGGATCCTCCTCTTCACCCTTCCCTCGGGCCGCTGGGACGTGCTCGCGGAGACCTCGGGCGGGACCGACCTCGACACGATCCTCTACTTCCGCACCAATTGCGGCGATCCCGAGTCGACGATCGGCTGCGCCGACGACATCGACTACGACGCGAACAACTACTACAGCCGCCTCGAGGTGCAGGACGTGAGCGCGCCGGCGGCAGGGCGGACCGTCGCGCTGATCGCCGAGCTGTGGGACGGCCCGACGGGCACCAGCTCGGAGACCTTCGACGTGGCGATCACGCTGCGTCCGGTGCGCGCGTCGGGTGAGGCGTGCGACTCGGGCTTCCAGCTGGATCGTTGCGAAGGCACGCCGTGCCGCGCGGGGACGTGCCCATGAAGAGACCGACGCTGCTCCATCGCGTGCTCTGTGCGCTCCTTGTCTGCGTGGCCGCGTGGGCGTGCGAGGGCACCGCGCACGCACAGCGAGCCTCCGAGGCCGTGCTCGCGCGCGAGCAGTTCCGCGCGGGTGTCGCAGCAGCGCGCGAAGAGCGGTGGGAGGAGGCCGCCGAGGCGTTCCAGCGGAGCTACGAGCTCAGCCCGCGGCCGCTCACGCTGCTGAACCTCGCGGGCGCATACGCGCAGACCGGGCGGCTCGTCGAGTCGGTCGAGGCCTACCGCATGTTCCTCATGGAGCGCACCGGCGTGACGGCGCGCATGCGCTCGGACGCAGAGGCGCAGCTCGCCGATCTCGAGCCGCGCATCCCGCGCGCTCGCATCACCGTGCTCGGCATCTCCGAGGGCGACGTGGTGCGCCTCGACGAGTACGAGCTCTCGACGGCCTCGCTCGAGCAGCCCCTGCCGGTGAACCCGGGCTCGCACTCCGTCACGCTCACGCGCGGCGCGCAGGAGCCGATCGTGGTGCCCTTCACGCTCGACGAGGGCTCGATCGAGGACGTGCTCGTCGATGCACGCACGCTGGCCGCGACGCCCATCGAGACCGCGCGGGGCGGCGATCTCCGCGAGGGCTCCGGCGAGGGGCCGCGGGCGCCCGAGCGCCCGCTCGTGGACGAGCCCCTCTTCTGGATCGTGCTCGTCGGCGGCGCGCTCGTGATCGGCGGCGTCGTCACGGGCATCGTCGTCGGCACGCAGCCGGGGCCCACGACGATCGGCACTCTCCCGCCCGGTCAGATCGCGATCGACTGATGCGCGCCCCGATCCACACCGCCCTCGTGCTCGCGTCGTCTGCCGCGCTCGCGGTGGGTTGTGCACAACCGACCGAGCTCGTGCTCGTGGTGGACGCCGAGCCGCGCCTCACCGTCGGGCGCGTGGCCGTGGACGTCTTCGGCAGCGGTCGCGGGCAGCGCGCCGAGACGGTCGTCGGCACCGAAGGCGCGCCGCGCCTGCCGCTCACGCTCGGCGTGGTGCCGCAGCGCGAGGGCGTCGAGGACGTGACGTTCCACGTCGCGGCGACCGTGCGCGTCGGCGACGAGGGCGTCGATCAGACGCTCCTGCGCGTCGTGCGCACACGCTTCCTCGGCGGCAGCTCGCGCATGATCCACGTGACGCTCACCGCCTCGTGTCTCGCGCACCCTTGTCCCGATGGGCAGTCGTGCGATCTGGCCGGATGCGTGCCCGACGCCGTCGCGCCGGAGTCGCTGCCGAGCTGGCCGGGCTCGGCGCCGGCGAGCGATCCGCGCCGCTGCACGATGCAGGACGAGATCTGCAACGGCTTCGACGACGACTGCGACGACACGATCGACGAGGGCATCGACTTCGCTTCGTCGAGCGAGGACTGCGGCCGCTGCGGGCAGCGCTGTGCCTCGGGGAACTGCGTCGACGGCCTCTGCGCGGAGGAGCGCGTGGCGCACGTCGCGGCCGGAGGCGCCCACGCCTGCGCCGTGCGGGCGAACGGCACCGTCGCGTGCTGGGGCGCCAACCACGAGCGACAGACGGCTTCGAACGGCGAGGTGTACCGCGCCGTGCCGACGACGCAGAGCGGCGTGGGCTACCAGGAGATCGCGGCGGGCGTCGATCACACGTGCGCACGCACGACGGACGGCCGCGTCGCGTGCGTCGGCAACGGCACGACGGGCGCGCTCGGCACCGGCACGGTCGATCAGAGCCGCTTCGAGACGCTCGTGCCGACGAGCGGCACGGTGACGAGCCTCGACGCCGGAGCCGGTGTGACGCTCGCGACGTACAACGCGCACGTCTACCTCTGGGGCACGTTCGGCGGTGCGACGAGCGCGACGCCGACCGAGATCCCCGCCCCCGGGACCTTCGTCGCCGTCGCGGCCGGGACGCGCCACGTCTGCGGGCTGACGATGGACGGCACCGTCTACTGCGCGGGCGACAACGAGCGCGGTCAGCTCGGGCGCGGTGACATCCTGCCGACGGGCACCTTCGAGGCCGTGCCGGGCCTCGACATGGTCACCGCGATCGCGGCCGGACGCGACGTGACGTGCGCGCTCCGCATGGACGGCTCGGTGTGGTGCTGGGGCGCCAACGAGCTCGGGCAGCTCGGCATGGCGAGCGCGGATCGCTCGGTCCCCATGGCCGTTCCGGGGCTCGGGGCCGCGAACGCCATCGACGTGGCGCGCGCTGGCATGCATGCGTGCGCGGCGCTGCGCGACGGCACCGTCGCGTGCTGGGGCGACAACAGCTCGGGCGCGCTGGGCGACGGAACGATGATGCCGCGCATGGGCGTCGTGGCGGTGCCGGGCCTGCGAGACGTCGCGGAGGTCGCGTGCGGCGGCCTGGGTGCGGCGACGGGCTTCACGTGCGCGCGCCTGGCCTCCGGCGCCGTCGTTTGCTGGGGCGCCGATGATCTCGGCCAGACCGGCGACGGTGATCCGGGCGTCGAGACGCTCGTGCCTCACTGGACCATCGGCGCGCGCCCGACGTGATCACGGCGCCGAGAGCGAATCGGCCTCGTCGCTCACACCGAGAGCTCGGCGCCGGTCTTGGCGCGAACCTCGTCTTCGCTCACACCCGGTGCGAGCTCGACGAGCCGGAAGCCTCGGGGCGTCACGTCGATGACGGCGAGCTCGGAGATCACCCGGTTCACGCAGCCCTTGGCCGTGAGCGGATACATGCAGCGCTCGACGAGCTTCGGCTCGCCCTTGTTCGTCACGTGCGTCGTCATCACGAGGATGCGCTTGGCGCCGCTCGCGAGGTCCATCGCGCCGCCGATGCCCATCACCTTGCCGCCGGGGATCGCCCAGTTCGCGAGGTCACCGTTCTGGGCGATCTGCATCGCGCCGAGGATCGCGAGATCGACGTGTCGACCTCGGATCATCCCGAACGACGCCGCCGAGTCGAAGATCGAGCCGCCCGGCACGATCGTCACCGTCTGCTTGCCGGCGTTGATGATCTGGCTGTCCTCCTCGCCCTCGTAGGGGAAGGGGCCCATGCCGAGCAGGCCGTTCTCGCTGTGGAACCACACGCCGAGATCCTCGGGCAGGTAGTCGGCCACGAGCGTCGGGAGGCCGATGCCGAGGTTGACGATGCTGCCCGCGCCGATCTCCTTGGCCGCGCGCTCCGCCATCTGTTCTTTGGACCACACCATCGCCCGTCTCCTCAGCCCACTCGCTTGCGCGTGTTGCGATACTCGAACGCGTCCTCGTGCTCGCGGACCTCGAGGAGGCGGTGCACGAAGATGCCGGGAAGGTGCACGTCGTCCGGATCGATCGCGCCGTTCTCCACGATCTCGTCGGCCTCGACGATCGAGACGCGCGCCGCCGTGCACATGACGGGCGAGAAATTCCGCGCCGTCCGGTAGAAGCGCAGGTTGCCGAAGCGGTCGGCCTTCTTCGCCCGCACGAGCGCGAAGTCCGCAGAGAGCGCGGTCTCGAGCACGTGCTCGCGTCCATCGAAGACGCGCGTCTCCTTGCCCTCGGCCACGACGGTGCCCGCGCCGGTCGGCGTGAAGAACGCGGGGATGCCCGCGCCCGCGGCGCGGATGCGCTCGATGAAGGTGCCCTGCGGCGTCATCTCCACCTCGACGGTGCCTGCGGCCATCGCGCGGTGCAGCGCCTCGTTGGTGCCGATGTAGCTGCCGATGAAGCGGCGCACGATGCCGGCCTCGAGCCACGCGTTGAGGCCCTTGCCGAGGTTGCCCGCGTTGTTCGAGATGAGCGTCAGGTCCTTCACGCCCTGCTTCACGACGCCGGCGATGAGCGCCTCGGCGTTGCCGGAGAGGCCGAAGCCGCCCACGAGGATGCGCGCTCCGTCGGTGACGTCCGCCAGCGCCTCCTCGACGCTGGACACGACCTTGTGGCGGTGACGACCCGCGGGCGGGGCGGTGGGCGAAGGGCTCGACATGGGGCGGCGAGGTTATCGCGCGGGATCGGCCCGTCAAAACCGCGCGTCGCCGCCACGACACACGCTCGTCATCGACGCGAGCCGAGGGGCCCCCTTTCGATCGAGGCCGGACCCGCCTATCCTGGCGGTGCGTGACGGGAACTCCTGAGCAGACGACCGCCGATCCGCTCATCGGCAAGGTCGCGGCAGAGCGCTACCGCATCCTCGAGCCGATCGCCAAGGGCGGCATGGGCCGCATCTACAAGGCAGAGCAGGTCGGCCTCGGCCGCATGGTCGCGCTCAAGATCCTCGACGACCGCACCGCCGACCCCGAGGGCTTCCGCAAGCGCTTCACGCTCGAGGCCGCCACGAGCGCCAAGCTCTCGCACCCGAACATCGTCATCGTGCACGACTACGGGAGCTTCGAGATCGAAGGCATGCGTCGCTACTTCATGGCGATGGAGCTCATCGATGGGCCGACGCTCGGCGCGGTGCTCAAGCAGGAGGGCCGGCTTCCGCTCGCCCGCGCGGCGTTCATCGCGCGCGAGGTGGCCCGCGCCCTGCGCGACGCGCACCGTCAGGGCGTCGTCCACCGGGACCTCAAGCCCTCGAACGTCATGCTCGCCGAGCGACAGGACGGCGAGCACGTGAAGGTCCTCGACTTCGGCATCGCGAAGGTCATGCAGACCCAGGACGACGGCGAAGAGCAGCTCACGCACGAAGGCGTGCTCGTCGGCACCCCGCGCTACATGTCCCCCGAGCAGCTGACGGGCGGCACGGTCGATCCGCGCTCGGACCTCTACTCGCTCGGCGTGCTGCTCTTCCAGATGATCTCGGGGCGCACCCCGCACGCTGCGCGCGATCACATGCAGGCCGTCGTGGCGCACCTCCAGGGTCCGACGCCGGAGCTGCCCGACGACGTCGTGAACGACGTGCCGCCTGCGCTGCGCGACGTCATCCGCACGTGCATGCAGAAGACGCCCACCGACCGCTACGCGGACGCGACCGCGTTCCTGCGCGCGCTCGACGCGGCGGCTGCGGAGCTCGCAGGCTGGACCAACCTCGGAGGTCCGGTCTCGAGCGGAGAGCACCTGAGGCCGCGCCTCTCGGGCTTCGGCGCGCCCGAGGATCCGTCGTATCCGTCGGGCTCGGGCCCGCGCTCGGTCGTGAGCGTCGTCGGCACGCCGGCGACGCAGCCGCTTCCGACCGTGAGCCCGGAAGCACCGACGCGCGTCGACCGGCCGGATCCGACACCGGCCCCGGTGCCCGCCACCGCCGCGGCTTCGCCACCGCCGGGCTCGCGCGCGGCGCTCGTCGGGACCATCGGCGTGCTCGTGGCCCTGCTCGTCGGTGTCGTGGCGTGGGCGCTGTCGCGCGGACCCGTCGAGACACCGGCGCCCGCTCCGACGACCGCGGCGCACGAGCCGACGCCGCCGCCGACCACGCCCGCTCCGCCGCCGACGACGACCACCGTGGTCGAGGCCGAGCCCGCGCGCTTCCGGCTGACGATCGCGAGCACGCCGCTCGGTGCGACGGTGACCGAGTCCGGCCGCGTCGTCGGCCAGACGCCGCTCACGCTCGAGCTCGAGGCCGAGCCCCTTCGTCAAGCGCCGCGCGAGTATCGCCTCGAGCTCGAGGGACACGCGCCCTATCTCTTCACGCAGGGCCCATCCGCGCGCGACGTCGAGGTGATGGCGTCGCTCGTCGCGCTGCCGACGCGACCCGTGCGCAGCGAGCGACCGGTGCGCACCGAGCGGCCGCGCGCCGACGGCCCTGCGATCGGTCCGCCCGAAGACCGGATGCTCAAGACCTCCCGCTGATCCACGCGGGAGCCGACAGGTGACACGATGAAGGTGACGACCAGGAGGCCGGTTCGCTCGGTGGTGCTGTGGGCCGCGCCGTCGGTGCTCGCGCTCTCGACGTGGGCCGGGCTCGCGACGCGCGCGCAGGCCCAAGAGGCGAGCGCAGGCGCGGAAGAGGCCGCGCTCGACGTGGCCGCCGAGGCCGACATCCTCTTCGAGCTCGGTGTCGAAGCGCAGCGCTCGGCCAACTATCGAGGCGCGCTCCAGTACTACCTCGCGTCCCAGCGTCTCGCGCCCAACAAGAACGTCGTCTTCAACATCGCGGTCTGCTTCGAGCGCCTTCAACGCTGGACCGACGCGTTCCGCTACTACGACGCGTACGCTCGCGAGGAGCTCACGCCCGAAGACCGCACGCTCGTCGACGATGCCCTGCGGCGGGTGCGCCCCCGCGTCGCGCTCCTGCGCGTGACGAGCGATCCGCCGGGCGCGACGGTGTACGTCGATCGCCGCGATCTCGGTGCCCGCGGCCGCACGCCGATCACGCTGCCGGTCGATCCCTCGAGCGCGCATCGCGTGGTGCTCGAGCTCGACGGCTACGAAGGCGCCGAGAGCGAAGAGCGCACGATCGCGGTCGGCGAGGAGTCGACGATCGAGCTTCCGCTGGTGCGCATCCTCGGCACGGTCTCGCTCACCGGCACGCCCGAAGGCGCCGAGGTGCACGTCGATGCGCCCGACGCCCCGGTGGCCGGCGCGCTCCCCGTGGAGCTCCAGCTCGTCCCCGGCGAGCACGTGCTCTACCTGCGCGCGCCCGGTCACCAGCTGACGGAAGAAGAGGTCGTCATCACGCCGCGAGGCTTGACGACGGCGCACGTGGAGCTGCCGCTCGAGACCGGCTCGCTCGTCGTGGACGCCGAGGAGCGAGGCGCGCTGATCGAGGTCGATGGCGAGGCCATGGGCTTCACGCCGGCGGTGCTCACCGACGTGCCGGCGGGTCGACACACCGTGCGCATCGCGCGCACGGGCTTCCGCGCGTACGAGGAAGAGATCGACGTCGCGCCCAACTCGCGCTCGAGCATCTCGGCGCGCCTCCGCCTCGAGCAAGAGGTCGCCGCCGCCTCACGCGAGACCGAATCGCTCGACGACGTGCCGGCGTCCGTGTCGCTCGTCTCGTCCGAGGAGCTGCGCGCGTTCGGCTACCAGACGGTGCAGGAGGCCGTCGTCGGCCTCCGCGGCGTCTACGCGAGCGACAATCTCACCTACCCGTCGATCGGCCTGCGCGGCTTCTCGCAGCCCTCGGACTACGGCAACCGTCTGCTCGTCGCCGTGGACGGGCACACGATGAACGACGATCAGCTGGGCTCGAGCTACGTCGGCTACGACGCACGCGCCGACCTGATGGACGTCGAGCGCATCGAGCTCGTGCGAGGCCCCGGCTCGGTGCTCTACGGCACCAACGCGTTCTTCGGCGTCGTGAACCTCGTGACCCGCGAGCGCGACACGCTCATGTCTCCGCACGTCTCGCTCGCGACCGACGCGCAGAGCGCAGGTCGGCTCCGCATCGGCGGCGGCACGCGCGTGTCGCGCGACGTCGGCGGATGGATCTCGGCCTCGGGTGTGCTCTCGCAGGGCCGCGATCTCGTGTTCACGGATCTCGATCCGGTGACCACGGTGCGCGGCGCCGACGGCTTCAACACGGGCACGATCGCTCTGCGCGGCTGGGCCGGCGACTTCACGCTCGAGGGCTCCTTCAACCGGCGCGATCGCCGCATCCCGACGGGCGCGTTCGGCACGGTGCTCGGTGATCCGCGCACGAACGCGGTCGACTCGCGCGGCTTCCTCGAGCTGCGCTGGGAGCCGCGCATCGAGCGCGTGCTCGCGATGCACGTGCGCGCCTACGCGGACACGTACCTCTACGAGGGCAACTTCGGCTACGAGGACGACGACGGCATGGGCGGCACCATCCGCTCGGCCACGCGCGATCGGTGGAACGGGCTCTGGCTCGGCGGCGAGGCCCGCGCCGCGATCACTGCGACGGACTGGCTGCGCTTCACCGTGGGCGCCGAGGGCCGCGG
Source organism: Sandaracinaceae bacterium (assembly GCA_044376125.1). Lineage (GTDB taxonomy): Bacteria > Myxococcota_A > Polyangia > Polyangiales > Sandaracinaceae > JAFLCL01. The sequence goes on from JBILLJ010000165.1 coordinate 12,340, forward strand.
CTCGGCGATCGCGGAGCTCACGAGCACCTACGAAGAAGAGGGCGCACCGAGCGATCGCTACCTCGACGAGGATCCGCGCTTCTTCGTGCTCGCCGGCTACGCCATCGCCGACGTGCGACCGGTGCGCGAATTCCGCGTGAACGCGGGCGTCCGCTACGACTACGTCTCGACGTTCACCGACGGCGCCTTCAGCCCGCGCGGCACGATCTTCCTCCGCCCCTGGGAAGGCGGCACGTTCCGCGTGATGGGTGGCGGCGCGTTCCGCGCGCCGAGCCCCTACGAGCTGCGCTACTTCGACGGCGGCACGACGCAGGTGCAGGCCGTCGCGCTCCAGCCCGAGCGCATCTGGACGGGCGAGCTCGAGTACACGCACCGCATCGAGGACGTCTCCCTCGTCGCGAGCGTCTTCTACAACTACATCGACAACTTCGTGACGACGGCCGACCGCAGCACCGACCCCGCGTGCACGAGCGGCGACTGCTTCGCGTACACGAACTCCGACGATGCCGCGCAGACGATGGGCGGCGAGGCGGAGATCCGGCGAGACTTCCGGCAGGGCTGGATGGTCGCCGGCACCTACTCGTTCCAGCGCACGCGCTTCGTGAACCTCTTCAGCGACGCAGCGAGCGCGCGCATCACGAACTCGCCCGAGCACATGGCCTCGATCCGCGGCGTCGCTCCGCTGATCCAGGACGTGATGAGTCTCGCGGCGCGCCTCCGCGTCGAGAGCCCGCGCCTCTCGCGCAACGCCGACGGCGCCCTGCTCGAGTCGGACGTGCCCGTCCTCCTCGATCTCGTCGTGAGCGGCTCGATCCCGCAGATCCACCTCGACTACAGCGTCGGCCTCCGCAACGTCTTCGACTGGCGGTACCGCTATCCCGGCGGCGACGACCTCCCGATGCCCTTCGTCCCCCAGCCCGGCCGCACCTTCTTCGTCCAGACGACCCTCTGGTACTGAGTGGGCAACGACCTCTCTGTCGCCATCGCCCTGCGTTCGATGCATCGACCGGCCGCTCGTTCCAACCTGAGCTCGGCTCGTGAGGCTCGAGCCGAACGGGTTGGCCAATCGCGCCCGCCGCGCGCGATCGCGGGATGGCTCGTCGGTTGGGCGCTCATGGCCGGCGGGCTCGTCACGGCATGCGGGGGCGAGCCGCCAGCGTCGACGGCCTCGCCCAGCGCCGCCTCGGGCGCGACGGCAGTGCCCACGGAGCCCTCGCGCGCTGCGGAGCCCGCGCCTGCGCCACCGACGCGGGCGATGCCCGGATCACCGACGTCCGCGGTCGCTCCCGCAGTCGACCCCCCGCCAGTCCCCGAGCGCAGCCCGAACGCGATCGAGCCGGGGATCTGGTACGCGGACACGACGCAACCACCCATCGAGGGGCCTGGGAGCCTCGTGGACCTCGACGCGCGCATCGCTGCCACGCAGCCCGGACGGCGCGCGCGGGTCGTGGGTCGGGTCCGCCTCCGAGCGCGTGGACGACCGCACCTGTCGGTGGGCCTCGCGCTCCTCATACGAGTGCCGCAAGGTGACTCCGAGGCGTCGTTCCCGATCGCCGGCGACGGCCCCGCCGAGTCCCGGTCGCCGGCGCACGTGGCGACGAGCGGCGCGACGGGCCTTGGGTGGCGACGGGAATCGAGGCCGGCACGACGAACTGCGACGACCAGGCGCTCCCCACACTGGTGGTGTTCCGTGCCGTCCACGCGGGCAACGGCGCGGTCGAGGCGATCGCCCTACACAGCCTCGGCGAGCCGTGCACGGTGCTCGGCCACGACCTGGTGTTCGGCGATCTCGACGACGATCGCTCGACGGAGATCCGACTCCGCACCCGAACGGGGGGCGTGATGGACATGAGCGCGGGACGCGATCGCTCCGAGACGCTGCACATCCTCGATGTCGCGTCGTGGCAGGTGCAAGCGGTGCTCGAGGCGGCGGTGCTCGAGACGGAGGAGGTCGACGGGTACGGCGGTCGGTGGCGACAGGGCGACATCACGCTCCGAGACCTCGATGGCGATGGCGATCGGGATCTGGTGTTCACACACCGCGACGAGGTCAGCATGCGCAATGCCGACGACACCGACGAGGAGTCGTTCCGCACCTCCGATCACGAGGCATACACGTACGATCCGCTCCTCGATCGCTACGACCGCGCGGAGAGCCTCGACCCAGAGTGAGCGACCCACGCGTCGAGGTCCGCCGCTCGGCGCTCCCACTGCGAGCGGGCGCCGAGCAGCTGATCGACGTGGCGGCCGCCCGCCGGCTCCCTCATCAGGTGACGCGGAGGCTCGGGGGGACGCCCTCGACGCGGAGCTTCGCGATGACCTCGTCGAGACTCATCATGCCGAGGTCCTTGTTCTCGTCGCGCGAGCTGATCGAGAGGCCGCCGGACTCGACCTCCTTCTCGCCCACCACGGCGCGATACGGGATCCGCATGTTGCGGGCGATGCGGATCTTGGCGCCGAGCTTGTCGCCCGACAGGTCGGCCACCGCGCGGATGCCCGCGGCCTTGAGCTTGGCCAGCACCTGCTTGGCGTGATCGTCGAACTTCTCGCTCACCGTGAGGAGCGTGATCTGCTCGGGCGCGAGCCACGTCGGGAAGCTTCCGCTCACGTGCTCGATGAGCACGCCGAAGAAGCGCTCGATCGAGCCGAGGATCGCGCGGTGCAGGGCCACCGGGCGGTGCTGCGCGTTGTCGTCGCCGACGTACGAGAGGTCGAAGCGCTCGGCCATGTTGAAGTCGGCCTGCATCGTGCCGAGCTGCCAGCTGCGGCCGATCGCGTCCTTCAGGTGGAACTCGATCTTGGGCCCGTAGAATGCGCCCTCGCCGGGCGCGATCTCGTACTTGAGGCCCTTGGCCTCGACGCCGTCGATGAGCGCGCGCTCGGACTTGTCCCAGATCTCGTCGGCGCCGATGCGCACGTCGGGGCGCGTCGCGATGACGACGCGGACCTCGCTGAAGTCGAAGTCCTTGTACACCGCGTACACGAGATCCACGAACGACTCGATCTCGCTCTGCACCTGATCGAGCGCGCAGAAGATGTGACCGTCGTCCTGGCAGAAGGTGCGCACGCGCGTGAGGCCCTGCGTCACGCCGCTTCGCTCGAAGCGGTGCAGACGCCCGAAGTCGGCCACGCGCATCGGGAGCTCGCGGTAGCTGCGGCGCGTCGAGCCGAACATCAGCGCGTGCGCGGGGCAGTTCATGGGCTTGACGCCGAAGCGGATGCCGTCGAGCAGCGCCTTCTCGACCTCCTTCGCGTCGAGCTTGCCGCCTTCGCCCTGGATCGCGGCGAGGTGCTCACACACGCTCTCGACGTTCTCCTTCGAGGCCGCGAGGAACATGTTCTCCGCGTAGGCCGGCAGGTGGCCCGACGTCACGAAGAGCTCGCGGTCGAAGATCTGCGGCGTGATCACCTCGATGTAGTCGAAGCGCACGTAGAGCTTGCGCACGTACTCGATGAGCGCGTTGTAGATGGCCGCGCCGCGCGGGAGGAAGAACGGCGAGGCGGGCGCCCACGGGTGGAACGTCACGAGCTCGAGCTCCTTGCCGAGCTTGCGGTGGTCGCGCTTCTTCGCCTCCTCGAGCTGCTTGAGGTAGTCCTCGAGCGCCTTCTTGTCGGCGAACGCCGTGCCGTAGATGCGCTGGAGCATCGGGTTCGTCTCGACGCCGCGCCAGTACGCGCCCGCCACCATCGTGAGCTGGAAGGCCTTGAGGTAGCGCGTCGAGGGGACGTGCGGGCCCTCGCAGAGATCGACCCACTCACCGTGCTTGTAGAGCGAGATCTCCTCGCCCTGCGCGACGAGGCGCTCGAGGTGCTCGAGCTTGTAGGTCTCGTTCGTCTTCGAGAGGATCTCGCGCGCCTGATCGGGCGAGACGACCTCGCGCGTGAAGCGCAGATCCGCCGAGACGATCTCGGCCATCTTCTTCTCGATGAGGCGCAGGTCGTCGTCCGTGAACGGCCCGCCCGGCTTGTCGTAGTCGTAGTAGAAGCCGTTGTCCGTCGCGGGACCGAACGCGACCTTGGTGCCGGGGAAGAGGCGCTGGACGGCGTCGGCCATCACGTGCGCGGAGCTGTGTCGGATCACGGCCAGCGCGTCGGGGTGCGAGGCAGGCAGCGCCTCGAGCTTGCTGTCCTCCGGCACCGGCGTGTGGAGATCGACGATCTTCGGCGGCGCACCCTCGCGGAGGAGGTGAGCGGCGACGGTGTTGTTCGGCAGCGCGCCGCGCTCCTTGAGGAGGGCGAAGACGGGCTTGAGCTGAGCGTTCGATTCGGAATTCACGGATGACTCTCCTGGTTCCCGCAGCGAGACGATGGCTGGGGGCGGCCGCGTCTTAGCAGGCGCACGCGCGCATGCCTCCAGGTGACGCGAGGCGCGTACGCTCCTGACCTCGAGGCGGGCTCACAAGAGCGTGTCGTCGGTGGGCAGGCCGAGCATCACGCGGCCCGCGAGCGCGAAGACGGGCTCGGCGACCATCGCGTGCTGGGTGGCGACGTGCACGTCGCGGAAGGCCTGCGCGAGCGGGCTCGACTCGAAGATCGAGCTCGAGCCGACGAGCCGGTGGGCGACCGTGACGACCTCGGCGGCGGTGTGCGTGGCGTGCGCGGCGGTCGCCCGCAAGAGGGCGCGGTCCGCGGTGCTCATGGTCTCTCCGGAGAGCACGCGCGACTCGACGTCGACGACGGTCTCTCGAACGAGCGCACGCGCGGCGCGGAGGCGCATCTCGATCTTCGCGAGCTCGAGCTGCACGACCTCGCGCTCCGCGAGCGTGCGCTTGCTGCCCTGCGGCCGCTTGGTCGTGACCACGCTGCGGAGCTCGTCGATCGCGCTCCGGGCCAGGCCCGTCGCGACGGCCGAGACGCCGAGCGCGAGGAGACCGAAGAGCGGAAAGCGATACGTCAGCCCCGCATCGCGGGGCGGTTGCGTCAGCGAAAGGAGGCGATGGGAGGGCACGAAGGCGTCGGTCGCGACGAAGTCGTTCGAGCCCGTGCCGCGCATGCCCATCGTGTCCCACGTGTCCACGATCTCGATCTGATCACGCGTGAAGAAGCCCTGCATCATCACGCGCACGCCCTCACGCTCGGCGACGAAGCCACC
>JBILLJ010000058.1:0-51686 GCA_044376125.1 Sandaracinaceae bacterium
TATCCCGCGGGCACCGACGCAGGCATGCCCGACGCGGGCGGTGTGGACGCAGGCATGGGCGGAGAGAACGGCGGCTGCGCCTGCCGCCTCGCGCCGCGTGCACCCTCGCCGACGACAGCGCTGTTCGCCCTCGCCCTCCTCGCCCTCACCGCCTCCCGCCGCCGCACCTCGAGGGCCCCATGAGTCGCGCGAGCCGCCAGAGCGACAGCGCCCGATCGCGTGCTCTTCGGGACGCGGCGCTCGACGCGATGTTCGCGCGGATGCCGTCGCCGAGCGAGGCGGAGTTCGAGTCGTTCATGCAGGAGCTCGACGACGCGCGAGCGGAGGCTTCGCGCCCTCGCGGCGTTGCGTCTGTGGATGGCTCCGTCCCGGAAGTGCGGGCTCCCCAGGAGCGCGGGGTCGACGCGGAGCGCGGGGTCGACGCTGGGCGTCGTGAACCTTCAGGAATGGCGAGGAGTGGACTCGAACCACCGACCCGGCGCGTATGAAACGCCTGCTCTAACCAACTGAGCTACCTCGCCGAAAGGGCCGCGAGTATTGGAGAGGTCCTCGGAGCTGTCAAACCCCTCCGGGCGATCTCGTCGGGCGGATGGAGCACCAGGGACCGAGGGAGACTGGGAGCTCGAGGTGCTGCCTCCGTGGTGCCATGCATCGGGCACGGGCACGGGCACGGGCACGGGCACGGGAACGGGCACGGGTGACGCTCTCCATCTGTCAGCGGACGCGGATGCGGGCCGAGAAGTCGGGCTGGCCGGCGGCGTCGCGCACGCGATCGGTCACGTCGCTCTCGCGGCGCAGCGTCTCGAGCGAGCGCGAGGTGTCGAGGAGGCCGCGCTCGTAGAGGAGCTCGTCGAGGTGGCCGTTCAGGACCACGCGCCAGTCCCACGTGTCCTCCACGCCGACCGACGCGACGTGGCGGCGCGCGGCGGTGCTGCAGTTGCGCGAGAGCGAGTCGTAGAACGCGGGCTCGGCCGCGATCAGCTCGAGCTCCTCGAGGTACGCGACGAGCAGGCGCCGCGCGAGCGCGCGATCGGTGCTCGTGCGCAAGAGCTCGACGTGCTCGTGCCGGTGCACCGCGCGGAGCGTGAGGAGATCTTCCTCGTCGGCGACCACGTAGAGCAGCTCGTACTGCCGGAGGAAGCCGCGGATCGGATCGAAGGGCTCACCCACCTCGCGCCGCGACTCGATCGAGATGGCCAGTGGCTCCTCGCCGTCGAGCGTGAAGCTCACGATCGTGTGCACGAGGTTGTCCCAGCCCCAGCTCGAGACGATCACGTCGAGCCCCGAGACACGCGTGAGATCGAGGTCGCGCTCGAGCCAGCGCTCGTCCGCTTCGGCGGGCCCGCGCCAGCGGAAGCTCCGCACGTTCGTGAGGTGCACCCGATCGCCGTCGATGTCGGCCCGCGCGAGGCGCGCCTGCTCGGGGGGCCAGTCGCGATCGTGGCTCGGCGTGCGCGTGAAGAACCACGCGGAGAACACGAGCACGGCGATCCACGGCAGCGCTCGGGGCACGCGCGAACGCTACACGATGTGCGCGCGCCGGGGCATGGCCGCGCGGTCATCGGTGCGGGGGCCCGCACAGCAAGTGCGCCGGACGCGCGCGCGGCTTGGTAGCATCGTGGTCCCATGCTGGACCTCCTCCTCAAGAACGGCACCCTCGTCGATGGCACCGGCGCTCCTTCGCGGCGCGCGAACGTCGGCGTGAAAGACGGCAAGATCGTCGCGGTCGGCGACGTGAGCGAGGCCGCTGCGCGTACGATCGACTGCGAAGGCCACCTCGTGACGCCGGGCTTCGTCGACGTGCACTCGCACTACGACGGACAGGCGAGCTGGGATGGCGAGATGCTCCCGAGCTCCGCGCACGGCGTGACCACGGCCGTGATGGGCAACTGCGGCGTGGGCTTCGCGCCGTGTCGGCCGCGCGATCACGAGCGCCTGATCAAGCTCTTCGAGGGCGTCGAGGACATCCCGGGCAGCGCGCTCACCGAGGGCATCACGTGGCAGTGGGAGACCTTCGGCGAGTACCTCGACTACGTCGATGCACGCCCGCGCACGATGGACGTGGCCGCGTACCTCACGCACGACGCGCTGCGCGTGTACGTGATGGGCGAGCGCGCCACCTCCGAGGGCACGGCCACGGCCGACGATCTCGCCGCGATGGCCGCGATCGTGAAGGACGCGATGAAGTCCGGCGCGATCGGCTTCTCGACCGGGCGCACCGACAACCACCGCGCGATCGACGGCAGCCACACGCCGGCCTCGGAGGCGAGCGAGGAGGAGCTGACGACGCTCGCGCGCGCCATGGCGAGCTCGGGCCGCGGCGTGCTCCAGGCCGTGAGCGACTTCGACATGGAGCGCGGCGCCGAGAGGTTCGACGGCGAGTGGGACGTGCTCGAGCGCTTCGGCGCGGCGGCCAAGGGTCACACGCTCTGGATCTCGTGGATGCAGCGCGATCTCATCCCGACGCAGTGGAAGGACATCCAGCGGCGCGCGGAGCAGGCGAACGAGAAGGGCGTCCAGGTGCGCCTCCAGGCCGCGCCGCGCGGCATCGGCGTGCTGCTCGGCCTGACGGCGACGTTCCATCCGTTCGTCGGCTTCCCGAGCTACAAGAAGATCGCGCACCTGCCGCTCGCCGAGCGCGTGAAGGAGATGCGCGACCCCTCGTTCCGCGCGCGCATCCTCGGCGAGACGAGCGACAAGATCGCGGGCGACGGCAGCCCCATCCCGCCGCTCGCGGATCGGTTGCTCTCGATGATCGATCTCGTCTCGATGCGGATGTTCCCGCTCGGTGCGACGCCGAGCTACGAGCCCGGCCCCGGCGAGTCGCTCATGGCGCGCGCGGTGATGAGCGGCGGCAAGCCCCTCGAGGCGATCTACGACGCGCTCCTCGAGCAAGACGGCAAGGCCCTCCTCTACTTCCCCGTCTACAACTACGCGGGCATGAGCCTCGACGTGGTGGAGGAGATGCTCCACCACCCACTCGCGATCCCCGGCCTCGCCGATGGCGGCGCGCACTGCGGCACGATCTGCGATGCGTCGATGCCCACGTACTTCCTCATGCACTGGGCGCGCGATCGAGCGAAGGGTCGCTTCAGCATCGAGCAGGCGGTGAAGAAGCTCTCGGGCCTGCCCGCCGCGATGATGGACTTCCGCGATCGCGGCACGATCGAGCTCGGCAAGAAGGCCGACCTCAACGTGATCGACTTCGCGAAGCTCTCGCTCGCCTCGCCGCACCTCGTGTCGGATCTGCCCGCGGGCGGCCGCCGCTTCCTCCAGGACGCGCGCGGCTACCGCGCGACCATCGTGAGCGGCGCCGTCGTTGCGGAGCACGACAAGCTCACGGGCGAGCGCCCCGGCCGCGTGGTCCGCGTCGGCCGCTGATGGCCCAGGCGCGTTACGACGCGATCGGCGAAGGCTATTCGCGTCGGCGTCGTGCCGATCCACGCATCGCCGCGCGCATCGAGGCCGCGCTCGGCGATGCGCGGCGCGTGCTGAACGTCGGCGCGACTGGTCCGACTGGCGCGCAGGCCTTCGCGAGCTGCGCCGCGTCGCGCGACGCGTGGTGCTCCTCACCTTCGACGTCGAGGCCGCGCACTTCTGGCTGACGCACGCGTGCCCGTGCCGCACGACTGCGTCGATGGCTTCCTCGGCGCGTACTGGCGCCGACCCGAGGTGTACCTCGACCCGGTCGCGCGTCGCGCGATGTCTTCGTTCGCGCTCGTCGATGCGCACGAGGGTCTCGCGCGGCTCGAGCGCGAGCTCGCCGACGGCACGTGGGCCGATCGACACGGACACCTCCGCACCCTGGACGAGCTCGACCTCGGCTACCGCCTCCTCGTCTGGCAGCTCGACGACGCGGCGCGCTGAGCCCGCTCGCCCAGAAGCGGCCCGCGGACGCGGCCTCAGTGCTTCTTCGCGTCGCCGATCCGGCGCGCGAGCGCCTTCAGCTCTGCGTGATCGGGCGCGCGCGTGAGCGCGTCGTTCACGACGTCCTCTGCACCGGCCACGTCCGCGAGGCGCTCGAGGAGGTTCCGCGCGCGGCGCACCGCGTGCTGCGCGAGCTTGGGCGCGCGCTCGACGAGCCGTGCGAGCACGGCGTCAGCGTCCTGCCATCGCTCGAGATCCTCGAGCGCGTCGGCCTCGACGAGGAGCATCGGCGTTCCGAGATCGACGAGCGCGCGCGCCTCGTCGACCCTCGCGAGCGCCGGCTCGGGCTGCTTCGCTGCGCGGAGCTTCTTGGCCTCGGCGAGGAGCGCCGTCGCCTGCTCGGTCGGCGTCTTGGGGCGTCGGCGCTGGAGCGCGTTGAAGAAGTGGCCGTTCGGATCGCCGAACCACTCGATCGTCGCGCCGTCCTTGCCGTACGGCATGCGCGAGGCCTGCCACGCGCCGCTCCGCACCTCCTCGAGCAGGATCGCGAGCAGCGCGTCGAGATCGTCGGCGAGCACCGCGTGACGCTCCTCGTCACGACCGAAGTTGATGATCTGGCCGCGCGTGCCCTGCACGTCGGGGTCGAGGTCGAGGCCGACGTAGTCCGCGCGCGTCGGATCGGACCAGAGCGGGATCCACGCCGGATGCGTGTAGAGCGGCCGCACCTTCCCCGGAAACACCGAGCGTCCCGCGCTCTGCAGGCTCTCGAGCGAGGCCGGGCTCTCGTTCTTCCTGAGCTCGTCCCACGTGCGCCACACCTCGATCACCTTCGTGGTCGAGAGGAACGAGAGCGTCGGGATGCACGGTGTCCCGGTGCTCCGCGTGCTCGCGATCATCGTCTCGCGCTGTCCGTCGTTCAGGCGCCACACCGCCCTGGCCGCCTCCGGCAGCGAGTAGCCCGTGACGCGCTCGACCTCCTCGAGCTGCGCCTCGGTCGCGCCCGCCGCGAGGTTCTCGTACGCGTGCGGCACGTGCTCCTTCAACCACGCGACGTACTCGGACCAGAGCGGGAGGGTGTCCATCGCCGCGAGGGTAGCGACTTCGTCGCGCGACGTGTCAGCGTCGGACGACGCGGTAGACGATCACGTGCTCGCGCTGATCGGCGCGCTCGAGGCGGAAGGGGCCGATCGTGGTGTCGTGTCCGTCGCGGTAGGGGCCCCACATCGCCCAGGCGGCGGGGCCCCAGCCCTCCGCGTCGTCGCGGGTGAAGATCACGTACTCGACGTCGTAGCGGTGGAGGATCTGCGCCATCGCGAGCTCGCTCTGCGAGGGCAGGAGCACCGCGGGGCTCTCGGTGTTCGCGATCACCCACCACGGGCTCGTCGTCGCGACGTTGGCGCCCGCGAGCATCGGATCGAGCTCGGCGAGCTCGGCCTCGAAGTCCGTGCGCAGGATCGCGAGCGGCCGGTAGGGGCGCAGCCACATCAGCGTCGGCACGAGGATCGCCGCCGTCGCGAGCGCGAACGTCGCGCGCGCGAGCTCGGGCCGCCGACGCGCGAGGAAGTGCGCGAGGCCACGCGCCAGCAGCTCCGCGCTCATCACCGCCGCGAGGGTCATCGCGGGCACGAGGCCGTGGAACGCGCGGCCCTCGGAGAACACGACGGGCCCCGCCCACGCGATGCCGAAGGTGCCGACGACGGTGAGGAAGAGGCTCAGGCGATGAAGGCCCGTCGCATCCGAGCGTGTGCGCCAGAACACGAAGAGACCGAGCGGCACCGTGAGCAAGAGGACCTCGGGCTCGAGCACGTAGTCGATCGTCGTGATCGCGTGACGCACGTCCTCGAGCGCGTTCTCGAGCGCCGCGATGGTGAGCCGCGCCTCGAGCAGCTCGCCGAGCGTTCCCGGGTGTCTGCGGAGGTCGTAGACGTAGAGCTGGAGGTAGTCGGTGAGGTAAGGGGCCTGCCGCGCGCCGGGCGGCGTCGCGACGCCGAAGCGCGAGAGGTTCGAGGCGACGTAGAGCCCGAGCACCGCGCCCATCGCGAGCACGACGCGGCCGAGCGCGAGGCGGCCCTCGCGCGTGCGCACGTCCGGCAGCGCGCGTGTGAGGAGGAAGGCCCACACGATCGCGCACGTGATGAGGCCGTCGGCGCGCGTGAGGAAGACCAGGAACGAGAGCGCCGCGGCGAGCGCGAGCCGTCCGTGCGCGATCGCGAGCAGCGCGCCGAGCAGGCCGAGGTGGAAGACCACCAGCGTCTCGGTGTCGAAGCGGAACGCCTGCATCGCGGGCGAGAGCGCGAACGCGAAGATCGCGGCGAGCTGGCCCGCGCGGCTCGCGAGCGGGCGCGCGATGACCACGAGGTAGGTGAAGAGGAGGACGGTGATGGCGGCGAGCACCGCCATCGTCGTCGACGCCACGAGGTGCGTGCGCCCGAAGATCGCCATCGGCAGCGCGAGCACGATCGAGGTGAGGCCCTGCCAGTAGTCGAAGGCGGGATGCACGATGTGCCGCGGCGGCGCGAGGAAGTGCCAGACGATGGGCTCTTCGAGCTGGCCGTGCGCGGCGATCCAGCGCGCGACGCCGAAGTAGTAGGACGCGTCGTTCTCGCGCCCGCCCACCATGTTCGAGGCGACGCCGACGTAGACGACGAGGAACATGGCCGCGAGCACGAAGAGCCCGAGCGCCCAGAGATCGAGCTCGCCGCGCCCTTGCGTGTCGATGCGCGGTCGCATCACGTCACGGCGCGTGCGCGTGACGAAGAGGAAGAGCGCGGCCCCCGCGATCCCGGCGACACCCAGGGGACCGGGCGCGATCGCGACGAGCGTGGTCAGCGCGAGCGAGGGCGCGGCGAGCCCGAGGTCGTCGCCGCTCGGCAGCGCGAGCCGCACGCCTCGTCGCGGCGATGCCGCGTCGTGCGCGGAGGGGCCATGTGCGGCGCCCTCGACGAAGCCCGCGAGCAGCACGAGCGCGAGCGCGGCGAGGGCCGCGAAGATCGTCCACGGCCCGAACGGCGCCACGCCACCCTCGGGGCTCGCGCGCCACGCGATCGCGACCGAGGCGAGCACCAGCGCGAGCAGGCCTGGCCCCACGCGTGGCGTGGCAGAGGGGGAGGGGGGCGACACGGGGCGCGAAGACTACTACTGCCGCAGGCGTCGGCGATCGCGCGATCAGAAGGGGCCGATCGTGATCTGGTGTGCGCCCGCCTGCACCACGAGCCCCGCGCCCGCACGGACGGGCCACCACAGCTCGAGCGTCTGCGGCTCGCCGACGCACGGACAGTCGTCCTGCGCGAGCTGACGCGGCTCGAGGTGGAGCACCCCTGCGGCGTCCACCTCCTCGTCGATCGCGACGAGCGGCTCGACGCAGCAGACGCTCACGGTGGTCTCGACGACGACCCAGCGCAGCTCGACACCGAAGGTCGAGATCGCGTCGCTCGCCGGGATCGCGCGCAGGGCGGTCGGCTCGAGTGCGAAGCTCGCGTCCTCGCGCGACGCGACGTGCAGCGGCCGCGGCCCGATCGCAGTGTCGATCAGCCGATCTCCGACGGCGCCGGCCGGCTCGAGCGAGCTCACCTCGTAGCCGAGGTCGACGCACTCGCAGAGCTCGCAGCACTCGCACAGCTCCATCGCGAGCGAGTCGGCCGCACGATCGTTGGCGATCCTCGCGCGACAACCACAGCCGGCTCCCTCGGCGAACATCGTCACCCCGAGCGACTGATCCTCGTAGAGCACGCGAGGCGTGCGGATCTCCGTCGGCGCGATCGCACGACAGGCGTCAGGAGCGTCGAGGGGCGGCAAGCCATCGAAGAAGGGAAGCGGCGCATCGCGAGGCATCGGACCGACCTCGAGACCGCTCGGCCTCCCCGCGTCCGCGTCCACTCCGTGCGTGTCGAAGCAGCCAGTCGCGCTCACGGCTGCGAGGGAGCATGCCAATCCGAGCCATCGCGAGTGCATGCTCGACACCAAGCACACCTCGTGCCGCGTTCACGCTCGCGACTCGTTGGGGCGCCTCGCGGCGGGGTGAGCGCAGCTCACCCCTGGAGCGGGAGCGATGGCGAGGAGCGAAGCGACGAGGTGAGCCGGCGATCGGACACGCGCGCAGCGTGCGGAGCACGCGAGCACGGGAGAACCCGGGGGAGCTCGAGGGGCCAGAGGTCCCTCGACTCAATCAAAAGGCCCCGCCGATGCCGCCGCTGCCGAAGAGCATGTTGATGCCGCCGCCACCACCGAAGCCGACGCGCACGGAGAGCTCCACCGGCCCGAAGAGGAAGCGCACGTCGCCTTCTCCACCGAAGTCGAACGCGAGGAGGTTCTGGCCGAAGAAGGCGCCGAGCACGAGGTTGAGCGCGGCCTGACAGCGCACGGTCGTGTCGCTGCAGAAGTCGGTCGCCGCGCCGATGCGCGCGCCCGCCGAGCCGAGCACGCCGCCGAGCAGGTACTCCGCGCCGCCGAGACCGAAGATGAATGGCGCGGCGGCCGTCGGCTGCCACTCGACCTCCTGGTGCAGACGCAGGTAGGGGACGTTCGCGCCGTTCAGGGGCAGACCCACGCCCGCGCCGGCGCGGAGGCGCCACTCGGGTGGAGGCGGCGGTGGCAGGCGATCGGCCTCCTCGTCGAGGCGCCGCTCCTCCTCGGCGCGCGCTTCTTCGCGCGAGATCGGCGGCGGCGGCGCCGGGAGGATCTCGTCGTCGCCGTCGTCGTCACCGCGGAGCCCCGGATCGACGTCCGTGCTCTGATCGCCTTCTTCCGAGGGCGTTTCCGTCGCGACCGCGTTCGCGGCGATCTCCTCCGTGCTCGGAAGGCTCGTCGCTCCCGCGCTCTGCCCCGTGCCCGTGCCCGTGCCAGCGCCCGTGCCCGTGCCCGTGCCCGTGCCCGCGTCCTGGGCCTGCGCACGCGCCGCTCCGATCACGAGGGCCAGCACGCAGGCGGCGGGGAGGGCCCAGCGAGAGCGGTGCGCGATCGGGTCCATGACTCCGAGCCTGGCGCTCCGTCGCGGAACTGCAACGTGAGGCGCTCGTGAGGTACGCACTGGGGCGCGCGCGGGCAAGGTCGCTGCGTGCGCCGAGAACGAACGCACGCCTCGCGCGTCGATGGCCTCGTGCGCACGACCGCGTCTGCCCTCGTCCCGTGTGCGTGGCTCCTCCTCGACGTGCCGAGCGTGCACGCGCGCGCCGCGTCGCCACCCCCCGCGCCGCCGCCCGGGTTTCCGAGCATCGCCTCCGAGCACGCGCTCGTCGTCGAGGCCGGTCGTGTGCACGTGCGCTGCGGCGCGTTCGACTTCATCGGGGTGATCGCGACGTGTCGCGTGGCGGCCTCGTTGCGCGTGCGCGTCGCGCACGACGACGTGCTCACGTGGCGCGCCGAGCCGGGCGACGTCGTGCTCCTCGACGGGCATCCGCTCGCGAGCACGCAGGTCGTGCGCGCGGGCGCCGCGTTCGAGCTCTTCGTCCGCGCCGAGCGCTCGCTCGACCTCGACGTGGACGCCGAGGAGAGCCCCTACGTGCTCTCCGCCGCGTTCACGCGACACCCCCTCGCGGGCGAGCACCGCGAGATGGGCACGGCGTCGACGGGCACGGACCTCTCGTTCCTCGCGCACGCGCGCCTCGAGGGCGTGGTCGAGATCGACGCGCGCGACCGCGGTCTCGTCTCCGTGCGCGTCGGGGAGCGCACGATCGGGAGCGCGGCCGAGCTGCGAGCGCCCGACGTGCTCGCGGACCTCCGCCTGCACCTCGCGCGCGATCGCACGCACGAGCGCCCGCTCGCGAACGGTGGCCCCTACGCGATCCTCGGCTCGCGCCTCTCGCTCTCGGACGCGCCGGAGCAGCTCGTGTTCGCGCTCGGCTACGAGGTCATCCTCGAGAACGCGTTCTTCGCCTCGCTCTCGATCGGGACCGACGGCGCCTCGCTCTTGGAGGCCCTCGTCGTCGAGATCGCGGCACCCGATCCGCTCTACATCTTCGGGAGCTTCGGCGCGGGCGTCGGTGTGGTCTTTCGTCAGCTCGGTGCGCGCGAGGCCGACGCGGCGCTGCGCCTGCGCCTGTCGTGGCAGCTCCCGATGTTCTTCGGCGTCGTCGCGGATCTCGACTGGTGGCCCTCGATCGAGGAGGCGACCATCACGGTCGGGGCGCGGCTCTCGCTGTGATCGAGGTGAGTCCGTGGCGCGCTCTGTCCGCATCGACGCGTGGTACACCGCGGCCGTGACCTTCCCGCCGCCGACTGCGTTCATGCCGCATCGACCGCCGATGCTCCTCGTCGATCGCCTCCTCGCCCACGATCTCGAGAACGTCACGATCGAGAAGACCTTCCGCGCCGGCGAGCTCTTCGTGGAGGGCGATGGGGTCTCGGGCTTCGTCGTGGTCGAGCTCTTCGCGCAGGCCGCGGCGGCACACTTCGGCTACGCGGGCCTCGTCGCGGGAGGCGCGTTCGCATCGGGCGCGCTGCTCGGCACGCGCAAGATCGACCTCGCGGTGCCGAGCCTGCCGATCGAGCGCCGGCTCGAGGTGCGCGCGCACCAGGTGTTCGCGATGCCGCCCGCGGCCCAGTACGACTGCACGCTCCTCGACGTCACCGACGGCGAGACCGTGCTCGCGACCGGCACGATCAACGTCGCGATGGGCCCGCCTCCGCCGACGTGAGCGACGCCCGCGCTGGCATCCTTGCCAGCTGGCAGCCGCGCCAGCTGGCATCCTTGCCAGCTGGCAGCCCTGCCAGCACACTCGCGGCATGACGTTCCGTACTGCGCGGCCGACGGCGGGGCCGCAGTTCCGCGACCGCGTCGAGGCGCTCGCGCAGCTGTCGGAGCTCGCGCGGTCCCTCGAGGCCGGCGAGCCGCGCTGGATCGTCCTCTTCGGGCCGCGCAAGATCGGCAAGACGAGCCTCCTCGTCGAGACCGCGCGGCGCTCGGCGACTGCGAAGCTGCGCTTCGTCCTGTTCGACGTCTTCGACGCGATGCCCGTCTCGCTCGAGGTCTTCCGTCGCATCGCGGCGCGCACGCTCGACGCCTGTCTCGACGACCTCGGCGCTGCCGCCGCGGCGCTGCTCGATCGGCCCGCCGCGCTCCGTGCGACGCTCGTCGCGTCGCCGACCTTCCGGTCTCTGCCGGCGCCGCTGCAGGCCGAGCTGCTCGAGCTCGGCGACCGCGCCGCCGACGCCGCGCTGGTGCGCTTGGCCCTCGAGCTGCCCGAGATGCTGGCGACGGCGCTCGAGCTCCACGTGGTCGTCGCGCTCGACGAGTTCCAGGAGCTCGCCGCGCTCGGGAGCCGGCGCGAGGTGGACCCTCTGCCGCTCATGCGCAGCACGTGGCAGCGCCACGAGCGCGTCGCGTACGTGGTGAGCGGCTCCTCGCGCTCGCTCCTCACCGAGCTCGTCACCTCCGAGCGCTCGCCCTTCTTCCAGCACTTCACGCCCATCGAGCTCGGGCCCTTCTCCGAGGCGGACGCGGTCGCGCTGCTCGTCGAGGGAGCGCCTCGCGATCGGCCCATCCCCGCGGCGCTCGCGAAGCGAGCCTTCGCGATCCTCGGCGGAAGCCCCTTCTATCTCCAGATGCTCGGGCAGACGCTCACGACGCTGGCGCCGCCGTACGACGAGGACGCGCTGAAGCAGGCGCTCGAGCAGCTGCTCTTCTCGCGCACCGGTCGCCTGTCGCTCTACTTCGAGGCCGAGCACCAGCGGATCGTCGGCCGCTCGGCGGGGCTCGCGGCGGCGCTCTCGGCGCTCTCGGAAGGACCGCTCCGCGCGTCCGAGGTCGGCGCGAAGATCCGCGCCGACAGTGGCACCACCGTTCGCTCGCTCGAGCGCCTCGCCGACGTCGTCACGAAGCTGCCCGATGGTCGCTACGCGCTGCCCGATCCCGCCTACGCGGCGTGGCTCGCGGCGCGTGGGCCGCGCGGCGCCGCGGTGCCGATGAAGGTCCTCGGAGACGAGGGCGAGCGGCTCGTGGCCGAGCACCTCGCGAGCCTGGGCTTCGACCTCGTCTACCAGTCACGCGCCTCGCGCGGCGCGTTCGATCTGCTCGCGCTGCGCGGCAGCGCTCGGCTCGCCGTGCAGGTGAAGCGGACGGAGCTGCCCGTGCGCTTCTCACGCACCGAGTGGAGCCGCATGGCAGCCGACGCCAAGCGCTTCGGCTGGCGCTTCGTCGTCGCGGTGGCGACGCCCGAGGGCGAGGTGCTCGTGCTCGATCCGGCCCGCGCCTCCAAGCAGAAGGAGGTTCGCCTCTCCGCCGCCGCGCGCATCGAGAACGTGCCGCTCTGGCTCGACCGCCCCCGCCGGCGCTGAGGGCGCTCGCACTGGCAGCGCTGCCAGCTGGCAACGTCGCCAGCGCGACGCGCCCGCTCACAAGAGGGGCACGACGCGTCCATCGGCGAGCACGACGGCCTGGAAGCTGCGGCCCGGGCAGGTGACGTCGAACGCCCCGTACCCGGACGCGGCCGGCGCGAGCTCGGTGCCGAGGCGCGCACGGACCTCCTCCGTCAGCGCGGGCGAGAGCGCGAACGGGTCGGCCTCGAGGCGGCCCGTGGTCACGCTGCACGGCCCGACGCCGAGCTCGGCGCGCCATCGGTCGACGTACGCGCGCTCGACCTCCTCGGTGTCGGATCGCTCGAGCTCGTCCACGATCAGGCGAAGCTGTCCGCTCTGCTCGGCGGGCGAGACGCCGGGCAGCGCGCTCGCCGCGAAGGCGGCGAGGTAGACGCGCCACGCCACGCCGTCGTGGAGCAGAGGCGACAGCGTGACCTCGCTCGCCTGCACGGCCTCGGCGAAGCCGCGCACGCGAGCCTCGGGTGAAGGCGCGGGCGCGCACTCTCGCTCGCAGCGCGCGCGACACGTCTCGGCGTCGTCCTCGCAGTGGCCCGCGCACGCCTCGGCGCAGCTCGGGTGGTACGGGCGGACGTCCCGCGCCTGGCTCGCCTCGCTCGCGCCGCAGGCAGAGAGCGAGAGCACGAGAGTGCTCGACACGAACCATCGCTTCACGAGACGGCTCCCTGGCCCTGCGCGTCGTGGGCGCTCCTCACCTCTCAATCCCCGCGGCCCTTCAGCGCGCGCTCCGCGTTCTGCGCGGTGAGCTTGAACGACGCGCTCACGCGCACGCGCTGGAGGAGCTCGTTCGTGTGGTCGTCGAACGAC
Organism: Sandaracinaceae bacterium; assembly: GCA_044376125.1. GTDB lineage: Bacteria > Myxococcota_A > Polyangia > Polyangiales > Sandaracinaceae > JAFLCL01. The sequence goes on from JBILLJ010000058.1 coordinate 12,985, forward strand.
GAGAGCATCGCGTGCGGATCGTCCTCGTCGGGCACGATGTCGAGGTCCACGCGCACGCGGCGCTCGCTCTCGTCGAGGAAGGCGATCGACTTGTGCAGGCGCGCTCGCGCCGCGTTCTCTGCGCGCTCGATCACCTCTCGCGCGGTCTTCACGAGGGTGCTGAACGCGCTCTGATCGAGCGGCTTGGGGTTCTTCTTGTCGCGGCCCATGGTCCAGGGCCCGACGAGCGCGGGGTCGACGTCCCCGGTGCGCCTCATCTCCACGGCCCAGCCGTCGTCGTCCTCGTTCTTCACGACCTTCGCGGTCCAGCCGTTCTTGCGCCAGAGGCGCGGCTCCTGGATGTCGGGCAGCTCGGTGCTCTCGTTCATGCGCCACTCTCGCGCGCCGCGCCCCCGCGGGCCACTCGAAAGGCCCCTGCCTCTTCAGGTCTCAGAGGTTGCGCAGCACCGTCCCCTGGCTGTGGCTCGTGGGCGCGAGGAATCGTGCGGGAGTGAGCGCAGGGACTCCGAGCATGTCCGCGACGTCATCGATCAGTGCGCCGATCAGGTGCCAACGCGCATGGGGTGAGCCCCATGCGCGACGAAGGTCCACTGCCTCGAGGGCCCGCATTCCCTGCGTGGCCTCGCTGTAGGTGCCGCCACCGCGTTGCACGAGGTGCTGCATGTATTCCTTCGGATGAATGCAGCGGTAGTCGGTTCCGGCCGGCGCCGCGAGGTAGTTCGGGTCGTCGGTCGCGAACTTCTCGGGGGCGCCCGGGCGAAGCTTCGGCACGACGGAGCTCACGAGCCCAGCTGCCGACCAGCAGCCCGGATCCGCGAGCAAGTACGCCTCGAGCATGGGTGCGAGCAGGTGCACCGAGATTCGTTCGCGCAGCGCGCGCACCGTGGGTTTGGACTTGGTGCGCGCGAGGACCGTCGCGGCCTGCCGGAAGTACGCGCAGACGTCCGACTCGCAGCCGTGGTTGGCCAGTTCCAGGTCGTCCAAGAAGATGGCGTAGTCAGCGTCTCCCCCACGCATGACCGACCCCACCATCTCCCCGAGGAGCCGCTCGGCACGCTGGGTCCTCGCGCTGGGAACCAGGCGCGTGCTCGTGAAGCCACCCTCTTGGTTCCCGCGTGCGTTGCACCAGCGTCCGGCAGTGAACGACGCGGCTGGAAAGAGTCGCTTTAGCGCTGCGGGCAGTGCCTCCTCGGCCTTGCCCGTGACGAAGAGCCGAACGCGCTTCATGGGCGCTGCGGCGCGATCTGCTCGCCCATGTACATGTTGCCGAGCGAGAAGTCGTTCAGGTACTCGCGATCTCGCATCTCCGTCAGCGGGACGAAGCGACGAGGATCCTCCGAGGCGAGGACGAGCACACGTTCCGGGCTCGCTTGGAGGTGATCGAGCACGACCGGCGAATGCGTCGCGACGACGAGCGAGATGTCCTCGGCTCGAGTGTGCGCCTCGAAGACCTCGAGCAGTGCGTGAATCGCAAACGGGTGGAGGCCGTTCTCGATCTCGTCGAGCGCGACATAGCCGCCACGCGGCGCCGACGCCACGGCGGTGGCGTGGAGCAGCGCGACGAGGAGGCCGTTCGCGGCCGTGAGCGCGGGCTCCTCCCGGTCGAGGTCACGATCGAACACGAAGCCTCCGAACACGACGCTCGTGTCGCCGTGGAAGGCGAGGTCTCGGAAGCCCGGGAATGCGAGTCTCAGTGCCTCGACCACGAGCTCGTAGCGGCGCCGGGTCGCCGGACGGTCGCGCCAGTTGCGGAGCACGTGGAAGGCGTTGCGACCGTCCGCGTGGAGGTGACGATCCGCGCCGCCTGCCACTGCGGTCGAGCCCGTGGTTCGGAGGCGATGCACATCGAAGTCCGAGTAGAGCCGCGCCTCCGCGAGCGCCTCGAAGTCGGGCTCGAGGTCGGTGCGCTTCATCCGTGCGGAAGGCCAGCCCGCGGGGCCGCCCCCGACGAGCCCGAAGAGGTCGCCGCCGACGCGCACGCTGCTCTCCCCGATCCCCTGCGTCGCGTAGGGCTCCGCATCGTCGTCGACCCAGAGCCTCTCGCGGAGGTCTGCCAGCGACTCGCCATCGTTGGCAAAGACGAGCTCCCACCTCAGGCGACCGTGGCGAATCTCGAGGCGCACGTCCTCCTCGCGTGCCGCCCCCCACGTCTTGGCCGCGAGGCCGCCATGGTGCGCGAGCGCCTCTCGGAGACCGCGCGTGGCGATGTGCCTGAGGAGCGGCACGACATCGAGGAGCGTCGTCTTGCCCGCCCCGTTGCGCGCGAGCACCACGGTCAAGCCAGGGGGAAACGCGCATCGAGCGGAGCTGAGCGCGCGGTAGTGAGACACCTCGATGGAGAACACGCGCGCAGCATACAACGCCGAACGTTCGAGACGGCTCGTCGCACGAGACGCGTTGACGCGCATGCCTCTGCGCGGCGAGCATCCGCGCCGATGTCGGAGGGTCCACCATGCAGGAGGCCGCGAGCGCGAGCGGGAGCCCGATCGTCACGATCGTGGCGCTCGGCGCGCTGACGATCCTGCCCTTCGTCTTCATGACGACGACGAGCTTCGTGAAGATCTCGGTGGTCTTCTCGATCCTCCGGAACGCGCTCGGGACGGGGCAGATCCCGTCGGGCACGGTGATCACGGCGCTCTCGGCGATCCTCACGCTCTACGTGATGGCGCCGGTGGGCGTGGAGATCGCGGCCGCGACGGCGCCGGCGGTGGAGCGCATCGATCGGCAGGACCCGCTCTCCACGACCGACGCGGTCTTCGAGGCCGTCGAGCTCGGGCTCGAGCCGCTGCGCGACTTCCTCGTGCGCAACACGGGGCCGCGCGAGCGCGCGATGTTCTTCGACCTCGCACGCGAGTCACGGCCCGCCGATCAGCGCGACGCGGTGGGCGACCGCGATCTGCTCGTCATCGCGCCGGCGTTCATGGTCACGGAGCTGAGCGAGGCCTTCCAGATCGGCTTCCTGGTCTTCATCCCGTTCCTCGTCGTCGATCTCGTGATCGCCAACGTCCTCCTCGCCCTCGGCATGCACATGCTCAACCCCACGCAGGTGAGCATGCCCTTCAAGCTCCTCCTCTTCGTCCTGGTGGACGGCTGGTTCCTCCTCGCAAGAGCCCTGGTGCTCGGCTACGTCTGACCCGGCGACGGCCCAGCGCGAGATTCGGATGTGCGATCCTCATGTGACTCGAGCTCACCGAGCTTCGCATGCGAGGACCACCGTGGTTCCTCGCGACTGGGAGGCTGCACGCAGTCCCACGCTCTGGTTCGCCGAGCGGGTCTCGACGCTGCAGAGCGAACCCCTGCAGCACGACGCGACCAGGGTCACGACCGCCGGCGTGCCTGCCATCTGGCACTCGATCGTGCGAGTCACGATCGTCGAGTCCTCGAACGTCATCGGGTCTTCGTCAGACACGACACACCTCCAGTCGACATCCGGGACACTGAAGGCCCGCGTCCCAGGACCGAGTACTTCTGGCGCTCGAGAAGTGGCAGGATTCCCGCCCGGGATGAACTGGACGGTGTGACGCACGGTGCGTGCGCGCTGGGCCGCGAGCCCACTCGTCATCAGCAGCAAGCCCATCAGCACGATTGCCCCGGTTCGCATCGTGTGAGGGTAGCGAGATCAACCTCGTCACGGGGTGACGTGTTGATCCGTTCCGGACACCGCACTTCGGATCTCGCCTCTCGTCATCGGGCCTCGGAGGAGGCTCATCGCCCAGCGGGGCTGGACGAGGAAGGTGCTCTCGCCATCGTGGGCGTCGCGGACCACGAACAGCGACGAGAGAAGCGCTCGAGTACGGGGGAGAGCTCCTCGGCGCTCTGCTTGGTTCCGGCGCCGCGGTTCGTCGGCTCGCTCGCGTGCGGGATATCCTGGGGGCTTGTCGCCGGACCTGACACTCGTCTTCGCGCTCGTTGTCGTCGCCGTTCTCCAGCTCGGTGGGACGGCGCTCCTCTTGCGGTGGTGCCTCGTGCGCGCGGCGCCGCACGAGGCGCTCGTGTTGACGAAGCTCGGGGCGCCCTCGCGGCTGGTCAGCTTCTCTCAGGTGCTGGCGCTTCCGCTCGTGGCTCGCGTGGACGTGGTCGACCTCTCGCTGAGGCGTGTCGTGATCACGCGCGAGGGCAAGGCAGGTGTGCGTTGCCGCGATGGTGTGCGGGCCGACATGGAGGTCGTCTTCGTGGTCGGTGTCGAGCGAACGGTGGAGAGCGTGCTCCGTGCGGCGGAGAGCCTCGGCACGTCGCGGGTGAACGACGAGCGCGCGGTCGCCGAGCACTTCACGGGACCTTCGCAGACGCGCTCGCGACCGCGGCGAGCCGCTTCGACTTCGCGACGATCGTTGCGCAGCGGGAGGACTTTCGCGACGAGCTCGAGCGCACGGTCGGCACGGACCTCTCGGGGTACCGGCTCGAGCGCGTGACGCTCGAGCGCCTCGCGCGGACGCCGAACGCGGTGCGGGATCCTCGTGACGCGGGCGAGGCTCGGTCGAGAGACGTCAGTGCGTAGAGACGTCAGTACGTGAAGCAGTCGAGGGCTCCGCCGAGGGCGATCTCGGCGGGCATCGGGGGGCCGAGCTCCTCGCAGGCGGCGGCGAAGCGGTCGACGTGGCCGCAGCCCTCGACGATCCAGCCGCGACCGACGGGCTGGCCCAGCGGCGTCCACGAGAGACACGGGCCGAGCTGACCGTCGGGCGTCCGGGTGCGGTCGGCGCAGAGCTCGTCGATCGCCGCGACGTGCACGCGGATCGCGGGCTCGGGGCACGTGAGCATGCGCGAGGCGAGGCTGGTCACCTCGGCGCGTCGAGGCACGGTCGCGCAGCCGGCGAGACCGACGAGGCCTGCAGCGGCGAGCATCACGGAGACCGAGGACGAGCGCACACGTGGAGCGTTCGGCGTCGCGTCGCGGGGGTCAATGGTGGGCAAGGGCGCGAGGGGCGCGATCGCAAGCGCCGAACTTGGACGCGCGGGCCACATGCGCCCTGTGGTACGCACGCGGCATGACCATCCAGGTTGGTGACACGTTCCCCGATGCGACCCTCAGCGAGACCGTGCAGTTCGGTGAGTCCTGCCCGCTCGCGCCCGAGAGCTTCAGCGCGAAGAAGGCGCTCGAAGGAAAGAAGGTCGTGATCTTCGGCCTCCCCGGCGCATACACGCCGACGTGCTCGGCCCAGCACGTGCCGGGCTACGTGAAGCACCTCGACGCGCTCAAGCAGAAGGGCGTGGACGAGGTGTGGTGCGTCGCCGTGAACGACGCGTTCGTGATGGCCGCGTGGGGCCAGTCCCTCGGCGCGATCGGCAAGGTGCGCATGCTCGGCGACGGCAGCGCGGAGCTCACGAAGAAGCTCGGCCTCGAGCTCGACCTCACCGGCGGCGGCATGGGCCTGCGCTCGCAGCGCTACTCGCTGCTCGTCGAGAACGGCGTCGTGAAGCAGGTGAACGTCGAGCAGCCGCGCAAGTTCGAGGTCTCGAACGCCGAGACCATCCTCGGACAGCTCGGCTGAGCGAAGCGCTCGCGCGAGGGCAGGGCGCTCAGCGGCCGAGCATCGCCTTGGCAGCCTGACGCACCTGCGCCGGATAGGCGGTCTGCTGCGGCACGAGCTGGAGGTCGCGCCGCGGCAGCGCCTGGAGCGCGCGCGTCACGACCTGCGTGGGGCAGCGCGGGTTCGAGAGCAACGCGCGCTGCACGAGCGGGCTCGAGAGCCACGACGCGTTGGCCCCGATGAGCTCGAGCAGCGTGCGCGGCACCGTGCCCTTCTTCGCGATGCGCGCGACCTCGGGCGGAGAGAGGCGGCCGCTCGTGAGCAGCGCCTCCCAGACGTTCGGTCCGTAGAGCCGCTCGAGCAGGGTGCGCTCCTGGAGCGAGCCCGTCGCCGCGAGGCGCTGTTGTTCCGCGCTCGTGAGGGCACGGATGCGCTCGTGCAGCTGCGGCGCGCGCGCGGCGTGCTCGTCGTCGTCGAGCTCGTCGTCGTCGCTCGCGTCGGAGGCCTCGGTCGTCGCCGACGCGGACGCCTGCGATGCGTCCGGCATCGACAGCTCGGGCATCGGGAGCGCAGGCATCGGGAGCGCGGGCATCGGGAGCTCGGGCGTCTGCAGCGCGGGCGTCGGGAGCGCGGGCATCGGCAGCGCGGGCATCGGCAGCTCGGGCATCGGCAGCTCGGGCGTCTGCAGCGCGGGCGCGAGGGGCTCGAGGGTCGGCTCGATCGCAGCGGTCGGATCGGCGAGCGCGCGCAGCGCCGCGAGCGTCGCCGCGTCGGGCGGCGGCAGCTGCAGGCCCACACCCCGCCCAGCCCCCTCGTCTCGCACGTAGACGATCTCGGCGCGCAGCGCCTTCGAGCGGCCGGCCATCGAGACCACGAGCGAGCACGAAGTGAGCGGCTCGACGCCGCCTGCATCGGGCAGAAAGACCATGCCCTTGGCGAGCTGCTGATCGACGAACGCGACGAGCGCGTCCGCATCGGAGAACGAGACCTCGAGCGTGGTCATCGACGATCGAGCGTATCGCGCCTCGAGACGCGCGTGCGCCGGAGTTCGACCGGGCCTTCTGCGCTGGCGTGACGGGCCGCCGAGCCTGATACGCTCTTCTCATGCGTGCCGCCGGCCGGGCGCTCCTTCGTCTCGCGCTCGCGCTCGCGGTGTCATCGGCGGGGTGCGTGGCCTCACCCGAGGCGGCCTCGGAGATCGGCGCGATCACGATGGGGACAGAGACCGCGGGCGATCCCGCGGTCGTCGCGCTCGTGCCCCTCGAGACACCCCGCGAAGCTCGCTGCAGCGCCACCCTCGTCGCGCCGCGCGTGCTCGTCACCGCCGCCCACTGCGAGCTCGAAGCTGCGCCGACGGCGTGGGAGGCCGTCTTCGGCAGCTCGCTCACGGAAGGCGGAACGCGGATCCCCGTGCTCCACGCGCTGCCTCACCCCGCCTTCGACGGCGACGCGGACGACGACCTCGAGCTCGTGTTGCTCGCAGAGCCTGCGCCCGTCGAGCCCGTGACACTCGCGAGCACGCCGCCGGGCATGCCACCGCTGCCCGCGCGCCTCGTCGGCTTCGGCTTCACGGGGCCGGACGCGAACGACTCCGATCGCAAGCGCGAAGGTGAGACCTCGATCGCCGACGTGCAGCCGCTGCACGTGGTCCTCGCCCCCTCGCCGTCTTTGCCGTGCAGCGGCGACTCGGGTGGGCCGCTCTTGGTCGGTGCGCCGGGGGAGGAGGTGCTCGCCGGCGTGGTGAGCCGGGGCGATCCGGCCTGCGCGAGCGTCGCGCGCGCGACGCGCATCGACGCGCACCTCACCGACTTCCTCGTGCCCACGCTCGAGGCCTGGGCCGAAGGCTCGCGCGCCGATGGCGAGGGCTGTGTGTACGACGCGCAGTGCAGGCGCGGCGCCTGCCTCACCGCAGCGGACGAGCCTCTCGTGCGCTACTGCGGCGGCGCGTGCGCGGGCGACGCCGACTGCGAGGCCCCGCTCCGTTGCGAGGCGGGAGCGTGCCGCTACGCGCTGCCGAGCCCCGGCGCGTTCGGTGCGGCCTGCAGCGACGACGCCGACTGCGCGCGCGGCGAGTGCGTCGAGAGCGAGGGCTACTGCAGCGTGCGGTGTGCGCCGAGCCGCGACGAGTGTCCGGCTTCGAGCGCGTGCACGCACCTCGGCAGCATCGACTTCTTCTGCGTGCCCACGGCGCCGGGCCCCTCGTGCGGCTGTCGCGTCGCGCCCCGCTCGCTCGGCACCCTGCGTCTCGTCGCCGTCACGCTCGTCGTGCTCGCCCTCCGCGTGCGAGCCCGATCGCGACGCCGCCGCGCGGAGCGCTCAGGACCACGGCTCCGGTAGCGAGAAGCGCGGCGAGGGTCGGTCGCGACCGAGGACGAAGAGCGAGTGCACGAGCTGCGTGCCGAGCACCAGCATGAGCACGAGCTCGCGTCGCAGCCGATCGGCGGAGTGCGCGGGGGAGGCGGAGAGCTCACGACGCAGCCGCTCGACGATCGAGACGTCGAAGAGTCCGGCGGCGCGCAATGAACCGTGGCTCAGCGCGTCCTCGACGAACGGGGGCGGTCGCGACGAGGCGTCGCCGAAGAACCACGACGAGATCGGTGTGGTGAAGGGCTGCTTGCGCCGCTTCACGATCGACGCGGGCAAGAGACCGCGCAGCGCCTCGCGCAGCACGGCCTTCTCCTCGAGCCCGCGCATCTTGAGCTCGGCGGGCACCGCGAGCGCCGTGCGCACCACGCGATCGTCGAGGAACGGCACACGCGCCTCGATGCCGTGCGCCATCGCGCTGCGATCGCTGATCACGAGGATCCACGCAGGCAGGCGCGTCTCGAGCTCGATCGCGAGCTGCGCGTCGAGCGGATCGAGCGTCGCGAGGTCGGGGCGCAGGCGCTCGATCAGCGCGTCGGGAGGCGTCTCGCCGGGCAGGGGTCGAGCGCCCGAGGGCGCCAGGAGCGCGGCGCGATCGAGATCGAGGAGCCGCATCTGGTCGGCCCACGGAAGGACCACGCCGCCGGTCTTCGCGGCGAGACTCGCGCTCTCGGCCTTGCTGCGCACGAGGAGCGCCGCGAGCCCACGGGGCTGGTTCGTGAACGCCGCGCTCATCGCGAGGAGCGCGCCCTGCAGGCCCGCCAGGGGCGTCGCGTCGAGCGTGCCCCGCACGCGCGCGAGCCGGAACACGTCGTAGCCGCCGAAGAGCTCGTCGGCGCCATCGCCCGTGAGCGCCACGCGGAAGCCCGCGGCGCGCTGCGCCTCCGACAGACGCAGCCCGCCGATCGCGCCGGGCACGAGCATCGGGAGCTCGGTGTGCCAGAGCATCTCGGGCAGCAGCTTCGCGTCCTCGCGCCCGAGCGCGATCCGATGGTGTGCGCCTCCGAGGTGCGCGGCGACCGCGTCGGCATGAGCGCTCTCGTCGATCGCCTCGCCGGGGAACGAGAGCGAGAACGTCGCTGGGGCTCGTCCGCTCACGGCGCGCGCGAGGCTCGCGATGCCCGAGGAGTCGAGGCCTCCCGAGAGCGCGGCTGCGACGGGGACGTCGGCGACGAGGTGACTGCGCACGGCGCCCTCGAGCTCGCGACGCAGCTCGGCGGCCGCGCGGTCCATGCGGATCGCGCCCTCGCGCCGCGCCCGCGCCTCGGCCTCCGCGACCGACACGAACGGCGCGCGCCAGTACCGACGCGGCGGCTCGAGGCCGCGCCCCGCGTGCGCGATCGCGAGGTGCGCGGGCGGCAGCTCACGGACACCGGTGAAGAGGCCGTGGGGTGGGCACGGGTGGCCGAGCGTGAAGAGCTCGGCGAGGCGGTCCGGGTCGATGCGCGGCGAGATCAGCTCGGACGCGAAGAGCGCCTTCTGCTCCGACGCGACCAGCACGAAGTCCGCCGTCTCGGCGACGAAGAGCGGCTTGATGCCCAGTCGATCGCGCGCGAGCAGGAGCCGTCGGGCGCTGGCGTCCCACACGGCGAGCGCGAACATGCCGTGGAGGTGCTCGACGAGGCGCTCGCCGTGCGTCTCGTAGAGGTGCGGCACGAGCGAGGTGTCGCAGCGATCGCGCAGCGTGTGTCCCGCCGCGTGCAGCGACGCTCGCAGGCTCGCGTGATCGTAGAGCTCACCGTTGGTCGCTGCGATCACGTCGTCGCGGCAGCCGCGTGTGGGCTGTCGTCCGCCTTCGGGATCAATGATCGCGAGACGCAGCGCCGCGAGCTGCACGTCGGCGTCGGCGTGGAGGCCCCAGCCATCGGGCCCGCGGTGCACGATCGACGAGGCCATCCGCCGGATCACGCTCGCGTCCGGGAGCGGTCGCGCGCCGCGGCGCAGGATCGCGACGATGCCGCACACTCAGATCTCCGACGTGTCGATCTTCGTGCCGTCGAGCGTCGGCAGCCGGTGCTTGATCACCGTCGCCGTCGCGCTCGGCCGGACACCGCGCGCAGCGAGCTCCGCGACGAGCGTGTGCGTCGTCGGCAGACACCACATGTGCACGTGGTCGGGCTGCGGCTCGGCGAAGACACGCGGCGCCGCGCGATCGGAGAACGTGAGGTGAAGAAGCGGGTAGTGCTTGCCCGTGCTCTCGAGCACGAGGTCCTTGATGCCCGAGGTGCTCACGAAGCGCGGCCGTCGATCGGGCCGCGCCGTCGCGACGAGCGGAAGGAGCGTCTCCATCTCTTTTGCGCCGACGCTGAAGAGCGCGAGCCGGAAGTGCTCGGTGCCGAACGTGGGCAGAAACGCGTAGTGCTGCATCGAGCGCACCGCGGCCGGCACGCGACCATCCGGTGGATCCATCGCGATCGCGTAGCCGCGCCTGCAGCGCGCGTAGAGGGGCAGAAAGCCGCGATACAGCATCTTCACGACGACGTGCTGACCACGGAAGTCCGGGTGGACCTTCACGTCGGCCGCGTACCAGCGACGCGGCACGCCGTCTTCTTCGGGGCGGAGGATCACGCAGCCCACCGCGACCAGACGCCCCTCGTGCTCCATGCCGAAGTACTCGAGCTGCCCGAGTCGCTCGAAGAACGCGAAGTAGTCGGCGCCGTGCGAGAGGCGGAACGCATCGTCTCCGAGCGGGTAGACGCTGCGCTGCTCGAGCGCCTCGAGCTCCGGCTGGTAGCGCGGCAGCTCCGCGCGCGTGATGTGCACGAGGCGCATGCGTCACTCGCCCCGCGTCCAGCGTCGGGCGCGCGCGCGATGCAGGCCTTCGTAGAGCTGATCGAAGACGTGCGCGCCCATGCGCAGCCCGCGCTCGACGAGCTCGCGCTCGCGGGGACCGCGATCCCACGAGGCGCCACAGACGACGAAGAAATCGGCCGCGTGTCGCACGTCCAGGACCTCGTGGAGGTCGTAGTGCACGAGCTCCTCGGCGCGGAGCCAGCCGCGCGCGACGACGCCGCGTCCGATCCAGCCCGAGATCTCGGTGAACATCCGCTCGATCATCCCGAGCGTGCCGAGGCCGACCAGCGGATCGTCGGCGGCGCACGCGCCCACGAGGACGGTGTTGAACGCGTGGACCTCGGGCCAGAGCGGACGACGCGCGAGCGCGGTCGTCACCTCGGCGGGCGACCATCCGGCGAGCCGGCCGAGGAACGCCTCGAACGTCGCGCCGTGCATGCGCGCGGGCTCGCCCTCGCCGTGCTCCTCCCAGACGTTGCGCACGATCTCCACGCGCAGCGCCGCGTCGTCGATCTTCGCCGCGAGCGTGGACATCGGGCGGTTGAAGAAGACCACCGCGGCGTGGAACTGGAGCTGCGTCTCGAGGAAATCCTCGCGGCCGAGCGAGCCGTCGCGCAGGGCGCGGAAGTAGGGGTTGTCGCGGTAGGGCACCTCGCCCAGCACGCGCGCGACGAGCTGCTCGAGCTCGGAGTGGAGCGGTCTCGCTCGGGGTGGGTGCACGCTCGTCATGGCTCTCGTCTGGGCTGGGCCCCGCGCTTCACGAGCACGACGAAGCGCTCGTAGAAGAGGCTCTGATCGGCCGCCTCGAGCGCGGCGCTTCGCTGCGCATCGACCTCGAACGAGGGAAGGAGGCGCTCGATCGGCGCGCGGTTGTTGAGCTGTCGCACGAGCAGCACCGCGCCGGGCCTGCACTCGGCCTCGAGCCGACGCGCGATGGCCTCGACGCCTGCTGCGTCCATCCAGTCGAAGAGGTTCGAGAGCGACACGAGGTCGAAGCGATCGAAGCGCGGCGCGTCGATCATCGCGGCGCACACCAGCTGCTCGGCGCGCAGGGGCCCTGGCGCGGGCGCGCGCAGGTGCGCCGGGATCGACGCCTCGAGCCAGTGGCCGAGGAGCACCTGGTGCAGCCAGCCGTTGCGTGGGCGGTCGGCGCGCACGAGACCCCGTTCGATCACCGCGCGGAAGTAGCCCGGGTAGCTCCCGCGCACCGCGTGCTGCGTCGCGTCCGGTCCGAACATCGTCTCGAGGTAGCGGTCCGAGAAGAAGAGCTCGAACGCGACGGGCCACCACTTGCTCTCGAGCAGCGCGGCCAGGGGCGGCGCGCCCGGCGCATCCGCGAGCAGCGCGCGCCGATCGTCGGCGCCGAGCACGAGGTCGTCGAGCACCGAGCGAAGGCCGCGAAAGAGCGCCTCGAAGTTGCCGCGACCGCTCAGCGAGTCGGGATCGTCGCGGTGCACACCGAAGAGACTCGCGCGCTCGGGCGAGGCAGGGCCGTGCTCGGCGAGCGCGCTCCACTTGCGGCGCGTGTGCTCGAGCTGCGCAGGGTTGAGATCGAGCAGCACGAGCTCGACGTCGGGCCGCGCGGTGGCGATGGCCAGCGCCGAGCAACCACCCGAGGCGACGAGCAACGCGGAGGCGCGCGCTCCTCGGGGCGGCAAGAGCGCGAGCTCGGCGCACGGATCCTCGCGCACGATCGCGAACTGGAGTGGGGAGCGCGGCGGCACGGTCGCGATGGGAGGGCTCGAGGATAGCTCCGAGGACGACGCGTCGTCAGCACGTGCTCGCAGCGTTGGTACGCTGCAAAGCGCACGAGGCGCCCGGTTCGGGGCGCCTCGTGTGGAGTCTGGTGGGCTCGGGCGATCGCTCAGGGGCAGAAGCCGACGCCGCGCTCGCAGTTCGTGCTGCAGTCGGGGCTGCCGTTCTGGTCGAGCTCGACGCCGAACGCCCAGACGCTGATGTCGGTGTCGTCGTCGCCGCCGTTGCACCAGCGGGACATGGTGCCGTTCACGCCCTCCGAGCTGCCGTAGTAGAAGTTGTAGAGCTGGGTGCGCGTGTCGTCGTGGCAGTTGTGGCCGCCGCCGCTCCCGTCCGAGTCCCACTCGTAGTTGCCGGCGCAGTAGCCCTGGTAGATGTTGGTGAACCAGTCGCTCGCGACGGTCGTGTCGTAGTACTGGAACAGGCACTTCTGGCCCATCGTGGAGCCTGCCGAGCCGTGGTTGGTCGCGTCGTGCACGCGGAGCCACGAGCTCGTCCAGCGGAAGAGCGAGGTGGCGCTGTGCTCACCGAGGCCCGCGCTGTACCAGAGATCGGCCTTGCCGACGCGGATGTAGTAGTACGCGTCCGTTCCGTCCGTGTATCCGCAGCTGCCGCACGGACCGGGCGTGCCGTACGCGACGTCGCCGCCAGTGAGGTCGGGGATCTGCACCGCGGGGTTGCCGAGCTCCGCGTTGTGCGCGTTGAGGACCTCGAGCTCCTCGGTGTAGATGCCGGGCGCGTGCGAGGCGAAGTCGAAGAGCGCCTCGACCTCCGGCTCGAAGGCCTCCGCACCCTGCGCGCCGAGCTGCTGCTCGATGGCCTCGTGCATCACGTCCGCCGCCTCACCCGCGAGGCGGAAGAGGACCGCGTTGTCGCCGACCGGCGGCGCGATCTGACCCTGACCCGCGAGGCGGTTCTCCCACGACGGCTCGACCCAGCCGTCGCCGCCCATGCGCGTGTAGAACGCGTAGCCGGCCTCGTCCGTGAAGATCGTGTCGATCTCGTAGTCGGGCATGTCCGGCGCGCTCGCGTACGGCTCGGGCGTCTCGTGACCGCGACGCGCCTCCATGAAGATCGTCACGTCCGCCTCGCGGTACGCGAGCGAGAGCATGCCCGCCTCGGCCTCGAGGACCGTCAGGCCCTGCGGCAGCGAGGTGGCCTCGGGCGCGGTGGCGCAGCCCGTGGCAGCGAGCGTGGCGGCGGTCAGGGTCCAGAGGGCAGCGTTGCGCGTCGTGGTCATGCCACCGCACATTGCAGCGCCCGGGCCAGCGGAATTTTCGAGCGTTTCCGGCGATCTCGGTCCGCGACGACTGCTCAAAATCCGAACTTCGACTGTCCAAAGTCCGACATTTGAGCATTGTGGCGCTGCCGGCGGTCGCGCGCGTCGTCCCGTGATGAAGAGGCCGTCTCGTCCGTCACGCCGCTCGAAGCGAACGCGTGCGACGGACGCGGACTGCGTTGGATCCAACGTGAGCGCCGCGTTTCTCTGCGCTGCGTCGCACGTCCGAACGGTGGTTCCGGAGGACTGCCCGCCGTCGCACGACCCGAGCATGTTGGACCAGGTCAACGCGAGCTTTGGCTTCAAGTCCACCGGGATGCGGTGCGCGATCTTCAGCGTGGCTTGACCTGCCTCATCCTTCGCGGACGCGTCGATGCGTCGATTGCAGAAGGCACAGAGGTCGCGTTGTTCTGCACCGAGCGCCTTGCGAGCCGCCGCCTTGTCGATCTGGTCGAAGGCCGTTCGCGCGCCTGCCGACGTGGCGAGGTTCGTCGTCGTCGCTTTCGCGGTTGCCACGAGATCTCTCGGAGGTGCTCCCTTGTCGATGTGAGCTCGGCGATGAGTCGACGTGCGTCGTCGACACGGTCGTCGTCCACGGCGTTGCGCAGCTCGTTGAGCTTCCGCGCGATCTCCGGCGGGCGACCGAATCACTCCGTGTGGGTGGCGGCGTGCAGGCTCTCGACCGCCGCGCGGCGGAAGCGGAGCTCGAGGTCCACATCGAGCGCGAGGCCGTCCTCGATCTGCTGGAGGCGCTCCTCGGAGCCGCCCGTGGCGAGCACCTCCCCGTTGGTCGCCGTCGCCTCGCCGACACAGGCGAAGCCATCCACGCCCGGCGCGCGGAGGAAGACCCGCGCCCGCACGAAGCCCGGCATGAAGAGGTGCGCGCTGGTCATCGTGGGCGCCGTGCGCTCGAGCTGGAGGACGTACATCGCCGGCTCGCTGATCTCGTCGGCGATGGCGGCGAAGAGACGATCTGCGTCCGCCGAGCGTGTGTAGGGAAACGGCGCGGGCGGAAGCACCGCGGGTCGCACGCCGAGCACGTCGGGATCGCCACGGGGGACCTCCACGTCGGGCACGGGCAGCGCGATGGGACAAGGCTCGCCGGAGGCGACCCATGCCTCGAGCGAGCCCACGCGCTCACGGCCGCGTGCCACGAGCGAGGCCGGCGGTGGCTGGGGCGGAGGGGGCGGCGCGGGAGGCGCGTTCCACTCGGGTGGGACCGCCGCCACCGGAATGGTTCGGTTCGCGTCGCGCACCACCAAGAAGAGCACCCCCGCGACGCAGCCGACGACGCTCGCGACGAGCATCCCGATCGTCGCGAACATCCCGATGCGCTGCGAGCTCTCCACGGCGAGGTCCGGGGCTCACTCTGCGGCGTCGCGGACGGTCTTGCTCGACGAAGGGGCCGAGTAGTCGATCGAGCGATCCAGCATCTCGGCGATGTCGAGGTTCTCGACCTCGTCCTGCTTCTCCATGCCTTGGATGCCGTCGGTGATCATCGTCATGCAGAAGGGGCAGCCGCTCGCGACCTTGGTCGCGCCCGTGTCGAAGAGCTGGAGCGTGCGCTTCTTGTTCACGCGCTCCTTGCCGTGCTCCTCCTCCTTCCACATCTGCGCGCCGCCGGCGCCGCAGCAGAGGCCCTGCTTCTTGTTCCAGTACTCGACCTCCACGAGGCTCACGCCCGGGATCGCCTGGAGCACCTTGCGGGGCGACTCGTACACGTCGTTGTAGCGGCCGAGGTAGCAGCTGTCGTGGTACGCGACCTTGGCGTCCACGCGCTTCTCGGGCTTGAGCACGCCGCGCGCGAGCAGGCCGTTGAGGAAGTCCGCGTGGTGCACCACGTCGTACTTGCCACCGAAGCTCGGGTACTCGTTCTTGAGCGTGTTGAAGCAGTGCGGGCAGGCGGTGATGACCGTCTTCTTCGCCACGCCCATGCCGTTGAGCGTCTCGACGTTCTGCTTGGCCAGCATCTCGAAGAGGTACTCGTTGCCCGCGCGGCGCGCGGGATCGCCCGTGCACGTGGCCTCGCTGCCCATCACCGCGAAGTCGACGCCCGCGTGGCTGAGGAGCTTCGCGACCGAGCGCGCGACCTTCTTGGCGCGATCGTCGTACTCGGCGGCGCAGCCCACCCAGTAGACGACCTCCGCGTCGAGGTGATCCGCGAGGAGCTTCACCTCGAAGCCCTCCTCGGCCAGGCCGTCGCGCCAGCTGCCGCGATCGCTCGAGGGGAGGTTCCACGGGTTGCCGTTGGTCTCCATCGCGCGGAAGGCCTTCGTGAGGTCCTTCGGGAAC
This sequence comes from Sandaracinaceae bacterium, assembly GCA_044376125.1. GTDB lineage: Bacteria > Myxococcota_A > Polyangia > Polyangiales > Sandaracinaceae > JAFLCL01. Next base: position 28,939 of record JBILLJ010000058.1, read on the forward strand.
TGGTTCTTCACCACCACTTCGGCGCGGCGCATCGACACGATCTTGTCGACGTAGCTGATGTTGACGGGGCACTGCTCCTCGCAGGCGCGGCACGTCGTGCACGCCCAGAGCACCTCGGGCGCGACGATGTCCGGGACGAGATCCACCGCCTCGGCCTTGCGGAAGTACGCGCCCTCCGGCGGATCGCCGTGCACGTGCTTGGGGGCTTCCTTCTCGCCCAGCGCCGCGGGGCGCTCGACGCCGCCGTTGCCGAGGAAGTGCTCCTCGAGGTCGTAGAGGTGATCACGCAGCGCGAGCGTGAGGTGCTTGGGCGAGAGCTTCTTGCCCGTCGTGAAGGCGGGGCAGTTGTCCGAGCAGCGGCCGCACTCGGTGCAGGTGTAGAGGTCGAGCGCCTGCTTCCAGTTGAGGTGCTCGATCTTCGCGATGCCGATGGGCTCCTCGCGCTCGAGCTTGCCCTCGATGTCCTCGACGTCCGGCAGCTTCCCGGTCGCCGCGAGCGGCTGGAAGAAGACGTTCGGCAGCGAGGTGATGATGTGGAAGTGCTTCGAGTACGGCAGGATGTTGAGGAAGAGGAGCACCCAGGTCGCGTGCCACCAGAAGCCGCCGGCCTCGATCCAGAGGGTCGTGTCGTCCGAGAGGCCCGCGAAGGCCATCGCGAGCGCGGAGCCGATCGGCGCCCACCAGTGCCAGTGGGGCACCTCGCCGAGGAAGCGTGCCTCGAGGGCCTGACGACCGCCGACGTAGAGGAAGTCGGCGATCATCATCGTCGAGATGATGCCGAGGATGAGCAGGCCCTCGCCGGAGAGCGTCATGCGCTTCTCCTTCACCACCACGCGGTAGTAGACGAAGACGGCCGAGCCCACGACGGCCGCCGCGGCGACGAGCTCCTTCGCGAAGGAGTAGAGCTGACCGACGATGTGCCCTTCGCTCAGCAGGCCGAAGAAGTCGAAGTCGCGATCGTAGGCGCGGCCCCAGAGCAGGATCGTGTTGAGCAGGAGCACCTGGAACGCCGCGAAGATCGCGATGTGCGCGAGACCGGCGCCCTGGTACTTGCCCTGGGCCATCTTCTTCTGGCCGAGCGCGTACACGAGCACGTTCTCCACGCGCTTCACGATCGGCTCGAAGTCGAAGCGGAAGTCCGTGTCCGTGCCCGTGACGAGCAGGAGGCGCATGCGACGGTTCGCGCTCCACGCGAACGCGCCAAGCGTCAGGAAGAAGATCACGGTCATCAGGATCGGGTTCATCGCTCGGCCTCGTTGCTTCGGTCGACACGCGACTCGCTTCGTCCTGGCCTCGCCCGAGGGGTGCGTGACCCGCAGCCCGCCTCGGAGCGGAACCGGCTCGAAAGACGCGGTTTTCCGCGGGCGCGTATACGCCGAGCGGTCGCCCGTGTCGAGAGAGGGGAAAATGAATGGCCGTTCATCGTGGCCGCGCGCCGGCCGCCGTGCACGCCGACCACACGGCCGACGCGCATTCGTCCGCGATCGGCTATCGTGCGCTTCATGGCAGTGCTTGGCGTCTGGGCTCGTTCGCGGCGTGGGGTGGTCGGGGCGATGGCGGTCACGTCGCTCGTGGCGTGTGGCGGGGGGACCGAAGGCGGCGACGCCGGGATCGACGCGGCGCCCGACGCGCCCGCGCTCGATGCGCCAGCCCCCGTCGATGCGTCCCCCGATGCGTTCGTGCCTCCCGATGCCTGGCCGCGCTGCAGCGACGGTCGCGTCGAGGGCGACGAGGAGTGTGACGATGGCAACCGGCGCGCCGACGACGGCTGCAGCCCGACGTGCACGCTCGAGTGCGGCGACGGCCGGGTGAGCGGCGAGGAGCTGTGCGACACGGCGATCGCGAGCGGGGCGAGCGGCGCCTGTCCCACCTCGTGCGACGACGGGATGATCTGCACGACCGACACGCTGCTCGGCTCGGGCTGCAGCGCGGAGTGCGCGAGCACGGACATCACGCTGCCGGCCGACGACGACGGCTGCTGCCCACCGGGCGCCAGCTCGCTCACCGATCGCGACTGTCCGATCGTGTGTGGCAACGGGCTGCTCGAGGCCGGCGAGCGCTGCGACACCACCATCGCGACGGGTGAAGCGGGGGCGTGTCCGACGGCCTGCGACGACGGCGCGGTCTGCACGACCGACGCGCTGATGGAAGCGGGAACGTGCACGGCGCGCTGCATCGCGACCGAGATCGTGGCGCCGAGCGACGGTGACGGCTGTTGCCCGAGCGGTGCGACGGTCGCGACCGACATGGACTGCTCGCCGCTCTGCGGTGACGGTGTGCTCAGCACGAGCGACGGCGAGGTCTGCGACACGGCGATCGCGGCGGGCGCACCCGGCGCCTGCCCCACGTCCTGCGACGATGCGATGATCTGCACCGCCGATGCGCTCGTGGGCGCCGGCACCTGCACCGCGAGCTGCACGAACACCGTGCTTCCGCCGACGAACGCGGATGGTTGCTGCCCGCCGGGTGCGACGATCGCGAGCGACGACGACTGCCCCATTCGTTGTGGCGACCGCGTGCGCAGCGCCGGCGAGGCCTGCGACGACGGCAACCTCATGACGGGTGACGGCTGCAGCCCCACGTGCACGCGCGAGCCGCGCACCTACCGCTTCAGCTCGCTCACCATCCAGGACCCGCGGATCATCAACGGCTCGGGCTTCGACGTCACCCCCGAGGTGAACGGCGCGCTCCGGAACGCGGTCACGACCGACATGTTCGGCGCGACGGGCATGCCCGACGGCGAGCTCGACCTGAGCATCCTCATCCGCTTCGATCCGCTCGATGAGGACGCTCCGACCGTGCCGTCGGTCATCGACTTCGCTCGCTGCACCGCACCGCTGGCGGGTACGACGTGCACGCCCATCACGCCGACACCGAACACGATCACCAACCAGTCCACGGGAGAGTGCATCGGGCCGTTCCCGGGCAGCATCCCGGTCGGTCGCGTGGTGAATACGCCCGCCGCGCCGTGCTTCTCGACCGCCAAGGTGCCCGACTTCTCGATCGGCATCGCTGGCGCGCAGCTGCGCTTCAGTCACACGCAGTTCGGAGCGCAGTACCTGGGCGATCCGGCCTCGAGGCTCGTCACCGGGCTCGTGCGCGGGTTCCTGCCCGAGGCAGCCGCGATGGCGATCGTCATCGGGGGCACGACGCCGCTCTCCGACAACCTGCGCGCGATCGATCGCGACGTGCTCGATGGCGTGACGGGCTGGTGGTTCTACTTCGCGTTCGTGGCCGAGCCCGTGCCCTACGCCTATCCGTGATGCCGGCGGCGACTCGCGCGTGAGGCGCGCGCGGTCGTCGCGGGATCAGGCCGCGAGGTGCGCGAGCTCGCGGCCGAGGCGGCGGAGCGCGCGGATCTCGAGCTGGCGGACGCGCTCGCTCGAGAGGTGGAGGCTCTGGGCGATCTCGCCGAGCGTGTGACGCTGGTCGTCCTCGAGGCGACGCGCCTGCACGATCTCGCGCTCGCGCTGCGGGAGCACCGAGAGAGCGCGCGAGATGGCGTGCGAGAGCTGCGCACGCTCCTCGCTCTCGGCCAGCACGTCCTCGGGGCTCGGCGTGGTGTCCGACGGCTCGAGCACGCCGCCCTCCTCGCGCTGGCTGCCGACCGGCGTGTCGGAGCTCCGCATCGCGACCATCACCTGCGTGACGTCCTCGGGCTCCACACCGATCTCCTTCGCGATGGCCTCGGGGCTCGCGTTGCCGGTGGTGGCGAAGAGGTGGCGCTCGACGCGGCCGATGCGCGCGAGGACCTTGCGGGCGGCGCGCGTGTCGGGCGCCCCGACGATGCGGCGCGTCGCGAGGATGTGGCGCTGTGCGCGCACACGGATCCACGGCGCGGCGTACGTCGCGAGGCGCACGTCGTAGCTCGGGTCGAAGCGGTCGAGCGCCTCGAGCAGGCCGAGCACGCCCTCGGCGATCAGGTCCTCGTCGGCGTTGCGGCGGAGCTTGCGGACCGTCGCGATGACGAGGCGCATGTGGCCACGCACGAGCGCGTCGCGCGCGCGGGCCTCACCGGTGCGCGCGCGGGCGATGAGCGCGCGCTCGTTCTCGAGGGTCAGCGGCGCGTTCGCGCGCGCCAGGGCTCGGAGGGTCGAGGTCTCGTAGGCGGACATGCCGAGCCGTTGTGCAGCCGACGTGCCACGTCCTGATCACCGATGAAACGGGGCAAAACCACCGAGCGACCGCGGGCTCGCGCAAGGCTTGCGTCTCGCGCGGCGAGGCGCGTGCAGGGCATGCGCCTTCGTCGGTCTAGCTAGGCACCGCCGGATCGGCAGCAAGTCCAGGCGGGCAGACCGAAGGGACCGTCTCGCGCGTCCCAGGCGCGCGGCCCTCGACCGGAGAACGACGATGACCTCACGCGCCCTCGCTGCGACGACGCTCGCAGCCCTCCTCTTGCTCGCGACGCCTTCGAGCTCGCGGGCGTTCTGCGGCTTCTACGTCGGCGGTGCCGGGAGCTCGCTCTACGCGAACGCGACGATGGTCGTCCTCCTGCGCGACGGCAACCGCACCGTGCTCTCGATGCAGAACGACTACCAGGGACCGCCCGAGGACTTCGCGATGGTGATCCCGGTGCCCGTGGTCCTGCACGAGGACGACGTGCGCACGCTGCCGCGCGAGCTCTTCCAGCGGATCGACACGCTCGCGGCGCCACGCCTCGTCGAGTACTGGGAGCACGACCCTTGCGCGCCCGAGCCGCCGATCGAGTCGGTGCAGTACTCCCTGAGGGTCGCCACCGAAGAGAGCGAAAGCCCGTCGGGTGGCGAGGACCTGCAGGTACGGGTCGAGGCCCGGTTCGCCGTCGCCGAGTACGACGTGGTGATCCTCTCGGCCGGCGACAGCGCAGGGCTCGAGACCTGGCTCCACCGCGAGCACTACAACATCCCCGAGGGCGCTTCGGCCGTGCTCCGGCCCTACGTCGAGGCTGGCACCAAGTTCTTCGTCGCGCGCATCGATCCGTCGCGCGTGACGTTCGAGGACGGCCGCGCGGTGCTGAGCCCGCTCCGCTTCCACTACGACACGCCGGACTTCTGGCTGCCCGTGCGCCTCGGCCTCTTGAGCTCGCGGGGCCAGCAGGATCTCATCGTGCACGTGCTCGCGCGGGGGCAGCGCTACGAGGTCGCGAACTACGACAACGTCACGATCCCCACGAACCTCCGCGTGGTCGACGCGGTGCGCGACGAGCTCGGTGGCTTCTACGAGTGGGTGTTCCGCGAGACGATCGCCCACAACGCGCGGACGGTCGTCACCGAGTACGCGTGGGACTCGATGAGCTGCGATCCGTGCCCCGGCCCGGTGCTCTCGCCGGAGGACGTGATGACGCTCGGCGCGGACGTGATCTCGGATCGCCAGCCGTACGGCTTCACGCTCACGCGCCTTCACTACCGGTACGGGCCCGAGGATCTCACCGAGGACCTCGTCTTCCGCGCGGCGCCACCCATCCGCGGCGGTCAGGGGATTCCGTCGGCCGACGGGACGATGGAGCAGGGCGCGGTGCAGTCCGAGTACGGGCAGAACACGTTCCAGGGCCGCTACGTGATCCTGCATCCGTGGGAGGGTGAGATCTCCTGCGAGAGCCCGCAGCGAGGGCGCTGGGGCGGACCGCCCGGCACCTACAGGGGCAGCCCGCCGCCGACGTTCCCGAGCGGCAACGGCGCGATGGCCAGCGGGATCGCGTCGAGCACGATGCAGGGCGACGCGCTGCTCGCGGGTTCGATCCAGTGGAGCGCGGGGCAGGCCTCTCAGGCGAGCACCTCGCTCGGAGGCACGGTGCCGCTCGCGCCACGAGGCGGGTGCGCGACGTGTGCGGTGGGCACGGGCGGGGAGCGGGCCGTGCTCGCGCTCGGCGGGCTGGCGCTCGTGGCGCTGGCGCTCGGACGCCGCCGGCGCGCGTGGTGAGCCTTGCGTGCGATCGCGCGGCGCTCGTACCGTTCGGGCATGAGCGAGCTCGAGCGCTGTGAGAACTGCGGGGCCCCGGAGCGCGAGGGCCTCGCGTGCTGCGAGTACTGCGACGTGCCGATCGCGGGGCGGGTGCTCGGCATCCGATGTCCCTCGTGCTCGGAGGTGGCCGTGCCCGAGGCGCGCAGCTGCCCGGTCTGCAACCAGTCCTTCACGAAGGGCTGCGTCTTCTGCGGCCAGGTCGCGTTCCTCACTGCGGGCTCGTGCCCTCGCTGCCACGAGGCGTTCGAAGGTGCGGCGGAGCGCAAGAAGCAGCGCGACGAGCAGCAGCGTCAGCAGCAGATGATGGGCGTCGCGGCGCAGGGCGTGTCGGTGCTCGCGCCGATCGTCGGCCAGGTGATCTCGTCGCAGATGTCGTCGTCGTCGGGCTTCTCGAAGGGCGGCTTCTCGCAGAAGAGCCACTCGCAGAAGGGGGGCGGAGGGCAGGGCGCGATGGCCTCGCTCTTCGACATGATCATCAAGAGCAACGACAAGAAGCGCTGACGTCCCCTCGGCCCACTCAGCGCGCGGGCATCGCGGCGCGGCAGAAGCGATGGGTGGAGCCGAGCGCGAGCTCGGTCGCGCTTCCGCGGCCGTCGATCACGACGAGCGTGTCGATGCCTTCGGCGGGGCGTCCGTCGTGTCCGTCGACCACGATCTCGACGCACTGATCGCCGGTGAACGGGCCGAGCATCACGCCATCGGTGCAGCAGGGCTGCCAGCCCCACACGCACGCGCCGCGGAGCGCGCTCCGCTCGTAGCCGCATTCGTCGGGCTCGTCGCGCACGAGCACGCCGCCGTCGTCGCGCTCGAACGCGAAGCGCGCGCGGAGCGAGCCACCGGAGCCGTCGTCGACCTGGTCGGCGATGATCGCGATCGCGCCTCCGCCACAGCTGCGGCTCGTCTCGATCGGGACGATCTCGGCGCGCTGCGAGACGAGCACGCCCGGCGTCGGTGGGTTCGCGCTCGCCATCGCGGGCGTGTCGTACGAGTACCAGACGCCGGCGCACACCGAGGAGGTCACCGGTTCGAACGGTGCGCCATCGAGCGTCCAGCAGACGACGCCGTCGTCGGGCACGCCGTCGCAGTCCTCGTCGATGCCGTCGCAACGCTCGTCCGTCGGCGTGCAGCCGTCGGGGATGGGCGCGTCGCGACCGGCGTCGAGGTCCGCGTCGGGCGGCGCGAAGGCGTCGAGATCCGCATCCGGTGGAGGCGGTCGCTCGAGACCGCTCTTGGCACCGCACCCTGCGAGGAGGAGCGCGACGAGGTGAGCGTGGGCGCGACGACGCACGAGGTGATCGTACCCTCGAAGCGCGAGCTCGCTCCGCCCAAAGGTGAGCGCAACCGGGGTTCAGAGAGCGCACGATGCACACGAAGACAGCGCCCTCCGCGGGGGTGGCGCTCGTCGCGATCGGCCTCACGGTGCTCGGGCTCGTCGGCCTGGGCGCGGTGTCGAGCGCGCGAGCGTTCTGCGGCTTCTACGTCGGGAGTGCCGACGCCGACCTCTCCTCGAACGCGACGCGTGTCGTGCTCCTGCGCGAGGGCACGCGCACCGTGCTCTCGATGCAGAACGACTACGAAGGACCCGTGGAGGACTTCGCGCTCGTGGTGCCCGTGCCCACGGTGCTCCGCGAGGGCGACGTGCACACGCTGCCGAGCGCGCTGTTCGATCACGTCGATCAGCTCAGCGCGCCCCGCCTCGTCGAGTACTGGGAGCAGGACCCGTGTCCCGTTCCGTCGCGGCACGCGTCGATCGAGGACCTGCTCGAGGGGGCGCTGGCGCGAGGAGGTCGGCGGCCGAGCGCCGGGGGTGGTGGCGGCGGTGGCTCGCACGTGCACGTCGAGGCGCAGTTCGTCGTGGGCGAGTACGAGATCGTGATCCTCTCCGCCGACGAGTCCGTCGCGCTCGAAGCGTGGCTGAACGACGAGGGCTATCGGATCCCGCGCGGCGCGCACGACGCGCTGCGGCCGTACGTGGAGAGCGGCATGAAGTTCTTCGTCGCGCGCGTCGATCCCGCGCGCGTGCGCTTCGACAACGGTCGCACGGTGCTGAGCCCGCTGCGTGTCGAGTACGAGGCCGCCGAGCTCGCGCTGCCGATCCGCCTCGGTCGGCTCTCCTCGCAGGGCACGCAGGATCTCCTCGTGCACGTGCTCTCGCCCGAAGGGCGCTTCGAGGTCGCCAACCGACCGAACACCACGATCCCCACGAACCTTCGAGTCCTTCCGCGCACGGCCGGTGACTTCGGTCCGTTCTACGAGCGCATGTTCGAGCGTGCGATCCGCGAGGCGCCCGGGGCCGTGGTGACGGAGTACGCGTGGAGCAGCGGCAGCTGCGATCCGTGTCCGACGCCTGCGCTCGGTCCGGGCGAGCTCGTGACCCTCGGGGCCAGGCCGAGCGCGGGTCACGGATACTCGACGCTGCCCGACTACACGCTCACGCGTCTGCACTACCGATACACCGCGGCGGATGCGACCACGGATCTGGTGTTCCGCCACGCGCCGAGCCTCGAGGGCGGGGTCGGCGTGCCCGATCCGATCGGGCGCCTCGAGCGCAGGCCGCGCTCGGCGGCGTCCTTCCGCGCGAGCACGTTCCAGGGGCGCTACGTGATCCTCCATCGCTGGGAGGGGCCCATCGCGTGTGAGGCGCCGCGACGCGGCGTGTGGGGTGGGCCGAACCGGAGCGCACCGCGCGTCCTCGGCACGCGGAGCCAGGCGATGCTCCTGGGGCGTGTCGCGATCGCGGGCGCCGTGCGCCGCGGCGGTGGCTCGGGGCCCGGACGCAGGAGCACGGCGCGTCCGCGAGAGGCGGCGCTGCCGGGGCCTGGGCGCGCCCGACCGATCCTCCGACGCGCGCCGTGAAGGTCGTGCGAGCATCTGGGGAACGTTTCGCCGCGACGGTCGTCACAAGCGGCGTGCCTCGAGCCACCTGGAGCGTGCCGTCCGTGTCCGACCGCCGTCTGCGAGCCCCCGAACGCTGGCGAGCTGAACGTTGGCGAGCCGCGCTGCTCGTGCTCCTCGTGGGCTGTGCGCACGCGGAGGCCGAGGGCACCGCAGAGCTCGGGCCGAGCGAGGCGCCGGCCCCGCCGCCCACGGCAACGCCCATCGAGGCGAGCCCGATCACCGTGCGTCTGCCGCGTGACGAAGGACCGTTCTATCCGTCGCAGCTGCGTCTGGCGGAGGGCGAGGCGGTGCCCGTCGAGGGCGAGCTGCTCGAGCGCCTCGCGGACACGCAGAGCTGCGAGAGCTGTCATCCGAGCGCCGCGCTCCAGCACCACGCGGGGCCCCACGCGAACGCGTCGTTCGGCAACCCCTGGTACCGCTCGGTGATCGAGCGCCTCCGCGAGGACGAGACCTTCCGCGAGAGCCGGCACTGCGCGGGCTGCCACGACCCGCTCATGCTCGTGTCGGGGCGCATGGAGCGCGAGATCGATCCCGCCGATCCGATCGTGCGCGCCGGCGTGACCTGCAACGTCTGCCACGGCATCACCGCGGCCACGAGCGACGGCAACGCGAGCTACGTGCTCTCGACGGCCGATCCGCTCATCCCCGATCCGAACGTGCCGGAGGAGGTCGAGCGACACCGCGAGCGCATGGCGCCGCCCGTGCTGCGCACGCCGCTCCTCTGCGGCTCGTGTCATCGCGGCTTCCTCGGGCCCGAGGAGACGCACTCGGGCGCGTTCCTGTCGGGGATCGACGAGCTCGGCGCGTGGCGGGGCTCGGCCTTCGGCGGGCAGCGCGCGCAGCGGATCGAGCCGACGGAGATCGAAGCGCGCGAGTGCCGCCACTGCCACATGGACGCGGAGGCTGCGGACCCGGGCGAATTCGCGGCCACCGAGGGAGTGATCGCCTCGCATCGCTTCGCGGGTGGGCACACGCCGCTCGCGGTGGACGACGACGCACAGCGCGCGCGCGTCGAGGCTCGCATGCGCACGGCGGCGAGCATCGACGTCGCGGGCTTCACGCGTGCGGACGGGACCTTCGTGCCGCTCGCGCAGGGTGACGAGCTGCCCGTGGGCGAGCGCGTCGTGCTCGAGCTCGTGATCCGCAACGTGGGCGCGGGGCACCGCTTCCCCGGCGGCGCGCGCGACATCCGTGATCACTTCGTGACCGTCGCGGTGAGCGATGCGCGCGGGCGATCGCTCGGTCGTGCGGGCGACGCGTACGCGGCGGGAGATCCCGAGGACCCCACCGCCTACGCGCTCCGCACCGCGGTGCTCGACGAGGACGGAGCACCGGACCTCGAGCACCTCGTGCATCGCTTCCGCGCGCTCGGCTGGGATCACACGATCGCGCCGCGCGACGCCGCGCTCGTGCGCTACGCGGTCGAGATCCCCGCGGACGCCGCCAGACCGGTGCGCATCGAGGCCGCGCTGCGCGCGCGCCGACATCCCGTGCCGTTCTCGCGCTTCGCGTGTGCCTCGAGCCGCACGACGCGCGGTCACGCGTTCGACGTGGCGGCGCGCGTCGCGGGGCTCTCGGCGCTCGATACGTGCGCGCCCGAGCCCGTCGTCGAGGTGGCCACGTTCTCGTCCGACGCGATCACGCGCCCGACGTGGGAGCGCCTCTACGAGCACGCGCTCGCGGCCTCGCACGACGTGCAGGAGGCGCTCGCGTTCTCCATCGAGACGGCGCACCTCGCGCTCGAGGCTGCGCCGCAGACGCCGTCGGTGCGCGCGGCGATCCTCACGCTCGAGGCCGACGTCCTGGCCCGCACGGGACGCCGCGACGAGGCGCTCGAGGTCGCGGCGCGGGCCGAGGCGCTCGTGGGCCCGCACCCGGCGATCGATCGTGCGCGCGGGCACGCGGAGGCGCAGGTGTGGCGCTGGAGCGCGGCGGCCGAGGCGTTCGGTCGCGTCGCGCAGGCCGCGCCGCTCGACACCGAGGCGCAGCGCGATCACGCGCGGGCCCTCGGCTCGATGGCGCGCGGCCCCGAGACGCTCGTCGCCACGGCCCTGGGCCTGCGCCTCTTCCCGCGCGACGAGCAGCTCCTGCGCTCGCAGTCGCTCGCGATCGGCGATCTGCCCGCGGAGACCGCGCGCCTCGCGGGCCTCGACGATGCGGCGATCGAGCGCGCGCGGGCGGCCTTCCTCCGCTACCGCCGGCCCGACGACGAGACGCAGCTGCGCCTCGCGTGTGAGCAGGAGAGCCCGGGCTGCGCGCTCGATCGCCTCCCCGTGCGCGTGCTGGCGCTGCGTGGACCGGGCCTCCGACCGGCCGAAGGCGCGAGCCACTCCGAGTTGTGATGATTTCGTGGACGCTCGCGCCGCCGGCATGGACTCGAGTCAGGCTGTCTTGCGAACCTCGTGGACGTGAGCATCGACAGCGTGTCCTCGGAGCTGCGCCTCGGGCCGTTTCGGCTCGAGAAGCGCATCGGGCTCGGGGGCATGGCCGCCGTCTGGTCGGCCGAGCACGTGAGCGCGCGCGTGCCCGCCGCGGTGAAGCTCATCCATCCGGACGGATCACGCGCGGCGATGTGGGGAGAGTCCCTGCGCAACGAGGTCCGCGCGCTCGCGCGCCTCGATCATCCGGCGATCGTGCCGGTGCTCGATCACGGTGAGATCTCCGAGGAGGTCGCGCGCGCCAGCGGCGGGCGGCTCTTCGCGCACACGCCCTACTTCGTCATGGTCCGCACCAACGCGGGCACCCTCGACGACGCGCCGTTGCCTGCGGATCACGCGGCCCTCGTGCGCCTGCTCGTGCGCCTCCTCGACGCGCTCTCGCATGCCCACGCGCGCGGCGTCATCCACCGCGACGTGAAGCCGAGCAACGTCCTGCTCGATCGCAGCGCCGAGGGCGGCGTGCCCGAGGCGCTGCTCAGCGACTTCGGCATCGCGCACGCGCTCCGTGCGCGCGAAGCAGGCGCGCCGATCCACGCGGGCACGCCTGCGTACATGGCGCCCGAGCAGATCGCCGGTCGCATGCGCGACGAAGGACCGGCCACCGACCTCTACGCGCTCGGCTGTCTCGTGCATCGACTCGTCCGCGGGGAGGCGCCGTTCTCCGGCACGAGCGCACGGGTGTGCCGCGCGCATCTGCTCGAGGCCCCGCCGCCCCTCGAGCTCGCGTGGCCGGCACCGCGCGCGTTCTTCGAGTGGGTGGCCACCATGCTCGCCAAGCGCCCCTGTCAGCGCTTCTCGAGCGCGGCCCACGCACGCGCGGCGCTCCTCGCGATCGAGCCCGAGCGCGACCTCGTCGCACCGTCTCTCGCACCGAGGCGGATCGCTGCCGTCCTGCGCGCGGAGGGCAGCGACAGACCGACGCTCGCGGGCGTCGCGGCGCTCTCACCGGATGACGTGAGCACGCGCGCACCCGCGCTCACGCAGGTGCCACCGACCGCCGCGGACGTCTCGGCGCGGCGACCGTCTCTCTGGCCGCGCGTCTCGGTGATCCCCGACTGGCGCACGATCCCCGTCGCACCCCCGAGGCCGAAGCTGCTCGGCGCGGGCCTCGGCCTCTACGGCCTGCGCGCCGTTCCGCTCGCGGGGCGCGAGGCCGAGCGTGATGCGCTCTGGTCCAGGCTCGTGCGCGTTCACGAGACGGGGCGCACCGAGCTCGTGCTCGTGCGTGGCGCGGCGGGGCACGGCAAGACCCGCCTCGCCGAGTGGCTCGTCGAGTCGTCGCTCGAGCTCGGCGCCGCGGTCGCGCTCGTCGCGACACACGGTGCGCAGGGGGGTCCGGCCGATGGGCTCGGCCCGATGCTCGCGCGTCATCTGCGCGCGCGCGGGCTCGAGCGAGACGCGCTCGCGAGGCACCTCGCGGTCTGGCTCGAAGAGCGCGGCGGGCCGGGCAGCGATCGTGCGGACGCCGAGGATCTCGCGGCGATCGTGGAGGGGCGGCACGAGCGCTTCGCGAGCCCGCGCGATCGTCACGCGGCCCTGCGCCGCCTCGTGCGCCGCATCGCGCGCGGCCAGCCGATCGTGCTCGTCCTGGACGATGTCGTCTTCGGCCTCGATGCGCTCGCGTTCCTCGAGGCGCTCCGCGACGTGGGCGATCCGTTGCCGATGCTGGTCGTCGCCACCGCACGCGAGGAAGATCTCACCGCGCACTCCGACGTCGCGCGGCGGCTCGAGGCGCTCTGTCGCGCAGGGTCGGCATCGTCGTTCCACGGAGACGAGCTCCGCCTCGTGCCGCTCGAGGCCGATGCGCACGCGCGCCTCGTGCGGGAGCTGCTCGGCCTCGAGGGCGCCCTCGCGCACGAGGTCGCGGATCGCACGAGCGGCAGCCCCTTGTTCGCGGTGCAGCTCGTGGGCGACTGGGTGCAGCGTGGGATCGTCGTGCCGGGGCCGCGTGGCTTCGTGCTCCGCGAGGGGGCCGAGGCGCGCATCCCCGACGACATCCACGGCGTGTGGCGCGCGCGCGTCGCGCAGGTGCTCGGCGCCGTGCCCATCCGCGACGCGCAGACGATCCTCGAGCTCGCGGCCGCGCTCGGCTCGCGCGTGGAGATCAACGAGTGGCGCGCCGCGTGTGCCGTCGAAGGGCTCGGCGCGCCGGACGCGATCCTCGAGGCCGCGGCCGACGCGGGCCTCTTGCGCGTCGGCGGCACGAGCGCGCGCTTCGTGCACGGCATGCTGCGCGAGAGCCTCGAGCGGCTCGCCCACGAAGCCGATCGGCTGCGCGAGCACCATCGCATCTGCGCCCTCGTCGTCGAAGAGCGCGGCGGCGATCCCGAGCGTGCAGCGCACCACCACCTCGCGGCCGGCGACGCCGAGTCTGCGATTCCGCTCCTCTTCCAGGCGATCCGAAGACACCTCGACGTGGGCGATCTGCAGGCCGCCCACCACGCGATCGATCGTCTCGAGCGTGCGCTCGCCATCGCCACGCTCGCGGACGCGGAGGCCCTGGCCATGCGCGCGCGGCTCTCGCGTGCGGAGGCGCTGGCGGTGCAGGGCCGCGTGGACGAGGCGAGCGCGATCCTCGATCCGCTGGTCATCGGTGCCCTCTCGGCGGAGGACGCGGCCGCCCTCGCGTGGATGCGCGGGATCGTTCGGCAGAAGCGCGGGGCGACCTCGGAGGCGCTGCGCGAGTTCCAGGAGGGCCGCGCGCGGGCCGAGGCGCTCGCGGACGCGTCCGCGGTCGCGCGCTGTCTCTACGGGGCGGCCGAGTGCGAGAAGCTGCTCGGTCGCCTCGACGACGCGCGTCGTCACTACGAGGCCGCGGGGTCCCTCTTCCACGAGGTCGGGCGTCGCATCGCGGAGGCGCGCGTGCTCACCGGGCTCTCGGATCTCGAGGGACGCGTCGGGCGCATCGGGCGCGCCCTCGAGCTCGCGACGAGCTCGCGCGCGATCCTCGAGGAGCTCGGCGTGAGGCACTCGGTGGCGATCGTGGCCAACGGGATCGGCGATCTCCTCCGCAAGTCCGGGCGCCTCGAGGAGGCCGAGGCGAGCTACCGCGACGCGATCGCGATCCTCGAGGAGCTCGGCAGCGCGGACGTCACCTTCGTGCGCATCAACCTCGGCCTCGTGCTCCTCGCGCAGGGCGAGCTCGCGCGCGCCGATGCCTTCCTCGACTCGGTCGAGCGAGACTTCGAGGCCACCAACCGCCGCGCGTACGGCCGGCTCGTGCGCGCGCTGCGCCTCGCGGGTGCTGCAGCCCTGCGGGATCTCGCGCGCGTGGCGGCCTACCTCGACGAGGCGGAGGCCCAGGATCCGCTGATCGATCCGGATCTGGCGTGGGCCCTCGAGCGCGCGATCCGCGAGCTCTCGTTCGACGCGTCGCTCGCGATGCGGGCCGCCCGCGTCGCGCGCGCGCAGTGGTCCGCGCTGGGCGATCACGAGGGGCTCGCGCGGGTCGACGCGCAGATCGACGCGGCGATGGGCGTGTCGATGGACGCGCGTTAGGGGTGGATCAGAGGCCCGTCGCGTCGATCGCGACCAGGGTGGTTCCCTCTCGGCCCGTCTCGCTCGCGGCGAAGCGCACGGTCACGAGCATGCCAGGCCGCAGGTCGGTCACCGCGGCCGCCGAGGCTCCGACGCGCACGCGCGTGAGCGGCGTGAAGCGCGCAGTTCGCTCTCGGCGCCCGAGGCGCAGGACGATCACGCTCCGTGCGAGGTCGATCGACACGATCGAGCCGCTCTCTCCCGCGGGTGGAGGCAGCGCGTCGGCGTGCGCGCGCGCGGCCGTCGAGAGCGCGAGGAGGAGCGTGGTGCCGAGGAGGGTTCGTCGTCGCATCGGAGCCCTGGAGACGGGGTGAGGGGCGCGTGTCTTCAACGCCGCGCGGCCGTCATCGATGCCGCGCGGTCATCGATCCCGCACGGTCGTCGATGCCGCATGGTCAACGACCGGTGAGGCCGCGGTAGACGCGCACGTACTCGTTCACGCGGCGCGTCCAGCCGAGGTCCTCGCGCATGCCGCGGCGCTGGAGCTCGCGGAAGCGCGCGCGGTCGACGCCGTCGCCGGTGCCCCAGAGCTCAAAGGCCCAGCTGAGCGCCCACTTCAGCGCCGTCGCGTCGAAGTGCTCGAAGACGATGCCGTTGCCGCCGTCCGGGCGAGTGCTCCGCACGAGGCGCACGGTGTCGGCGAGGCCGCCGGTGCGGTGCACGATCGGGATGGTGCCGTAGCGCAGCGAGTACATCTGGTTCAGGCCGCACGGCTCGTAGCGCGAGGGCATGAGGAAGAAGTCCGAGCCCGCCTCGATGAGGTGCGCGAGCGGCTCGGAGAAGCCCTGGTGGAAGGCCACCTTGTGTGGGTACTGGCGCGCGAGGCCCGCGAAGAAGCCCTCGTACTTCGGGTCGCCCGAGCCGAGCACGACCAGCTGCGCGTCGTGCCGTGCGAAGAGGCGCGGAAGGACCTCCATGCAGAGATCGAAGCCCTTCTGCCACGCCATGCGGCTCACGATGCCGAACATCGGCGCGCGCGGGTGGTACGGCAGGCGCTGGCTCTCGCAGAGGGCCTTCTTGTTCTTCTCCTTGAGCTCCAGGTGATCGGCGTCGTAGCGCTGCGGGATCAGCTTGTCGGCCTCGGGGCTCCATACGTCCTCGTCGATGCCGTTGAGGATGCCGACCACCGCGGGGCCTCGGCTCCGGAGGAACGGGTCGAGCCCGACGCCGTGCTCGGGCGTCTGGATCTCGCGCGCGTAGGTCGGGCTCACCGTGGTGATCGCGTCCGCGTAGAGGATGCCGGTGAGGAGGAAGTTCACGCGGCCCGCCTCGAGCTGCTCCTGGTGGAAGTGCTCGCGCACCTCGGTCATGCCCGTGTCGGGCAGCACGTCGGCGGAGAAGCCTCCCTGGTGGCCGATGTTGTGGATCGTGAGGACGCTCTTGGTGCGCGCGAAGAGCTTGTCCCAGGCGAACGCGGTCTTGACCATCAGGGGCATGAGCGCGGTCTGCCAGTCGTTCGCGTGCACGATGTCGGGCGCGAAGCGCTGGAACTGGCAGAGCTTGAGCGCCGCCCACTGGAGGAGCGCGAAGCGCAGGTGCTCGTCGGGGTCCTGCGTGTAGATGCCCGCGCGATCGTAGAGGCCGGGGTGCGCGACGAAGTAGCAGGACACGGCCGGCGTCGTGCCGGGGAGCTTGGCCTCGATGATCGAGAAGGTGACCTTCTTCTGGCCGAGCTGGACCGAGAGATCGTCGAGCACGCGGCTGAAGGTCACGCCGTTCTTCTGCGCGTACTCGCGCACGCGTCGGTAGAGCGGCAAGACCACGCGCACGTCGTGGCCCTGCCGCGCGAGGTAGCGGGGCAGCGCGCCCGAGACGTCACCGAGGCCACCGGTCTTCGCGAAGGGGGCCACCTCGGCGCTCACGAAGAGGATGTTCAGCGGCGCAGCGCTCGGAGCGTTCGACGGCATCTCCCGAACATAACGGAGCCCTCGGATCCGACGCGAGCGCGAACGTCACCTGGGCGCGAACGTCATGGCATCCCGAGCACGCGTCGCATTCGCTCCTCGAGCTCGGCGAGGGTCGATGGCGCGAGGCGCCCCGTCGGATGGAGGGCGAGCTTGTCGGCCACTCGCGCGCCGAGCAGTGGGAGCCGAGCTGCCATGTCGTGCTTGGTGCCCGCTTCTCGCCTCGTGACTCGCAGGCTGAGCGGGTCCTCGACGTCGCGCGCTGACCAGACGTCGAGCGGGATCACGATCACCGTGGGGAGTGTGGCGACGAGGTGATCGTCCTGGAACACGACGAAGCGCTCGTCGTCGGCCGGCACGTCGAACCCGATCCGGCGTCGTGCCGCCACCACGTCGCCGCGCTCGAGCATCGCCTCACGCGCCCTTCCGCCGCGTCCGCTTCACGGGCGTTGGCTTCATGGGCGTCGGCTTCATGGGCGTCGGCTTCATGGGCGTCGGCTTCACGGGCGTCGGCTTCACGGGCGTCGGCCTCACTGGCGCCGGCCGCGTCTCCGAGGTCGTCCTCTCCGGTGCTGGTTGCTTCTCTGGCGTCGGGCTGCTCCAGCGATCGAGCGCCTCGAGCATCTGCACGTCGCGCGCCTTGCGCTCGGGCGTCGAGGCTCTCGCGGCCCGCTCGAGCCAGCGAGTGCGCTCCACCCGTGCCAGCGCCTCGAGCAGGAGCGCCCGTGCAAGCTCGCCCTCGGTCGTGGCGCCTTCCTCGGCGAGCTGGCGGAGTGAGGACCGGGCCGCAGCCGGGATGTTCACGTTGAGGCGCTCCATGAGGATACCCTGGAGGATGTGGGCGAGGATGTCACGGCGCTCGCTCTTCCGGCGATGCGACGGTGTTCGCGTGGCGGGGTGCATGAGACCACCACGCGCCGTGCTCGTTTGGTACCCTCGCCGGCGATGCCGATCGACGTCGTCCTGCTCGAGCCCTGCTTCCCCGCCAACCAGCGTGAATTCGCGCGTGCCCTCCATGCCGCGGGCGCGCGCGTGATCGGCATCGGCGAGCGCCCGAAGGAGGCGCTCGACGAGGGCCTGCGTCACTGGCTCTCGCACTACGAGCGCATCGGCAACGTCACGAACGTCGCCGAGGTCGAGCGCGTCTGCCGCTGGCTCCAGCAGCGCGTGAAGATCGATCGCCTCGAGGCGACGATCGAGGCGCACGTGATGTGCGCGGCCAAGGTCCGCGAGATCCTCGGCATCCCCGGCACGAGCGTCGAGACCACGTTCCTCTGCCGCGACAAGCCGACGATGAAGGAGCACCTGCGCAAGCACGGCATCCCGTGCGCGCAGTCGCTCGGCTCGGGCGATCCCTACGAGATCCGCGAGTTCGCCAAGCAGGTGGGCTTCCCGCTGATCCTCAAGCCGCGCGACGGCGCGGGCGCCTCGGGCACGGTGCGCGTCGACGACTTCGCGCAGCTCGAGGCGGGCCTGCGAGAGCTCCAGGTGGATCGCGGTCGCTCGATCGGGGTCGAGGAATTCATCGAGGGCCACGAGGGCTTCTACGACACGATCTCGGTGGGCGGCCGCGTCCTGCACGAGTTCGTCACGCACTACTACCCGAACGTGCTCGAGGCGATGCGCACGCGGTGGATCAGCCCGCAGTTCATCGCGACCAACCGCGTGGACTCGGCCGAGGGCTACGACGAGGTCAAGGCGCTCGGGCGCCGCGTGATCCAGTCGCTCGGCATCGGCACGAGCGCCACGCACATGGAGTGGTTCTATGGCCCCAAGGGCCTGAAGTTCTCCGAGATCGGGTGCCGCCCGCCCGGCGTGCGCGCGTGGGATCTCTACGCGGCCGGCAACGAGTTCGACATCTACAAGGAGTGGGCGATGGCCGTCGTGCACGGCCAGAAGAGCCAGCGCCTGAGCCGCCGCTTCGCCGCCGGCATCATCGCGCTCCGCCCCGATCGCGACGGCCGCATCAGCCACTACGACGGCATGCAGCAGATCGAGCGCGCCTTCGGTCAGTGGATCATCGACGCGCACCTCCCGCCGCCGGGCACGCCGACGCAGCCCGTCGAGGCCGGCTACATGGCCAACGCGTGGGTCCGCATGAAGCACCCGGACTACGACGAGCTGCGCCGCATGCTGAACATCGTCGGCGAGACGGTGAAGGTCCGCGCCCGCCCAGGCTGATCACGATCGGGCGCGCCCGGCGTGCGCGTCGACGGAGCGCGAAGACGAGGGCCGCGCCGACGAACGTCGCGAGCGAGCTCGAGCGCGCGTGCGTGGCGCTGCAGCCGCCACCGCTCGAGGCAGGGCCCGCGTCCATGTCGGTTGCGCCCGCGTCCCCACGCGGGGCGATCGCAGCGTCGATCGCGGGGCCTGCGTCGGGATCGACGGCGGCATCGTCCTCCACGACGACGCACTCGCGTCCCTCGACCGCGGGGGCGCTCGTGTTGCCCGAGCCATCGATCGCGCGGACCGCATGCGGGACGAGCCCCTGGGCGGCGCCTGCGAAGCCGAACATCGGGCCGTAGCCGCCGCCGCCCGCATACCAGTCGTGGGTCTCGCCGAATCGCACCTCACCGCCGAACACGTAGGCGACCGCGCCGAGATCGTCGGTGGAGGCCGCCCACTCCGACCGGTACGTGGTGACCGTGTACGGACCGCAGCACGCGCTCGAGTCGCATCGCACGACGGCACACGACACGTCGTCGATCGGACCTGGTGTGCTCGGAGCGGCGACGTCGGGCGTGCTCGCCGTGTGGAACGAGGCGAGCGACGTCTCTCCGTCGACGGTGCATCCCGCGTAGGCGGGCCCGACCAGCGTGTAGTCGGTGTCGGGCAAGAGCTCGGTGCTGGGACAGAAGTAGCGATGCCACTCCGTCGGGACGAGCGCGACGCGCGTTCCGTCGGCGGCGACGTACGCGAGGCCGCCCTCGATGGCCTCGCGATGCGCCTCGAACGCGAGACCCAGGAGGCCGTAGTCGACCACCACGCACGTGTTGGTGGGCCTCCGCGCCGGGTCGCCGATCAGGATCGCGCGCGGCTCGGACGGACAGTCCGACGGTCGCGAGCACGCGTGCGCGAGGCGCGGCGCGAACGTCGTCATCACCACCGCCGCGGCCGCGGCGAGCCCCATCCATCGCGAAGTCATCCCGCGATCATGCGACGGGGCTCCGCGCTCGATCAACGGGGGGTGAGGTCACATGCGGAAGAGCTCGTCGAGCACGCTGCTCGTGACCTCGCCGAACGCGAGGATCTGCGTGCCGTGGTGTCCGGTGCGGATCTGCTCGGCGTGCTCGCGCGTGTCGACGGGCACGAGGTCCGCGCCCATGGGGCCCTCGATGTCGGTGCCCATCACGTACACGACGTCGCGCGCGGGGCGCTCGCTGCGGCCGAGGTGCTCGGTCACCCATGGATCGCGCGCGTCCGTGTGCTGACCGAGCCAGCGGAACATGCACTTCACCGAGTCGAAGAGGACCTCGTTGCCGCTCGCCTCGACCGCGCCCGACGAGAACGCCGCGCCGCGCGTCACGCGCATGCCGCAGAGCGCACAGCGACCGGTGCCACCGCCGTGACCGCCATGGCCGCCGTGCTGGGCCGCGGCCTCGTCGTGCTCGCTGCCGCAGGCCGTCGCACACACGAACACCGCGACGCCGAGCGCGCCGCGGCCGAGGGTGCCGAGGAAGTGCCTGCGAGATCGCGCGTCGTGGTGGTGCATGGCCCGTGTTCTAGCCGCTCGGGGCCGATCCGAAAGGGGCCGCACCTCCGTGCGACGATCTGCCGCATCTCGACACATCGACGGCCGCGGCGCCGTGGTACACCCGCGCCGTCATGAGCCTCGACGCCTTCGCGCTCCTGCGTCTGCCGCACTCGACCGTCACCGCTCGCTCGCCCGAGGGCGTGATCGTCCTCACCGATGCGGTGCTCCTCGAGACGGGCGCCAGCTTCGCGGCCGAGCCGGCCGAGCTCGCGATCGGTCTGCGCCGCCTCCTGGGCGAGGCCCTCGACGCGCACGACGACACGCGCGGCGTGTACTTCCTGCCCGCGGCGGCCGTGGAGCCGGCGCGCAGCGCGGGGAGCTACGCGGCCGTGATCGAGGCGATCGGCGAGGCCGGCATGTGGATCGCGCCCGTCGAAGAGGGCGCGACCGCGCGGCCGACCATGGTCGAGGCGCTCATGGCGCGCGCGATGGACGGCGAAGAGATCGATCCGGAGGCCCTCCAGGGCGCGGTGCAGGCGAGCCTCGCGCAGCTCGCCGACTCGTTCGCGGCCGGTGGCGACGACGACGAGCTCGAAGGCGAAGGCACGAGCCCCGGCGCGCAGATGCCGATGGACCTCGGCGCCCTCTTGTCCGATCCCGCGATGATGGCGCTCGCGCAGAAGATGCGAGACCTCATGCCGCCGATGGGCGAGGCCGCCGACGACGTCGACGACGACGCGAGCTACGAGGACGAGGGCGAAGAACCGACCGACGGGGTCGGCACCGAGCTCGATGGCGCGCTCCCGATGGATCTGCGCGCGCTCGTGGGCTCGCCGGCCTTCGCTGAGCTGCTCAAGAACGCGCAGGAAGTGCTCGCGAAGAACCCCGAAGAGGCGCAGAAGCTCGCCGCGCGCTTCGGTCTCGCGGCCGGGGCGGCTGGATCGGACGACGAGGAGTAGGGCGCTCGCCGGCCGGCCGTGTAGGATGGCCGGGCGATGTCGTTGCTTCGTCCGTCGCTTGCTTCACCGCTCTCGCTCTTCGTCTCCGCCGTCTTCGCCGCGCTCTTCACGTGCGGATGCGCCGCGAACGTCGAGGTCTCCGTGCAGGTCCTCACGGATCTCGCACCGGCGACCGACTTCGATCGCGTCGCGCTCGAGCGCGACGGCGTCGAGGTCCTCGGGCGCGTGGTGAGCGCCACGCAGCGCTTCGATCGCCCGTACGTGCTCGCCGAGCTCACGGACGTCGCGCCGGGGAGCAACGTGCGCTTGTCGGTGGTGCTCCAGCGAGGCGGTGGTCGTGTGCTGTCACGCACGATCGAGACGCGCATCGACGCGAGCCGGGTGCTGCTCTTCGTGCTGTCGTCGGCGTGTCGCTCGGTCACGTGTCCGCCCGCGAGCGATCCGAGCGCCACCGAGTGCGACGACGGAGTCTGCGTGAGGCCGACGTGCCAGGGCGCCGCGTGCAGCCCCGATGCGGGCATTCACGACGAGGCCGACGCCGCGATCGACGAGCCCGATGCGCACGCGACGGAGCTCGACGCGGGCCTCGCGCCCGACGCGGCGAGCCCGATGGATGCGTCGAGCGGGCCCGACGCTGCGAGCGGGCCCGACGCTGCGAGCGCGAGGGATGCTGCGAGCGCGATGGATGTCGCGTCGTTCGACGCATCGTTCGACGCGTCCGTCGCGCCCGATGCGCCGCGCGATGCGTTCGTGCCTGCCGACGCCTGGAGCCCATGCGGCGGCCGGCCCGCCGGCTACATCTGCCGCGCCGCGAGCGGTCCGTGCGACGTCGAGGAGCGCTGCGATGGCATCACCTCGTTCTGCCCGCGCAACTCGTACGCTCCGTCCGGCACGGTGTGTCGCGATCGCGCGCGCTCTCGACCCTGCGACGCGATCGAGACCTGCTCGGGCACGGGTCCGCTCTGCCCCTTCGACCTCGACGAGCGCGACGGGACGCGCTGCGATCAGTACTGCGGCTCCGAGACCTGCATGGGCGGCGTGTGCACGGGGGGCGTCTCGTGCGCCCCCTCGTACACCTGCTGCGGCGACGTCTGCTCGCTGCCCGCGGCCTGCTGAAGGAGCGGTCTCTCAGGGACCGAGAAAGACTCGATTGCTCGCCTCGACCGCCGCTGCGTCGCGACGCGAACCACGAGGTCCCGCGTCGAGCCCCTCCCTCGGACCTGCCGGACGCTTCGCGTGAAGCTCGACGAGCGACGACGCCGCGAACTCGCGGGGTCACACCCGCCCTTGCAACTCCCCGAAAACACCGGGCCGCCGGGCGCCCATTGACGCGAGCTCGAGTTGCCGTGCGCGGGTCATGAGCAATTGGAGATGTCCG
>JBILLJ010000166.1:0-17283 GCA_044376125.1 Sandaracinaceae bacterium
CGACCGCCCGCGCGGCGGCGAGGGCGGCGGCGATCTCGCCTCCGAGCCGTGGCTGTGGATCCTCGTCGGCGTCGCCGTCGTCGGCGCCGGCGTCGGCATCGGCGTCGGCGTCGCGCTCTCGGACACGGGCATTCCTTCAGGCACCCTCAACCCCGGCATCGTCCGCCTCCCCTGATCGACCCCTCGCGCGGTGAGGGTGCGGCGTGTCTCGTCTGGAGGTACCCTGTCGGTCGCTCGGCCGGGAACGAGATGGATGGCCAGGGACGTCCTCGGGAGCTGAGAGATGGAGGACGGCATGGGGGCAGCGCTGCGCGGAACGGACCGCGGCATTCGTTCGGTGACCGACAGATGGGCCGAGTCCTCGTCTCCGTGTGGGTGGAGTAGCCCGATGCCCCACGCCCGCTTCTGCCACATGGGCGCTCGCGACTACGACCCCGCCGTCGGCCGCTGGACCAGCAAGGACCCCATCCGCTTCGCCGGCGGCACGAACCTCTACGTCTACTGCGAAGGCGACCCGGTCAACTGCATCGACACGAACGGACACTGGGCGCAAATCCTCGTTGGCGCAGTCGTGGGTGCCGCCGCGAGCATTGCGGTCCAGGCGTTCCTCAATGGACCCAACAACATCGACTGGCGGTCTGTTGGCGGCGCCGCGCTCGCTGGCGCGCTGTTCACCGTCATCGGGCCGTGGGCCGGCGGGCCGGCGCCGCGCTCCGGGTTACTGGCGGAGAAGCTCTCGGCTGGGCTGGGGCAGGGGCCCTCTCCAACGTCGCGGGACTCGAGGCCGCCTCGCGCCTCCCGGGCGGAACGCGCCCAACAGCAGGCGACTATGTCGGGGCGGCCGTGTGCGGCGCGATAGCTGGCCCGATCGCAGGACGTGCCACACCACGGACGCCCGGTCTTCCCTTCATGCTTCATCCTTCCGGCAACCTCACTGTTGTCGACGTCCTGCTCAACAATCTTGCGCGCTCGATGCACACAGTTACGTTCGTGGCTACCCGCGAGGGAGTGTCCGCGGCGATCTCCAATCTTCCCGTTGGTGCTCCAGCCCAGGAACCGGGGGAACTGTGGTGAGTCGGGAGGCGTTGACTGCCAAGCCTCGTGGGTGGATCGTCACAGGGTTCGTCGGGGTCGTTGCGCTGAGTCTGCTGGAACGGGCCCTTACGTCCTCGACATGGATAGACATGCTTGTTGCCACCTTGCTTGCAATCCTTGTCGCCGGAGGCGCAGCGGTGATGGCGTGGGGCTGCCTTGTCGTGGTCGACGCCCACGGCGTGAGAATGAGGGGGCTTCGCCCCCGCACCGTGCCTTGGGCGCGTGTCGTTGACATGAGCCGCGACTCGCTAGGAAACATCACTCTCCGGGAGGACTCAGGTGGTTCGTGGATTATCTGGGAGTTCGCGTACGATACAGAGGTCGTCGCGTCGTGGTGGCGCGCATCCCGAAGCGCTGACAATGCGAGTGGGCAGGATCGGAGTGACAACCATGAGGCCTAGAAGACCGATGGTTTCGCCGCTTCTCTTGTTGCCGTTTCTCGGGTGTGCAGACGTTCACGGAGTCCACAACGACTCGTCGTCGGTCGATGTCGACGCGACTGCTGGTCTTCTGGTTGACACGTCCCGGTGGGACGCCCCGACACTAGACGGCGGAGGCGTGGACTCTTCGCTGGACGCGCCCATCGTGCCCGACGCCTGGTTACCGGCCGAGCTGTGCAATGGGGTGGATGAGGACGACGATTCCCTCGTCGATGAAGGCGCGCAGGCGGATTGCCGGATTGCGCCGGGGGCGGGGGAGGCGGTGTGCGTGGGAGGGGCGTGCCGCTGTCGGGAAGAGGGCGCGCTGGCGCATGCCGGGGCGTTTGCGGACTGCAATGCGGACTGGCGGGATGGGTGCGAGACGGCGCTCGACTCGCCGGCGAACTGCGGTGGCTGCGGGGTGGTGTGCGATGCGGTCAGTGAGTTCACGGACACCGAGGTCGGCGGCCTCCGCTGTCGGCCGATGGGGATCCTCGACTTCTCGCTCTCGCGGCGGGATGGCGAGATCTCCTGTGTCGTCGGCCTCGATCATCGCGTGCTCTGCCGCGGACCGAACGCCGCGCACGCGATCTCCGACGCCGCGGAAGAGAGCGCGACGTTGGACTGGACCGTGCTCGATGTGCCGGCCTCGAACGGTGTACGGGCCGATCTCCACGTGCGCGCCGACGGAACCGAGGTGATGACCGTCTGTGTGATCACGACCGAAGGCGACGTGGTCTGTCGCGGCGGCAACGACACGGGCCTCCTCGGCTACGGCGATCGCGAGCCGCGCGCCGGCAATCACCGCATCGCCCTGCCGGAGGCCGTCTATCGGCTCGAGATCCGCCAGGGCGACGCCTACGCGATGTTCGGCACCGACGCGTCCGGGGTGACCCTCTGGCGTTGGGGCGGCGGGTCGGCGACGGCTCCGCTGCGTTGGTTGCAAGGCGAGGTCGGGCATTTCGCATTCGGCAACATGCCGATCGCAAGCCATGCCTACCCAGACCCTACTGCACCACCGTGGGAGCCGATGCGGATGATCGGCGAGGTGGTTGCCTGGGGACCGCACCACGATCGCCTCGCCAACCGCGACGACACTGAGCCGCCGTGGACCGAACCGACGAGAATCATCCGGACGACTCTGCCCGTCGCCTGCGCACGTGACGTGTGCTGCTTGGTGATCGCAGATCAGTTCCTGGGCTGCTGGGGCCCCCCCACACCTTGGCTGGAGAGCCCACCTCAGCCGATCGGGGCATACGCCTCGATCCGTGCCGGCGCAGCCGAGGACCCCGTTCACGTGCTCCAGTTCGTCAGCGGGCCTCCGGACTTCCCTGTGCGGCATGAGATCCGGATGGCGCCGACTCCGGGCGGGGGGAGCGACGTGTGTGTGGGACGGGCGATGTCTGCCGATGCGGCGGCGACATTCCGAGCCGCGGGCGCCCTCCCATCACTCTGGTGCGCGGACGCTCGACGTCTCGCGGAACTGCCCAACACGGTGCTCGACGAGCGCCTGCGTCCGGAGCCAGATCGGTACTCCGAGGATGGTCGGCCCGCGCGGTCTCGACCGGACTGGGACGCGATGTGCCTCGACCTCGCGCCCAATCACTGGCGCTGCTGGGGCCTGCACGAGGGGTGGGGACATCCCCCGATTCCGTGAGGCCGTGAGGCCGCGATCCTGCGAGGACGTGAACCCCGGGGAGCGCTGGAGTCAGGGGCTCCAGAGGGTGACGCGGCCGCCGGCGCCGAGGATGGCGACCTCGCGCTCGCCGTCGCCGTCGATGTCGCCGACGGTGAGATCGAGGGAGGCCACCGAGGGCGTCGCGAAGGGGGCGCCGTCGGCGCCGCCGTACGCGGCCCATGCGCCGTCCGAGCCGCGCACGATCACGTCGTCGATGCAGTCGCCGTCGAGATCGGTCGCGAGCAAGCGCACGATCGTGACGCCGAGATCGGGGCCGGCCTCGAAGCGCA
Organism: Sandaracinaceae bacterium; assembly: GCA_044376125.1. Lineage (GTDB taxonomy): Bacteria > Myxococcota_A > Polyangia > Polyangiales > Sandaracinaceae > JAFLCL01. The sequence continues at coordinate 3,483 of JBILLJ010000166.1, forward strand.
CGCCGCCGCTCGCGGCGAAGCCGAAGCGGAGCACGCTTGCATCCGAGACGACGACGTCGATGCCACCCATGCCGTCGAGATCCGCGACGACCGCGGGGCCCGTGGCGCTCGCGAGCTCCGCCGCGAGCTGGTCGGTCTCGTCGCGCACGATGCCGCTCGTCGCGCGGAGCCAGCGTGTGCCCATGGGTCCGCTCAGGGCGATGCGCGTGAGGCCGGCCTCGGGCCGCACGTCGAGCGACGCGATCGGGTCGCTCGTGATGGTCTCCGCCGCGCCCACCGGCCACGGGAGGGACACGAGACCGGCGTCGCTCGCGACGAGCAGGCCTGCCGTGCCTCCGCCGCCGAACGCGCCCATGCGCACGTGGCGCGCGCCGGGGCCCACGGGAGCGGGCGATCCGCCCGTCGCTCCGTCGACCACGAGCGCGCCGGTCGAGCTCGCGGCTGCGATCTCGTAGGCGCAGTCGCCATCGAGATCCGCGACGTCGCTCGCCTCGCCGTCGAGCGTCGCGAGGTCGGTGCGTCGTGTCGAGCCGCGCGAGGGATCCTCGGCGTCGAGCACCTGGAGCGAGCCGTCCTCGCCGATCGCGAAGAGCTCGTCCCGGCCGTCGGCGTCGAGATCGCCCGCGATCATGCGCGGCGGGCTGCGCAGCACCGCGAAGGTCCCCCCCTGTCGCGCGCCGCGTCGCCGCGGCGGATGGAACGTGCAGGTGCGAACGTGGATCGTCGCTTCGGTCGCGCCGCGATCCGGAAACACCACCGAGCTCGCGCCGCGCCCGCGCGGCCGCATCGCCTCGAGCGTCCAGCCCGAGAGCTGGATGGAGTCGCGCACGTCCTCGCCCGCGAGGAAGGTCAGCGTGAAGGGCGGCTCGAGCGTGGAGAGCATGTAGCCGAAGCGCAGCGGGGCCGAGAGGCGCGGGTGGCTCGCGCCGACGCAGAGGCGATCACCGCTGGCCTCGACGTCGACGGTGAGCGACACGCCGCGTTCGCCGCTGCCGCACGCCGCGAGCAGGACGCAAGCGAGCGCACATGCGCCGGTGTGCGTGTGTCGTCGCGAAGCTCGCAGGCGGAGCGCCATGCCTCGTTCATAACACGCACGCCCTCACACCGATCTCACGCGTTGCGTCCCACACGCATCTCACACACGCGTGTTCTTCCTTTCTTGCGCTCGCGCTGCGCCGCATCGTGGCGTTCATGCGAAGCACGATGCTCCTCCTCACGATGGGCGCGCTCGGGTGCGCGATGGGTTGCGACGGTGGCATGCAGCCGCTCGACACTGGTGTGTTGCCGGACGACACCGGGCCGTCGCTCGATGTCGGCCGCATGGACGCGGGGCGGCTCGATGCGGGCCCGGCGACCGACACCGGTGTTCGCCTCGATGCGCCGCCAGCGCTGGACGATGCGGGCAGTGACGTCGACGCCGCGCTCGATCCGACGATGGACGCCGGGCCCACCGACGACGCGGCCAGCAGCCCGACCGACGACGCGGCCGTCACGCCCACCGACGACGCAGCGGTCGCCGACGATGCGTTCGTGTCGGCCGATGCGTTCGTGTCGGCCGATGCGTTCGTGTCGGCCGATGCGTTCGTGCCGCCCGATGCGTTCGTGCCGCCCGATGCGTTCGTGCCGCCCGATGCGTTCGTGCCGCCCGATGCGTTCGTGCCGCCCGATGCGTTCGTGCCGCCCGATGCCTTCACACCACCCGACGCGTTCGTGCCGCCCGATGCGTTCGTGATGATGCCCGATGCGTTCGTGGTGCCTGACGCGTACACGATCCCCGATGCGTTCGTGGCGCCGGACGCCTTCATGCCGCCTCCGCCGCTCGGCACGATGCCGCTCCAGAACGCGACCGCGTCTCTCTCGCAGACGAGCTACCCGGTGAGTGAAGCGATCGACACGCTCATCCCGGGCCTCACGAACAACAACGGCTGGGCGATCTCCGACGGCTCGAGCACGACCGACCAGACTGCCGTGTTCGAGACGATCACCGACACGGCGCCCTCGTCCTTCGGCACGGTGGTGACGCTCACCTTCCACCAGACCTCGCAGGCGCAGCACACGGTGGGCGCGTTCCGCGTCGCGGTCACGACGGCCGATCGCGGGATGTTCGCCGATGGTCTCGCCAACGGCGGCAACCTGGGCCCCTCGACCATCTGGTCGACCATGGTCCCCGTGCGTGCGACGGCCACGGGGGGCGCGACGCTGACCATCCGCTCCGACCGCTCGATCCTCGCGTCGGGCACGAACCCGAACGGCAGCGTCTACACCCTCGTCTTCGTCACGCCTCTCTCGGGTCTGACGGGCTTGCGCATCGACGCGCTCTCGGACGCCTCGCTGCCCGGCAGCGGGCCCGGTCGCAGCTCGAGCGGCAACTTCGTGCTCACCGAGCTCGTCGCGGACGCGAGCGCGCTGCCGGCACCGAGCAGCGTCTCGCTGACCAACGCCACCGCGACGGCTTCGCAGACGAGCTACTCGGTGGCCGAGGCCATCAACGGCGTGACGACTGGGACGAACGAAGGCTGGGCCATCGACGTCGGCGGCTCCATCGTCGCGCAGACGGCGGCATTCGAGACGAGCACCACCACCGCCGCGGCCACCAACGGCAGCTTCGTGCGCGCGACGCTGCAGTTCACGACGCTCGACACCTACTACGTCGGTCGCTTCCGCATCGCGGGCACGACGGTCGATCGGGCGATGTTCGCGGACGGCCTCGCGAACGGTGGCAACGTCGGCGCGGGCGCGATCTGGTCGACGCTCACGATGCTCCGCGCCTCGGCCACGGGCCTCACCTTCACGCCGCTGACAGACGGCTCGATCCTCGTGTCGGGCACCGTGCTCCGGCCCACGTACACGGTCGATCTCGTCACGGCACAGAGCGGGCTCACGGGCATCCGACTCGAGGCGATCGAGGACGCGTCCCTCCCGATGTCCGGACCCGGCGTCGCTGCCAATGGCAACTTCGTCCTCACCGAATTCCAGGTCGCGGCCGCTCCGTTCTGACCCCTGGCGCCCCACCGCCCTCAGACGACCGCGACTCGGAAGGCGCGCCCCGCTCTCCTCATCGAGACGGGGCGCGCCCCCTATTTCGGGAGCGATCACGAGGGCGGCACACGCGCCGCGACGATCCGTCGTTCGCGCCTACCCGTCCCGAACGGGCGTTCCATACTCCGCCCATGCTTGCGTCTCCTCGCGCCCCGGCCCGGCGTGTCCTCGCTCGCGGCGTGCTCACTTCGCTCCTCCTCTCGCTCGTCGCGTGCGGAGCGCGCACCGGCACCGAGGACGACCCGCAGGACGAGGGGCGCCTGCCGCCGCTCGGCCCCGAGATCTGCAACGGCCTCGACGACGACGGCGACGGGCTGCTCGCCGTCGGCGTGCTCGATGGTGGCTCGCGCGACGTCGGGCCGGTCGACGCGGCCGCGCTCCCCGACGCGCCGCTCGAGGACGCAGGCCCGCCCGACGCAGGTGGCATGGACGCCTCGATCGATGCGGGCGCGTTCGACGCGGGGTCGATCGACGCAGGGCGACTCGATGCAGGCGCGATGGATCTCGATCTGCGCGTGGACGAGGACTTCCGCGACGCGATCGGCCGCTACGTCGTCGACGACCACTGCGGCGCCTGCAACCAGCCCTGTCGGCCGTCGCGACCGCACGAGCTCGAGACGCGCTGCGGCCTCGTGGCCGAGAGCCCGACGTGCATGGCGACGCGCTGCGATCCGGGCTTCACACCATCGCGCACGGGCCGCTGCGTGCCCATCCACGAGCGCCTCTGTCTGCCCTGCGCGGACGACGGCGACTGCGGCGACTTCGCGGGCGCGGCGTGCACGAGCATCGGTGACGAGGCGCGCTGCACCGTGGACTGCGCGCTCGGCTGCCCCGAGGGCTACGCGTGTCAGGAGGGCGTGTGCGAGCCGCGCAGCGGCAGCTGCACGTGCGAGGCAGGCGACGACTTCGCGCTCGCGTGTGCGCTCGAGGATCCCGAGGGCAATCGCTGCGCAGGCACGGCGGCCTGCCGCGATGGCGTGCTCTCCGCGTGCACCGCGCCGATCGACGTGTGCGACGAGGTCGACAACGACTGCAACGGCGTGATCGACGATCCGTTCCGCGACGCGCGCGGCGCCTACATCCTCGACATCCGGAACTGCGGCGAGTGCGGCGTCGACTGCACGCTCTCGAGCATCCCCGAGGGCGATCTGGTCTGTGGTGGCGACCCCTTCGCGCCGAGCTGCGTGCTGCGGTGCCCCGACACCGAGGACGGCATCATGCCCGGTGATCGCGTCGATGCGGATCGCGACATCGCGACAGGCTGCGAGTGCACGGTGAGCGCGCTCGTCGATGCGCCCGGCCCGGTGCGCACGAGCGGCGAGCTGCTCGACGTGAACTGCGATGGCGCCGACGGCATCGTGGTCGAGAGCCTCTACGTCGCGCCCGACGGCGACGACGCGGGCCCCGGCTCGCCGACGCGACCGATGCGCACCGTCGAGGCGGCGGTGCGTCGCGCCGCCGAGTCGATCGGCACCGCGATGCCGCGTACGCACGTGTTCATCGCCTCGGGCACGTACACCGAGAGCGTGGAGCTGCGCGACGGCGTGAAGGTCCACGGCGGCTATCGACGCGACTTCCTCGCGCTCGATCCCGACGGCTTCCGCGTGGAGATCCGCGCGCCCCTGGGCACGACCGCACCCGGTCAGGCCGCGCTCGTCGTGCGCGGCGCGGGCACGACGGAGACCGTGCTCGAGTGGATCGCCGTGCGAGGCCTCGACGCGACCGAGGCAGGTCAGGCGACCTTCGGCCTCTACGCGCTCGATCCGGGACCGCGCCTCTCGATCCGCGACACCGAGATCCGCGCGGGTGTCGGCGGCGCGGGCGCCAGCGGTGCCTCGGGCACGGCCGGTGTGGACTTCATGGCGCTTCCGACCGAAGGCGAAGACCCGCGCGGCGCCGAAGAGGACGTCGCGCACGACTGCTCGGGCGGGGTCGACCGCAACCGCGTGCTCGGGGGCCGCGGCGGCCGCAACACGTGTGGTGGCGTCGACGTGAGCGGTGGCAGTGGCGGCACCGCGGGCTGTCCGATGTTCGCGGCCTTCCAGATGTCGGGCGGGCGCGGCATGAGCGCAGGCGCGACGACGGGCGGCGAGGGCGGTGAAGGCGGACAGGACTCTCAGGGACCGATCACGCGGGACACCGGCACCTGCTCGACCGATGTGTGCTGTGGCCTCGCGGACTTCTCGGTGCCTCTCGACTTCACGGGACCCCAGCCCGGTCGGCCGGGCGCGGCGGGCCGCAACGGGACGGCGGGCAGCGCGTGCACCGAGCCCTTCGGTCGCTTCGACGGAGACCGCTGGGTCGGTGTGACGCCGACGGGCGGCACCAACGGCACACCGGGCGCCGGTGGCGGTGGTGGCGGCGCAGGCGGTGGCGCGCAGATGCAGTGGTTCGATCGCGTGTGCGAGTTCGCCGATGGCCTCGGCGGCGGTGGCGGTGGTGGTGGCGCGGGTGGCTGCGGTGGCCTCCCCGGCACACCCGGAACGAGCGGCGCGCCGTCGGTCGCGATCCTCGTTCGCTACTCGAGCCCGGAGATGGCGGCGCGCGGGCTCTTCGAGCTGCGCGACTCGATCCTCGCGCCGAGCGACGGTGGTGCGGGCGGAGACGGTGGCGCGGGCGGTGACGGTGGCCGCGGCGCCAATGGCGCCTTCGGTGGCGCGCTCGACCGCAGCGAGCGCTCGACACCCACGCTCTCGGGCCCCTTCGCGGGTGGTCGCGGCGGCGCGGGCGGCAACGGTGGTGCAGGCGGCGGCGCGGGCGGCGCGTGCGGCGGCTACTCGGCCGGTGTCTGGTTCACCGGCATCTCGCGCGAGCCGATGGGCGTCGCGACGTGGCGCACGGCCAACACGTTCGAGCTCGGACGTGGCGGGCGGGCAGGGCGTGGAGGCGGCGGCGCAGCGCGCGGCCCCGATGGCGCGGCCGGCATGTCGGTCGACGTGGTGGTGAGGTGATGGCCATGGCGCGCACGAATCCGACTGGCATGGACCGGACTGGCATGGACCGGACTGGCATGGACCGGACTGGCATGGACCGGACTGGCCTGGACCGGACTGGCCTGGACCGGACTGGCCTGGATCGGGCTGGCCTGGACCGGGCTGGCCTCCTCGCGGTCGCGCTGGTGGCCGTGTCGATGCTGCCGGGCTGCTACGAGTCCAACGTCTGCGGCGACCCCGAGGTGTGCAACCTCTTCGACGACGACTGCGACGGCCTCGTGGACGAGGGCTTCGTCGACGAGGACGGTGTCTATCGGCAGATCGAGAACTGCGGCACCTGCGGCGTGAGCTGCACGCGCGCGTTCCCCACGGCCGAGACCGTCGCCTGCCTCGACGCGGTCGAGGGCCCCACGTGCCGCATCGTCGAGTGCCCCGAGGGCACGCACGCGGCGGGCGATGGTGCCTGTGTGCCCGACGTGAACGTGCTCTGTCTGCCGTGCACGGCCGATCCGGACTGTGCCCTCCGCATGCCCGAGGCGCGCTGCCTGCCGACCGCGACGGGCGCGCTCCGCTGCGGCCAGCCGTGTCGTGATCCGATGGACTGCCCGACGGGCTTCTCGTGCGAGCGCACGGGCATGGAGACCGCCGGACAGTGCGTGCCCGACAGCGGCATCTGCGGCTGCACCGCCGAGACGGAAGACGTCGAGATCGCCTGTCTCCTCGACAGCCCCGTGCCCGGCATGCGCTGCGCCGGTATCCAGCGCTGTGGTGCGGACGGCCCGAGCGCCTGCGAGCCTGCGCTGCTCGAGGCATGCAACGCGCAGGACGACGACTGCGACGGCAGCATCGACGAGGACTTCCGCGACGAGGCGGGGCGCTACGTGGCGCGCCTGCACTGCGGTGGCTGTGCGCGTCCGTGCGTCGAGCCCGGCCCCAACATGGTCGCGACGTGTCTGCCCGAGGGCGCAGGCACGCGCTGCGACGTCGTGTGTCAGGAGGGCTTCGTCGACGTCGATCGCATCCTCGCCAATGGCTGCGAGTGCGAGCGCTGGGACGGAGAAGGCCCGCCGCCGGTGATCGGTGGTGACGCCGACTGCGACGGAACGCCCGATGACACGACGGACTTCGTCTACGTGACGGCCACGGGCAGCGACACGAACCCCGGCTCGCTCGCGCAGCCGATGCGCACCGTGCAGGCGGCGCTCGTGCGTGGTCGTGCCGAGGGCAAGGACGTGCTCGTCTCGCGCGGCATCTACGAGGGGCCCTTCGACCTCGTCGCGGGCGTCTCGCTCTTCGGCGGCTACAGCCCCGACTTCCGTGATCGCGATCTCGAGCTCTATCCCGTGCTCCTCGAGCGGACCGACGGCGAAGGCGGTGCGCCCGTCCTGCGCTGCAACGCCGTGCGTGAGCCCACGCGCATCGAGGGCTTCACGGTGCAGGCGAGCGACGCGACGACGGCCGGCGTCGGCTCCACCGCGATCACGCTCGACGGCTGCGGCCCGGAGGTCACCCTGGTCGCGCTCACGGTCCTCGCAGGCCGCGGTGCGAGCGGTCTCGCGGGGGATGACTCGAGCACGAACCTGACGGATTGGGGCCTCACCTCGCTCACCGAGCTCGACGGCACGAGCGGCAGCGAGGGCAACGACGGCACGAGCTCGGACTTCTGCGCGCCCATCAGCGCGGGCAACGGCGGTGCACACCGCTGTCGCGCGGTGGACGTGAGCGGCGGGCGCGGCGGCGATGCGCGCTGTCCCGGCTCGATCTGCACCAACGGCCGCGCGTGCGGCAACGCGGGCTGTACGGACTTCACGGTCGGTGGCGTCTGCGACATCGATGCGGCCATTCGTGTCGCAGAGCCCAATCCAGCGGCCGAAGCGGGGCGCGGGCCGAGCGCGGGCGCGGCCGGCGAGCTCTCGTACAACGCACCGACCAACCGCGGTGTCTGCAACTTCTGCGACGACAATCCCACCTTGCTCCGCGATGGTGGCAATGGCGGTGATGGTCTCGAGGGCACCGATGGTGGGGGCGGCGGCGGCTGTCGCGACTTGCCCGTCTTCGACGCACAAGGGCGCTTGTCGGCGGGACGGGGCGGCAACGGCACACCCGGCGCCGACGGCTCCGGTGGCGGCGGCGGCACGGCCGGCGGCGGATACGAAGTCATCGGTGGCACGACGGGCGAGTGCGGTGATCGTGCGGGTGGCTCGGGTGGCGGCGGCGGCAGCGGTGGCTGCGGCTCACCGGGCGCCGATGGTGGTGGCGGTGGTGGCGAGTCGATCGGCGTCGTGGTGCGGCTCGGCACGCTCGATCGCGGCCCGGTCTTCGATCGCGTGCGCGTCGTGACCGCGACGGGCGGCGACGGCGGCGACGGCGGCATCGGCGCCGCGGGTGGCTCTGCGGGCAGTGGTGCGGCGGGCGGTGTCGGGCGCTTCTGGTGTGCGCGCACCGGCGGTCGCGGCGGCGATGGTGGCCGCGGCGGCGCCGGTGGTGGCGGCGGCGGCGGCTGCGGTGGCGGCTCGCACGGCGTCTATCTCGGCTCGAGCGCCGACGTCTCGGCCTATCGCGGCGAGCTCGCCGCGAGCGTGACCATCGAAGCGGCCGGCGTTCCGGGCCGCGCGGGCCGCGGCGGCTTCTCACCCGGCACCTCCGGCACCGACGGAACCCCCGGCACGTCCGAAGCGATCTTCGTCGCGCCTTGAGGTGCGCGGGCACCGGTCGCGGGTAGAGTCGCGCGATGTCCGAACCTGGCGCTCTCGAGCCCCTCTCTCATCGCCTCGCGCGCAGCGCGCTCCGCCGCGCGATCGCGCTGCGCCTGCCGCTCGTGCGCGCGAAGCTGCCCAAGAACGATCGCGGGCACGCGCTCGACGCCGCGACCTACGTGCTCTTGCGGGACCTCGCGCGCCTCGAGCCGCCCGATGGCTCGCTGCGTCCGGTCGGTCGCGCGCGCATCGACTACGAGGAGCTCGGGCCCATCCTCGATCGCACGCCCAGGCCCATGCACCGCGTGGAAGATCGCGAGATCGAGGGCCCTTGTCGCGCGCGCATCTTCTGGCCGACGAAGGTCGCCGAGCGAGCACCGTGCTGCGTGTACTTCCATGGCGGTGGCTTCGTGCTCGGGAGCCCGCGCTCGCACGAAGGGCTCGTGCGCACGCTCGCCGAGCAGACCGGGGCCGTCTTCGTCTCCGTCGACTACCGCCTCGCGCCCGAGCACAAGCTCCCGGCGGCGCACGACGACGCGCTCGCCGCGTATGTGTGGGTGCGCGATCACGCGAGCGAGCTCCGCATCGACCCCGATCGCATCGTGCTCTCGGGTGATTCCGCGGGCGGCAACCTCACGCTCGCCACGGCCGTGAGCGCGCGCGACGCAGGCATGGCGATGCCGAAGGGGCTCGTGCCCATCTACCCGGCGACCGACATGACGCGGAGCTTTCCTTCGCACCGCGAGCTCGGCCGGCACTACTTCCTCACGGCGGACGTGCTCGACTGGTTCACCGAGCGCTTCCTCTCGTCGCCGGAGCAGAAGCGTGACCCGCGCCTGTCGCCGCTCTTCGTCACCGACCTCTCGCGCCTTCCGCCCACGCACCTCGTGACCGCGGGCTTCGACCCGCTGCGGGACGAGGGCGAGGCGATGGCCACGCGACTGCGCGAGTCGGGGGTCGTGTGCACCCACCGCAGCGAAGACGCGCTGATCCACGGCTTCGTCTCGATGGCCGGTGTGCTGCCCGAGGCCGAGCTCGCGGTGGCCCGCATCGCCGACGCGATCGCGCAGCGGCTCTTCGCATGAGCGCGCGCCTGGGTCTTTCCACGACGTTCGTCGGAGCGCTGGCGCTCGGTGGCCGCCTGGCGCTCGGTGGCGGCCTGGCGCTCGGCGGCTGCGAGAGCCCGCCCGTGCGACCGATCAGCGTGACGGGCGTGCGGGCCTGGCGCTCGGAGACCTTCGCGGGTTGTCTTCTCGCCTCTCCGCTCGAGACGACGATCGAGGGCGTGCGCTCCGTGATCGCCGCGAGCGGCGACGGTCGCGTTGCGCTGATCGATCCGGAGACGGGCACGACGCGCGCGAGCCTCGCGCTGCCGCACCAGGACGGACAGCTCGCGCACGTCATCGCGACGCCCGTGCTCGTGTCTCCCGCGCGACTCGTCGTCGCGTACCAGGAGGTGCTCGCGTCGGCGTCCGATCCCGCGGCCGCCCCTCGCAGCGCCCACCGCGTCGTCGTCGTGGATCTCTCGCGCATGACGCTCGATCCGGCGTTCCCCTCGGTGACGCTCGAGGGCGCCGTGCCCGCGACGCTCGGCTCGGGCGAGATCCCCTTCCTCGCGAGCAACGCGCTCTCTCGCGCGCGGCTCGTGCACGCGCCGTCGACGACCGGGCTCGGTCACGTCTACGTCTCGTTCGGCAACGCGCGCGACATCCAGCCCTGGCACGGCTGGGTCTTCGAGCTCGATCTCGATCGCTGGTCGAGCGAGCCGATCTCGGCGCTCTTCCTCACGACGCCCGAGTCGGACTGTGGCCCTGCCGGTGCGCCGGGAGATCGGGAGATGGTCTGTGGTGGAGGCGTGTGGGCGCCGGCGGGACCGCTCTTCGTGCCTGCGGCCGACGGCCGACCATTCGAGCTGATCGTCCCGACCGGCAATGGCCACCTCGATCTCGATCACGATCTCTACGCGCACACGCTGCTCCGGTTCCGCGGGCCCGGGCTCGCGCTCGACCCCGGATGCGACGAGACCGCCTGTGCAGGCTTCGACGCACTGGCACCTTCGGAAGCCTGCTTGTCGTCGTGCCAGAACGTCTTCGTGCCTCGCCTGGGCCCCGAGGATCCGCCGATCGACGCCGAGGCCTGTGAGGGCCTGTCCTTCTTCGAGTGTTATGCCGCGCTCGACTGGGATCTCGGGGCCAACTCGCCCCTTCGTGTGGCCCTCGCCGGCGGGCCGAGCGTGCTCGTGCTCCCTGCCAAGGACGGCAGTGTCTATCTCCTCGACGCCGATCACCTCGGCACGATGTACGACCGCCACGAGGTCAATCATGCCTGCGGCTTCGGCGGGGTGCGCTGTGATGCCGACTGGGCCGGGACGATGGTCACGCAGCCGGTGCTCGCCGAGGACGTGGATGGCACGCCGCTCGTGCTGGTCGCGACCTTCATGCCCGACGAGGCCAACGATGCAGGCCTCGTCGCGCTCCGCCTCGTCACGTCCGGTGGCCGACCGCGCCTCGAGCGCGCGTGGGAGTTCCCGCGCTTCGGGACCGCGGAGTCGAGCCGTCGCTTCCGACGCCACCCGAGCGGCGTCGCGCTCGCGGAGATCGGCGGCGTCGCGCACGCGGTGCTCGTCGAGCAAGGGCAGCGCGACGCGAGCGCCGGCGTGCTCCACGTCGTGCGTGTGAGCGATGGAGTCGAGGCCTTCTCGGCCGACGTGGAGGGCCCCGGGCAGCGCTACAGCGTGCCGCTCGTCCTCGCGGTCGGTGCGTCGTCCGGCACGCCGCGTGTGGTGCTGGCGAGCTGCGAGAACGGCAACGCGGGGCCGGGCCACCTCGAAGGATGGGACCTCGCCCCGCGTTGATCGCCCGCGCTCAGGCGCTTCGCTTGGTCGTCGACAGGTCGACGATGAGGTGCTGGTCGGGCAGCTCGTCGGCGCCCTTGTCGCCCGTGAACAGCTCCTTGGCTGCCTCGAAGAGGAAGCGCCGGCCCTTCGCGCCGGACGAGTCCCACGTCTCCACCTTCTCGGGGTGGAACACGAGCGCCACGACGCGCGGATCCTCGGGGCCGTCGAAGAAGAAGTCGCAGCCTCGGGTCCAGATCTCGCGGAGCAAGGCCCTGTCGTCGCGCACGTCGAGGCGTCCATCGAGCGCGGCGAAGCGGTTGTTCGACTGCAGCGTGATGAGCGCGCGACGCCGGCTCCTCACGCGCGAGGTCGGCAAGCTCTCTCGATCGGCCACGAAGTACGTGGTGCCGTCGTCGTCGACGCGCAGCATCCTCATGGGGCGCGTGTGTGGGCGAGGAGCCCACGCGTTGGGGCCGGGATCGAACGTCGTGAGGAGCGCGATGGTGAATTCGCGCACCAGCGCGACGGTGTGGGCCTTCTCGTCGAGCGTGCCCTCGCGCAGGCCCTTGTCGTGTTCACCGAGGTGGTCCGTGTTCGTGTCGGTTCGGTTCAGGGTACTCATGCGGTTGCGAGCTGCAGCGCGCGTGCCGCACCGCGCCGCCCCACGAGCCGAGTCTGCGAGACGCCATCTCTCGCGTGATCTCCCGGCGCACGTCGGGTTCCATGCTCGGCCGACGCGCGGTGGGGCGTCGCCTCGCGCCTCGCTGTCGCGCGAGCGCACACCTCGGCGCGACGCAACGCCCTCGACGACTCGGACGTGACGCCTCAGGTGGGCAGTGACGCCACGATCTCCTCGGTCTTGGCCCAGAGGCGGTCGGCGAGTCCGTCGTCGCGCGCGTCGGCGCGGGGCTTGAGGATCTGGCAGTGCGAGAAGTACTCGCCGCTGACGCCCTCGGCCTTGGGGCTCACGGCGACGAAGCACTGCGTCGCAGCGCCCTCGGGGATCGTCTTGAGCGCGATGGGGGAGGCGAGGGCGAGCGCGACCTCCGCGATCGATCCCATGTTGCGGCCGAGGTTGGCGGTCTTGCGCGTGCCCTCGAGCTTCCGCGCGAGCTTCTTCGCGAAGAGGATGTTCGCGAGCTTGCTCTGGCCGTAGGCGGTCCAGGGGTCGTAGTCGCGATCGCCCGAGAGGTTGTCGAGCTGGATGCCTTCCTTGGGCGCGCGACGGTGCGCCTCGCTCGAGACCATGACGACACGCCCGGTCTCGCTCAGTCGATCGAGGAGTCCCGTCACGAGGAGGAAGTGTCCGACGTGGTTCGTGAAGAACTGGAGCTCGTAGCCGTTCGACTTCTCGAGCTTCGGCAGGGCCATGATGCCGGCGTTCGCGATGATCGCGTCGAGCGTGGTGCCCCGCGTCTGGAGATCCGCGACGCAGGCCCGCACCGAGCGCGGATCGCTCAGCTCGCACGCCATGCCCGTGAACGCGCCCGCGAGGCTGCCCTGGCTCGCGCCGGCCTCGTCGGCCTTGGCCTTGGTGCGTGCGGTGCCGATCACGTGCGCGCCGCGCAAGCGCAGGACGCGCGCGGTCTCGAAGCCCAGGCCCGAGTTGCAGCCGGTGACGAGGATCGTCTTTCCCTTCAGCTCGAGGCCCGCGGTCACGTCCTCCGCGGTCGAGCCGTAGCCGAAGCCGTTGGGACCCTTGGGAGCGAGCATCGAGTAGAGCGACATGGCCGCGAGTATCGCCGAGCGACGCGCGCCCGCACGTGAAGAACGTTGACTCGCCGCCCTGGCTCGCCCGCTCAGGGAGGATTGCAGACGCCCGTTCCGGGCGGGATCGGCTCGCCGCCGCGAGGCCAGCAGATGCCGCCCGTGTCACAGACGGATCCGGGGACCTCGCAGACGCGCAGGCATTGGTGGGCCGTGGTGCCATCGACCAGCTGGCAGACCTCGCCGTCCGGACAGCAGTTGTCAAGCCCGCTCCAAACGCAGAACTCCATGCCGGGGGCGCCCCACGTACACGGCCGTCGCCGGGCTGGGGCCGGGCGCGGCTCGCATCGGAACACGACGCCCAGTCCGAAGTCGTGACCCGCACAGGCGAATCCGTCAGGGCAGGGATCGGCGTCCGTTGGGCGGCAGCGTTGCCAACAAAACCGGGCGGGCCCGTCCATGCCATACTCATGATTGCGGAAGTTGGAGATCACAAAGTCACCACGAAAGAGCTTCTTTGACGTAGGCGACGGCCGGATGTCCAAAGAACCCCCGGACCAGGGACTTGTCGGAGGAGATGTCGTTCATCG
>JBILLJ010000001.1:0-184055 GCA_044376125.1 Sandaracinaceae bacterium
ACCTGCCGGGCGCTTCGTGTGGTCCTCGAAGAACCTGCGAGCACGCGACGCTCGTGGGCCATGCACGAAGAGGCCGACGCGCGGCCGAGCACCGTCTCCGAGCAAGAGGGCGTCGCGAATCGCGACCACGCCGACGCGAATGCGCCCGGCAGGTCCGAGGGGAGTTGCGAGCACACGAGCCTCGCGATCACGCATCGACGCGACGAACGCCACGGCCTCCGCTGCGTCGCGGCGCGAACCAGACGCGTACGTCGTGAGCCTCTCCCCGCGGAACTGCCGGACGCTTCGTGTGGCCCTCGAAGAAGCCCGCGAGCACGCGACGCTCGTAGGCGATGCGCGAAGAGGCCGACGCGCGGCCGAACACGATCGTCGAGCACGAGGGCGTCGCGAATCGCGACCACGCCGACGCGAACGCGCCCGGCAGGCCCGAGGGGAGTCGCGAGCACACGAGCCTCGCGATCACGCCGCGACGCGACATGCGCCACGGCCTCCGCTGCGTCGCGGCGCGAACCAGACGCGTACGTCGCGAGCTTCTCCCCGCGGACCTGCCGGGCGCTTCGTGTGGCCCTCGAAGAAGCCGGCGAGCACGCGACGCTCGTCGGCCATGCACGCAGAGGCCGACGCGCAGCCGAACACGGTCGCCGAGCACGAGGGCGTCGCGAATCGCGACCACGCCGACGCGAACGCGCCCGGCAGGCCCGAGGGGAGTCGCGAGCACGCGCACCACGCGATCACGCATCGACGCGACGGGCGCCACGGCCTCCTGCGAGACGCGACCGGCGCGGGCCGCGACACGAGGAGCCAACAATGCAGGACCGTCCCAGTTCATGCAACAATGCAGGACCGTCCCGGTTTCCCACGGCGCTCGACGAAACGCGTACGTCGTTGGTTTCTCTCCTCGAGATCACGCGAAGCGCGACATGCGCCACGACCTCTGCTGCGTCGCGGCGCGAACCAGACGCGTACGTCGCGAGCTTCTCCCGGCTGACCTGTCGGACGCTTCGTGTGGCCCTCGAAGAAGCCCGCGAGCACGCGACGCTCGTAGGCCATGCGCGGAGAGGCCGACGCGCGGCCGAGCACCGCTGCCGAGCACGAGGGCGTCGCGAATCGCGACCACGCCGACGCGAATGCGCCCGGCAGGCCCGATGGGAGTCGCGAGCACACGAGCCTCGCGATCGCGCAGCGACGCGACATGCGCCACGGCCTCCTGCGAGACGCGACCGGCGCGGGCCCCGAACGACGAGCCAACAATGCAGGACCGTCCCGGTTTATGCAACAATGCAGGACCGTCCCGGTTTGTGCAACAATGCAGGACCGTCCCGGTTTCCCACGGCGCTCGACGAAGAAGCCTGCGAGCACGCGACGCTCGTGGGCCATGGGCGAAGAGGCCGACGCGCGGCCGAACACGGTCGCCGAGCACGAGGGCGTCGCGAATCGCGACCACGCCGACGCGAATGCGCCCGGCAGGCCCGAGGGGAGTTGCGAGCACACGAGCCTCGCGATCACGCAGCGACGCGACGGGCGCCACGGCCTCCTGCGAGACGCGACCGGCGCGGGCCCCGGCACGAGGAGGTAACAATGCAGGACCGTCCCGGTTTGTGCAACAATGCAGGACCGTCCCGGTTTGTGCAACAATGCAGGACCGTCCCGGTTTCCCACGGCGCTCGACGAGACGCGTACGTCGCGAGCTTCTCCCCGCGGAGCTGTCGGACGCTTCGTGTGGCCCTCGAAGAAGCCGGCGAGCACGCGACGCTCGGAGCGCCTCGCAACGTTTCGTCGCAACCCACGGACATGATTTCGATTGCGTACAATCGAATCGCATCCAATGATATCCGGTGTCGGCGCCAGTCGGCCCGAGAAGGAGACACACCATGAGCACCCGCACCCCGAGCCCCGTCCTCTACACCGCTGCCGCCACTGCCTTCGGGGGCCGCGACGGTCGCGTGAAGTCCGACGACGGCATCCTCGATCTGCAGGTGATCCCCCCTGCGGGCCTCGGCGGAAAGGGCGGCGCGACGAACCCCGAGCAGCTCTTCGCCGCGGGCTACTCCGCGTGCTTCGGCTCGGCGGTCGCGCACGTCGCGCGCGCCCAGAAGCTCCGCACCGGCCCGGTCGAGATCACGGCGCGCGTGGGCATCGGCCCCATCGAGGGCGGCGGCTTCGGCCTCACGGTCGCGCTCGAGGCGCGCCTGCCCGAGCTGCCGCGCGAGCAGGCCGAGGCGCTCGTGAAGGCCGCGCACGAGGTGTGCCCGTACTCGAACGCGACGCGCGGCAACGTGCCCGTCACTGTCACGGTCCTCTGACCCTGTTTCCCGCGCCTCCGGCGCTCACGAAGGGGGGCCCACAGGCCCCCCTGTGACCCCCCGCTCGTCCTTCGTCGCTCCCGCTCCTCCATCCTCGCTGCTCCAGGGGGAGCTTCGCTCCCCCGCCGCAGGGCGCCCCGTGCTCGGAAGGGGGCCCACAGCTCCCCTGTGACGCCCCGCTCGTCTTCGTCGCTCCCGCTCCTCCATCCTCGCTGCTCCAGGGGGAGCTTCGCTCCGCCGCCGCAGGGCGCCCCGTGCTTGGTGAGGTGGCGTTGCTTCCCGCGCCTCCGGCGCTCACGAAGGGGGGCCCCGCATCGTGCAGGTCCCGCCATGAGCCTCCGCCTCGACGATCAGCTCTGCTTCTCGCTCTACGCGGCCTCGCGCGCGCTCACGGCGATCTACACGCCGCTGCTCGCGCCGCTCGGGCTCACGTACCCGCAGTACCTCGTGATGCTCGTGCTCTGGGAGACCGACGGCGTGTCCGTGAAGGCGATCGGTGATCGGCTCGCGCTTGACTCGGGCACGCTCACGCCGCTGCTCAAGCGCCTCGAGGCCCAGGGCCTCGTCACGCGGCAGCGCAGCACCACCGACGAGCGCGTCGTCGAGATCCACCTCAGCGCCGAGGGCAAGCGCCTCAAGCAGCGCGCGAAGTCGATCCCCGAGAAGCTCGTCTGCAAGATGGGCGTGCCCGTCACCGACATCGCGCGCCTGCGCGACGAGCTCAACGCCATCACGGCCGCGGCCCGCGAGACCGACGACGCCGCCGAGTAGCGAGCCCGCTCGGCTTCGTGCGAGGCTCGCCGCGTGGAGCCCGGGGACTACGTTCGCATCGCCATCCTGGTGCTCGTCGCACCGCTCTTGACGACGCTGCTCGCCGCCGCGCGCATGAGGCTGCGGCGACCCTCTCGCCGCCGCGTCGCCTTCGAGGACGTGCCCGACGTCGATCGCATCGCGATCACCGAGGCGGCGCTCGAGCTCGTGGGCTTCGGCTTCGAGCTCGTGGGCCCCGTGTCGCTCTCCCCCCCGGAGGTGACCGACGACGACACGCGCATCGCCTTTCAGCTCCACGATCCGGCCCACCGCACGTTCGCGTACGTCTCGGTGTACGGCGCGCGGCGGTACCGCCCCGTGCACGTCTCGCTCGAGTCCTTCGAGGCGGGGCCCGACGGCCCCAGCCTGCTCCTCACCGAGGGCAAGCACGTGCTCCCGGCGCTCGCGGAGAGCGCACGCCTCTCGGTGATCGCGGCGCCCGCGGCCTCCGACGTCTCCACGCTGCTCGCGGCCCATCGCGCGGCGCTCGGCACGCGCGCGCCGCTCGACCCGAGCCCCGACGAGGCGCTCGCGCTCGCCGACGCGTGCCACGCGGCGTGGATCGACGAAGGCCTGCGCACGGGGCGACTCGTGACGGAAGGCGAGCACGTGCGCTTCTCGCTGCTGGGCGCGCTGCGCATGGCGCTCTGGGCCCGTCTGCGCAGTGGCGTGTTCGCCGCGCTCCAGTCCGAGACGCAGCGCGGTGCCGCCGAGGCGCCGCCCGATCCGGAGCTCGAGGCCCGCCAGCACGTGCGCCTCGATTCCGTCGAGCGCCGCGCCGTGCCTCGCACGCTGGCGGCCGTGCTCTTCGTGCTCGGTGCGGGCCTGTCGGCGCTGTGGTTCGCCTCGAGTGACCCCGCGATCGGCCTCGCCCTCCTCGTGGTGATCCTCTTCCACGAGCTCGGGCACGCGCTCGCGATGCGTCTCTTGGGCTACGGCGACACGCGCATCTACTTCATCCCCGGCTTCGGCGGTGCGGCCGTCGGCCAGAAGCGCGACGCCTCGATCCACGTCGAGGGCGTCGTGCTCCTCGCGGGACCGTTGCCAGGGATCGTGGTCGGCCTCGCGCTCGCGATCGTCGCCGCGCAGCTGCCGGCCGATCCGGCGTGGGAGCCGCTGCGCGAGCCGACGGCGCTGCTCGCGCTCGCGGCCGTGCTCGTGAACTACGTGAACCTCCTGCCGGCCCTGCCGCTCGATGGCGGCCGCCTCGCGCACCGCATCACCTCGGGCATTCATCCGCTGCTCGACGTCGCGTTCCGCGTCGCGTCGGTCGCGCTCCTCGGCCTCACCGCGCTCGCGATGGGCGACATGCTCTTCGGCATCCTCGCCGTCGTCTTCGCGATCCAGACGCCCGCCACCTACCGCGCCGCGGTGCTCGAGAAGGCGCTCCGCGAGGCCGGCTCGGATGGCTGGACCGAGCGAGCGCGTCTGGTCGAGACCTACCGCCGCATCACCGTGCGCGGCGCCGTCGCGCGGCGCGCGCTCGCCACGCAGGTCGCCCAGCGCCTGGCCGCGCCGCCCGCTCCGATCTGGGCCCGCTTCCTCTGGTCCGGCCTCTACGTCACCGCGGTCGTCGTCCCCCTCGTCCTGGGCTTCGCGACCCTCCTGGGCCTCGCCCTCGCTCAGCAGCTCTGAGGCAGCAAGGGCATCGTGTGCGATCGCCTCGGCGAGCCCCGGCTGGCATCGTCCGCGATCCCCCAAGGGTCGGGGGCCGGGCTCTGGATCACGGCCGAGCCACCCCAAGCCATTGTGGTGGCCACGGACTGAGCCCCACCACCCCTCGTTCTTTTTCGTTGCGATCGCGGGGGGTGGATCGTAGAAGAGGCGACCCCCTCGGGCGGCTCTGGGAACGGCTCCGGGCACGACCTCGCGGCAGGGCTCTCACGTCACATGAAGATCACGAAGGTCGAGATCTGCGGGTTCAAGTCGTTCGTGGACAAGACCGTCGTCCACATCGACCACGACGTGACGGCGATCGTCGGTCCCAACGGCTGCGGCAAGTCGAACATCGTCGACGCCATCCGCTGGGCCATGGGCGAGCAGTCCGCGAAGAACCTCCGCGGCAAGGCCATGGACGACGTCATCTTCAACGGCTCCGAGACGCGCGGGCCGCACTCGTTCGCCGAGGTGACGCTGACCTTCGACAACGCCGATGGCATCGCGCCGCCCGAGTACAAGGACTACGCGGAGATCGCGGTCACGCGCCGTCTCGATCGCTCGGGCGAGAGCGAGTACCTCATCAACAAGACCCCGGTTCGTCTCATGGACGTGACGAACCTCTTCCTCGGCACCGGCGTCGGCACCAAGGCCTACTCGATCATCGAGCAGGGCCGCATCGGCTTCATCGTCTCGGCCAAGCCCGAGGATCGCCGCCACCTCATCGAGGAGGCTGCGGGCATCACGAAGTTCAAGGCCAAGAAGAAGGCCGCCGAGCGGAAGATGGACCAGACGCGGCAGAACCTGCTGCGCATCGGCGACATCGTCACCGAGCTCGATCGCAACCTCGCCTCGCTCAAGCGCCAGGCCCAGAAGGCCGAGCGCTACAAGGCGTACCGCAGCGAGATCAAGGACCTCGAGCTGCACGTCGCCTCGCACCGCTTCCTCGAGCTCACGGTCACGCGCCGCGTGGTCAACGAGGAGCTCGAGATCTCCGAGGGCTCGCTCGACGGTCACCGCGCGGCCCTGCGTGTGCGCGAGGCCGAGCTCGAGGGCGAGCGCCTCCTCGTCGCGGACGCGGAGAACAAGGTCGACCGCGCCCAGCGCGCCGCACACGACCTCGACAACCACACGAAGATCCTCGAAGGGCGCCTCCAGTCCGCGCAGCAGCGCCTCGAGGGCCTGCGCGAGAGCGAGCGCCTCGCCGAGCGCGAGATCGCGGCCCTCGCCGAGCGCCGCACGGTGCTCTCCGAGGAGCGCGACACGCTCACCACGACCCTCGCGGAGCTCGAGGAGATCGAGCGCAACGAGGCCGACGAGCTCGCGCGCGAGGTCTCGGTGCTCGAGGAGCGCAAGCTCGCGGCGGCCGAGGCCGAGAGCGTGACGAGCCAGGCCCGCTCGCGCGTGAACGAGGCGCAGCAGCGCATCGTGCGCGCCGAGACGGTGCTCAAGGGCTTCGAGCGCCGCCGCGAGGACGCGCGCACGCGCCTCGATCGGCTGCGCAGCGATCGCGAGGAGCAGGAAGCGCGCGTCGTCGATCTCACGCAGGAGGTCGACGAGCTCCGCGTGCGCCTCGAGGGCCTGCGCGGCGGCAAGCAGACCACGGCCGAGCGCAAGGAGCAGCTCGAGGCCGAGCTCAAGGATCTGCGCATCCAGATCACCGACAGCGAGAAGGTCGTCGACAAGCTCCGCACCGAGGTCGCGGAGAAGCGCTCGCGCCTCCGCTCGCTCGAGGAGATCCAGCGCCGCTTCGAGGGCGTCGGTGGCGGCGTGCGCTCCGTGATGACGCGCTACGGCAACACCGACGAGGAGCGCACCAAGAAGGGTGTGCTCGGCCTCGTGGCCGATCGCATCGAGTGCCCCGAGGACCTCACGAACGCGCTCGCGGGCGCGCTCGGCGATCGCCTCCAGCACATCGTCGTCGACGACGTCGAGGCGGGCCTCAAGGTGCTCGAGTTCCTCGAGAGCGGTGATCGCGGCCGCGCGACGGTCGTGCCGCGCCTGCCGCGCCGCGTGGTCTCGGCGCTCCCGATCCTCCCCGAAGACGTGTCGATCCGCGGCTGGCTCGCGGACCTCGTGAAGTACGAGTCGGGCGACGAGTGGCTCGTGCGGCACCTCCTCACCGACGTGCTCGTCGTGAGCGACCTCGAGGCGGCGCGTCGCCTCTTCGATCGTGGGCTCTCGGCCACGTTCGTGACCGAGCGCGGCGAGGTGCTCGCGCACGGCGGCACGATGACCGGCGGCAAGGGCGAGCAGGCCTCCGCGCACATGATCGCGGTCAAGCGCGAGATCCGCGACCTCCACGGCATCGTCGGCAAGCTCGACGCGGAGATGAGCGCGGCCGTCACGCGCCACGGCGAGCTCCGCAGCGGCATCTCGTCGCGCCAGGCGGCGCTCGATGCGGCGCGCACCGAGGCGCACGACGCCGAGATCGCGATCGTCAAGGCCGACAAGGATCTCAAGCGCGCCGACGAGGATCTCGTCCGCACGCGCGCGCGCGTCGAGAAGGTCGCGCTCGAGGCCGACGATCTCGCGCAGGCCCTGGCGGACGCGCAGGGCGAGGAGAACGAGGCGCGGAGCGAGATCGAGAGCGCCACGGGCGCCAAGACCGACGCGCAGGGCGCGCTCGAGACGAACGAGCAGATCTACGAGGAGCGTCGTGCGCTCGTCGAGCAGCAGACGCAGAAGGTGTCGGACGTGCGTGTGCGCGCGGCCCGCGCCAAGCAGCGCGCCGAGGGCGATCGCCAGGCCCTCGACCGCCTCGATCGCTCCATCGCCGAGCTCGGCGAGCGCGAGAAGCGCCTGCGCGGCGACCTCGAGCGCGGCGCCGTGCAGCAGGGCGAGACGATCGCGCTGCTCTTCTCCGCGAAGGAAGAGCTCACCGAGACCGTGCACCGCGCGTTCGCCGCGCACGACGTGCTCACGACGGCGCGCACGCACTACGACGCGGTCAAGACGGACCTCTCCGGCCGCGAGGCGGACCTCAAGGAGATCCGCCAGCGCATCGACGTGGGCGCCAAGCGCGTCAACGAGCTCACGCTCGAGAGCCGCGAGCTCGACCTCGCGCTCGACAACCTCCTGGCGCAGGCGCGCGAGCGCCACCGCGTGGAGCTGCCGAAGGTCATCGGCGACTACCACATGCGCGATCTGCCCGACGAGAACGTCAAGACGCGCATCGACGAGCTCTTGCGCCTCGTCGAGCGCATGGGCGAGATCAACCTCACCGCGATCGAGGAGTACGACGAGCAGGCCAAGCGCTACGACTACCTCCACGCGCAGCAGCGCGACCTCGAGGAGGCGCTCGTCCAGCTCGACAAGGCGATCAAGCAGATGAACCGCGAGTCCAAGCGCCTCTTCAAGGAGACCTTCGACTCGGTCAACGATCGCTTCAAGCTCGCGTTCCCGCGCCTCTTCGGCGGCGGCAAGGCGGAGCTGATGCTCACGCACCCCGACGACCTGCTCGAGACGGGCGTCGAGATCGTCGCGCAGCCGCCTGGCAAGAAGCTCGGCTCGATCGAGCTCATGAGCGGTGGAGAGAAGGCCCTGACGGCCGTGAGCTTGATCTTCTCGATCTTCCAGCACCGCCCGAGCCCGTTCTGTCTCCTCGACGAGGTCGACGCCCCGCTCGACGAGGCGAACATCGGCCGCTTCGCCGAGGCGATCCGCGCGATGACGCGGCACTCGCAGTTCATCGTCATCACGCACAGCAAGAAGACGATGCAGCTCGCCGACGTGCTCTACGGCGTGACCATGGAGACGCCTGGCGTCTCGAAGCTCGTCTCGGTCGAGCTCAAGAAGGTGGAGCGGAAGGCCGCGCCCGCCCCGCAGTCGGCCCCCGCCGTCGCGTGAGCGAGCCCGCGCTCACCGCTCGCTGGGAGGCGGTGCACTTCGATCGGGGCGAGGCCTTCTGGGGCTTCGTCCTCCGTGACGACGAGAGCGCACCGCGGCCGATGGCGCGGTGATTCTCGTCGCGCCTTCGTTCACCCGTCTCGCGCGGGTGATCGAGCAGCTCGATCGCTGACACATCCCGCGACGGTGGCGACTCCGCCGACCGTTCGTCCGAGGCCGGGGGTGCTCATCGAAATAGTCTATCTATGGGGTGTCGCCAGTTGTCTGGAGCGATGGAAGCTCCATGTCCTCCGCGATGCGCTTCTTCGCGACCGCGCTCGCCGCGGCGGCCCTCGCCGCGCCCAGCGTCTTCACCCTGCCTCTCGAGGCCCAGGAGCGTCGATGGACGCTGCCGCGCGTGCTCGAGCGGGCCGCCGAGCAATCCCCCGACGTCCAGCGTGCGCGCGCCGAGCTCGGCATCGCCGAGGCCCATCACGCGTACGGTCAGCAGCCTGTCGTCGGCAATCCCGTGCTCGCCGCGCGGGCGATGGTCGGTGTGCCGGACGATCGCGCCGCGATCTACGCGTTTCTCGTGGGCCTGCCCTTCGACTTCTCGGGGCGTCAGTCGCTCCGCTCCGATGAAGCGGATGCGCTCGTCGAGGCGAGCTCGGCCGCGCTCGAGGCTGCGCAGAACGATGCACGCGCGGAGGCTGCGCTCGCGTACGTCGAGGTCGTCGCGGCCGATGGTGTACGAGAGCAGCGAGAAGGGCGCGTCCGCCTCGCGGAGGACCTGGTCGCGCGAACACGGACGCTCTTCGCGGCTGGCACGGCGACCCAGGTCGATCTCTCGTTGATCGAAGCCGAGCTGGGCGAAGCGCGCGCAGCCCTCTACGGCGCGGAAGCGGAAGCGGCACAGCGCCGCGCGACGCTTCGCGCGCGGCTCGATCTCGAGGCGGACGACCCTCTCGTGATCGAGGGGCTCGAGGCACCTGCGTCTCCGGCGGGGCAGCTCGCAGCGTGGCGTGAGCGGGGCCTCGAACAGCGCGCCGAGCCGCGTGCGTACGCGGCCCGTCGCGGCTCGGCAGCGCTGCCGGCGATGGAGCAGGCGCGAGAAGCGATCGTGGCGCAGCTCCAGCGCGGAGCGACGGACCTGTTCCGGGTCATCGGGACGCAGCGGCAACTGGTCGCGCTGCGTGAGCGTCGCGTGGAGGTGCTGCGAGACGCTTGGCGTGCGCGGCTCGAGCTCGAGCGCGCAATGGGTATGGCGGGTGACCTGTCGGTCGCTGCCGGAGGTGATCGGTGAGCACAGAATCGAGTGAGTCGGCCCCGCGAGACCTCGCGATCGTGGGGCAGAGCCCGGCGGTGGAGGTGTCTCCGCAGGTGGTCGCGCCCGACGCGGAGCGTACCAAAGCGCGTCGTCCCGCGTGGCTCGTGCCTGCGATCGCGCTCGGCGTCGGGTTCGGCGGCGGTGTGCTGAACACCACCGTGCTCCGGCACGAGCCCGCGCCGGTCGCCAGCACACCCGCACCGCCGACCGAGCGCGGTGTGGCCTTGCCGGAGGCGCTCGCGTCGCGCGCTGGGATTCGAACCGTGCCGGTCGAGGTGGAGTCCGTCGTGCCCACGATCGACGTCGTGGGTCACGTGGAGTTCGACTCGACGCGCGTGGCTGACATCGGGGGACGTCTCGAGGGCCGTGTCGTCGCGGTGCACGTGGAGCTCGGCCACCAGGTGGAGGTCGATACGCCGATCGTCTCGATCGAAGGCCCCGACCTCGGCGAGGCCGCCGCCGAGCTCCTCGAGGCGCGCGCCGAGCTCGTCGCCGCCAGCTCGCATGCGGACCGACAGGAAGCGCTGCGCCGCGAGCAGCTCACGACCGCGACCGAGTTCGAGGCCGCGACCGCTGGTCGCACCGCGCTCCAAGCGCGTGTACGTGGTGCCGAGCAGCGCCTGGCAGCGCTTGGCATCGCGCCGGGCGCGATCACGGCCAGCACGCGAGGTCGCACGATTCCTCGCACGATCACACTGCGGTCGCCCATCGCGGGCGAGGTGGTGGAGCGACACGTTCATCTCGGCGCGGTCGTGGACCCGACGGAGCCGATGGTCCGGATCGCCGACCTCTCGTCCGTCTGGATCGTGCTCTCCCTCTTCGAGCGCGACCTCGGGCGTGTGCACACAGGCGACCGAGTCGAGGTGCTGAGCGAGGCTCATCCGGGCGCGACGTTCGAAGGAACCATCACCCATGTGGGTGCGATCGTGGACGACGAGACACGGACGGCCGACGTTCGTGTCGCCGTCGACAACCTCGACCGCCGCCTTCGGCCTGGCCAGTTCGTGCACGCGACCGTGCATCTGGGCCACGAGTCTCGCAGTGACGCCATCCTCTTGCCGCAGACCGCGATCTCCCAGATCCAAGGGCAGCCCAGTGTCTTCGTGCGCATCGGGCCCGAGCGCTACGACTTTCGACCCCTCGAGCTCGGGGGCTCCACGGCGCGCGGGTCGAGGTGACGCGAGGCCTCGCCGCTGGCGACGAGGTGGTCGTGGAAGGCGCGTTCGCGCTCAAGAGCGAGCTGGAGCGCTGAGATGCTCGAACGAATCGTCGGCCTCGCGATCGACAACCGCGGCGTCATCCTCGTGGCGGCGCTCGCCGTCCTGGTCTCGGGCTTCTTCATCGTCCCGCGCTTGCCCATCGACGCCGTGCCCGACGTGACCAACACGCAGGTCGCGGTGCTCACGGACGCGCCGGGCCTCTCGGCGGAGCAGGTCGAGCGCTTCGTCACCGTGCCCGTCGAGATGGGCCTCAATGGTCTGCCGCACCTGGAGGAGATGCGTTCCACGACGCGCGGCGGCCTCTCGGCCGTGACGCTCGTGTTCCGCGACGGGACCGACGTCTGGCTCGCACGCCAGCTGACGATCGAGCGACTGCGCGAGATCGAAGGAGATCTGCCGCCGACCGCGGGCACGCCTCAGCTCGCACCCCTCTCGACGGGCCTGGGCGAGATCTACCAGTTCGTCCTCCGCTCCGATCGACACACGCCGATGGAGCTGCGCACGACGCTCCAGTGGGACGTCGCGCCGCGCCTGCGTCAGGTGCCCGGCGTGATCGAGGTCAACGCGATGGGCGGCGCCGCGAAGGAGTTCCACGTCGTCGTCGACCCGAATCGGCTCGCGGCCCACGGCCTCTCGCTCGGGCAGGTGCTCAGCGCGCTCGAGCGCAACAACGCGGCCGTCGGCGGCGGATGGATCGAGCGAGGTGCCGAGCAGCAGGTCATCCGGGGTGAGTCGCAGCTGCGCACCATCGAGGACATCGGGGCGGTCGTGGTCTCGGCGAATGACGAGGGCACCCCCGTGCTCGTGCGGCACCTGGGCGAAGTCGTCGTTGGCCAGGCGCTGCCGTACGGCGTGGTCACGCGCGATGGCGAAGGCGAGGCCGTCACCGCGATCGTCATGATGCGCCTCGGCGCCAACTCTCGCGACGTCGTGCGCGGCGTTCACGAGCGCATCGCGGAAGTCCGAGCCGATCTGCCGGAAGGGATGGAGATCGACGTGGTCTACGACCGCGCGAGCTTCATCGAGCGCACGCTCCGCACCGTGGGCATCAACCTCATCGAGGGCGCGGCGCTCGTCGGCATCGTGGTGCTCCTCTTCCTTCGCAACTGGCGGGCGGCGGTCCTCGTCACGCTGGGCATCCCGTTCGCGATGATCCTCGCGGTCATGGGCATGCTCGCCTTCGGCATCGAAGGCAGCCTGATGTCGCTCGGTGCGATCGACTTCGGCCTGCTCGTCGATGGTCCGATCGTCATGGTCGAAGCCGTGATCGCACGCTTCGCGCTCGAGCAGGGGATGAAGGGAAAGTCGTCCGCCGAGACGGTGCGTGAAGCGCTGGTTCGCGTCGCGAGACCGGTCGTGTTCTCCGTCCTGATCATCTTGCTCGTCTATCTGCCTCTGCTGACGCTCGAAGGTGTCGAAGGCAAGATGTTCCGGCCGATGGCCGCGACCATGGGCCTCGCGCTCTTCGGCTCGGTGATCTTCGCCCTCGTCGTGTTTCCTGCCGCGTCCGCTGCGTTCCTGTCCGCCAAGGGCGTGCACCACCACGCTGGCAAGCTCGAGGAGCGCTACCGCGCTGCGGTGCGTTGGTCGATCGAGCGGCGTACCCGGCTGATCGGCGCGTCCGTGGTGGCCCTCGCGCTCACGGCGCCTGTGCTCGGCTCGCTCGGCGCGGACTTCGTGCCGCGCATCGACGAGGGCGACATCGTCGTCGCGGTGCGGCGCGTCCCGAGCATCGGCCTCTCGGAAGCGCGTCGCCTCGACCTCGACGTACAGCGCGTCCTGCGCCGTTACCCCGAGGTCGTGACCACCGTAGCGATGACCGGGCGCGCGGAGGTCGCGACCGATCCGGTCGGCCTCGACAACACCGACATCCTCGTGCGCCTTCGTCCCCGTGAAGAGTGGACCACGGCCCACGACCTCGACTCGCTGGGTGAGGTCATGAAGCAGGCGATCGAGAGCGAGGTGCCCTCGACCTTCGTCTCGATCTCTCAGCCCATCGAAGACCGCACGAACGAGCTGATCTCCGGCTCGCGCGCCGACGTCGCGATCCTCCTCTTCGGAGAGGATCTGGTGCAGATGACCGAGACCGGGCGTCGCATCGGGCGAACGCTGCGCAACATCCCCGGCGCTGGTGACGTGCGCGTCGAGCGCGCGCTCGGGCTTCCCATGCTGGAGATCGAGGCCGACCGCGGTCGCCTCTCGCGATACGGCATGAACGCGGACGATGTGCTCGCCGCGGTCGAAGCCTCTCGGCAAGGACGTCGCGTCGGCCAGGTCTACGAAGGTCGGCGGCGTTTCGATCTCCGGGTCGTTCTTCCGCCTGCCGAGCCCGGCGGAGAGGGCTTCCGTCGTTTGCCCGTCGGCTCGTTCGAGGGTCAGCTCGTACCGCTCGGGCAGGTCGCGCAGGTCGCCGAGGTCGATGGGCCTGCGCAGATCAGCCGCGCGGGCATGCAGCGGCGCCTCCGCATCGAGGTCAACATCCGGGGACGCGATCTCGTGAGCTTCGTGGACGAGGCGCGCCGCACGGTGTCGCGCGACGTCCCGCTCGCGGCCGGATACCGCCTCGAGTGGGGTGGGCAGTTCGAGAACTTCGAGCGCGCGACCGCGCGCCTGGCGATCGTGCTCCCGCTCTCGCTCGCGATCATCTTCGGGATGCTCTTCCTCACCTTCGGCAACGTCCGCTACGCGATCGCCGTGTTCTCGGGCGTTCCCTTCGCGCTGATCGGAGGCGTGCTCTCGCTCGCCGCGCGCGAGATGGCCTTCAGCATCCCCGCGGCCGTGGGCTTCATCGCGCTCTGCGGCATCGCGGTGCTCAACGGCGTCGTCATGGCGTCGGAGGTGCAGCGCAGGCTCGCGAGCGGCGAGGCCCTCGAGCACGCGGTCACCGAGGGCTCGGTGTCGGTGCTGCGCGCGGTGCTGCTCACGGCGACGGTCGCGGCGATCGGCTTCCTCCCCATGGCGATCTCGTCGTCGGCGGGCTCGGAGGTGCAGCGTCCGCTCGCGACCGCGGTGATGGGCGGTGTCGTCTCGAGCACGCTGCTCGGCCTCTTCGTGCTGCCCGGCCTCTTGCGCATCTTCCTCGGCGGTCTCGAGGCGCGGGCGGAGGCCACGTCCGACGACACGCTCGCCGCGAGCCCCGCCGAGTGAGCGCGCGGCGAGCGTCGCGCGTCCGGCGTTCGCATGCGTGCGCGTGGGCCTCGCGCCCGCTACCCCTCGGCGATGACGACGATCGAGACGGCGCTGACGCGCGCGACGGGCATCGAGGTCCCTCTCCTCTGCGGGGCGATGTACCCGTGCTCGAACCCCGAGCTGATCGCCGCGGTGAGCGAGGCGGGCGGCATGGGCATCGTGCAGCCGATCTCGATGACGTTCGTGCACAGGCACGACCTCCGCGAGGGCCTCCGGCTCGTCCGGCGCCTCACGCCCAAGCCGATCGGCTTCAACGCGATCGTCGAGAAGAGCTCGAAGGTCTACGAGGACCGCATGCGCCGCTGGGTGGACGTCGCGCTCGAGGAGGGCGTGCGCTTCTTCGTCACCGCGCTCGGCAACCCGCGCTGGGTCGTGGACGCGGTGCACCGCGCGGGCGGTGTCGTCTATCACGACGTCACGAGCCGGAAGTGGGCCGAGCGTGCGCTCGAGGGCGGCGTCGACGGCTTCATCGCGGTGAACGCGCGCGCGGGTGGCCACGCCGGCGATCGCTCGCCCGAGGCGCTCATCGAGGAGCTCGCGCCGCTCGGCAAGCCCGTGGTCTGCGCGGGCGGCGTCGGCGACCCGGCGGGCTTCGCGCGCATGCTCGGGCTCGGCTACGCGGGCGTGCAGATGGGCACGCGCTTCATCGCCACCGAGGAGTGCCGCGCGCACGACGACTACAAGCGCGCGATCGTCGAGGCGCACGCCGAGGACATCGTGCTCACCGAGAAGATCAGCGGCGTGCCCGTCGCGGTGATCGCGACGCCGTACGTGAAGGCCGTGGGCACCAAGGCGGGCTTCCTCGCCAAGCGCCTCCTGCGCCATCCGCGCGGCAAGCACTGGATGCGCACCCTCTACTCGCTGCGCTCGGTGTGGCAGCTGCGCCGCGCCTCGCTCGAAGGAAGCGGCTACCAGCAGTACTTCCAGGCCGGAAAGAGCGTGGACGGCGTCGAGCGGGTCGAGCCCGCGGGCGCGATCGTGAAGCGCTTCGCCGAGGCCGCGCGCGCCTCGGTCGCCGTGCACCCCGCGTGAGCCGCGCGCGCCGCTCGGTCGCCGCGGTCAGTGGCGGAGCGCCAACGAGAACGCGGTGGCGGCGACGATCCACGCCATCGCGCCCGCCCAGGACGCGCTCGAGTCTCGCCTCACGCGATCCGGGCGCGGATCGTCTCGGCCGTGAGCGTGCGGAGCCAGCGGTGCGCGGGGTCGCTCTCGACGCGCGCGTGCCAGAAGAGCGCGACCGCGACGGGAGGCAGCGCGATCGGGAGCGGGTGCACCTCGACGTCGAGGCGCGCGCCGACGAGCGCGACGACCTCGCGAGGCGCCGCGAAGAAGAGGTCGGTCTCGGCCACCACGTGGAGCGCGGCGAGGAAGCTCGGGACGACGAGGCCGATCGCGCGCGAGGCGCCCGCCCGATCGAGCGCGTCCTGGACCATGTTCGTCGAGCGGTTGCCCGTGCGCACGATCACGTGCGGCGAGGCGAGCCAGGCCTCGCGCGACAGCGTGCGGGCGGGGGCGCCGCGGCGCCGTCGCGTGGCGGGATGACCCCTTCGGGCGACGACGCCGAAGCGCACGTGACCGAGCAACGCGTGCTGCACGCTCGCGCCCTGCGCGTCGCGCGCCGCGCCGATCGCGAGGTCCGAGGTGCCGGCCGCGAGCGCGGGGCCGAGCTCCGCCTGCGGTGGCTCGATGACGAGGCGCGCGCTCGGGGCCTCGGCGTGCACGCGCGCGAGCAGCGCGGGCACCACGGGCGCCAGCAAGTCCGGGCACGCGATCACGAGCTCGCGTCGCAGCGTGTGCGGCTCGAAGGCGGGCCTGGGTGAGAGGAGCGCGGCCACGCCCTCGAGCGCCGGACCGATCGCGGTCGAGAGCTCGAGCGCGCGCGGCGTCGGCACGAGGCGCGTGCCCTCGCGCACGAGGAGCGGATCGCCCAGGAGCTCACGCAACCGGCCGAGCGCGTGGCTCGTCGCGGACTGCGTGCGGCCGAGCGCCCGTGCGGCCGCCGTGACGCTGCGGGTGCTGAGGAGCGCCTCGAGCGCGACGAGCAGGTTGAGGTCGAGCGCGTGGAGGCTGCGGCGCGTCAGGACATCGATGCTGTGCATGTTCTCCATGTTACCTATCGATGTGACGCATGGCTGCCCCGGCCTCACGATGCCGCTCGGAGGTCCTTCGATGCGTGTGTTCGTGACCGGTGGTTCGGGCTTCGTGGGTGGGCACGTGATCGAGCGCCTCGTGCGCGACGGTCACGAGGTGCTCGCGATGGCGCGCTCGTCTGCGAGCGCGAGGGTCGTCGAGGGCTTCGGCGCGCGCGCGGTGAGCGCGTCTCTCGGTGCGCTCGAGCCGCGGCACCTCGCGGGTGTCGACGCGGTCGTGCACTGCGCGGCGTTCGTCGAGGAGCACGGGACGCGAGCGCAGTTCTTCGAGGCGAACGTCGAGGGCACGCGCAACGCGCTCGAGGCCGCGCGCGCGGCGGGCGTGAAGCGCTTCGTGCACGTGGGCACGGAGGCGGCGCTCTTCGACGGAAGCGATCTGTCGCGCGTGGACGAGTCGCATCCATACCCGCGTCGACAACGCTTCCTCTACCCGGAGACGAAGGCCGAG
Source organism: Sandaracinaceae bacterium (assembly GCA_044376125.1). GTDB lineage: Bacteria > Myxococcota_A > Polyangia > Polyangiales > Sandaracinaceae > JAFLCL01. Next base: position 16,932 of record JBILLJ010000001.1, read on the forward strand.
GCCGAGCGCCTCGTGCTCGGGGCCAACGGCGTGGGCGGCATGACGACGATCTCGATCCGGCCGCGCCTCGTGTGGGGGCCGCGCGACGCGACCGTCCTTCCCGCGGTGGTCGAGATGGCGAAGCGGGGCAGCTACGCGTGGCTCGACGGCGGGCGCCACCTCACCTCGAGCTGTCACGTCGCCAACCTCGTCGAGGCGCTCGTGCTCGCGCTCGACAAGGGGCAGGGCGGCCACGCGTACTTCGTGACCGACGGAGAGGACCGCACGATCCGCGAGCTCCTCACGCGTCTGGTCGCGACGCGTGGCGTGACCTTGCCGAGCACGAGCCTGCCCGGCTGGCTCGCGCGTCCGCTCGCGGCGCTCGTCGAGGGTGCGTGGTCGCTCGTCGGCAAGCGACCTCCGATGAGCCGCTTCGCAGTGTCGATGATGTCCTCGACGATCACCGTGGTGGACGAGGCGGCGCGGCGTGACCTCGGGTATCGCCCGGTGGTCTCGTTCGACGACGGTGTGCGCGCGCTCGCGAGCGCGGCCTGATCGCGATCCACGTCGTCGTCGCGGGCGTTGCGTCGATCGAGGCGCCGCACGAAGCTCGCCTCTTCATGGGCGACGACGCGAGGCACCTCCTCGAGGTGACCCTTCACGACGGGCTCCTCGAGTGGATCGAGGAGACGGCCGACGCGCTTCGCCTCGTGGTGGACGTCCCCTTCGTGCGCGCGCACCACGGCCGCGGCGTCGATCACCGCTACTGGCTCACGTGCGAGCGCGTGACACGCGCCCACATCGCGCGTTGGCGCGAGCCCATGGAGCCGCGACCCGTGGCGATCGCGGGTGAGAGCGCGGCGGAGCGCGCGGCGCGCGACGAGGCGTGGGCGGCGCTCGGGACGATGGAGCCGGTGACGCGCGCCGAGGTCCTCCCCCTGGGGATCGTGCGTGCGGCGCTCGAGGAGCACGGCGCGGGCTGGAGGTTGCGTCTCGAGGGCTCGGTCGATCGGCCTTACGCGTGGTGCGTCGTCGAGCTCGAGGCCGCGCGCGTGGTGCTCGCCGAGAGCGACGGCACCCCGCACGACGTGCGCTCCTTCGCCGCGCTCGGTCGCGCGTACTGGGATGCGTGGGCCCGGACGTCGCGGGCGCGCGGCGCGTGACGCATCACCGATCCGGCAGGCGAGAGAGCGGCAGCGCGTGCTCGGGGCGGAGCGCGGTCGAGAGCGCGAGCCAGGTCTCTTCCGCGCTCTTGTCGTCGCGGCCTTCTCTCCACTTCGTGCGCGACCAGAGCTTGGCCTCGAGGTAGCCCGCACCGCAGCGTGGGCAGCAGTGAAGCGTGGGCTCGAGATCGGAGCCGCTGTTGGTCGCGAGCAGATCGACGATCGGCGGCATGTCGCGCACCGCGAGCGAGCGTCGCAGCTGCTCACCGGCCGCGAAGCTCGCGCCGCGCAGCGGCTTCTCGAGCATGTAGGTCTCGCAGGGCTCACAGAACTTCTGCGCCTTCACCGTGTCCTCGGCGCCGACGAAGGCCATGACGAGGGCGAACACGAGGCCCACGAGCAGCACCACCACGTGCACCCAGCCGTAGTCGCCGAAGAGGTGGACGAGGCCTCCGACGGAGAAGTCCTCGGCGGAGGCCGGCACGAGCGACGCGATCGCGGGCGGCACCGACACGAGCGCGGCCCAGGCGAGGAACGTCGCGACGAAGCCGAGAACGATCGGCGCGCGCACGTTGCGGCTCTTGCCCAGCTTGCCGAACCACGCGGTGAGCGCGCCCGCGACCCAGCCGAGGCCGCCGAACGTGAGGCCGCCGCCCACGAGCGCGATGCCGAGGCCCCACACGAGCATGATGCACGCGACGAAGCCGCACGCCGCGACGACCGCGATCAGAAAGCCCATCGCGGTGAAGAGCGCGAGCGACACGGCCGCGACGAGCAAGCCGGTCGAGGCTGCAGCCACGGTGGCGAGCACACTGCCGCCGAGCAGCGCGACGAGGCCGCCCAGAGGGAGCTTCCCGCTGGGCACGTAGGCCGAGGGCACCTCGGGCCAGCGCTCTCGGAGCGCCGCGAAGTGCGCGTCCGACGCAGGACGCCCCTCGACGAGGGCCTCGGTGCCCCAGGTACGCATGCGCGCATCGTATCGCGGGCGTGTGGCTCGAGGAGCGCTCGCGCGTCGCGTGCTCGCGCGACGCCGTGATGACGCACTCACGCGACGAGGTGGTGCGTGTGTCTCGACGAGGAGGGCCGGCTCGCGCGTCGCTCACCAGGGGGACGGCTCGCGCGTCGCTCGCGTGGGCGAAGGCGAAGGTGCGTGTGCACCTCGAGGAGAGATGGCTCGTGCCTCACGGGCCGGCGCGCGTCGCGTCGCGCGCGGGTCGTCACGGAGCCCGTCTCGCCAGCAGCTCGACGGGCACGACGTGACGCCAGCGCGGGACGCGCGCAGTGCGGCTCAGAACGGGATGTCGTCGTCGACGAAGTCGTCGGTGGGGAAGTCGTCGCCACCGCCACCGCCGCCGCCACCGCCGCCTCGCGGTGCGCCGCCGCCACCACCGCCACTGCTGCCGCCGCCGCGCGGTGCACCGCCGCCGCCGCCGCCGTAGCCGCCGCCACCACCGCCACCACCACCACCGCCGCCTTCACCGCGACCGCCGAGGAGGATGATGTCGTTCGCGTTGATGTCCGTGGCGTACTTCTTCACGCCATCCTTGTCCTCGTACGAGCGCGTCTGGATGCGACCCTCGACGTAGATCGTCTTGCCCTTGTGGAGGAACTTGTGGAGCGCCTCGGCGCGCTTTCCCCAGAGCACGACGTTGTGCCACTCGGTGCGCTCCTGCCGCTCGCCGGCCTTGTTCTGGAACGTCTCCGTCGTGGCCAGGCGCATCTTGAGGACCGACTGCCCGCCCTGCGTGTACTTGAGCTCGGGGTCGGCCCCGAGGTTCCCGATCAGCATCACCTTGTTCAGTCCCGCCATGAGTCTCTTCCTTCCTTACATCCTTCGAGCGGCGCGATCGCGGCAGGTCCCGGAGCAAGTCTCGTCGGAGGCCCCGGGCGCCGATCAGGCCCCGCTCTCGTCGTTGCGAGCTCGCTCTTTCGGCTGTTCGCTCTCGTCGTTGCGTCCGTCGCGCGCGGTCGCTCGCTTCTTCTTCTTGCCTCCACCCTCGGCCCCGCTGCGGGGCGTGCGCGCCGAGGCGCGTGCCGGGTCGGCTCCAGTCTCTGCGTGTGAGGTGCCCATGCGCTCGTCCGTGTAGAAGAGGACGGCGAGCTCTCGGACGATCGCCTCGCGCCGCGACTGACGCGTCTCGGGCCCGAGCTCCCCGGCCGCGAAGTCCACCTCGAGGCGCTCGGCCTCTCGGAGCAGCTCCTTGCGACGGGCCTCGCGCCACGCACGGCCGCGATCCGTCGTGGGCCGACGCCATCCCAGGAGCAGGCCGGCCAGGAGGAGGATCGCCGCCACCGCGACGGCGTAGAGCCGCGCCGGGCTCGGCCCCGGGATGTTCGCGAGGCGGATGTGGATCGTCGAGAACGCGGCCTGATCGGGCGAGCGCTGGATCTCGGTCCCGAGCAGCGGCTGCCCCTGGTCCTCGAAGCGCACCGCCGCCGGCATGTCCTCCACGTCGAGCGTCATCCCGCGCGGCGCGGTGCTGATCACGCGGTACTGGAAGGTGCGGAAGGGGTTCGGGATCTCGATGTCCATCTCGCTGCCGGTCACGGGCAGATCGAAGGCCCACGCGAGCGTGACCTGTCCCGTCGGCAGCGAGCCCTCGATGCGCACGCCCTGGCCCGCGAGCTCGACCACGCGCTGATTCGTCATCACGGGCTGCGTCTGGAAGGCGGTGTAGCCCTCCGGCAGCTCGATGCGCGTACCACCTTCGGGAAAGAGGTAGGTCGCAGGCGCGAGGTTCGAGAGGCGCGCTTGCTGGATGATGTGGAGGCGCTCGTCGCGCAGCTCGACCATCGTCTGACCGAGCACGAGGAGGAGGCTCCGATCGGAGCGGACCGTGGGCCGCACCTCGACGCGCACGTCGTAGCCGATCGCCGTGGGCAGCTGGAACGGCGTGCAGCTGTACGTCGCGCCTTCATGCGGGACGTTGACGCGGTAGGCCTGACCGCTGCCGGTCGGCAGGTCGGTGTAGGTGAAGACGCCGCTCGCGTCGGTGCGGCCCGGCGTGCGCTCGCGGTCGCCGCCCTGCCGCATGATGCCGAGCTGCACGTCGTGATCGGGCACGGGCTGGCCGGCCACGTCGACGAGGGTCACGCGGATCTGCCCCGCGGGCAGCGAGGGGTTCGGGTCCGCGCTCGCGACGCGCGGCTCGCGGAACGCGCGCTCGAGCGTCGCGTCCATCGAGGGGTCGCCGCCGTGTCCGTGGGGATCGGCGTCGACCCCTGTCGAGGGATGACCCGGTGGGAGATCGCCCTGGGCCGGTGCATCGGCGGGCGCGTCCATCGGCGGGTGGCCCGGCGGCAGCGCGTCGGTCGGCGGGTGACCCGGAGGCAGATCCTCGACGAGCGGCGCCTCACCCGTCGGGGGGTGACCCTCCGGCAGCTCGCCGGGCGGGACGTCCTGGGCCTCGATGCCTCGCACCTCGAGCGTCGCAGCGCAGGCGAGCCCGAGCAGGGTGGCGAGCCACGCGCGCTTCACGACGAGACCTCCTCGCGGGCGTCGTCCTTCGAGGTCTCGGCGTCGATCTCGCGCGCCGTCGTGTCCCCCTCGGAAGGCTTCGCGTCGCCCCCGGAAGGCTTCGCGTCGGGATCGGAAGGCTTCGCATGGCCCTCGGAAGGCTTCGCGTCGCGTTCGGAAGGCTTCGCGTCGGTGCTCGAACGCTTCGCTTCGGAGCTGGAAGGCTCGTCGGCGTCGGCCGCCTTGGCCTTGGTGGCGCGACGCTCGAGACGATCGGCCTCCTCGCGCAGCTTTCGCGCGCGCTCGCGCAGGGCCTCCTCGTCGGCGTCATCCGTGGGCGCGCTCACGGCCTCGTCCGTCCGGGGCGCGGCTGCGCCGATGCGGGCCTCGAGGAGGGCCTCGGCCTTGGCCTGGTAGGGCGCGAGATCCTGCTCGAGCAGCGCGATCACTTCCTTGGCGCGCACGCGGTAGGCGAGGTCGAGGCGCTTGAAGTCGTCGGGCGAGATCTTGCCCACCGCGTGCTCGTACTCGAGGTCCTTGATGGCGCGCAGCAGCGACTTCTTCTCGTCGAGCAGGGCCGCGCGGTCGGGGAGCTCGGTCCCCTCGACGGACGGGGCGCCCTCGCTCGTGGCCGCGAGCGCGCGTCGCAGGCTGCTCCAGAGCGCGACCAGCGCGAGCAGGAGCGCGGTCGACGCGAGGACCATGAAGAGCAACGGGAGCGGTGCCACGGCGGCCATCGTCTATCACGCCGTCTCCGAAACTTCCCGACGTTCCGAGAGGCTGCGTCGGGCTGGTGCCGAAACGCCCGCCGTGCCACGAATCGCGGATGCGCCGGCTCGCGCTCGTGGCCCTCCTCGCGTGCAGCGTCGGCTGCGGTGCCGCCGCGTCCGAGGCGCCGGGTCGCGCCGACCGCGCGCGGGGCGATCGCGCCGTCCCCGCCGAGGAGAGGCCTCCTGCGCGCGAGGTCAGCTCGCCGCGCGATCTCGCGCCGGACGCCACGTTCGCGGACCTCGTGGCCGCCGCGCGCCGACAGGACGACCTGCGCGACCAGGACTCGAGCGCGGGCTGCCTCCTGCGCGCGCCACGCGAGGGCGGAGCGTTCCGGCTCGAGGCCGATCTCGCTGCGGCCGTGCGGCCCCTGCCCGAGCCACCGCCGTCTCTCACGGCGCGCCTCGAGCGTGCCGCGGTGCTCACGCGGTACGGCGCGATCGGCGAGCCCGCCGCGCCGCTCGGGCTCGTCGCGTTCACCACGACGCGGCCCGCGGCCGGTGCGCCCGCCGCGATCCTCGTCGTGACCACGCGCGGGCTCTTCCTCGGCGGCACGGAGGCCGCGCGCTTCGACGAGATCGACCCGAGCCGCCTCGCGCGACTGGACGATGGTCGGAGCCAGCTCTTCGTCACGGCTCACGCGGGCGTCTCCGTTCGAGCGCTCGCGAACGTGCTCGCGGCGCTTCCCCCGATGCCCGGCAGGATCGCGCTGGCCGTCGCGCTCCCCGAGGGCACGCGCCTGCCCGAGCCGCCGGCCGCCACCGCCGAGAGCGCGCCGATCTGCGAGCTCAGCGTGCTGCCCGACGACGCGCCGAGCGGAGAGCTCTCGCTCGACGCGCTGCGGAGCGGCGTCGCGCCGCTCGCGGATCGGGCGCGCCTCTGCGCCGGCACCACGGACGGCGCCGGCGCGCTCGGTGGCCGGGTCGTGGTCTCGATGCGCATCGACCCCACCGGTCGCGTGAGCGAGGCCTGCGTGAGCGAGGACGAGACGAACGACGGCGTGCTCCGCGCCTGTCTCGTGGCAGCGGCGCGCGAGCTCGGCTTCGCCGCGCCGAGCGGTGGTCCCGTGGACGTGGCCCTGCCGATCCGCATCGAGCCGGGCCTGGCCCACCGGCAGCAGGCGATCTGCCCGTGAGGCTCGACGCCACGAGGCCCGCTCGGCGATGCTGCTCCGTGATGCGCCGCCTGGGCGTCCTCTCCTGCTTCGCGCTCGTCCTCGCGCTCGCCTCGCCCTCCGCGCAGGCGCAGGACGCCGCGACCTCGACCGAGGACGTCAACGTCCGGGCGCGCGGTCACTACGAGCGAGGTGTCGGCCTCTTCGACGAAGGCCAGTACGCAGGCGCGCTCGCCGAGTTCGAGGCCGCATACGCGCTCACCGCGCGGCCGTCACTGCTCTTCAACATCGGTCAGATCCACGCGCGCCTCGGGCACGCCGTGGAGGCGGCGGACACGCTCGAGCGATACCTCACGGAAGCGCGCGACGTGCCTGCCGAGAGACGAGCGCTCGTCGAGAGCGAGATCGCGACGCAGCGCGGACGCATCGGCCTCGTGCGCGTGGAGGCCCACGCGCTCGAGGCGCCCGTCGAGGGCGCGACCGTCTCGATCGACGACGTCACGCGCGGCACGTTGCCCCTCGCCCAGCCCCTGCGCGTGAGCGCGGGAGAGCACGTGGTGGGCGTCTCGGCCGAAGGCCACGAGACCGCGCGCGAGCGCTTCCGCATCGCCGGCGGGGAGGATCGCACGCTCCGCGTCGAGCTCGTGCGCGTCGCGACGCCGATCGGTCCGGTCACGCCGCCGATCGTGACGACGACACCGGCCGCGTCCTCGCCGACGCCCACGCTGACGATCGTCGGCGCGAGCGTGGCGGGTGTGGGCCTCGTCACGTGGGCCGCGGCAGGGCTCGTCACGCTGCTCGAGGCCGACGCGCTCACGAACGGAGCGAGCGCGTGCTCTCCGTCGTGCACGCCGGATCGCCTCGCGACGATCGACACGACGCGCATCGTCGCCGACGTGGGCCTCGGTGTGCTCGGCGTCGGTGGCGTGCTCCTGATCGTCGGCGCCGTGCTCGAGCTCGGCAGCTCTTCCGCGAGCAGCGGCGATGCGGCGCGGGCCTCGATCGGCCCCGGCGGCGTGGAGGTCACGTGGTGACGGCGCGGCGGACGATCTTCGCGTCGGCCCTGCTCGCGTCGAGCGTGTCGGCGTGCTCGATCCTCTACGATCCCGAGCAGTTTCGTTCGACGGATGCCGCACGCGGCACCGACGCCTGGATGGACGCGAGCGCCGAGCCCGACGCGAACGGCGCTCTCGACGCGTCGCTCGACGCGACGGTGTCGCGTGATGGGGGCGGCACGGATGCCGCTCTCGTTGACGCGGTGAGCGCGGACGCCGTGAGCGCCCTCGACGCGTTCGCCGAGCCTTGCTTCGGCGCGGGCGACTCGTTTCCGTCGGACTGCATCGCTGGCCTGACCTATTGCGACCCCGAGACGCTCCGGCTCGCGAGCATGCCGCCGGCAATGGCGGAGGCGGCGCTGCCCGGCGCCAATCGCCTCGCAGTCCTGGGAAACGCCATCGAGGTGGCCCGGACCGACGAGATCGACGATGCGATCGTCGATCACGAGCTCGGCCGCGACGGCGTGACCTTGCGCGTCGCGTGGATCGACTCGGGGACCACGACGGAGCTGTCGACGCGCGACTACACCGTGCGCGGCGATGGGCTCGCCGCGTCGTCGAGCGTGCTCGAGACACGAGTGTCGGGTGAGCTCGTCGATCTCGCGCTCGCACCGTCGCTCGCGGAGCTCGCGGTGGTCGGGCGGCACGCCTCCGACATGCGCTGGCAGGTGAGCCGTTGTTCGACGACTGGCTGCATGGCGCTGCCGCTGCTCATGCCGCCCGTGGTCGTCGAGCCCTCGGTCGCCTGGACCGCGGGCGCCCTCATCGAGGCGCATCCGGATCCCGCCGGCCTCCGCGCCGAGCGTCTCGATCCTTCGCCCGTGACGTCGATGTTCGGCCGGGTCTCCATGAGCGCCCTCCGAAGCTCCGACGGAGTGCTCGCGTACACCACGGGCGCCCTCGCGGACGCCCAGCTCGGCATCGATCCGCGCGACCCTGCCGGTCTTCGATCCGTCGGGCTCGGAACGGGAATGCCTCGTCTCGCCACGATGGACATCGATCACGTGGTCGGACGGATCTCCGTGTCGGGCGGGAACGCGCGAGTCGCGACGCTCCCCATGGACTGCTCCGGTGTCGAGTGCGGGTGTGGGCCACTCGTGCGCGCCGACGAGTGCAACAGGCCAGGGGTCGAAGAGGTCGCGATCGTCCTCGGATCGCTGCCGCTCCTCGACTGGAGCTTTCACGTCACCCCCGATGGCGCCCGCGTGGCGGTTCTTCTCGTCGGCAACGAATCGGGCACGAGCGTCCTCGTCGCGTTCTGGCGTACTGGCGGTCCCATTCCCACCGTCACGCCGATCCGGATCGGCAGCGGCAGGCTGACGGGAATGGGCATCCCCGCCGGCGTCGGCCGCTCCATCCGCACGGCACTCCTCGGCTCGAGCACACGTCTCGAGCTCATGGTGGCGACGCTCGTCCGTCAGTCGGACCGTGACGTGATCTACCTGACGGGTCTGCGTCTGGACGCCTGCTGATCGGCGCGACCGACGTCCGCAGCCGGGTTTTCATCTCGCGATCTCGGGCCTACCCTCGGCCCCGCCATGCGCCTGGCGACCCTCTTCGGCCCGGACTTCCACGCGACGCTCGCGGAGGATCCGCAGGCGTTCCTCGAAGCGCTCGAGGAATTCCACGAAGAGGACATCGCCGAGATCGTCGAGGAGCTGCCGATCGAAGACATCGTGGCGCTCTTCCGCGTGCTGCCCGACGAGTTCGGCGCGGGCGTGCTCGAGCGCCTCCCCGACGAGCGGCGCAGCGAGGTCCTCGAGAAGCTGAAGGTCGAGGAGGCCGCGAACCTCCTGGCCGAGATGGAGCCCGACGATCGCGCGGACGCGGTCCAGGAGCTCGACGAGGGCCTGCAGGACAAGCTCCTCGCGCAGCTCGATCAGGTCGAGCCCGAGGCCGCGCAGGAGGTGCGCGATCTCGTCCGCTACGAAGAGGGCTCGGTCGGCTCGATCATGACGACGTCCTTCGTCGGCTGCGCGCCCGACACGAAGGTCTGGAAGGTGCTCGACGAGGTGCGTCGCATGACGCGCGCGGGCGAGCTCGAGAGCGTCTACTACGTGTTCGTGCAGGCCTTCGGCGAGAAGCTCGTCGGCGTCGCGTCGCTGCGCGAGCTCATCCTCGCGGACCCGAGCCAAGAGCTCGCGGACGTGATGACCGAGAACGTCGTGCGCATCCTCGACACCGACGATCGCGAGGAGGCCGCGCGTGCGATCGCGAAGTACGACTTCCACGCGATGCCCGTCGTCAACGCGCAGGGCAAGCTCGTGGGCATCGTCACCGTCGACGACGTCGTCGACGTCGTCATCGACGAGGCCACCGAGGACGCGCAGAAGATGGGCGCCGTCTCGCCCATCGAGGGCGGCTACTTCCAGACGGCGTTCTTCGACTACTGGAAGAGCCGCGTCACGTGGCTCGTGGTGCTCTTCCTCGGCGGCTTCCTCACGGCCAACGTGATGCAGTCGTTCTCCGGAGAGATCGAGCGCGTCGTGACGCTCGCGGTGTTCATCCCGCTGATCATCTCCACGGGCGGCAACGCGGGCTCGCAGTCCGCGACGCTCATCATCCGCGCCCTCTCGCTCCACGAGGTCGAGCCGCGCGACTGGGCACGCGTGTTCGGTCGCGAGCTCTTGGCCGGGCTCTCGCTCGGGCTCGTCGTCGGCGCGCTCGGCTTCCTCCGCGCGTACTTCGCCGCCGACACCCAGGCGATCGAGCTCGCGCTGGTCGTCTCGGTGAGCATCGTGGCCGTCGTCATGGTGGGCAGCCTCGTCGGCTCGCTCCTGCCGCTCCTCATCCAGCGCGTCGGCCTCGACCCCGCGGTGAGCTCCACGCCCTTCATCGCCTCGCTGAGCGACGTCGTGGGCCTCCTCGTCTACCTCGGCATCGCGAGCGCGATGCTCGGGTGATCTCGGCTTCTCCGAGAGACCGAGAAGGAATGGACCACGCCAACGTATGGGGGCGCCTCGCGGCGGGGCTCCCGGGCCAGCTGGCGGAGCGGGCGAGCCCGTGCCCCTGCCCGTGCCCGATTCGAGCGGAAACTGCGTGGTCGCGAAGCGTCGGGCACGGGCGCGGGTGGGATTCTCTCTCCATCTCTCAACGCGCGATCGTTCCGGTGAGCGAGAAGGGGGCGACGCCGCGGTCGCTCATCGTGATCGTGCCGGCGGCCTCGTCGAGGGTGAGCAGCGGATCGCCGTCGCCGTTCGAGTCCACGAGGTCCTCGGCGAAGATCGTGGCGCCGCGGCGCACGCAGACCGCGTGGGTGCCGACGGGGTTCACGACGTGCCCCGTGCACGTCACGTCGATCGAGCAGCCGAGCACGCCGCCGGCGTAGCTCGCGACGTAGAGCGTCGCAGGGCACTCGGTGCCCTCGGGGATCGAGAACGCGGTCATGCCCGTGTACGCGCCGACGACGATGCGCATCGGCACGCTCTGGACCGAGTCGGGCGAGCCCGAGAACGGGAACGGATCGGGGCCGAGGCTCGAGCCGCCGCGCGCCTCGAGCGGCGGAGCGGCGTTGCGCGTCACGTAGAACGCCAGGCCCGCGCCCGCGCAGCAGAGCACCACGCCCGTGATCGCGCTGCACCCCAGGGCCACTGCGCCGTAATTCATCGCGCGGAGTCTCGCCTCGGTCGGCGCGCGCGTCGAGCGGCACGGATGGGCTGGCGGTCTCGTCGGCCTCGCGCGAGAGTTCCGCCATGACCGACGCCAGACCGACCGTGGCCACTCGTCTCCTCGGCGCGACCGACGTGCGCGTGTCGGAGATCGCGCTCGGCACCTGGGGCCTCGCCGCGCAGAGCTACGGCAAGGTCGACCCCGCGGTCTTCGAAGCGACCGTGCGCGCGGCGTGGGACGCCGGCGTCACCACCTTCGACATCGCGCCGCTCTGGGGGCAGGGCATGGGCGAGCGCCGGCTCGGCCTCGCGCTCGGGGAGCAGCTCGGCGAGGCGGTGATCATCGCGCGCGTCGGGCAGTCACTCGTCGAAGACCGCGTGCAGGCGCAGTTCGACGCGCCTGCGATCCTGCGCGACGTCGAGCAGACGCTCATGCGCCTCGGCCGCGGCACGCTCGACGTGCTCCTGCTCCACGATCCGCCGCTCAAGGTGATCGCGTCGGAGTACTTCCAGAAGGCCACCGGCTACCTCCTCTCGAGCGGGATGATCAAGTGCTGGGGCGCGTCGGTGGGCACCGTCGAAGAGGCACGGCTCGCCATCGAGCAGGGCGCGCAGGTGCTCTGTCTCGTGCACAACCTCGTGCACCGCGACGCCCTCGCAGAGCTCGCGCCGCTGCTCACCGAGCGCGGCATCGGCGTGCTCGCGCGCTCGCCTCTGCTCTACGGCGTGCTCTCGGGCCGCTTCGGTGCGGACACGAAGTTCGCGACCGACGATCACCGCAGCCGTCGCTGGACGCCCGAGAGCTGGACGCGGCGCCTCGAGGAGGTCGATCGCTACCGCTTCCTCGTCGAGGGAGACGTCCCGGATCTCGCGATCGGCGCGCTGCGCTACGTGCTCTCGAGCCCCGTCGTCGGCGCAGCGCTCGTCGGGGCGCGCAGCCCCGAGCAGATCCGCCACGCCGCGCAGGCCTCGCGTACGCCACCGTACCTGCCGCCCGATCACGCCGCGAAGATCGCCCAGACGTCGCCCGGCTGAGCTGGCCCGAGGGGCCGTGCGAACCCTGCCCCGCGAAAGCGGGGCGCCGCGCACGGGTTGGTGCTTGCCGTGCGGCGCGCGGTGTGGTCTCGATCCGCGCGCCGCGGGCTCACCGCGCGCGAACGAAGGAGAGATCGATGGAGCTCAAGAACGTCAAGGCGATCGTCACCGGCGCAGCCTCGGGCATGGGATTCCACTTCGCCAAGCGGATCGCGGAGGCGGGCGGCCAGGTCGCTGCGGGCGACGTGAACGAGGCGGGCCTCGCGGAGCTCCCGGCGGGCGTGCACAAGCGCAAGCTCGACGTCGGCTCGAGCGCCGACGTGTCGGCCTTCACGAAGTGGGCGGCGGAGTCCATGGGCGGCCTCAACGTCGTCATCTCGAACGCGGGCATCCTGCGCGACGGTCTCCTCGTGAAGAAGGACAAGGAGACGGGCGAGATCAAGGTGATGAGCGACGACCAGTTCAACGCGGTGATCAACGTGAACCTCACGGGCGCGACCATCGTCGTGCGCGAGGGCGTCGCGGAGATGGCGCGCCGCAAGGAGAAGGGCGTCGTCATCCCGATGAGCTCGGTCGCGCGCCACGGCAACCGCGGCCAGAGCAACTACGTGAGCGCCAAGGCCGCGCTCGCCGCGAACGCGGTCACGTGGGCCAAGGAGTTCGGTGTGTTCGGCATCCGCGCCGTCGCGATCGCGCCCGGCATGGTCGAGACGCCGATGACGCAGGGCATGAACCAGAAGGCGCGCGACATGCTCGTCGAGAAGATCCCGGTGGGCCGCATCGGCACGCCCGAGGACCTCTGGCTCGGCGTGAAGTTCGCGATCGAGTGCGAGTACCTCAACGGCACGACGATCGACATCGACGGCGGCGCCAAGCTCTGATCGAGCCGGCGCGCGACGACCTCGTCGCGCGAGCTCCTCATGGCGAACCAGACCAAGCCCTCGCACGGGCCCCTGATCGCGATCCTCGGCGGAATGGCCCTGGTCGTGGTCGGCCTCTGCGGGGGCGCGGTCTACATGCTCGCGCGCGGGGTGCGCGGGATGGAGCGCATGATCGAGGAGCGGCGCGGGCCGACCGAGGTCGTCGACGACGCGTACCGCCTCCGCGTCACCGTGCCGACCGACGGTGACGCGAGCTGGGAGCTCTGGGGCCACGAGCTCTCGCAGGGCTGGGATCCCGATGGCCTCGTGGTCCTTCGCAACCACGACTGCGCCGCGGGCCTCACGGTGTGGCCCCTCTCGAGCGCGCGCCCCTTGGCCGATCAGCTCGGCGACCTGCACGGCGACGCGCCGAGCACGCCTCGGCCCGCGCCGCCCGGTGCCACGGGCGAGGCGCGCGCGCTCACCGACGACGACGGCAGCTCCGTGCTCGCGTTCGGGCACGCGGGTCAGCTCTACCGGATCGTCGGAGAGGATCCGTGTGTCGGCACCCTCTTCTCGCGCCTCGAGATCCTCGACGCGAACGTGCGGCCTCGTCGGCTGCGCTCCGCCATCGCCTCGCGCGTCGGTCGTGCGTACGAGGTCCGCGACGACGTCTTCACCTCTGCAGCCACGGGGCTTCGCGTCGACGCGACCGCACCGTTCTCGCTCGAGCTCGACGATCTCGCGCGCGACTACCCCGGCGCGGAGGTGGTCGTGCTCCACCAGAACGGCACCCGCATCACCCTGGACCCGTACCACGGCCTGCGTCCCGTCGAGCGACCCGCCACGGCGAGCTTCGTGGTGACGCTCTTCGGGAGCGAGACGCGCTTCTCGTCTCCCGACGAAGAAGACCCGAGCTTCGTCGACGCGATCGCGACGCCCGAGGCCGCGTCGTCGATGGGGCTCCGCGTCGCGGCCTCGGGTGTGGATCGCGCGCGCATCGAGGAGGCCCTGCGCGAGCTCGGTCCGCGCCTGTCTTTCCTTCCGCCGGACACGCTCGCTGCGCTGCGCGCCGTGCTCGCGCCGCCCGCCGATCGACGCGCCGGTCTCGACTGGTCGCTGCGCGACGGCGTCTTCCGCGAGCATCCGAGCGACGTGCGACCGCGCGCCGTCCTCCGCGTCCCGCCGCTCGCGGAGGTTCTCGCTGGCGTCGAGCTCGTGGCCAGCGAGGACGCGTCCGAGGGGCGCATCGTGTTCGTCACTCGGCGCGACCTCGGCGTCTCGGCGCGTCTGCTCGTGACGCCCACGGCCGCGCTCGACGCGCGCGAGGAGATCGCGCGCGCCACGAGCGTGTCCCCTTCGGGCGTGCGGATCCGCGAGATCCAGGGCGATGCCGCGCGCGCCTCGGTGGAGGTCGCCTTCGACCAGGGCACACCGCTCGCGCAGGTGATGCACACCGAGCTCGTGCTCGCGGGTGGCTGGTCCTTCGAGCTCGATGCGTGGTGGTCCGCGAACGAGCCGCACCCCGAGGACGCGGCGTACGTCGAGGCGCTGGCGCGAGGCTTCGAGGTCGGGCCGGCGCTGGCGGAGCTGCCGCCGCGTCAGCGGCACGTGGACGGGCGCCTGGGCTTCGCGCTCGAGGCGCGTGGGGGACCGGTGCGCCCGCTCGATGCGTCGGGCGCGCCCGTCGAGGCGGCGAGCGTCGTCACGTCGTCGGACGAGACGCTCGCGTCGATCACCGTCGTCGCGGCGAGCGACGCGATGGCCGCGTCGTGTCGCGACGCGGCCCTCGATCTCCTCGGTCTCGACCGCACCGTCGCCGCGATCGATGCCCGCCCGGGCACGGCCACCACGCTCGACGGCCGACCCGCGACCCTGCGAACGCTCGGCGACGTGGGCTTCACGACGCGCATCGTCGAGGCGCGCGTCGACCGCACGACGTACGTCGTCATGCTCCGGAGCGGCACGCGGGCAGACTGGCAAGCCGAGCTCGCGCGGGTCGATCTGGACCCCTGAGCGAGGCCACGACGCGAGCGCGCACGGGCGCTCCGATCGGCTACGCTGCCGGCCTGTGAGCTCGATCGATCTCTCGCCGGGATCCCTCTTCGCCGGGCAGTTCCGCATCGTGCGGCCGCTCGCGAAGGGCGGCATGGGCGCGGTCTACGTGGTGGAGCAGGTCAGCACCGGTCGTGAGCGCGCGCTCAAGCTCATGCACCCGATGCTCGTCTCGGACGCCAAGAGCATCGAGCGCTTCGAGCGCGAGGCGCAGGTCGGCTCGCGGATCGAGAGCGACCACGTCGTCGAGGTCATCGCCGCGGGCGTCGAGGCCAGAGGGCCCACGCCGTGGATCTGCATGGAGCTCCTCAAGGGCGAGACCCTCGCGGATCGCCTGGAAAAGAGGGGCATCCCGCCGCGCGACGAGATCGTGGAGATCGTGAAGCAGCTCTCGCACGCGCTCACGGCGGCGCATCGCGCGGGCATCGTGCATCGCGATCTCAAGCCCGAGAACATCTTCCTCGCCGAGAGTCGGCGCGAAGGCGTGCCTTTCACGCTCAAGGTGCTCGACTTCGGCGTCGCCACGCTCGTGCAGGGCGCGAGCGAGGTCGGCGGCCCCAAGACGACGCAGGGCGTCGGCTCGCCGCTCTGGATGGCGCCCGAGCAGACGAACGTGGGCAAGGTCGTGCTCGCGACCGACGTGTGGGCCGTGGGCCTCATCGTCTTCAACCTGCTCACCGGTCAGTCGTACTGGCGCACCGCGCGCACACCCGGCTCGACCATCACGGCCCTGCTCGTCGAGATCATGGTCGAGGCGCTCGAGCCCGCGAGCGTGCGCGCGCACGAGGTCGCGCCGAGCGCATCGCTGCCGCCGGGCTTCGACGCGTGGTTCTCGCGATGCCTCGTGCGCGATCCGGCGCAGCGCCACGCGGACGCGATGGCCGCATTCCCACCGCTGCTCGCGATGCTCAGCGGCATCGGTCAGACGCAGCCGGTCTCGGCGCTGGGAGAGACCGCCGCGATCGCCTCGCTGCCGCCGCGATCCGGCGTCACGGCGCCCGCGGCGCTCCACGCGAGCGGGCCGTCTCCGGTCGCGCCGACACCCGCGGCAGAGAGCGCGATGCTCGCCGAGACGCAGCCAGGGCCGCAGCTCCAGAGCGGACCGCAGGGTTGGCAGAGCGGACCGCTCGCCGCGAGCGCTCCAGGCGCCATGCCTGCCACGGCGCCGATCACGTCGGTCTCCGCGCCGCCGACCGCGCCGATCGCGAC
Organism: Sandaracinaceae bacterium; assembly: GCA_044376125.1. Classification (GTDB taxonomy): domain Bacteria; phylum Myxococcota_A; class Polyangia; order Polyangiales; family Sandaracinaceae; genus JAFLCL01. The sequence continues at coordinate 33,235 of JBILLJ010000001.1, forward strand.
GCTCGGCGCCCAGCCTCCGCCGCGACGCATCTGGCCGTGGGTGCTGCTCGGCACGATGGGGATCGGCGCGATGTGCTCGCTCGGGGCCGTCTATCAGCTCGTCCGCGGTGGCGAGCAGATCGCGCACGAGCTCGCGACGACCGCGCCCCAGCTCCAAGGGCACTTCGTCGATCCCGAGACGGGCGCGACGCTGGATCTCGGTCCCGATGGCCTGCACCTGCGCGCCGGCGATGGGCAGGCGCTCGCGCTCGCGAGCGGCGCTCTTCCCGATGCGGGCGAGGAAGCCGAAGGCGAGGCGAGCGAGGCCGCGTCGGACGAGGAAGCCGAGGGCGACGAGTCGGACGAGGAAGCCGAGGGCGACGACACCGACGACGACGAGACCGGGTCGGACGACGACGAGGCCGACTCGGGTGACGAGGCCGACTCGAGCGACGAGGCCGACCCGAGCGACGAGCGAGACGACGACGCATCGCCCCGCCGGCGTCCCACAGTCGGGCCGATCGCGCAGGTCGTCGAAGGCATGGAGCGTCGTCGTGCTCGCCGCGAGGCGCGCGAGGCCACGGGCACCACGGTCGAGCCCGCGATCCACCGCGCGTTCCGCACGCAGATCGTCGATCCGTGCTGGCGCGGCTCCTACGAGGGCGAGCTCGCGCCGCCGCGCCGCCGCTACGCGATCCACGTCGTCGGTACGAGCATCCGCGTCGAGGCTCCGCGCCAGACGAGCGCCGAGCAGACCTTCGTGACCTGCATCGTGAGCCGCGCGCCCGGTCAACCGTCTGGCGACTACGTCTACGTGCTTCCCTGATCGACCACGTCGCGATGACCCCCGAACGCTTCGGCGCCTACACGCTGCACGAGAAGCTCGGACAGGGCGGCATGGCCGTCGTGTACCGCGGCGAGCGTGTGGGTGAGGCGGGCTTCAAGAAGCGCGTCGCGATCAAGCGCATCCTGCCGCAGTACCGCCGCGACGCGTCGCTGCTCGAGCGCTTCGCTGCCGAGGCGCGCACCAACGCGCGCCTCGATCACCCGAACCTCGTCCAGGTCCTCGACTTCGGCATCGACCCCGAGCCGTACCTCGCGCTCGAGCTCATCGAGGGCGTGAGCCTCTCGCAGGTGATGCAGCGCCTGCTCGCGCGGAGCGAGAAGCTCGAGCTCTCCGCGATGCTCTTCATCGCCGCAGAGGTGGCCAACGGCCTCGATCACGCACACCGAAAGCGCGGAGACGACGGCACACCGCTCGGGATCGTGCACCGCGACATGTCGCCGCAGAACGTGCTCCTCTCGAACGAGGGCGCGGTGAAGGTGTCGGACTTCGGTCTCGTGAAGGCCGCCGACAACGTCCTCAAGACGGCGAGCGGCGTCACCATCGGCAAGCTCAGCTACATGGCGCCCGAGCAGGCCGACGGCCGCGACATCGACGCGCGCGCCGACCTCTTCGCGCTCGGCGTCACGATGTGGGAGATGCTGACGCTGCGCTCGCTGATCCCCCCCGACGATCCCGCGCGCGCCACGCACCTGCTCCAGAACGGCGGCTTCGAGCCTCCTTCGCGCTACCGCGTCGAGGTCCCCGAGCACCTCGATCGGCTCGTCATGCAGTGCCTCGCGATCGATCGCGAGTCACGCATGCCCTCGGCGCAGCAGCTCGGCGCCGAGCTGCGCGAGATGCTCCACGAGCGCGCGGCAGGCTACGACCGACAGCAGCTCGCGCGCCTGCTCGCGTGGCTCTTCCCCGAGAAGGGCTGGGCGATGCCCGAGCCCGATCTTCCTGCTGCGCAGCCCTCGCCGGAGGAGCGGGCGTCGATGGTGCCGGTGACGCCGGCCACCGTCGCGATCGCGCGTCACGCGGACTCCGAGCGACCACCCGCCGTGCCTGCGAGCGTGAGCCTCGAGCCCGGTCGCGTGACGGGCCCCATGGCCGATCCGTCGCACGTCGAGGGCCTCGTCGCTGCGGTGCCGCGCGGCTCGCTCGTGCCGCCCGTCGTCGCCACGGGAGCGGTCGTCACTTCCGCGGCGCCGGGCATGCCGCTGGCGCCCGCGCCCGCGCTCGTCACGGGCGGCGTGCCGGCGGCGCGCGTCGCGGCCGCCGCGAAGCCGAGCGCGCGTCCGCTCGCGTGGTGGTGGATCGTCGCGCTCATCCTCCTCACCTCGATCGCGCTCGCGACGCTCGGCGTGCTCGGCCTCGGCGTCACGGGCTGGCACTTCGCGAGCCAGCGTCAGCGCGGCAGCCTCCACATCGAGTCGAGCACCCCGGGCCTCGCGCTCTACCTCGGGCCCACGCTGCTCGGTCCTGCGCCGCGCGAGATCGCCCCCGACGATCTCGTCGGCCAGCCGCTCATCGCTGTCGCGCCCGGCTACGAGCCGCGCATCCTCCGCGCCGAGCGCATCGACGAGCTCACGCGCGAGGCCGATCACGTCGAGCACATCGATCTCGCGCCCTCGCGCCTGCCCTCGACGATCCTCTACGTGCGCTACGACGGACAGGGCACCGCGTACTCGAACGAGGGCTTCGGAGTCCTCGGCTCGGTGCCCGGCGCGCTCCGCATCCAGAACGGCAGCGCCGCGAGCATCACCATCATCGACGAGCAGAGCGGCCAGCGCGTCGAGATGAGCTGGCAGCCCTGCACCGTCGGCTCGCTCTGCGTGCTCGACGCGCGTTGAACCGGCGCGTCAGGGGCATCGCGCGGAGGCGCGTCAGGGGCATCGCGCGGTGGCGCGTCAGGAGCACTGCGCGGCGGCGGCCACGGCGTCTTCGTGTCGTGTCGCCTCGCTCGCACACGGATCGGTCGCGGGCGCGAGCAGGCCGTGGATCTCGAGCAGCACCGCCTCGGCCTCGGTGGCCGCGGCGCGGGACGGATCGCCCTCGCGATCACGCAGCACGGCCTCGGCGGCGTTCTCGGCCCGGTCGAGCGCCACTTGGTTCGTCAGCTCGGGTGAGACCGCATCGAGCAGCGCCCACACCGCATCCGCGGCGCGCTGGGCGTCGGCCGCCGGCACGGGTCGCGGCGCGGCGGCGATCGCGCGCACCTCGGCCAGGGCCGCGTCGTAGAGCGCCGCGTGTGGCCACGCGGGCGTCGCCTCGCGGCATCGCGTGAGCGCCGCGCTCGCCTCGTCGCGGTCGTGCACGAGGCCGGGGCACGGGTCTGCCGGCGGCGTGGTCTGGCGGTCCGTCGAGGTCGTCGCACCACCACATCCGAGGACGAGGGTCAGGAGCGCGGGGCCCGAGAGCATCGCGAAGCGGCGGGGCGCGAGCATCGCGTGCTTGTCGCACGAACCCGCCCGCAAACCAATGCCATCGGCATGACGCTTGACACCTGGCGGCCCGTTTGCCGCAATGCCTGCATCCATGGCTTCTGAGCCCGTGCTGTCCGGCGAGATCCCGCAGGGGGGCGTTCTCGACATCCTCCGCGAGATCGAGGGACGTCGGATCACCGGCAAGATCCGCTTCGTCGTCGGTGCCGAGACCGGTGAGGTCGAGCTCGTCGCGGGCCAGATCGCGATGGATCAGGACCCGCTCCCGAACGGCGCCGATCCGGTGGAGGCCCTGCTCGCGGCGCGTGGCGGGATCTACGCGGTGCACGCGGTGCTGCCGCAGCTGCCCGTCTCGCAAGGCAACGATCACGAGCGGCGCGGCTCGCTCGCGGTGCACGTGCCCGCGGATCTCATGACCTACTGCGAGCACGCGGGCCTCACCGGTGTGCTCGAGATGCGCAACGAGGGCCGCGTCGTCGAGGTGCTCTACGAGGCCGGCGAGATGCTCGGCATCCGCCTCGATGGTCGCGAGGAGGCGAACCTCGATCAGGTCTTCGCGTGGGATCAAGGCGCGTTCCGCATCCTCGCGCGCACGCAGGACGACGTGCGCTCGCGCCTGCCGCCGCCGATGGTCGCGAGCGAGCCGCCGCCGCCGCCGGAGCCCGACGATCCCTCCGAGCGCGAGCCGACGGTGCGCTACGCGCGCGCGCTGCCGCAGGTGCCCGACGGCGGCGCGACGAGCCGCTACGCCAAGGTCGACGCGAACGGCAGGGCGCGCGAGGACACGGGGCGGAACTTCCTCCGCGTGATCGAGATGGCGCTGACCGACGTCGTCTCGGTGCGCGAGAAGGCGCGCGCCAGCGTGCGCAGCGCTCCGCCGCCCAAGGCGCGTCCGTCGGTCCGTCCGCCGGCACGACCCGCACGGCAGAAGGACACGACGGTTCGCATCGTCTGGGTCGGTGGCGAGCCCTCGGTGGAGCACGTGGTGCCCGAGGCTGCGCGTGCGCCCCTGCCCGAGGCCCCCAAGCCGGTCGCGAAGCAGAGCCCACCGAAGGCCACGGACGCGAGGACCACCGCGGCGTCGAGCGACGCGCCGCCGAAGGTCGCCGCGGCGAAGGCTTCGGAGGGCACGGCGAAGGCTTCGGACGGCACGGCGAACGCTTCGGAGAGCCCGGCGAAGGCTTCGGAGGGCACGGCGAAGGCTTCGGACGGCACGGCGAAGGCTCTGGAAGCCAGCACGAACGAGAGTGCGCCGTCCTCATCCGTCGACGATCGCCCCGAGCCTGCGAAGCGCTCGGAGCCTCCCGCGCGTGCGTCCGCGGCCGAGCCGGGCCCTCGCGCAGCGCAGCCCGCGTCGCTCGAGCCAGACGAGGGCTCGACGACGACGATCGCCCTCCTCGTGGCGTTCCTCGTCGCGCTCGCCCTCGTGGCGTTCCTCCTCACGCGGTAGCGAAGCGGCGCGACATCGAATCGGGTCCGAGGTCGATGACCGCGCCGATCGCCTCGCAGGATCGTGCCACCATGCGGTCGGTGCGACGCCTCCTCCTCTCGCTCGGACTCGTGCTCCTCGCGACGGGCTTCCTCGCGACGGCGCACGCGCAGACCGAGCCGCCTGGCGTCGACAGCGCGACTGGCTCCGACGCGCCGCCGAGCGACCCACCCCCTGACGCGACGGGCAGCGAGACGAGCGAAGAGGCCCCGAGCGAAGAGGCCCCGAGCGAAGAGGCCCCGAGCGAGCAGGTCTCGATCGAAGCGTCCTCTGGCGACGAAGCGTCCTCTGGCGACGAAGCGTCCTCCGGCGACGAAGCGTCCTCCGGCGACGAAGCGTCCTCTGGCGACGAAGCGTCCTCTGGCGACGAAGAGCCCTCGGCGATCGTCTACCGCCTCGAGGCGATCCGCGTCGTCGGCAACCGACAGACGGGCGAGCATGTCGTGCGGCGCTACGTCGCGGTGCGCGAGGGCGAGCCGCTCGACGTGGACGACGAGCGCCTCGAGCAGACGCGCTACCAGCTGCTCGGCACGGGCTTCTTCTCGGACGTGCGCCTCTCGTTCGAGCGCGGCAGCGCGCGTGGACGCGTGGTGCTGCGCATCGAGGTGCACGAGCGCACCACCTTCCAGGTCGACAACCTCGTGCTCGGCGTGAGCGAGGGCCTCGCGGGCAGCTACGAGCGCGCCGATGCGCCGATCGTTCCGTACGGCGGCGTGAGCCTCTCGGACGCGAACCTCCTCGGCACCGGTGACGCGTTCGCGCTCACGCTCCTGCTCTCGGAGCCGCAGCAGGGCGCCCGCCTGCGCTTCGAAGATCCTGGTGCGTTCGGCACGCCCATCGCCATCAACGCGATGGCCTTCTTCGTCCATGGCCGCGAGTTCTTCGGCGACGACGACGTGCTCGTCACCCCGCTCCGCTGCCCCGACGGAGATCCCCCGCCCTGCGAGGCCGCCCGCGCGGCGGTGCTGAACTACCTGCGCGGCGGTGGCTCGCTCGGCACCGGCATCTCGCTCTCGTCCGAGGTGCGTCTGCGCCTGGCCTACCAGCTCGAGCTCGTGTCGGTGCTCTCGCGGCCCGATGCCGCGAGCGAGCTGCGTGGCCTCGACGTCGTCCCCATCGACTTCCTCGTCCAGAGCGGGATCAGCGCGGTGTCGATGCTCGATCTCAGCCTCGTCTTCGACGAGCGCGACAACGCCGCGCTCACGCGCTCGGGCACGCTCCTCTACCTGCGCGTCGATCTCGCGAGCCGCCTCTTCGGCTCCGACTACGACTTCTTCCGCGCCGAAGGGCTGGCGCGACACTGGGTGCCCCTGCCGGGCTGGGATCACACGTTCCGCGTGTCGCTCTTCGCGGGCGCGGCGCTCGACGAGACGCCGTTCTTCTACCGCTTCTACGCCTCGGATCTGTCCGACCTCGTGCCGAGCCGCATGCTCGAGCTGAACCTCGATCGGCGCGGCCCGCTGAACCTCTTCCGCAACTCGATCGCGGAGCACCGCATCGGCCAGCTCGCGGCGCGTCTCGACGTCGAGTACCAGATCCAGCTCTTCCGCGTGAACGAGGACTTCCGCTCGTTCTGGGTCTACGCGAACGCGGGCCTCTACACACTCGCGGACGTCGCGGACTTCCAGCGCCCGATCCGCGGCTACTCCGGCATCGATCTCCTGCCCGTCGACTTCACCTTCGACGTCGGCGTGCGCATGGACACGTCGATCGGCGTGTTCTCGATCGGCTTCTCGACACTCCTGGGCTTCGTGTCGGTCGGATGAGGGCGGTCCTCCACACGGTCGTCCTGACCCTCGCGCTCCTGGCCGTCTCGGGCTCGGCGGGCACCGCGCGCGCACAGATCGCCGAGCGCCGCGTCGGCGTTCACTTCGTCGAGGGTGCACCGCGCCTCGACGTCAGCATCGCGGACTTCGCGAGCGATCCGGAGACGCGCCGCAAGCTGATGAGCGGCCTGCCGCAGACGCTCCAGCTGAGCGCCTTCGCATACGTCGAGGGCCGCGACGAGCCGATCGCCGCGACCGCGCGCCAGTGCCGCGTCGCCTACGATCTCTGGGAGGAGCGCTTCCGCGTGCAGGTCACGACGGAGCGGACCTCGCGCACGATCTCGGTCGGCTCGATCGACGACGTCGTCGCGCAGTGTCTCGTCGTCGAGCGGCTCGCGGTGGGCACCACGAGCGAGTGGGCCCTGGTGCGAGGCCGCCGCGTGTACTTCGCCGTGCTCGTGGAGCTCAACCCGCTCACCGCCGACACCGTGCAGCGCATCCGTCGCTGGCTCGCACGTCCGCAGCGCGGCACCGTGGACAGCGACTCGTTCTTCGGCTCCTTCGTCAGCCTCTTCGTGAACCCGCAGATCGGCGCCGCCGAGCGCACGCTGCGCTTCCGCTCCCAAGGCCTCGAGGTGCCATGAGCGCGCCCGAGGTCACCCCGCCTCCGTCGGCGGAGCGAACCACGCTGCGCTTCTCGCGCTTCGAGACGCGCATCCTCGGCGCGCTCGTCGCGGTCGCGTTCGTGCCGCTCTTGTCCGCCCTCCTCTTCGGCAACGCGGTGCTCCGCGATGCCTACGACGTCGGCGTCAACGAGCGCGTCGAGTCCCAGCTCGACGATGGCCTCGAGCTCTACCGCGCACACCTCGTCGCCGTCCGCGCCGACGCCGATCGCACCGCCGACGCGATCGCCTACGACTACCGCCTCGTCGGCGTCGCGCGCGCCGGCGACACGCAGGCCCTGGAGGCGCTGCTCGCGTCCGAGCTCGCGCACGCCGCCGAGGACCAGCGCGCGAGCGTGCGCCTCGCGCGTGTCTCGGTCCGTCGCGATGGCGAGTCGCCCGTCGTCGTCGAGCGATCCGTCGACGACGAGCTCGAGCGCGCGCTGACCCTCGAGCGACGCATCGAGGCCGACGCGGAGCATCCCGCGATCGACGTCGAGATCGTCGTGACCACGCCGACCGCCACCTTCGAACGCTACGCGCGCGCCGGCGAGGTCGCAGAGGTCTACGGGCGGCTGCGCACGAGCGCCGGCTACCTGTCCGCGTTCTACCTCCTGGCCTACTCGTCGGTCCTGCTCGCGGTCATCGCCTCGGCGCTGGCCGTAGGCCTCGTCGTCTCGCGCCGCCTCACGCGTCGCGTCGCCGTGCTCGCAGACGCCGCGCGCAAGGTCGGCGCAGGCGATCTCACGATCGAGGTCCCTTCGGATCGTGGTGACGAGGTCGGTGAGCTCGTGCGCGCGTTCAACGCGATGGTGCGCGACATCCGATCGAGCCGCGATCGCATCGAGTACCTCCAGCGCATGGCGGCGTGGCAGGAGATGGCGCGCCGTCTCGCGCACGAGATCAAGAACCCGCTCACGCCGATCCAGCTCGCCGTGCAGGATCTCCACGAGCGCTACCAGGGCGAGGACGCGCGCTTCCGCCGCCGCCTCGGCGACGCGCGCGACATCGTGGAGGAGGAGGTCCGCACGCTGCGTCGCCTCGTCACCGAGTTCAGCGACTTCGCGCGCCTCCCGGTGCCCGAGCTCGAGCGCGCGGACCTCGCCGCCTTCGCCGAAGAGGCGTGCCGTACGTTCGAGCCCGCGGCGATGATGCCGAGCGGCGTGAGCCTCGCGCCCCCCGAGCTCGTCACGGAGCTGCCCACCGAGCCCGTGTGGGTCGCCATCGATCGCGGCCTTCTGCGCAAGGCCCTCGACAACCTCGTCCGCAACGCGGTCCAGGCGCTCGCACAGGCGAGCCTCGCGGAGGGCAGGGTGATCGTGTCGGTGGCCGCGCGCAGCGACGGTGGCGCGACGCTCGAGGTGCGCGACAACGGTCGCGGCGTCGCGGAGGCCGAGCGCGAGCGCGTGTTCGACGCCTACTTCACCACCAAGAGCGAGGGCACGGGCCTGGGCCTCGCGATCACGAAGAAGATCGTGCTCGAGCACGGGGGCGCGATCGAGTGCACGGCGGCACCCGAGGGCGGCGCGGCCTTCCGCGTCACGCTGCCGCCGGCGCGCCCGTCCCTGCCGGAACGCATGGGCGAGGCGAGCGTCGCCGAAGCGTCTCGGCCATCGTCCGAGGAAGAGGAGGAGCGCTCGTGAGCATCGCGCCCGAAGATCCACGCGAACCGACCGACGCCGAGCCCGCGAGCCAGGCCACGAGCGACGCACCGCGCGAGGCCACGCGCGACGCACCACGACCGGGTGACGGCGACCGCGCGGAGAAGGGCCGTGGTCCGTGGCAGGCCATCGGCGCGGCCGCGCTCGCGTTCACGCTCGTCACCGCCGTCACCTCGGACTTCTGCGCGGCCACCGAGAGCCCGCTCGTCGGTGAGGAGGCGCTCCCGTTCACGAGCCCGATCGTCGGTGGCGAGGGAGGGGACGAAGGCGATCGCATCGTGCTCGACGCGCTGCGCGGTCGGGTCGTCGTGCTCGACTTCTGGGCCAGCTGGTGCCCGCCGTGTCGCGCGTCGATCCCCGCGCTCGAGGAGTTCTCTCGCGCGCACCCCGACGTGGTCGTGCTCGGCGTGAACGTCGAGTCCGAGCGCCGCGCGCCGTTCGTGCGCGCCGCCCACGCCGAGCTCGGCGCGACCTACCCGACGGTCCACGACGAGGACGGCACGCTCCAAGCCGCCTACCGCATCACGGGTCTACCGACGCTGCTCGTGATCGACGCCGAGGGCCGCGTCCGAGACGCTCACGTCGGCGCGGTGAATCGCGGCTGGCTCGAGGCACACGCCGGGTCGAATTGACCGCGCTTCAGCCCGGCGCTACACTCCGCCCATCGGGCGGTTTTTTGCGTTTTTCGAGCCGTCCACGACATGCTCTTCGGAGCGTCCCGAGGGCGCAGAGCGCTCGGTTCGCCCCTTCTTTCGTGGCTTCCTACGGCGTCTCGCGTCATGGCGCGCTGCGTCGAAGGGGCTGACAACGTGGTTTCCGCGAGCCCGGCAGGGCTCCGGTGAGGACACATCGTGCAGCAGCAGCAACAGGCTCAGCTCGATCAACGCGCGCAGCATCTCCAGAAGCTGATGGAGCAGGCACCCGAGCCGCTGCGCCAAGAGATCCTCGACAAGGTCGAGCTGTCCTGGCTGTACCACGAGAACGCCCTCGAAGGCGTCGTCTACTCGCCCGAGGAGCTCGCGACGGCGATGCGCGGCGGCGCCCCCGAGGACCCGATCATGGCCTCGTCGTTCGACGAGATCCGGCAGAACAAGGCCACGATCGACCTCATCCGGAGCTGGGCGGCGGAGAAGCGCACCAAGGTCGACGAGAACGTCGTCAAGGACATCTACCTGTCCCTCGCGCCGGATGAGGCCGACGGCAAGAAGCCGCCGGCCTACCGCAAGGACATCCCGCTCCATCGCCTCTACTTCCACGAGATCGCGGCGCCCGACAAGATCCTCCCGAAGCTCAAGGCCTTCGGCCAGTGGATCAACGCGCCCGACACCCGCCGCACGACCCACGTGCTGCGCCTCGCGGCCAAGGCGCACTTCCACCTGCTGCACATCTATCCGTACCCCAAGCACAGCGGCAAGGTCGCGCGCCTGGTGATGAACCTCCTCTTGCTCGCGGCGGGCTACCCACCGGCCGTCATCCACTCGACGGAGCGGCAGCGGTACTACGACGCGCTCAAGACCAACGAGAACGCGCTCGCGCAGATCGTGAAGGAGGCGCTCACGGCCTCGATCGAGAGCAGCATCCGCTTCCTCGAGTCGCGCCTTCCGCCTCCGGCGCCGCCGCCGGTGAAGAAGATCAAGCTCATCTCGCGTCGCCGCCTGAGCGACCGCCCCGCCGCGTCGGCGGCGGCAGCCAACGTCGCGCCCGCGAAGCCGACGACGGCCGCACCGCCCAGGCCCGCGGCCAAGGCCGACGTCCGGCCCGCCACGAAGGTGACCGCAGCGCTGGTGCCCGTGAAGCCGGCCGCGAAGGTGGAGGCCAAGCCGGTCAAGGTCGCTGCGCCCAAGCCGGCCAAGCCCGTCGTGGCCAAGCCGACCAAGGCGGCCGCCAAGCCGGCGAAGCCGGCCGCCAAGCCCAAGGCCAAGCCCGCCAAGGCGGCCAAGCCGACCGCGAAGGTCACGAGCCTGGCCAAGGCCCGCAAGCCTGCGCGCGCGACCGTTCCGAGCCGCGCGCCCAAGCCCAAGGCCAAGGTGCGTGCGGGCGCGGCCAAGCCCAAGGCGCGTCGCGCGGCGTGACCACCCGATGATCGGCGTCTACGCCATCGTGGATCCCGAGGCGTGCGTGGATCCCGCGGGTGGCGCGCGGCGCGACCCCTTCGAGGTCGCCCGAGCGGTCCTGCGTGGCGGGGCCTCGCGCCTGCAGCTGCGCGCGAAGTCGATGCCCGACCGCGATCGCCTCGCCCTCGCGCAGCGCCTGGCAGCGCTGGCTGGTGAGCACGGCGTTCCCTTCGTCGTGAACGATCGCGCCGACCTCGCGCTCCTCGTGGGCGCGAGCGAGGTGCACCTCGGCCAGGACGATCTCCCGATCGCGGCGATCCGCCGGCTCGACGCGGACCGGAGGCTCCTCGTCGGTCGCTCCACGCATGACCTCGCCCAGGTCCGTCTGGCGCGGGAGCAAGGGGCCGATCGCATCGCGTTCGGTCCCGTCTTTCCGACACGGAGCAAGGCCAACCCCGATCCGGTCGTCGGCGTGGAGCTGCTTGCTCAGGCCCTCGCGGTGGCGGAGCGTCCCGTCGTGGCGATCGGCGGCATCGACGTGCATCGCGCGCCGGCGCTCCGAGCCCTGCCGCTCTCCGAGGTGGCCGTCATCTCGACGCTCTGCGCGGCGCCGGATCCGGAGGCCATGACCGCGCAGCTCCGCGAGGCGCTGTCGTGATCGTCGAGCTGGCCATCGGTGCGGCGCTGATCGGCGCGAGCAGCGCGATCGCCCGCACGATCTGGGCGCGCCGCAACGCAGCGGCCGCCACCCGCCGCGCGGCCACACCCCCGCCCCCGCGCGCTCGAGGCCCCGGCCTCTACCCCGGCGACGTGTTGATGCTCGCCGGCAGCGAGCTCGCGCTCGAGCGAGCCTCGGAGATCGAAGACGGCACCCTCGTGCGCGTGCTCGAGGCCATCTCGCGCGAGCCGCGGTTCGTCGTCCAGCTCGACGCCGTGGGCGACCGGCTCGTCATCGCCACGCCGTACCCGCGCCTGCCCGAGGGCCGCGTCGCCGACGTCGTCGCCGTCGAGTCCCGCTCGCTCACCCTGGTCCGCCGAGGGGAGGCCGTCGCGCGACCCGTCCTGGACGATCGGGAGCCTCTCTTCTCGGGCCGCTGCCGCTTCACAGTGCTCGCGGACCGGGCTGGCAAGCACTTGATCGTGATCGAGCCGGACGGGGGCGAGCGCCTCTGTCTGCTCGGCGATCTCGCCGATCGGCGCCTCATCGACCTCTTGCCCGGCGGTTAGGCCAAGGCCTGCGCGCGGCCCTGCGGCTGGGCGCGACGCGCGGGAGCCGGCTCAGACGTCGGACTGCGACGTGTCGGCGCTGGTCGGACGCGGCGCCGGCTGGGCCGGGCGGGTGCGGCCGAGGCCGAGGGTGCCGAAGAACACGCCCAGCGTGAGCCCGAGGACGACGAAGTTCCCGATGAACGCGCCGTTGCAGCCGGCGGCGCCGAGGGCGCAGGCCGTGGCCAGGGCGGCAGTCATGGAGCTCGAGAGGGCGCGTGTCGTCGAGTGCGGCATCGGCAACATCAGGTACCTCGGGGGGTCGGTGGGAGGACTAAGCCAGGCGTCTGTCTGCTCGGGTGAGAAATAAGGAGCAGATGTAGGACACTATCTCACAGGCCCCCGAAAGCGGTCCAACTTCTACCAAGGTCGATGGACTGCGCCAACGAAAAAATTCCGGGGCTGGCTCGGCTGCCGAACCGCCTCGGGGGCAACTCGGGGGGCTCCCTTCTCACGGTCCGAGCCAGCCGTGGCGGGCCGCGAAAACCTCGACGATCTCGCGGTTCGGCGGGTATCGAGGCGGTCCGGCTCGTGGTAGACCCGCCACGATGACTGCGTCCATCCCGCCGCCGGCCGGGCCCGAGGTCCTGCCGATCCTGCCGCTGCGCAACTCGGTGCTGTTCCCGGCCTCCGTGGTCCCCGTGAACGTCGGCCGCGCGCGCTCGGTGCGCCTCATCGAGGAGTCGTTCGGTCGGGATCGGCCGCTCATCGGCGTCGTCGCCCAGAAGGAGTCGGAGACCGAAGACCCCGAGTTCGCCGACGTTCACTCGCTCGGAACGGTCGCTCGTGTCCTCAAGGTCATCCGCCTCTCGTCGGGCAACTACTCGGTCGTGCTCCAGGGCGTCTCGCGCATGCGGGTCCTCGAGCCGCTGAACCGCAACCCGTTCATGCGGGCGCGCGTCGAGCGCATCCACGAGACGCCGGTTCGCGACACCGAGATCGACGCGCTCGCCACGGCGCTCCGCGAGGCCGCACGCCGTCTGCGCGAGGTGCTTCCACAGCAGAACCGCGACGCCGGCACCGCGCTCGAGAACATCCACGATGCCGGCGCGCTCGCGGACTCGGTGGCCTCCGACCTCGGCATCCCGACGGGCGCCAAGCAGCAGATCCTCGAGGTGCTCGACGTGCGCGAGCGCGTGCGTCGCGTGCTCGAGATCGTCTCGCGGCAGGCGCAGGTCCACAAGGTCAAGAAGGAGATCTCCACGATGGTCCAGGAGGAGATGTCGCGCAGCCAGCGCGAGTTCCTCCTGCGCCAGCAGATGAAGACGATCCGCAAGGAGCTCGGCGAGGCCGACGACGACGACGAGATCGAGATCCTCCGCGAGCGCCTCGCGCGCGCCGAGATGCCCGTCGAAGCCGACAAGGCCGCGCGCAAGCAGCTCCAGCGCATGCGCGCGATGAGCCCGCACGGCGCCGAGTACCAGGTCTGTCGCAACTACGTGGAGTGGCTCGCGGACCTGCCGTGGGGAAAGGTCACCGCCGATCGCCTCGACGTGAACGAGGCCAAGCGCGTGCTCGACGAGGACCACCACGGCCTCGAGAAGATCAAGCGCCGCATCGTCGAGTACATCGCGGTGCGCCGCCTCAAGAGCGACATCCGCGGGCCGATCCTCTGCTTCGTCGGGCCGCCCGGCGTCGGAAAGACGTCGCTCGCGAAGTCGATCGCGCGCGCCACCGGCCGCAACTTCTGCCGCGTCGCGCTCGGTGGCGTGCAGGACGAGGCCGAGATCCGTGGTCACCGCCGCACCTACGTCGGTGCCTACCCGGGCCGCTTCGTCGTCGGCATGAAGCAGGCTGGCGCCAAGAACCCGGTGATGCTGCTCGACGAGATCGACAAGCTCGCGACCGACGGTCGAGGCGACCCGGGCGCGGCCCTTCTCGAGGTGCTCGACCCCGAGCAGAACAACACGTTCACGGATCACTACCTCGAGGTCCCGCTCGATCTCTCGAACGTGCTCTTCATCGCGACGGCGAACCGCAAGGACACGATCCCGCGCCCGCTGCTCGACCGCATGGAGCTCATCGAGCTTGCTGGCTACACGCGCGACGAGAAGCACCACATCGCGATGGACTTCCTCGTGCCCAAGCAGCTGCGCGAGCACGGCCTGACGCCCGATCGCCTGGATTTCTCGGGCGATGCGATCGACGCGATCATCGACGGCTACACGCGCGAGGCCGGCGTACGCAACCTCGAGCAGAAGGTCGCGTCGGTGTGCCGCTCGGTCGCCGTGCGCCTCGCCGAGGGCGAGGACGTGCGCCAGCTCTCGGACGCCGCGCACGTGCGCGAGGTGCTCGGTGCGCCGCGCTTCGAGCGCTCGATCGCCGAGAAGCTCTCGCACCCCGGCGTGGCCACGGGCCTCAGCTGGACGCCTGCGGGCGGCGAGCTGATGTTCGTCGAGGCCCAGCAGATGCCGGGCACGGGCCAGCTGCACCTCACCGGCAAGATCGGCGACGTGATGAAGGAGTCGATCGCCGCGGCGTTCTCGTACATCCGCGTGCGCTCCGATCAGCTCGGCCTGCCCAACGACTTCCTGTCGAAGATCGACATCCACGTGCACCTGCCGAACGCGGCGATGCCCAAGGACGGTCCCTCGGGTGGCATCGCGGTGTTCGTCGCGCTCAGCTCGATGCTCACGAAGCTCAAGGTGCGCCCGGACGTCGGCATGACGGGGGAGATCACGCTCCGCGGCCACGTGCTCCCCGTGACGGGCATCAAGGAGAAGTGCCTCGCCGCGCACCGCGCAGGCCTCAAGCACATCCTGATTCCCAAGCGGAACGAGCCCGACATGGACGACGTGCCGAAGGAAGTGAAGAAGGACCTCCAGGTCCACTTCGTCTCGCGGCTCGACGAGATCCTCCCTCTCGTCCTCGACCTCGACTCCGGCCCCGCCGGCCCCGCCCCCGAGCGCGTGAGCCAGCCTCCGCCGAGCTGAGGTTCGGTCACACGGCCGCCTCGATCAGTCGCCGCGAAGCAGCTTCTCGAGGAGGCGGAGCAGCGTGCGACGTTCGGTCGGGCTCAAGGCGGCGAAGCGGGCCGCGAGGAAGGCGTCGTGCTCGGGCCCGAGGCGCTGGACCAGCGCTCTGCCTCTCGCCGTGAGCTGCACCAGCTTCGCTCGTCCGCGATCCTCGCGCGTGACCAGCCTGGCGTCTTCGAGCTTGCCCACCAGCTGGCTCACGTTCGCTGCCGTGACGCCGAGCTCCTTGGCGAGCTCCGACTGCTGCGACTCGCCCTGTCGGTCGACCGTCGTGAGGATGAAGAACTGGGCGGGGCTCACCTCCGACCCAGCGAGCGCCGCGTCGGCGGCACGCTGGACCCGCTGCGCGAAAGCCACCATCGCGCCGAACGTGCGCGCTTCGAGCCCGGGCTTCACGTGTGCGCTCCGGCCTCGGACGCACGAGCGACGACCGCGTCGGTGAGGCGCGCCAGCGCGTCCTGCCGAGTGGGGTCGAGGACGAACGGGTCGTGCGAGAAGAGACCCCAGCGACTCGCGAAGCCGTGGCTCGGGAGCGCGTCATCGAGGACGAGCCGCACGATGTCGCTCGCGGCCTCGTCGGCTGTGCGGGTGTCGATGGCGAAGAGCGGCTTCATCAGTGCGTTGAGGGTCGGGGGGAGCTCGCGGCGAATCGCGGTGTCGACCGACCCGGGCCCGTACCCGAACGATGATACGCCGCGTCGGGCGAGGCTCGCTGCCCAGAGATCGTTCGCGAGCTGGGCCTGCCCGTGCGAACGCATCCCACGGCCGATGTCGGCTGGCTGCGAGAGCTCGAAGCGCATCGCCGAGGGCACGGAGCCGTGTTGTGCAGCGGCGACGTTCAAGAGGCGCCACGTCGGAGCACGCCGGAGCGCGTTCGTGACGACGACGCGGCCGAGGTAGGACGTCGCGAAGTTCGAGTCGATGCTCTCGGAGGTCGGGCGCGACGAAACCGACAGCGTCCCGGCGCAGTGCACGACCACACCGAAGCCGGGCTCACCCACCAGCTCGTTCGCTTCCGCGGCGAGGCGCATGGCGTCGCGCACCGAGCCGAGGTCTCCGGTGAGGATGGTCAGCCTCTCGGACTGCAGCGATCGCGCCTTCTCGGCGCTGCGCCCGATGCCGACGACACGGAAGCCTCGCGACGCGAGCTGCTGCGCGACGGCAGCACCGATCCCCGACGTCGCGCCGGTCACGAGCGCCGTGGCGGGCTCGATGCGCCGTGGCGAGTAAGCCGCGCTGCCAAAACGCCACTCGGGGCGCGCCGCCCACTCTGCCCCAGCCACGGCTGCCGCAGCCGTCGTCAGGTGCATGAGATCCAAGAGGAGGATCTCCGCGAATCCCGCGCCCTCGAGCCCCTGGATCGGCGACGCGAAGGACAACAAGAGCAGGACGGAGCTCAGCAGCAGGAAGCCTCGACGCGCCTTCCCCGGGCCAGGCAACGCGCGTCCGAACGCCAGATGAGCGACTGCCCCGGCCACGACGCCCACGACGCTCGCTGCGACGACGGGCTGCCATCCGAGCGGAGCGCCCTCGGCCCGCACGATCACCCCTCACCGAAGAGGCCTGCGGCGCGTGCCGCCAGGAAGAGCAGCGTGTTGGCGATCGCCACCGAGAGTGCTGCCAGGACCACGGGAGTCAGTCGTCTCGTCATGCGTGCTCCACCAAATTGTTCATCGCTTAAGTTAAGCGATGAATGGTCCGCGCGCAAGTCGAGCTGCCACCTTCGCGCAGCGAGGCCTTGGTGCCGTGGAGGTAGCCAGGTGCGCCATCGGGGCGCAGCCATGGCTCGAAGGGCTTGGGCGTCAGGCGCGGAGTGTAGGGGCCGACGACGGGAGCCAGCGCACGGTGTGTGATCAGAGGCGCATGGGCAGCGGGACGCGGAACGGGAGCGCCACGGGGCGAGCGCCGGGCAACGTGCGACCGCTGCGGATCGACAGTGCATGGACGAGCTCTTGCGACGTGAACGGATGCGTGGCCGCTGCATCCTCGTGGAACCAGGCGTTGGGCCAGAAGATCAGATCGGACGCCTGACCGCCGACGAACTGCGCGTCGAGCCAGCCCACGAAGTAGGTGGTCTCCCAGTCCTCGAGCGCCGCGCGCGAGATCGCGTCCACCACCGCGACGGCTTCGTCGAACGTGAGCTCCGGATCGAAGCGCGCGGTGGGACTCAGCGCGCCCAGCACGAAGGCGCCGGTCGTCATGGCGCCGTAGTACGTGCGGAACTCGATCGGCTCGTGGCTGCGCGAGGCGCGCGCGTTCCACCGTGCGAGCAGCGTGGGCAGCTCTGGATCGTTCGAGATCGCCGCGTTCTCGATCGCGTCGCAGAGCTCGCTCATCGCGCGCACCTCGACCTCGTCGATGGATGGGAGACGCAGCCGCGCAGGCAGGGCCATGGCCGCGAGCGTGCACGCCACGACGTCGCGTCGCAAAGCGTGGGGCGAAGCTCGACGGGCATGCGCGGGTGGGGGTGAGCATGGCTGGCGGATCGTCGGGTCGGCGACGACGGCCGTGGGGGAGTGGCGGCGTCTGCATCCGGCTCGTCGCGCGCGTCCGGCAAGCGGGACCCACGCCTGACGCGCGCGTCGCGAAAAGCCGGGGCCTGCTCTAGAGTCCGCGCATGGGCTTCGATCTCGCCGTCACGACTCTCTGGGCCGAGCTCTCGACGTGGAGCACGTCGGCCGCCGAGGTGATCCTCCGCCCCGAGTACTGGGCCGTGCATGGCGCGACGCGCATGGGCAAGGCGGTGACGCACGACGATCGACTCGCGGAGGAGGCGATCGATGCGGCGTGTCTCGAGGCGGGCGTCGCGCGTGCGAGGGGCGTGATGGCGCTGCTCGCGAAGGCCGATCGATCCGCGCGCACGTGGAGCGAGCCGCTGCCGCCGAGCGTGCGGACCAACGCCGAGGCGCTCGCGGCGCTCGTGGGCGAGTACGTGGAGCGCGTCGCGCCCGATGGCCTCGAGCAGCTGCACGAGCTCGCGCACGCGCTGCAGGCGGGCGCGCGGCTCGCGAAGGACGCGAGCTTCGAGGACGTGCGCCGGGTGCTCGCGGCCCCACCACGCACTGCCGCCAAGCCCGGGGGCGCGTTCTCGGCCTTGCTCGCGATGAGCGTGGACACCCTCTGGGTGCCGACGCCGCTCGGCAGCGCGTGGGACTCGCCGGCGTGCGTGATCGCGTCGTCGGTGCAGCTCGCGGAGGATCTCGCGGCGCTGCCCGCGTGCCTGCGCGACATCGAGCCCGATGCGGCCGAGGACCTCGCGACGATGGGCATGCTCATCGAGTCCTTCGAAGACGCGCTCGAGCTCGCGGGCCGCGATCGCTGCATCGTGATGAGCGGCTGAGGGCACGCGTCCCTCGCGGCGCTCGCTCGTGACGGATGCGATCTATGCTCCGGGGCGTGAGCAGGCGCGATCGAGCGGAGGGCTCGTCCCTCGTTCCGGGGCATCCCCGGAGCCGTCACGTCATCGTGCCAGCCGAAGGCTCGGCGCCGCTGCACGTCGTGCAGGAGCGCCGTGCCGGGATCGCATCGTCGGCGCGCCTGCTCACGTCTTTCCGCCATGGCTGCTGAGCGCGCCCTCGCGCTCGCGATCGCGTCCGCGTTCCTCGATGGACCTTGGACTGCGCGCGCGATGAGCGATCGCGCCGTGCATGCCGTGCGCGGTGTGCCGACCGAGACGCACCTCGCGCGCATCGTGGTGCCGCACGCTCCCATCGCCTCACGCAGCTGGCTCCCGCGGCTCGCGCGCGCCTGTGTCAGGCGCTTCCCCGAGCCGCCGCACGCCGCGCTCGAGGCGCTCGCGGGCTTCGTCGCGGAACGGCCCGAGCTCCGAACGCACGCGCGCGGCACGGTGGTGCGGAAGCTCGTGTTCCCCGCACCTCGCATGGCGATCGTGCGCGGGCGCCTGGCCGGCCTCGAGGTCCCGGCGGTCACGACCATCGAGGGCCTCGCTGCGCTCCTCGGCACGAGCGTCGGCGCGCTCGACTTCTTCTCGCGCCCTCGTCGCGGCGGCCGCGCGTACACCCACCACGTCACGCGCTTCGTTCCCAAGCGGAGCGGTGGCGTGCGCGTGCTCGAGGTTCCCTCGCCGCCGCTGCGTCGCCTCCAGCGATCCATCCTCGAGACGATCCTCTCGCACGTGCCGCTGCACCCCGCGGCCCACGGCTTCGTCCGCGAGCGATCGCCGCGGACCGCAGCGGTGCGGCACGTCGGCCGCGAGGTGGTGGTGCGGCTCGACCTCGAAGACTTCTTCGGCTCGATCTCCGCGGCTCGTGTGCGAGGCGTGCTCGCGGCGCTCGGACATCCAGAGGGCGTCACGCGTCGGCTCGTCTCGCTCGTCACCACGCGCGCGACACCGCAGACCCTCGCGAGGCTTCGACCGACACGCGAGAAGCTTCGTGCGCTCCCCCCTGCCGGAGAGGACGCCTTCGCGCGCCGCCACGCGCTCGCGCAGCGTTTGCGGACGCCGCACCTGCCGCAAGGCGCGCCGAGCTCGCCGACGCTCGCGAACCTCGTCGCGTTCCACCTCGATGCGCGCCTCGACGGGCTCGCGAAGCGTTTCGGCGCGACCTACACGCGCTACGCCGACGACCTGACGTTCTCCGGCGACGCCGCGCTCGCCCAGCGGGTCGGTGCGCTCGTCGCGATCGCCACACGCATCTGTCTCGACGAGGGCTTCGTGGTGCGTCGCGACAAGACCCGCATCGCACGACGACACACGCGTCAGGAGGTGCTCGGCGTGGTCGTGAACACGCGGCCGAACCTCGCGCGTGATCGCTACGATCTCCTCCGCGCCGTGCTCCGCCGCGTGGCGCGCGAGGGCTGGGAGCGTGCGGAGATCGATGGCGAGCCCGTCGGACCGAGCGCGCTCGAAGGCCACGTCGCGCATGCCCGCACGCTGCTCTCTGCGAGCCGCGCCGCGAAGCTCGAGGCGATGCTGGCTGCGGTGCGCGCGGCCGAGCGCGCGAGATGAGCGCGCGAAGCGAGATCGCGATCGCACTTCGCGTGTGAAGCGCGCCACACGCGCGCTCGGGAGGTCGGCGCATGACGGAGGGCGCCCGCTACGACCCGCGCTTCTTCGTGGTGCGGCGGATGTCCTGGGCGAGGCGCTCGACGGCGGGCGGCAGCGCGCGGCCGCGGCGCCAGACGAGGCGGTACGGCACGGTGCCGAGCTCGCGCGCGGGTCGCAGGACGAGGCCTTCGGTGGGCGTCGCGTGTCGGCCGCGCACGACCACGTCGTTCACGATCGCGACGCCCAGGCCCATGCGCGCGAAGGAGATCGCGAGCGGCCAGCCGTCGGCGTCGATCACGTGCGCGAGCGAGAGTCCCTGCTTCGTCGTCGCGCGCGCGACGAAGTCGCGGTGCGGTCGGCCATCGGGCGGGAGGATCACCGCGGTCGCGGCGACGTCGCGGAGCCCGAGGCGCGCCTTGCCCGCGAGCGGGTGCTCCTCGGCGAGCACGAAGCTCAGGCCGGACTCGAAGAGCAAGACGCCCTCGAGCTCGTCGGGGACGAGGTCGATGACGACGACCGCCAGATCGGCGCGTCCCGCACGCACCGCGGCCATCGCGTCGCGCGCACCGAGCGTGAGGAGCTCGAGCTCACCAGCGCCACGACGAAACGCGTGCACCGCGTCGGGCAGGAGATGGAGGTAGCTGCCCTCGCCCGCAGCCAGGCGCACCACCTCGTGCGCCTCGAGCCCCCGAAAGCGCGCCTCGAACGCGTGCGCGGCGGCGAGCGTCTCGCGCGCGTAGGCCTCGAGCGCGCGCCCTCGGTCCGTGAGCTCCACGCCGCGCCCCACGCGCACGTAGAGCTCGGCGTCGAGGAGCGCGCCCAGGCGCTGCACCCGCTCGAAGAGCGCGGGCTGCGAGAGGCCGACGCGCTCGGCGGCACGGGTGAAGTGCAGCTCGTCGGCGAACGCGACGAAGGCGCGCAGGAGCTCGCCGTCGAGCACGTGGGCGGGAAGGAGACGCGTGCGAGTCATCGGTCGCGCCGATGCTACATCGGCCGTTCATCGTGGTCGCCGATTCCTCGCGGAGCCACGTTCCCGGCATGCCGTACCGAGACGTCGCACCGAGAGCCGCACCGCTGCCGCGGCCGACGCGCTGGGAGACGCTCTGCCTCTGGGGCCTCGTGGCCTTCTCGCCGTGGCTCGTGCTGGCGATCGTCCTCCGCGACGCGCACGCGCACCTCCGGCTCGCGTCGCTGCCCAGGCCGCTCGACGCCGCGGGCCGCGCGCACCTGCTCGCGCGACTCGAGCGCGAGGCGCCTCTGCGCGTCACGCGCTTCGTCACGGTCGTGCACACGATTGCGAGCGGCGACGAGGAGGTGTGGAACGTCGTCGTCGTGCGCTTCGCGGACGGTGTCGAACACGTCGTGACCGCCTTCGTCGGGCCGCCCGCGATCGATCATGGTGCGCGGGTGGTCGCGACCGCGCGACGCCACCGCGATGTCGGCGCCGTGCTCGACGAAGAGGTCAGCCTCGGCCTGCCGGGGCTCGCGATCGTCCTCTCGCTCCTGCCCACGTTCCTCTGGGCGGTCGTGCTCGCGATCGGCCTCTCACCGGCTGCGAGCCTCGTCGTGCTCGCGCCGCTGCCGGTCGCGCTCGGCCTCCACACGATCGCGCGGCTCGGGGCTCGTCACGTGCTCGGGGCGCCTCACGCATTCGAGGCGCCGTGAGCGCGCCCCGCCGCCGCGGTCACTGCGAGGCGCCCAGGAGACGCCAGGTCATCGCGCTCGCGCCGTTCCACGGGTTGGCGCTCTGATCGTCGATCGCGACCCAGAAGCGGCTCGCCGCGAAGTCACCCGAGGCGGCCTGCGCCCAGAAGTCGAAGCCCGCCCGCGCGCCGCCGTCGTGGAACTCCGCCATGCGCCAGCCGTCGCCCAGGCGCGTGGCGCAGAGATCGTCGGCGACCCCGCGGCTCGTGAGCGTGCTGCCCACGACCGGCTCGGTGAGCGCGACCTCCGCGCCCGACCAGCGTCGTCGCAGCGAGCCGCCTGGCGTGCGCGTGATCTCCGTCAGGCCCGGATCCGCCAGGCCCGAGGGGCGCAGGCAGAGGACTGGCAGCGCGGCGCTCGTGGGCGTGTCGCCGGAGTAGCCCTCGCTGCGATCGTCGGCACCGACGAGCACGTAGCGCGCGCCGGTCCCTGCCTGCGGGACGGGCGTGGGCGCGGAGCCCGTGCCGCTCGTGCTGCTGGCTCCCGCGGTGCCGGACGCGACGGTGACGTTCTCGACGATGACGCGCTCGCGGCGCACGCAGCCAGCCCCGAGGCTGGCGACCGTGAGCACGAGCGCGCAGGTGAAGTGGGTGGGTCGGTGCATGGGAGGTGTCGTGCTCAGGGAACCATCGACTCGAGACGTGAAGGGACCGCGGCCCGATCCGAAGCCGCAGATTCGTTCTCGATCCGTCAGCGCGACCAGCGCAGCGTCTCGGCGACGCCGGGGATGACGAGCTGCTGGTTCAGGCCTTCGGGGTTCGCGATGAAGATGCCGCCGCGCGTCGAGTAGAACGCGAGCATGCGGCAGTCGGGGCTGAAGGCCGGATCCTTGTTCACGCCCTGGCCCTGCGTGATGCGCGTGTACTGCTGGCTCTGGATGTTGACGGTGAACACGTCGAGCCCGCCTGCGCGGCCGGTGAACGCGAGGAGGTTCTGCTCCGCGTCCGGGCACCACGCAGGCGTCTGGTTGTAGCTGCCGCGGTAGGTCAGGCGGCGCACGTTCCCGCCCTGGCTGTTCATGCCGAAGATCTGCGGGCTGCCGTGGCGGTTCGAGACGAAGGCGATCGTGCCGCCGGGGCCGCCGCACGCGGGAGAGACGTCGATGCCGGGGTTGTCGGTGAGGCGGCGCAGGTCGGTGCCGTCGGGGTTCGAGCTGTAGATCTCGGCGTTGCCGTCGCGCGTGGAGGTGAAGTAGATGCGGCCGCCGCAGAACGACGCGCCCATGTTGATCGACTCGGGCGCGTCGATGATCGGGCGCTCCTCCTGGCCCGTGCGCGTGATGAACATGCCCGTCTCGGTGAGCACCGAGTACCAGATGCCGCCGGGCCCGAAGGCGGGGAGCATCGAGACGCCGCGGCCCGTCGAGACACGCGCGACGTTGTGGCCGTCGAAGCTCGCGACGTAGACGTCCTTGCGGCCCTCGCGCACGCGGCGCGCGAAGGTGATGCGCGTGCCGAACGCGGCCGCGCGACCCGTGAGCACGCGGACGACCTCGTTCGCGAAGTCGTGCATGAAGCCGCGCAGCTCACCCGCGCCGCCGGCGTAGGTGCGCGTGAGCGTCGCGGTCGCGCCGTGCGACAGCTCGTAGAGGCGCATCTCCACGCGGATGCGACCGCCCTCGCGCACGATGCGGCCCTTGATGACGCCCTGCGCGCCGACCGTCTGCCACGAGGCGGGCGTGATGCCGAGATCCTCGGCCTCGAGATCCGCGGTGAACCCGCGCGGATCGAGCACGTCGAAGAGCGAGATCAGGCGGAAGTCGTTGCGCAGGACCTCGGCGCCCTCGGCGCCCATCGCCTGCTCACCGAGCACCGACGGAACCGCGATGCGGTAGAGCGCGCGCTCGGGCGCATCGACGTCGATCACGACGGTGTTGCCAGGCAGCTCCTCGCCCGCGGGCACGGCGACCTCGGGCGGCGGGGCCTCGAGCGTGCGGCCTTGCTCGACGGGCCCCGTGGACTCCTGCGACGACGCACCTCGTCCGAGCGGAGCGAGGAACGCGAGCACGAGCGCGAGGGCGGCGAGGGCGGTGAGGATCGAGGAGGCGCGCTGGGTCATCGGTGAATCCACGGGGCACGAGCCGGAACGCTCGCGGAACGGACGCACAGTACCGCGCTCTTGTTCAGACGCGAGATTTCGCGCCCGCGAGGCGCGTGCGTGGGATGCCCGAATCGCGAGGCCCTGCGATCGCGAGCCCCGCGGTGCCGCGAGGCCGCGACGCTCACCAGCGCTTGAGGATCTGCTCGAGCGTGTCGTCGTCGACGAAGAGCTCGTCGACGTCCTCGCTGTCGACGATCGCGTCGGAGAGCTTGGAGGCGCGCTTGCCGATCGGGCCCGGCCACTCGAGCGCGCGAGCGACGGCGTCGATCAGCTTGGGTGAGGGCTTGGCCGCGTGGAGCGCGAGGCCCTTCTTCTCGACGAGGAGGTCGAGCAGCCGCGCCGCGCTGGCCTTGCCTTCGGCGGTGGCTGGGACCTCTTCGAGGACGTCGTCGTCGTCCGCGTCGTCCTCGAGATCGTCGTCCTCGTCGAGCTCGCCGTCGAGGTTCTCGCGCCCGAGGCGGTCGGCGGGATCAGCCGTCGGCTCCACCTCTTCTTCGGTCTTCTTCGCGCGCGCCACGAAACCCTCCGTTGCCGCCCTCTCGGCGGCGGAATGGCGCGTATATCGAAAACCGCCGAGCCCGGCCAATGGTTTCTGCACACGCAAGCATCGTGCAAACACGGAAATTGCCCGGAAAACGGGCCGTCTTCCGATCTCGGCCTCAGCCTCGGGTCACGGTCTCGAGATCGCGGATGCGTCGCTCGAGCACGAGCGCGGCCTGCACGAAGGCCTCCCGCACGAGCGGCGGCGCGACGAGCTCGGAGCCGGGCATCACCGAGATCCGACCGAGCCGGCTCTTGGCGCGTGCGATCCCCTCCTCGCCGGGATGCACGGCGAGGTCGAGGAAGCCGGCCCAGAGACCGACGACGCGCTGGCTCGTCGCGTCGAGCGAGCGCGCGAGCAGGGTGGCGCGCGTGAGCTCGGCCGAGCCGTCCTGCAGCGCGCCCATCGTCGCGAGCGTCGCGGCCGCGCCCGCGAGCGCGAAGACCTCGCCACGCGGCTCCGCGATCCCGGCGAGCTCCACCTGCGCCTCGCGGAACAGCGAGAGCGCACGCTGGAAGCGCTCCTCGTCGAGCTCGAGCTCGCCCATCCCCAGCATCACGCGGCCGTGCTGGCGCGGATCGTTGGTCTCCTTGGCGTGGCGAGCGGCGACGGCGTAGCGCGCACGCGCCTCCTCGGGCTGACCCGCGCGGTGGGCGAGCTCGGCGAGGCGAAGCGAGATCTCGCACTGCTGACGCAGGTTGCCCGTGAACGCGGCGAGCTCGAGGGCGCGCTCGAACACGCGCGTGCCGAGCACGAGCTCGCCGCGCTCGACGTGCAGATCTCCCTCGAGGATCGCGAGGCGTGCCTCCGCGTGCGCGTCGTCTCGCGCGCCGGCGATGCGCTGCGCGAGCACGAGCGCTTGCTCGGCCTCACCGAGATCTCCTGCGATCGCGTGGGCGTGCACGAGCGCGAGCAGCGCGGCCTCGAGCTCGGGCGCGCTCGCGAGGCGCTCGGCGGCCATCGCCGCGCGGCGCGAGTCCTCGATGGCCTCCGCGACGCGGCCGGCCCGCACGCGCAGCTCGGCCCGCGCGGCGTGGATGCGTGCACCGAGCGCGGGGCTCGCGGACGAGGTCGCGAGCTCGAGCGCGCGCCCGAGCTGCACCTCGGCGCGCGCTTCGTCGCCGCTCTCGATGGCCTGCGCGTGCGCGAGCAGGGCCTCGGCGTGCACCGCGCCGTTGGGCGCGCCGAGCGCCTCGCCGGCCTCGAGCAGGGAGGCGAGCAGCGGCACGTGCGCCCGATCGCCGCTGCGCTCGAGCGCGGCGATCGCGTAGGCGGAGACCGCGCGCAGGCCCAGGCCGAGGAAGAGCTCGGTGCGCGCCGCGAGGGCGCGGCGCCCGGCGAGGAAGAGGTTGCCCCGCTCCGCGAGCAGCTCGCGCCAGCTCTCGCGCGCCGGATCGGAGCGAAGGAGATCGATCCACCGCTTGGCCGCGTTCGCGTAGTACGCCGCGTGACGCATCTCGAGCGTGTCGCGATCTCCGCGCACCGCGAGCTCGCGCTCGGCGAAGGAGCGCACGGCGTCCTCGAGCGCGTAGCGGGGGACCGCGAGCTGATCGGGATGCGTCGCGCCGCGGAGCAGGCCGCCCGAGAGCAGCGAGCGGATCTGCTCGCCGATCTTGCGCTCGCGTGAGGCCTCGAGCAGCGCCTCGACCGCGGGCACGTCGAAGGTGTCGAAGACCGCGAGCGAGACGACGAGGTGTTGCTCGACCGGTGGAAGGAGCTGGAACGAGGCCTCGAGCGCGGTGCGCAGCGGCGTGCCTTCGTCACGAGAGTCGTCGTAGGCGTCGAGGAGCTGGGTGGTGCGGGCGACGCGATCGAGCACGCTCGAGAGGCCGTCTTCGGCGACGCGCGCGGCGGTGAGCGCGAGCGCGAGCGGGTTCTGCTCGAACGAGCGCACGAGGATCTCGAGGGAAGCGGTGTCCGGTGCGGCGCTCGGCGCGAGGCGCGCGAGGTGTCCGGCGAAGAGCTCGAGCGCTTCGTCCGGAGCGAGGCCGTCGAGCTCGATCGCGTGATCGCTCGCCAGCGGCACGAGCGTGCGGCTCGTGACGAGGAACTGCGAGGTGCGACCCGCGCGCGTGAGGCCGTCCTGCGAGGGGCGCTGCTCGATCCACCGCGAGAGCGCCGCGAGGCCGTCGGGCACGAGGCGCTCGAAGCCGTCGAGCACGACGAGGCCACCCGCACGCTCCGCGAGTCGTCGCTCGATGCGATCGTGGCTCGCCTCGCGCTCCGAGAGGCCGAGCGCGAAGGCCATCGCCTCGAGGAGCTGCGCCTCGCGAGAGAGGCCCGTGAGCTCCACCCACACGACGGGCTCGCCCGACTCGCGCAGGGCGTACTCGGCCGCGAGGCGGGTCTTGCCCACACCGCCGGGGCCGACGAGCGAGACCAGGCGCGCGCCGCGCGAGAGCAGCGCGTCGAGGCGGTTCAGCTCGTCGATGCGGCCGACGAAGCTCCCTTGCCGCGTGGCGTTTCGCGCCGCGGTGGGGAACGCGGTGGGCACGAAGGGCGGCGGCGCGATGGAGATGCGCGGTCCGATCGATCGAAGGACCAAGCCCGCGAGATCGGAGCGTGCGGCCTCGCCCTCTTCGACGCGGCCGTCCTCGAGGGCCTGCCAGACCATGCCTGCGTCCGAGTAGCGGAGCAGCGGCTCCTTCTCGACGCAGCGCGCGACGACGTCGGCGAGCCAGCGCGGCGTGCCGGGCGCTGCGACGTCGAGGCGCGGGGCCGAGTCCGAGATGATCGCGCGCAGCGTCTGTGCGGGCGTCGTTCGGCGGAAGAGCGGCGTGCCGGCGACGGTCTCCCAGATCGTGACGCCGAGCGAGAACACGTCGGTGCGTGCATCGACGGGGCGACCGCCCGCTTGCTCCGGTGCCATGTAGGCGGGCGTACCGAGCACGGCGCCCGGCGAGGTCTGCACCGACTGCCAGTCGACGATCGTGTCGCCGTCGCCGGGGTCGATCGCGGCGATCTGCTTGGCGAGGCCGAAGTCCACGAGGCGCACGACGCCTTCGCGACCGATCATCACGTTCGAGGGCTTGAGGTCGCGGTGCATCACGCCGGCCGCGTGCGCGGCGCCCAGGCCCGCGCTCATCTGGAGCGCGATCGCCAGCGCGTCGGGCCACGGCAGCGGGCCACCCCTCACGATCGCGCCGAGCGTGGTGCCGCTCACGAGCTCCGTCGCGAGGTAGTAGAAGTCTCCCTCGCTGCCCGCATCGAGCGTGCTCGAGACGTTCGGGTGCGAGAGCGCCTCGGCGGCGCGGGCCTCCTGGAGGAAGCGGCGCAGGCCCTGCTCGTTGGGCCGCTTCTTGTGGACCTTCAGCGCGACGGTGCGACCGAGGAAGAGATCGCGCGCACGGTACACGGTGCCCATCGCGCCGCCGCCGAGCCTCTCGAGGAGGAGGTAGGGCCCGACGCGTCGACCGACGAGCCCGTCGCTCGTTTCCGGCGCAGAGTGCACGCGTGCGCAGCATACACGAGGCGCCCGCGGATCTGGCGGACCGCACGCGCATCCGCACGCGGCTCGTGCTCGCGCTCGAAGGGGCGGACCCGTGGAAGAGCCTCGCGTTCCATCGCCTGGGTGGAAACGATCGCGGCACCACGCGCCGAGAGGGGCGCTTCGACAAGGTCTTCCGCGGCGCGCACGGCCCGGCGCGCGTGACGATCACGGCGCACCCGAGCGAGCGCGGGCAGGTGATCGTGGAGCTCGAGTCGAGCGAGCAGGACCACGACGCGCTCGTGCGCATGGCGCCCGAGATCGTGGGGATCGCGGATCGCGGCGAGCTCGTCATCCCCGAAGGGGCCGATCCCAAGCGCGTCCTCCGTGACGCGCGCCTGCGCGCGCGGGGCCTTCGCCTCGTGCGCGTGCCGTGGCTCTACGAGCTGCTCGTGCTCGTCGTCATCCAGCAGCGCGTGGCGCACCCGGACGCGATGGCCTCGCACCGCTTTCTCCTTCGACGTCACGGAACGCCCTATTCGGAGGGCGATCCGACGTTGCTCTTTCCCTCACCGCTCGCGCTGAGCCGCATGTCGCCCGAGGCGTTCCGCGACGCGGGCATCGATCGCGAGCGCGCCGAGCGCCTGCGCACCGTGGGCCGCCTCGCCAAGCACCTGCCG
Source organism: Sandaracinaceae bacterium (assembly GCA_044376125.1). Classification (GTDB taxonomy): domain Bacteria; phylum Myxococcota_A; class Polyangia; order Polyangiales; family Sandaracinaceae; genus JAFLCL01. The sequence continues at coordinate 61,817 of JBILLJ010000001.1, forward strand.
CGCATCGCGGCGATGCCTTTCGCCGAGGCGCGCGCCACGCTCGCGAAGGTGCCGGGCCTCGGTCCCTGGACGGTCGAGCACTTCCTCGGCGCGGGCCTGGCCGACGCGGATGCGGTGCCGACGGCGGACTACTGGTACCCGCACACCGTCGCGTACGCGCTCGCGGGGCAAGAGCGCGCCGACGACGCGCGCATGCTCGAGCTGCTCGAGCCCTTCCGCCCGCAGCGCTACCGCGTGCTGCTCTGGCTCATGGCCGCCGGCGTCGGCCCCGTGCGCCACGGCCCCCGCATGAAGCGCCCGGGACCTCCGCGCTAGCGATGGTGTGCACGTGGAGTCCACAACGAGCTATGGAATCTGTGAGGGTTGTAGTCCCGAGTTGGTCGTGATCGCAATCGCGGATGTCGTGCCCTGACCCGAAGCGCTGAAGGCACCAACATAGACCTGGTATTCGCCCGGACCGGCAGATTCAATATCAAGAGCCGGATTCGGATACCCACCGCCATCGTCGTTGCATTCGACATGGCCGTCCGGGAAACGAACAGCCATCGTTGTGTCTTCCGTGGCGCGACCCACGAGCCGCAGGTTGGGAACAGCACTCGTCAAGGTCAGGCGGATCTGCGCTGCCGCGGGATAGCTCCCCGCGCAGAACCCATCCGCAGCGCCCATGGTGCTGCCTGAGACGGGTCCTCCAGCGGACACGTTGAAGACACTGGGATCCGGAGCGAAGCCCGGACCCAGCGTCATGGTCTGTGTACCGAGAGCTGGCTGCAGGAAGACTGGGCTCGCGGTTTCAGCCGTCCGTCCCGGAGGGGGAGGGACCATGGCTGCGCAACTACTGCAAGCGGTACAGCCCACGCAGCCAGCGAATACTGTCCCGATCGCCACGACAGATGCGGCTAGCCATATCGACCCGAGGACGATTCCTGCGAGCGATTCGGTGCCGCCAGCACCTGAGAGTGCGGCCTGCCTCCGCCCAAGCACACCAGTGACAATGGCTGTCAGGCCAAAAAGGAAGATCGCGAATGGAGCCGCGCTGTTGACGAAGGGAATGCAGCAACAGATAGAGGATACGAATGATCCGATACCGAAGCCGAGCGACACGTACGCGAGAGTGTTGGTAGGTGGAGCCCCTCCCGGCACGCCACCGACATTGATATGGACCTGACCACCAGGGCCGAAGCCACCCGCGGGCGGACCGCCACCGGGCGGAGGACCGAAGCCACCGCCGCCACCAGGCGGAGGACCGAAGCCACCACCGGGCGCTCCACCGGGCGGGGGACCGAAGCCACCACCGGGACCCGGCGGCGCGCCGAAGGGCGCCGGAGCACCGCCCCCCTGTGGCTGTCCGAAGCCCGAAGGCGGGGGGTTCTGCGGCGGCGGGTTCCAGTTCTGGCTCATGGTGCGCGGAGCCTCGCATGGACGTGCGCCACGTCACAACAAGGGCTCGGGATCTCGGGGACCGAGAGAGAATCGAAACAGTCCTGTTCGCATGCGGCGGGCACGGGCACGGGCACGGGGACGGACACGGGTGGGAATCTTCTCCATCCCTCAGCGCCGCGCGGCTTCGGGCACGAGCTGCGCGAGGTAGTGGGCCTGCAGGAGCACCTTCTCTTCGGCGCGCGCGAGCTCGTCGCGCATGCGACCGGCGAGCAACGTCGGTGTCACCACGAGCGCGATCGACACCACGAGCAAGAGGCCCATGACGAGCACGGGTGGGAACGCGACCATGGGCGAGGTGATCGTCATCGCGCCCGCCTCGAACGCGTAGTAGCTGGCCTCGATCCCTCCGAGCGAGAGCGCGAGCGGCACGAGCACGGCCGCGACGCTCGCGCCCACGACGAAGCGGCGCAGGTGCGCGTCCGCGTTCATCGCGAAGAAGATCGCGTTCGTCGCCGCCAGGCTCGGCACGAGCACGAAGGGCCCGAACACGAAGGACACGAGGCCGATCGCGATGCTCGAGGCCCCGAGCAGCGCGAGCGTCCACGCGTCCGACACGCTCCGCGTGCGCCACGTGAAGAGCGCCATCGCGGCCGTGGCGAGCAGGCTCGCGATCAGCGCCGCGCCGCGCGTCCACGAGGTCACGCCGAACGCGACCACCGCGGGGATCACGAGGATCCAGGTGCCCAGGCGCACCGCGCTCGTGCGCGCCATCTGGACGCGGCGCTCGGTGCGCGCGCGATCGATCGCGGCCCGCGCCTCGGGAGGCACCTCGTCGGGCAGGTCGGTCAGCGCCCGCGCGAGCGCGCGCAGCGCAGGCTCGTGCGACGGATCGAGCGCGAGCGCGCGACCGAGCTCGCGCATCGCGTCGGCGCGTCCGCTCGGCGTGCGCATGTCGATGGCCGCGGCCTTCTCGACGTGGGCGGAGGCGAGCTCTCGGCGGCGGGCCTCGTCTCGCTCGCCGTCGAGGTAGCGCTCGACGCGCTCGGCGAGCTCCCGCGCGTTCGCGATGCGCGCGCCGACGTCGATCGCCACGGCGTCGCGCCACACCCGGTCGAGCTCGGGCGGCACGTCGGCGGCGCGCTCGCGCGGGAGGTCCATCGTGATGCCCGTGAGCGTCGAGGCGAGGCGCTCCGCCATGCCCTTGCCGGGGTGGAGCGCTTCGAGGTGGAGGATCTCGAAGAGGATGCAGCCGAGCGCGTAGACGTCGCTCGCGGGACCGAGCCGATCGACCTCGCCGCGGCACTGCTCGGGGCTCATGTAGCCCGGCGTGCCCATCAGCGCGCCGAGCTGCGTCTGCTGGCCCTGGACGGAGCCGACGTCGACGACGGGCGGCAGGCTCCCCTCCCCCTCGCTCGCCTCGCCCGACGCGTCCGGTGCGCCGAGCACCTTCGCGAGGCCCCAGTCGAGCACGTAGACCTCGCCGAAGTCGCCGAGCATCACGTTCGCGGGCTTGAGATCGCGGTGGAGCACACCACGCGCGTGCGCGAAGTCGACCGCGAGGCAGACGGTCGCGAAGGCCGTGAGGAGCTTGCGTCGGCCATGGCGCGCGAGGGCTTCGGCGTCGCGGGCCGCGAGCGCGTCGAGGATCGCGTCGAGGCTCGCACCGCGCACGCGCTTCATCGTGAAGAAGGCTGCGCCCTCGGGGGTCTCGGCGAGATCGTGCACGGGTACGATGGCCGGGTGCTCGAGCTGTCCCTGGACGCGCGCCTCGCGCACGAAGCGCGAGAGCGCGCTGGGCGAGCTCGCCTCGGGCCGGATGCGCTTGATCGCCACCTCGCGCCCGATCGCGCGATCGCGGAAGAGATCGACCGCGCCCATGCCGCCCTCACCGAGCAGCGTGCGGTGCTCGTAGCGCTCGGTGAAGCGCGGGTCCTGCGCGACGTGCGCGCCCGTCTCGAGCGTCACCGGCGAAGGCACCGACGGCGTCGCCGCGATCGTCGCGAGATCGCCGAGCTCCTTCGAGCGCGGGATCGCCGCGTCCAGAGGAAGCGTGTCGCCATCGGCCGAAGCGGTCGGAGCGTTCGCGCGGCCATCGCGGGGCTTCTGCATGGGCCCGAGGATAGGCCATGCGCCGCGCGTGCTCATCGGGTGAGCTCGTAGACGGCGATGGACCTCTGGCCGTGCGCGAGCTCGATCGACCACTTCGCGAGCGACGCGCGCCAGCCGCCGGCCTCCATCGCCTCGAGCATGGGCAGGCTCTGCTCGCGGAAGGGATCGGAGAAGAGCACGCGACCACCCGGCGCGAGGTGGGCCTCGCAGATCGCGCGCAGGCGTGCGTGCATCGTCGTCGCGTAGAGCACGTCGGAGCCGAGGATCAGGTCGTAGGGCGAGTCGCTCTCGAAGCTCTCCCAGTCCACGAGCTTCCGCTCGACGCGCGTCACGTGGTTGCGCTCCGCGTTCATCGCAGAGATGTGCAGGGCGACGTCGCTGCGATCCGTCTGGAGCACGCGCGCGCCGAGCGACGCCGCGACGAGGCCCGGTACGCCCGTGCCGGCGCCGAGCTCGAGCACGCGCTTGCCCGCGAGCTCGTCCGCGCGGGCGAGCAGCTCGTGCGCGAGCGCGATCGACGCGGGCCAGAGCATGACGCCGTAGGGAAGCCGATCGGCCTCCTGCTCGAGGAAGCGTTGCTCCTCCGCGAGGGTGAGGACGGCGCCGGTGTGGAGGAAGGACCACGCGCGCCCGCCGAGCGCGAGGCGATACTCGTGGAGGACGATCTCGCCGGCCGAGGTCTGGAGGGAAGTGGTGCTCACGCGACTCCGTGCGACGAGGGTCGCTCGGCGTCGATGTACCACCTCCCGATGCGGGGCCTCACGGGGTGCCGTCGACGTGGCGCGAGTAGGAGTTCTGGAGCTCGTCCTGGAGCACCGTCGCCATCCCGGGCGTGTCGACGACGAGCGTCGCGTCGAGCGTGCGCGCGCGATAGCTCCAGCCCGCGGGGAGCGCGAGCCGCGCGCCGAGGCCGGGGAGATCGCTCGCGGTGAGCGTGGGGTCCACGATCTGCGCGTAGGCCTGCATCACGTAGATCGAGCCGTCGGGCGCGAGCAGCTCGTAGACCTCGCGGCCGGCGTCGATCTCGAAGCGCGCGTCGCGGAGGATCGTCCGCTCGGTGTACGGGGTGGAGGACATCATGCCGGGTGGCAGCTCGATCGTCGCGAGCTGCTGCATCAGCAGCGTGCCGAAGTAGGCGGGCGCGCGCTCGGGGAGCACACCGGTCGTGCGATCGGGGAGCCAGTGGCGCGGGCCGTTGCGGATCACGACGGCGGCACCCGTGGAGGCGCGCACCTCGGCCGAGTCGATCGCGTCCCAGTCGGCCATCGGGCAGTCACTGAAGCCCTGCGTGCCCCAGACCTCGACGCGGATCGCGCTCGCGCTCGGGAACGCGAGCAAGAGCTCGCAGTAGCGCGCGTCGCGACCGATCGGCGTGCGTGGCACGTCGTCGGGCAGAGACGCGTCGGTGCTCGAGCCGGTGTCCTCGGTCTGTGCGTCGTCGCCGCTGCGCGCGTCCTCGAGGCTCGGCGCATCGAGGCCCGTCGCGGCGTCGGAGGGTGTCTCGGCGCTGCCGCACGAGCTCGTGAGCAGCACGAGCAGCGCGAAGGAGGTGGTGCGTGTCGTGGACATCATCGGCTCCGGGGGCGTGCGCTCAGCGGCGGCTCTCGACGATGGCGCGGATCTGCGGGAGCCGACGCGCGAGCTCCTCGGGGTCCTTGGCGGGCTGGAAGCGCCCGTCGGGGCCGTCTCGATCGACGAGCACGAACGCGCTCGGCACGAAGGCCGTGAGCTCGCCGACGAGGCGCTCGAACTGGATGGCGGTCTGTCCCTCGACCTTCTTCTCGACGCGATAGAAGGGCAGCGAGAAGTCGCGATCGACCGCAGCCGCGTCGAGCACGAAGGTGTTCGTGTTGAAGACCGGGATCGCGTCCTGATCGAAGCCCTTGGGAAAGCGGAATCCCTCGACGATCTGGGGCGCTCCGTCGACGCGTGCGGGCGCGCCGCCCTTGTCGCCCGGATCCTTCTTCACGACCTCCGCGGTGATCGCCGCGCCGCGCGAGAGGTGCAGGCCCACGATCGCCGGATCGAGCGTGGCGCCGAGGTTGTCGACGTTCGACATGCAGAGGAGCTGGCCACCGCCCTCGCGGAACTTCGCGAGCAGGCCGCTCGCGCGCAGCGCGAAGGTGAGGTCGCCGTGGCCCGTCGCGTAGGGAGACAGCGTGCCGTCGGCCTCGCGGAAGAGCGTGCCTTCGGGCGTGAGGCGCAGGGACACGAGCTGCGGAAAGCAGGTGATGGGCGCGCTCCCGAAGCGATCGAGGCGCTTCTCCTTCACGTGCTCCTCGATGCGCACGTGCGTCGCGAAGCTCGTCATCACGTAGATCGGGATGCGTCCGCCCGCGTCGCTCGCCGCGTCGGCCACGTCGTCGACCTTGATCTCGAGGAAGGTGCGCTCGCCGAGCACGGGCACCGCCGCCTTCACGACGCCGCCGAAGCGCGTGGCCATGCCGCCCGCGAGGATGACCGCACCCACGCGACCTTCGCGGATCGCGGCGAGACCTCGCTCGCGCAGCGCGGCTCGCTCGGGGGAGCCGAGCGGCGGCAAGGGAGAGACGTCTCCTTCGGCGGGCACGGTGACGAGGCCCTTCACTGCGTTGTCGGACCCCGAGCCCGAGCGCGCGCGCTCCGCGAAGTGCGCCAGCTGCGCCTCGTCGAAGCCGTACGGAGCGAGCTCGGTGCGCGTCGTGTCGTCGATCGAGAGGGTCATGGCCCGCGAGGATAGCGTGCAGCCACGCGTGCGTGCCGCGCTCGTTCTTGTCGACGCAGACACGCTTTTGTACGCTCGCGCCGCGATGTCGCGTGGGTCGGGTGAAGTGCGGACGTGGGGGGGCCTCGAGCGCCTGCGCGGTCTGGTTCGCGTCCTGTGGGCGCTCGGCTGCGTGTGCCTCGTGGTCGGGGCGCTCGCCTCGTGTCGTCCACGGCGCACGATGATGAGCAGCGGGAGCTACGCCTCGCAGGTGCGCGGCCGCTACGGGCCGCCGTGCTCGCCTCCCTGTTCACCGGGCTTTCTCTGCGACTACGGGCGCTGCCTGCCGTACTGCGGCCGCGCGTGTCCCGTGGGCTGGGGCTGCGTCGCGCCCGACACCTGCGAGCCGCTCTGCAACCCGCCGTGCGAGCGTGGCGCGTACTGCGGCGAGGACCGGCGCTGTCACGCGGGCGCACCGCGCGCGCGCACGGCCGAGCCCTCGCAAGAGTGGCGTCCTCCGCCGCCCAGCACCGCCGCGCCGAGCGGCGCGTCGTCGTCGGGTGATGGACGATCGGCGGGTGGCTCGTGAGCCGCGTCGCGCGACTGCGCGCCGCGACCTGCACCCCGCGCGCGCTCGTGTCGCTCGTGCTCGTGCTCGCGCTCGCGTCGCTCGCGTCATCGAGCCACGCACACGCGCAGAGCCCGACGCCCTCGACGCCCGGAGGCTCGACGTCTGGAGGCTCGACACCCGAAGCCACGCCCCCAGCGACGGCACCGGCCGGCGCGGCCTCGGGTGTGACGCTCGACTACTCCGTGATCGATCGCTCGACGGTGCGCGTGTTCTCCGTGCACGGGGTCGGCACGGTGGCGATCCCGACGTCTCGCGGCGCGCGTCGTCTGCTCGCGCTGCCGGAGTCGTCGCACGGCTCGGGCCTGCTCGTGAGCGCCGATGGCCTCGTCGTCACCGCGCGCCACGTGGTGCGCGACGGCAACCTGCTCGCGGTGTGGGTGCCCGGCCACGAGCGCGCGTTCGAGGCGCACGTCGTGCACGTCGACGAGACGTGGGACCTCGCGGTGCTCGCGATCCAGGGCACCTTCACCGACTTCGTGCCCATCGGTGCGCTCGGTCGTGCGCTGCACGTGCGCGAGCAGGTGCACGCGATCGGCTATCCACTCGACGCGAGCCGCACCGATCCACAGTCGGCGCAGGGCATCGTCGCGGGCGTGCTGCCGAGCGGCGAGCTCCAGCTCGACATCGGCGTGAACCCGGGAAACAGCGGCGGTCCGCTGATCGACGCCGACGAGCACGTGGTCGGCATCGTCGTCGCGCGTGGTGACGTGGAGCAGGGTGTGCAGAGCATCGGCGTCGCGGTGCCCGTCGATCCGATCGCGCGCCTGCTCGCGACGCTCACACCGGACTCGGGGCCCGTGGCCACCGCACGCCTCGGCCTCCTCAACGACGCGCACAGCGCCGAGGTCGCGGAGCTCGTGCAGATCCTCGTGCGGGTCCAGGGCGCCGAGCTCTACCGCGACGTCGAGCGCGCGCTCGAGGGGCGCGGTACCGGCGAGGTGCTCGCGCGCCTGCGCCGCTTCGCGGACGGCGCCACCGATGCCGAGACCATCGCGCTGCTCGCGGCGTACTTCTGGGACGCGGCGGCGCTCGTCCTCGAGCGCAACGGCGGCGCGCTCCTGGCCTCCGAGCTCGGTCCCGGCGCCGACCGCGACCTCGCCGACGATCTCCTGCGCCGCGCCGTGCATCTCTGCTTCGAGGCACGTCGGCGCGATCCGACGATCGCCGCGCGCTCGCCGTTCGTCGCGTGGGTGACGTACTACCTGCGCGACACCTCGCCGAGCGCGGCGGGCTCGGCGGCCGCAGCGCCCGCCGCGAGTCCTTCGACCGGCTCGGCGCCAGCGGGTGCTCCTGCACGCGCAGTCGCGCCCCAGGCGAGCGATGCCGAGCGCGTCACGGCGCCGGCACCGCCGCGCACGCCGGAGCAGCTCGTGCGCGAGCGTGATCATCGGCTGCACGTCTCGATCGATTTCCTCCTGCCGTTCGCGGGCCCCGAGACGTCCTTCTCCGGCTTCGCCCCGCACGTGGGCCTCAGCGGCTCGCCGTACACGCTGCGGCTCGGGGTGCTCGCGCTCGATCTGTGGCTCGGCGCGACGCTCGGCCTCGAGTACGTCGGCGCGGGCTTCGGGCGAGGCGTGCGGCTCTACCTCGGCCTCGACCTCGGAGGCTCGGTGCGCATCGGCGACGTGAACGGCTTCGTGCTCGCCGGCGCGTGGTCGCCCGCTGCGGTCGCGCCCTTCGGTGGGCTCGCCGCGGGCGGCGTGCTCGGCTCCGGTCGACTGCGCGCCGGCGCGCAGCTCGGCTCGGTGCAGATCGGGCTCGAGTGGCACGGCTACCAGCTCGAGGGTGACTACGCGCTGCACGCGTTCGGCCTCTACGTCGACTGGGGCTTCTTGCAGTGAGAGCGCGAGAGGCGACCGTCTCGAGTCATCGCGAGAAGAGCTTGGCGCGATCGCCCCAGCCGCACGCGAAGTCCCAGGGCTTGGTGAGCATCCACAACACGGGGATCGTGGGCGGACGCTCCGGCGTCGGGCCGTCTCCGTCGGTGAAGGCGATGACGCCGTCGGCGTGCGTCGTGCGGAGCAGGCCCGGATCGAAGATCACCCGCAGGTCCGTGCCGCCGCGGCCCTTCACCTTCGTGAGCACGCCCCCGAGCTCACCGTGGAAGCTCGCGACGCGCGTGACCTTCGCGTCGTGCTCGACGATCACGAGCTGGGCGAGCTCGCTCATCGGGCGGAGCTGTCGCGCGATCTCCCCGAGCTCGCGCTCGGTCATCGAGAGCGAGGTGTCGATCGCGACGAGGATCGTGGGCCGCAGCGCGGTGCGCGGCCGGTAGCTGCGCCCGGGCACGCGGCCGATCTCGGTGGGGAAGCGGCGGCTCGGGCGCGACCACGTGTGCACGGGCGCGCGGCGGTGCGCGACGAAGCGCGAGAGCGCGTCCTTCCAGTCGAGCAGCACCTCGCGCGGATCGGTCGCCCCCCCGAGCTCGAGCAGGAGCTCCTTGGGCGTCTTGCCCGCCATCGTGATGCGGCGCTGCGGCACCTCGCGCGCCTCGCTCGGCGGAGCGCCCTTCTGATCGGCCTCCTCGAGGATGCGGCGCGTCTCGGGCACCCCGCTCGCGGGCGGCGCGGCGCCGTCCATGAAGCTGTGATCGTCGACGGAGCGCGTGCCCTCCTTGGGCTTGGGGACGAGGCTCTCGGTCTGGGCCGCGCAGAGCAGCGCGTAGCGCTCCATCGTGCTCTGCCCCGCGCGAAAGCCGAAGCGCTCGAAGTGCTGCCAGAGGATCGGCGCGGGCAGCGGCTCCTCGATGTGCTCGTTGGCCGTCGTCTCCATCGCCATCTGCATGAGCTCGGGGCGCTCGGGCGAGGCGAAGCGCGGGTGCGCGAGGTGACCGAGCACGACGTGGTGCACCTCGTGGAGCAAGAGGCCGCGCAAGTACTGCGGCACGCGGCGCAGGCCCTCGACGTTCACGTGGAGGAAGTAGCGCGCGCGTGCGCCATCGCTCGAGGGCGCGAGCGAGACGCCCACGAATTCCACGCTCGGATCGAGCACCGGCTCGAGGCTCGCGAGCACGTGCGCGTAGTACGGATAGCGCGCGAGGAAGCCGCCCTCGAAGACGAAGGCGTGGAGCCAGCGGCGCAGGTCCTCGGCGTCACGTCGCATGTCTCGCTCGCCCTCAGGGCCGGATGGGCGTGACGCCGACCTTCTGCAGGGCCTCGGCGAGGGGGAAGCCCCAGCGCTCGCCGATCTGGAGGAGGAAGTGGCCGAGCGAGAGGCGCTGCGCGTTGGACTTGCGCAGCTCCGCGGCCACGTGCGGCTGAAGGACGTGCGCGCGCACGGCCGTCGCGAGGAGCGCGATGCGGTGGTGCTTGCCGGGCGAGGCCTTCCACGCCTCGACGCGCTTCATCGCGCTGCTCGCGCCGTAGTTCGTGATGACGTCCTCGGGGCGAACGTCGAGGAGCACGCACGCGGTGGCGTTGCCGCCGAGCGCGTCCTGCAGGCGCTCGCGGTGATCACCCGGCAGATCGGCGAAGAGGGCCTCGAGCGCGCCGAGCGAGAGCTCCTTGTTCGCGGCGAGCACACCACACTCGGGCCCACCGAGGATGCCCGCGAGGCGCGCGACCAGCTCGTCGAGGCGATCGGTGCGGCCCTCGAGCTTCCAGCGATCGAGGACCGCGGCCTCGGGGCCCCTGGGCTCGTAGCGTGCGAGCATCGCGCGCACGTCGAGCTCGAGCGGCGCCGCGGTGATCGTGCCCTTGCCCGCGAGGGGCAGGAGCGCCTCGACCCACACCATCGGCAGGTAGCCCGCGAGCACGTCGCGGAGGAGCGTCGCGTCGCCGAGCTCGCTCGGCTTCATCGACTTGAGCACGTCGGACGCGTACGTGAACGATCGCGGCGGCGCGTCCGCGAAGATCCGCTCGTGGCTCCGCGCGAGCGAGACGACCGCGGGGTGCACGTCGTGCGAGGAGGCCCACGCGAGCCACGACGCGCGGTCGGCGCGCACGGGCACCTCGAGGAAGCGCGCGCGAAGGGCCGCATCGAGCGGCGTCACCTGGTACTCGCCCGTCTCCGGGTTGATGGCCGCGAAGACGACCCAGCCTGCCGGCAGCACGTACTCGTGCAGGCGCCGCGCGGTGAGCAGCTGAAGCGCCGGCTGCTGGATGTAGCGCTCGGCGCGGTTGAGCTCCTCGAGCATGAGGATCCCCGCGCCGCTCTCGGGGAGGAAGCGCGGCAGCGCGTAGCGCGTGCGGCCCGCCTCGATCGAGGGAAGGCCCACGAGATCGGGCGGCTCGAGCAGCGACAGATCGAGCACCACGTGCGCGATGCCGAGCTTCTTCGCGACGGCGCCGACGAGCTCGGACTTGCCGATGCCGGTGGGCCCTTCGAGCAGCACCGCGCGGCGCGCGCGATAGGCGACCTCGAGGATCGCTTCGACACGAGGGCCCAGGGGCAGCGTGCGCGCGCCGTCGCTCGCGGCGCGGAGATCGGTTCGAGGCTCGGCGCGACGGGTCATGGGTCGCACGCCGTATCAGCGGACCCCCTCGCTCGCCACCGTCCACGCGAAGAGGATGGTGGGGAAGGTCGCCCGGGCCTCGTCGTACCTTGCCCGGCAATGACGACGCCCTGGCGCAACGACCCCGACCTCCGAGGAAAGCTCCACCCGCAACACCACGACGACGTGCAGGTCATCGTGCACGACGGCGAGCCGCGACGAACGCAGAAGAGCCCCGAGGCGTGCTGGGTCCGCATCACCGGCACCGGCGGCGTCCTGCGCTCCCCGATCGCGCAGCGCGGCGCGACGAGCGCGCCCACACCGGCGAGCGTGCAGTGGCTCGAGCGCACGATCTACACGGGCCAGCTCCTCAACCAGCCGCACGCGCTCTCGTCGGTGCGCGAGGGCGCGAGCATCCGCTTCGTGCACGCGCCGGGCATCCCGAACCCGGTGATGATCACGGCCGGCTACGAGAGCGAGCGCCCCCGCTGGGCCGTGACGCCGTGTGATCGTTGCGGCGCGGATCAGTCGCTCGATCCGATGTCGGTGATGGCCAAGACGCGCTTCCCCGACATGCCCCCGGGCGCAGCACCGGTCGCGTTCACCGCGTTCTGTCCGTGTGGCGGCACGATGATGCTCGCGCAGATCGAGGGCGCGGGCGCGAGCGTGCCACCGCCCGCTGCGCCGGGTGGCTTCGGCGCGCCTGGCGCGAGTGGCTTCGGCGGCTCACCGAGCGTGCGACCGCCGAGTGCCTTCGGCTCGAGCGGGCCCACCGCGGGCTCGTTCGTGCCCCCGGCCAACGCGCCCGTGCAGCCCGCGAGCGGCGATGGCAGTGGCACGCGCGTGCTCCTCTACTCTGCGCTCGGCTGCCTCGGCCTCGTGTCGATGTGCTGCCTCAGCGGCTTCGGTGGCTTCTACTACCAGCGCTCGAGCCTCGCCGAGAACGGTCGCCTGCACGCCGAGCGCTTCCTCGGCTTGGTGCAGCAACACCAGTGGACGGGCGCACTCCAGGCGGCGGAGTACATGGGCGACACGGACCTCTACTCGGTCGACACCTTCGGCGCGTGCATGACCTCGACGCCCCTCTTCGACATGACCGGCTACGCGTGCACCGACGCGAGCGGCGAGTGGCCCCTCGACGACGGCGCGGAGGTGCTCTGCACCGTCACCACACCGCGCGGCCCGACGGAGATCACCGTCACGGTGAACGCGACCTCCGACTACCCCTACCTCGGCTACGTGTGGTTCTCGCCCGATGCGATGGTCGGTCCGCCGTGGCACGGCGAGGAGTGCGCGCGCTGGTCGGGCCACAGCTACTACCTCGACCCGCCCGCCGGCCGCGTGAGGCCCTGACGCCTCAGCGCGCGGCGCGCCAGCCCTGGAGGAGCTTCACGTAGTTGCCGCGCTCGAAGTGCGCGGGATCGGGGCAACGCGCGAGGTTCATCGAGCCGCGCAGCTGCGCGAGGGACTCGTACTCGTGCGCGATGAGCCAGTCGCGCACGGCCTCGAGGATCATCGCGAGGTGCGCGGGCCCGTGTCGCAAGAGGGCCGAGGTCATCTGCACCGCGGTGGCGCCGGCCATGAGCGCCTTGATCGCATCGGCCGGTGTGTGCACGCCGCCCGAGACGGCGAGGTGGAGCTTGCGCTGCGCCGAGAGGATTGCGAGCCAGCGCAAGCGCAGGAGCAGCTCGGAGGAATCCGAGAGCTGGAGGTGCGTGTCGACCTCGAGCGCCTCGATGTCGATGTCGGGCTGGTAGAAGCGGTTGAACACGACGAGCCCACGCGCCCCCGCGTGCTCGAGCTCCTCTGCGAACGACGAGAGCGACGAGTAGAACGGCGAGAGCTTCACCGCGATGGGGATCTTCACGCTCGCGCGCACCGCCGCGAGGATGTCGAGCGTGCGCTTCTCGACGACCGTGCCCGGCTCGTCGGGGTTGGTGGCCACGTGATAGACGTTGAGCTCGAGCGCGTGGGCGCCGGCTTGCTCGATCTTCGTCGCGTACTCGAGCCAGCCCGTGGGCGTGACGCCGTTGAGCGAGGCGATGACGGGCACCGCGACGGTCTCGCGGATGCGCCGGATCTGCTCGAGGTACGCGTCGGGCCCGAGGCGGTACTGGCTCGGCTCGGGGAAGAACGTGCTCGCCTCGGCGAACGAGTGCGTGTGCGCCTCGAGGTCGTGGAGGAGGCGCTCGTGCGCGGCGGTGACCTGCTCCTCGAAGACCGAGTGCATCACGATCGCGGACGCGCCCGCGTCCTCGAGGCGCTTGACCACGTCGAGGTGATCGACGAGCGGCGAAGCGCCCGGCATGAACGGGTGCGCGAGGGAGAGGCCGAGATAGTCGGTGCGGAGGTCCATCGTCGTCGTCTCCGTCAGGGCTTGCTCGTCGCGGGCGGCGAGGAGGCAGGGGGCTCGCTCGGTCCCGGCGGCGTCATCGAGCGCGCGAGGCTCTCGTAGAGCGCGTAGTGCGCGTGCACGTGCGCCTGCGCGGCGTCAGCGAGCATGCGGAAGCGGTCGGGATCCACCTGCTCGATCGCGCGGAAGCGCGACTCGACGCGGAGGTGATCGACGAGCCGACCCTTGGGCGCCGCGGAGTCGAGCTTGAGCGGGCTCTCTCCCGGCGCGGCGCGGCGCGGATCGTGGCGGAAGAGCGGCCAGTAGCCCGTCTCGACGGCCTTCTTCTGCTGGGCGAGGCCCTGCGCGAGATCGTAGCCGTGCGCGATGCAGTGCGAGTACGCGATGACGAGCGAGGGGCCGTCGAAGGACTCGGCCTCGAGCAGCGCGTTGACGGTCTGTGCGTCCTTGGCGCCGAAGGCGACGCGCGCGACGTAGACATTGCCGTACGTGAGCGCCAGGAGCGCCAGATCCTTCTTGGGCGTGGCCTTGCCCTTGGCGGCGAACTTCGCGCTCGCGCCGAGCGGCGTGGCCTTGGACTGCTGGCCGCCGGTGTTCGAGTAGACCTCGGTGTCGAGCACCAGGAGGTTCACGTTCGCGCCCGAGGCGAGCACGTGATCGAGGCCTCCGTAGCCGATGTCGTAGGCCCAGCCGTCGCCGCCGACGATCCACACCGACTTCTCGACGAGGTAGTCGAGGATCGTGCCCAGGCGCGCCGCGCGCGGGTCGCTCATCGCAGCCAGGAGCGGGCGCAGCTCGGCCACGCGCGCGCGCTGCGTCTCGAGGCTCGCCTCGTCGCGGCCGTGGCACGCCAGCGTGGCGGCGACGAGCGCCTCGGGAAGCGCGCTCCCGAGCGCCGCGAGCAGCTCGCGCGCGTGGCGGGCGTGGTGATCGATCCCGAGGCGGATGCCGAGCCCGAACTCGGCGTTGTCCTCGAAGAGCGAGTTCGCCCACGCCGGGCCGCGTCCGTCGCGGTTCTTCGTGTACGGCGTGGTCGGCAGGTTGCCGCCATAGATCGACGAGCACCCCGTTGCGTTCGCGATCACCGCGCGATCGCCGAAGAGCTGCGTGACGAGCTTGAGGTACGGCGTCTCGCCGCAGCCCGAGCAGGCGCCCGAGTACTCGAAGAGCGGCTCGAGCAGCTGCGCCTCCTTCACGTCGAGGCGCACCTTCGTGCGCGGCGCCTCCGGCAGCGCGAGGAAGAAGTCGAGGTTCTCGCGCTCGGCGGCGACGAGCGGCCGCATCGGCGCCATCTCGAGCGACTTGTGACGCGGGTTCGCCTTGTCCTTCGCGGGGCAGACCTCGACGCAGAGCGTGCAGCCCGTGCAGTCCTCGGGCGCGACCTGCACCGTGTAGCCGGAGCCTCGGAACTCGGTGCCCTTGTAGGTCATCGACTTGAAGGTCGGGGGGCGCCGCTCGAGCTCGCTCGGGTCGTAGACCTTCACGCGGATCGCCGCGTGCGGGCAGACCATCGCGCACTTGTTGCACTGGATGCAGATCGACTCGTCCCACACCGGGATCGCGTCCGCGATCGCGCGCTTCTCCCACTTCGAGGTGCCGGTGGGCCAGGTGCCGTCCACCGGGAACGCGCTCACGGGCAGCGCGTCTCCCTTGCCCGCGAGCATCGTCGCCGTCACGCGCTGCACGAAGTCCGGCGCGCGTGGCGAGACCACCGGCGGCATCGCGCGGCGCGAGGTGATCGCCGGCGTGGGCACCTCGTGGAGGTGCGAGAGCGCGGCGTCGACGACCGCGAAGTTGCGCGCGACGACCTCGGGGCCCTTGAGCCGATAGGTCTTCTCGATCGAGCGCTTGATGAAGCCGATCGCCGTGTCGCGATCGAAGACGCCCGAGAGCGCGAAGAAGCACGTCTGCATGATCGTGTTGATGCGGTTGCCCATGCCCGCCGCGCGCGCGACCGCGCTCGCGTCGATCGTGAAGACCTTGATCTTCTTCGCGAGCACCTCCTCCTGGATGGCCCGCGGCATCGCGTCCCACGTCGCCTCCGGCGCATGCGGCGAGCTCACGAGCAGCGTCGCGCCTTCGCGCGCGAGCTCGAGCACGTCGTAGCGATCGAAGAAGCCCCACTGGTGCACCGCCACGAAGCTCGCGCTGCGCACGAGGTAGCTCGAGCGGATCGGGCGCGGGCCGAAGCGCAGGTGCGAGATCGTGATCGCGCCGGACTTCTTCGAGTCGTAGACGAAGTAGCCCTGGACGAAGCGGTCGGTCTCCTCGCCGAGGATCTTGATCGAGCTCTTGTTCGCGCCGACGGTGCCGTCTGCGCCGAGGCCGTAGAAGACGGCGCGGACGACGTCGTCGGGCTCGATGTCGAAGTGCGCATCGACGGGCAACGAGAGGTGCGAGACGTCGTCGACGATGCCGACGGTGAAGCGCCGACGCGGCGGTGTGTGACCGTGCGAGGCGTCGCCATGGCCGGGCTCGCGCCCGAGCTCGTCGAAGACCGCGCGCACCATCGCGGGCGTGAACTCCTTGGACGAGAGGCCGTAGCGTCCGCCGAGCACGCGCGGCATCGCCGCGAGCGTGCCGTCCTCCACGGCCTCCGAGAGCGCCGTGCGCACGTCCTGGTAGAGCGGCTCGCCGACCGCGCCCGGCTCCTTGGTGCGGTCGAGCACGGCGATCGCCTTCACGCTGCGCGGCAGGGCCGCGAGCAGCGCCGCGGTCGGGAAGGGCCGGTAGAGGCGCACCTTGAGCACGCCGACCTTCTCGCCGCGCGTGAGCGCGTGCTCGACGAGCTCGTGCGCGGTCTCGGCGCCCGAGCCCATCATCACGATCACGCGCTCGGCCTCGTCGTGACCGACGTAGTCGACGAGGCCGTAGCGTCGGCCCGTGAGCGCCGCCAAGCGCGCCATCGTCTCGGCCACGAGCGCGGGGCAGCTCGCGTAGTACGGATTGCAGGCCTCGCGCGCCTGGAAGAACGTGTCGGGGTTGGCCGCGCTGCCGCGGAGGACCGGGTGATCGGGGCTCAGCGCCCGCGCGCGGTGTGCGGCGATCGCCTCGTCGTCGACGAGGGCGCGCAACGTGTCGTCGGGGAGGGTCTCGATCTTCGAGACCTCGTGCGAGGTGCGGAAGCCATCGAAGAAGTGGAGGAAGGGCACGCGCGCGGCGAGCGTCGTGGCGCTCGCGATCGCGGCCATGTCCTGGGCTTCCTGGACCGAGCCGGAGCAGAGCATCGCGAAGCCCGTCTGCCGACAGGCCATCACGTCCGAGTGGTCACCGAAGATCGAGAGCGCGTGCGTCGCGATCGTGCGCGCCGAGACGTGCATGCAGAACGCGGTGAGCTCGCCCGCGATCTTGTAGAGGTTCGGGATCATGAGGAGCAGGCCCTGCGACGCGGTGAACGTCGTCGCGAGCGCTCCAGCCGAGAGCGCGCCGTGGACGGCGCCTGCCGCGCCGCCCTCGGACTGCATCTCGATCACCGTGGGCACGGTGCCCCACAGGTTCGGCGTGCCGCGCGAGGCGAGCTCGTCCGACTCCTCGCCCATCGAGGACGAGGGCGTGATCGGATAGATCGCGATCACCTCGCTCAGGCGGTACGCGACGGACGTGACGGCCTGGTTGCCGTCGAGGGTGCGCACGCTCGCGCCGGTGGTCGGCGCGTCGGGCAAGGGGGCGTCGGGCATGCGTTCGGCTCCGGCTCGCACGAGAGCGAGACCGGAGACCTACGCGCGCGCGGCGCGATCCGAAGGGCCGCCCGGCGACCAGCGAGATCCCGCCGAGCACGGCTCGAGGGGCCGTCCGCCCTTCAGTTCTCGGGGGCGGGAGCGCTCTTGCCCTCGACCTCGGCGCGGACCTTCTCCATGTCGAGCTTGCGCGCCTCGTCGACGAGCTGCGTGAAGGCCTTCTTCGGGAGCGCGCCCTCGTCGCGGAAGACGAGGATGCCGTCACGGAAGACCATGAGCGTCGGCACCGCGCGGATCTCGAGGGCCTGCGCGAGCTCGGGCTGCTCGTCGGTGCAGACCTTGCCGAACACGATGTCGAGGTTGTCCTGCGCGACCTGCTCGAAGATCGGCGCGAACATGCGGCACGGCATGCAGCGGTTGCCCCAGAAGTCGAGCACCACGATGCCCTGCTTCTCGATGGTGCCCTGGAAGTTGTCGACCGTGATGTTCTGCGTCGCCATAGGGACCCTCGTATGAGGCCTCCGCGAACCGGAGACAAGGCCCGACACCGCCTGGCTGGCCAGCCTTCTCCGCGTCGGGCACAGGGCATGCTGGCCGGCTCCTCATGTCGATGCGTCTGTGCCACTGGGTGACCGCCTTCCTGTTCGCTGGTGTCGTCGCTGGCTGTAGCTGTGGTGAGACGCATCTGCGTGACGACGCCGGTCTCGGTGCCGATACCGGCGGCCCCAGCGACTACCTCTGCGAGTGCTGCCCTGGTGTGACGCGCCTCGCAGCGAGCGCGGCGGGATGCCCTGCCGCGTGCGCTGGCCTCTGCGAGGGCGCCGATGGAGGCGGGATCGTGCCCGATGCGGGCTCGTCGTGTGGCCCACGCGCCGCCGAGGTCGTGTGCTTCGACCACGTCTCGGCGGGCCGCGAGGGTCACCTCGAGGTCCTCTTCGATCCGGCCGGGGAGGGCTGCTTCTGCGATCAGGCGATCACCTGCGAGGAAGAGCGCGTGGGTGCCTCGACGGTCCTCGGTCTGCAGACGGCCCTCTGTCCGGAGCTGCCGATCTGCTTCGCGTGCGGTCCCTCGCCGGTCGCGTCCTGCACGATCGCGCTGCGCGGCGAGGGCTCCACGCGTGTGCGCATCAACGGCGAGGACGCGTTCGATCTGAACGTCGCGCCCGCCGACGTGATGCCCGAGCGCGCCGACGTCTGCGTGCGCACCGCGCAGGTCGACTCCTGCGGCGCGATCTGGGCGCCCGAGACGCTCTCCTCCGATCGCGCCTGTCACCTCGACGCCGTGAGCACGGGCACCCGCGTGCCCATCCGCGTCGAGGACGCGTGTGGTGGCTGCGAGCAGATCGGGCCGTGCACGGTCGTCGTGCTCGACGACCTCATCACGGTGACGCCCACGCGCATGCCCAACACCTGCGAGATCGCCTGCCCTCCGGTGTGCGCACACACCGAGCATCTCTGCGTGACGCCGCCCCTCGCGGACGGTGTGTACACCGTGCTCGTGCGCGGCCTGACCGTCACCGACGATGGCCCGCCGAGCACGATCACGGTGGGCGCCGACGGCCCGGCGGCCGTCGAGGTCTGCCGCGGCTCGCGCACCTGATCGGCCGTCGACTGACTAGGCCGATCGCGTCGCGCGGGCGTGGAGCTCGCGCACGAGCTCGGCGAGACGGCCCGAGGCCACGAGGCTCGAGAGTCGATGCTCGTCGTCGACCTCCTCGAGCGTGACGAGCCCCAGCGTGCCCGTGCGCGAGAGCGCGCGGCTGTCCTCGATCGGGACGATCGCGTCGTGCACGCCGTGCACGAGCGTCACGGGCACGCCCTCGGGCAGCGGATCGACCACGCCGAGCTTCTGCGCGGCCTGCGCGAGCAGGAGCGTCGGCCCACGCCAGAGCCCACGCGCGAGCAGGGCCACGGCGATCGCGCCGCCGAACGAGCTGCCCACGACCACGTCGGGGCCGCGACCCGCCTCGATCGCGGTGCGGATCGCGAGGGCCTGCGTGCGGATCGCGCCCTCGAGGTCGCGCGTGTCCATGGAGGGCGTCACCGCGTCGAAGTGCGCGGCGAAGAAGCGGGCCTTCTCGCCCTGCGGGCTCGACTCGAGGCCATGGATGAAGTGAACGCGGAGGGGACGATCCAAGAGGCTCTCCTTCGAAGGCGCCAAGCAGGCTCAGGGCGCGGCGAGGGTCACGTTCGCGGGCTCCGTGTCGAAGACAGGACCCGTGTCGATCGAGGGTCCCGTGTCCGCGCGCCTACCAAGACACCGAGGCACACCCGGAAGCTCGCGCGCGCCGCCCACGTCATGGCCCGAACGCTACCGCATCCAGCGCTCGCGCTGCGATCAGAACGCGTCGTCGCGCGCCTCGTCGAGGTCGGGCGCGCCGTTCTTCGCGTAGGTCTCCGCGAAGGCGCGGAGCATCTCCTCGAAGGGCAGATCGAGGTGGAGGCCGCGGTCGCGCACGTACTCCATGAAGCGGTGGCCCGCGCCGTCGAAGGCCTGCAGGAGCGCGTCGGAGCGGCCGTCGAACTCGAGCGGCGGCACGCCGAACTTCGCGCAGAGCGAGGCGTTGAACGCGGGGCTCGCCTTGCGCGGCACGCCGTCGATCCAGAGCTCGACGTAGCCGTGGAACACGAAGAGATCGGTGCCCATCGTCCGGAGGAGCTTCTCGCTCGAGAGGTGGTTCTTGACGTCCGCGAAGCCCACGCGCGCGGGGATGCCCGACGCGCGCGCGAGCGCCGTCAGGAGCACGGCCTTGGGCACGCAGTAGGCGCGGTCGCGCGCGAGGATCCGGCTCGCCTCGTAGTCTGCGGGGTCGATCGTGACCGAGTACGGGTCGTATCGGAGCCGGTCGCGCACGCCGCGGAAGAGGCGCGCGGCCTTCTCGGCATCGCTGCTCGCGTCCCCGACGAGCTCACGCGCGAGGGCGATCACGTCCGGATGATCGGAGTTCACGAACCTGGCCGGCGCGAGGTAGCTGGGATCGGCGCTCACGCGGACCTCGCCTTCTTCGCGTCCGCGGAGAGCTCGTGCGCGACGGCGAGCACCAGATCGACGTGCGGCCGCACGCGTGCGTCGCGATCGGGGCTGCGCCAGCCGCTCTCGAGCGTGAGCTCGGGAAGGCCGCGTCGCGCGGCGAACTCGCCCGTGGCCATCATCTTCAGCGTCGCGGCCCACAGGCGCAGCACGGCCCGCGCGGCGGGGCTCGAGGGCGAGAGGCCGCGCGGGTGCAGCGTCGCGCCGAAGTAGTCCTTGTCGGCGAGCGTGGTGCCTCCCGCGACGAGCGCCGACAGCAGGCGATCGGCGAGCGCCGTGCTCACGTGCTCGTTCGCGAACATGAAGGTGGCCTCCTGCGGGCCCTCGTGGAGCGAGACGACGAAGTCGGGGCGGAAGGCGTCGAAGGCCGCGCGCACGAGGCGCGCTTCGGGCGTGAGGAAGAGGACGAAGTCGCGGTTCACGTCGTAGCCCTCGCCGTTGAGCCGCGAGAGCTCCGCGGCGCCCACGGGGTTCACGGGCGTGAGGATCTGCACCGCGACGTCGGCGAGCGCGTCGCGCTCTCGCGTGAGGCGCGCCGCGATCTCGGGCACACAGACGATCCCCGCGTGCTCGTTGCCGTGCACGCCCGAGAGCACGAGGAGGCGCTTCTTCGCAGCGTGCGCGTTCGGCGTCGTGACCGAGAAGATCGTGTGCGCCCGGCCCGCGTAGCGGACGTCTTCGACCTCGCGCACCTCGAAGCGATCCGAGAGCGCGCGGATCTCGTCCGCGAAGCGCGCCGGGTCGTAGCCGAGCGACACGAGACCGAGCTCTTCCTCGCGCGCCGGATGATCGTGGACGCGGCGCACGAGGTGGTACTGCGCGAACTTCTTCAGCTCGGTGAGCGTCGGCATCCCGCGAGCATGGCGTCGATCCGTCCCCGCGCGAAAGCCGTTGTCTCGCGTGGGCGGGGGCAACGATGATCCCCCGCGAGCCGAATGGACCAGACGCTCGAGGCCGGCACGCTGATCGCGGGGCGCTATTGCATCAAGCGCGTCATCGCGGCGGGCGGCATGGGCGCGGTCTACGACGCGATCGACGAGCGCTTCGGGCGGCCGGTGGCCGTGAAGGTCGTGCTGAAGGAGCTGGCCGAGGATGCGCGCCTCGTCGCGCGCTTCGAGCGCGAGGCCGGCGCAGTCGCGAGGCTCAGCCACCCCAGCATCGTGCACGTGCACGACTTCGGCGCGACCGACGACGGAACGCACTACCTCGTCATGGAGCGCATCGCGGGGACGAACCTCGCCGACGTGCTCACGAAGGAAGGCGTGCTCGCGCCCGAGCGCGCGGCGGACCTCGTCGAGCAAGCCCTCGGCGCGCTCGAGTCCGCGCACGCAGCGGGCGTCGTGCACCGCGACCTCAAGCCCGCGAACCTCATGGTCGTGCCTGCGGGGGCGTCGCGCGAGCTCGTGAAGATCCTCGACTTCGGCGTCGCGCAGCTCATGACGGGCGACGCGTACATGCGCCTCACCAAGACCGGCTCGATCGTCGGGACGCCGTCGTTCATGTCGCCCGAGCAGGCGCGCGGCGAGAGCACCGACGCGCGCACCGATCTCTACGCGATGGGGGTGGTCCTCTACTGCCTCCTCACCGGCAAGCGTCCGTTCGACGGAGGTGACCTCGCGCAGATCCTCCACGCCGTGCGCCACGAGCCCGCGGTGCGCGCGGACGTGCGGAGGCCCGGCGTGCCTGCGGAGCTCGCGAGCATCGTCGAGCGCGCGATGCACAAGGATCCGGCGCAGCGCTACGCGAGCGCACGCGACATGGCCTCGGCCCTCGTCGCGTGGCGCGCGAGCCTGCGCGCCGGCAGCGCGCCACCCCCGAGCGCCGTGCCGACGATCGTCGCGCCATCCACCCAGCGCGCGGCCTTCGCGCCGACGGTGCCGATGACGGCCTCGCAGCCTCCGGCGCTCGGCAGCCCGATGCCGGCGAGCCCGATGTCCGCGAGCCCGATGCCCGCGAGCTCGATGCCTGCGAGCGCCAAGGCGGCGAGCGCTGCGCTCCCGACGGTGATCGCGCCCAGCGCGCCGCCCCAGAGCGAGACACCGGCGGGCGCGAGCTGGCGGACGCGCTTGCCGTGGCTCGCCCTCGCCGGGCTGCTCGGCGCGTGCATGCTCGGAATCGTCGCCCTCACCGCCGCAGCGCTCTTGATCCCCGACGAGTGGATCGCGCTCCCGGGGGCCTCGGGCGACGCGCCGACGAGCGCGCCACCGCCGGCCACCGTGCTCCAGCCGCTCGAGCTCGGTGGGCCGAGCGGCGCGTGCGACCTCGCCTACACGTGCTGCGACGAGTACCGGCGCATGCTCGGCCAGGACGCCGCGTGTGAAGAGGTCCACGACTACGACCAGCAGCCCCGCGCGCTCTGCGATCAGGTGCGACAGTCCTATCGCAGTGGGCTCGAGCAGCAGCGCTACGACACGCGCATGTGCGATCCGTGATCCGCGTCGGCGGACGTCTCGTTCGTGATCTCGAGGGCTCGGCGGCTGCGCGTGGAGAGATCGCGTGTTAGCCCTCCCGCGCGCGATGTCCGAGGGCGACGAGCAGACGGGCCAGCCGGCCGAGGAGCAGGTCCGCGGTGACTCCGAGGAGCTGCGCGCGTTCGCGGGCCTGGCCGATCTCGACGAGGATCTCAGCACGATGCACCAGAGCAACGCCGAGGTGGAGCGCTGGCGGCGTCTCTCGACGCGCGGCCTCACCCCCGCCGCGGGCTCGCCGGGCGAGGGGCTCGACGCGCCCATCGTCGATCTGGACGCGACGACGACCGAGATGGACGCCCACGCGGCGACGACCGCACCGGGGACGATCGCGGCGCCCCTGCCACGCGCGCCGATCGAGCCCGGCTCGGCCGACGCGACCCGCAAGCTGCCGTCGGTGCACCCACCGGCTGCGCGCGAGGACGAGACGCCTCCGGGTGGCTCCGCGGACGCGACCCGCAAGCTGCCTTCGGTCCGCCCCGAGCTGCTCGCGCACGAGACCGCGCGTCACTCCTTCGCGCCGCCGCGCGACGGTGACTCGGCGCCGCCGGGCTCGCGCGTCGTCCTGCCGCGCTCGAGCGCGCCGCCGGGCCGCATCTCGAGCCGGCCCGTGAAGGTGCCGCGGCCGAGCGCGCCACCGCCCGATCCGAGCGAGGTGCGCGGCTGGCGACCCTCCGATCCGGGCGAGACCGACGAGGCGATCGATCCGGTCGTCATCCCCAAGCCCGCGCCGCTGCCCGGCGCACACCGCGCGAGCCAGGCGCGCTCCGAGCCACCGGTGGCCCCGCCGGCGACGAGCTCGAGGCCCGCGCCCGCACCGCTCGCGACGCCGCCGGTGGTCTCGTCCGGTGAGCGCGCGACGCTCGAGTCCGCCGTCGAGGTCAGCGGTGCGCTCCTGGCGGCGATCCTCGTCGTGGGCGTGCTCGTGTTCTTCGGCCTCGTCTTTCTTCTCTTCTTGTAACGAGCCGCCCTGGCTCCATCTCGGCCGGCTCGCGCTCACGAATCGTCCGACGTTCCCCGCCCAGGCGACCGTCGTCGTTGACATTCGCGCGCGGGAATCGGTACCAATCCACTCCGATGTCCGCGCCCGCTCATGCGTACGGCCGGCCGACCGCAGGGTTGAGCTCGACGCGATCGACCCACCAACGGCCCGCCCGCCATGGCTGGGCGCAGGTGCTCGCTCGCGTGCTCGGTCTCGCGATCGCCCTCGTCGCGGTCGAGGCGGTGCTGCCCGAGGCCACGAGCGCGCCGCTCGTCGGTGTCTCGAGGGCCGAGGCGCAGTGCATCGACGAGGCGATCCAGGACGAGCTCAACGCGCGCCGCCGCTACCGCGGTGTCCGCGAGCGCTTGTTCCAGAAGGCGGGCCGCTTCGAGGTCAGCGTGCTCGGCGGCGTGTACGCGGCCGACCTCCTCAGCGCGAGCTACCTCGTGACGGGCGCGCTCAGCTACCACGTGACCGAGGAGCTCGGGCTCGAGGCGAGCTTCGGCTACTCGCGCGCCGAGTCGGAGCTCGTGCGGATCATCGAGCAGGATCGCGGCATCTCGCTGATCCGCATCGACGCGCCGGTCTTCCTCTACCAGGCGCACCTCCTCTGGACGCTGGCGTACGGAAAGCTGCGCTGGTTCGGCTCCGAGATCGGCCGCTTCGACATCCGCCTCGCGATCGGCGGCGGCATCACCGACAACCAGACGGCGCGCGGCCTCACGGGCAGCGTGGGCCTGGGCGCGAGCTTCTACATCGGCGAGTGGTTCGCGATCCGCGTGGACGTGCGCGACCAGATCCTCGAGCAGTCGATCCTCGGTGAGTCGCGCATCGTGAACAACCTCACCGCCACCCTCGGCCTCTCGGTCTTCATCCCCTTCGAGAACTAGTCACTTCGGCCCGGGACGTCGTTCCGGGTCTCTCGTCCCTCGGTCTTCGACGGGGCCCTCCACGAACTCTGAGGCGAAACATGCTCAGGCCGCTCGCCGTCGTCGCCACGCTCCTCGCGCTCTTCTCGCTCGTCTCGCCGCTCGAGGCGCAGCGTGCGCGCGGCCGTGGGCGCCGGACGCGCCAGCCCGCGACGCAGCCGACCACGCCCGAGACCCCGACGACCGCCGAGGCCCCCGACAACCCGTTCGGTGAGCCCGCCGCCGGCACGAGCGCGCCACCGCCCGCGAGCGCCACGGCACCCGCGCCGGCGGCCACTGCGACCACGCCGCCGGCCGCCAGCGCGAGCACGGCGCCACCCGCCGCGAGCACTGCGTCCGCGACGCCCGCGCCCGATCCGGGTCCTGCCCCGCCGGACGTCGCCCCCGTGCGCGCCGAGCTCGGACACCTCATGGACGACATGGTCCAGGCGCGGCAGCGGATGGCCGTGCTCGGTGAGGAGCTCTTCCGCACCCGCATCCGCATCGCGGTGCAGGATCGCGCAGGCGACGACCAGAGCCTCGCGCACTTCGTCGTCGAGCTCGACGGCGCGCCCGTCTTCCGGAGCGACGGAGAGATCGAAGGCGGCGATCGCGGGCGCACGGTGCACGAAGGCGCGCTCGCGCCCGGCCCGCACGTCCTCACGATCGAGACCGAGCAGCGATCGCGCGACGACGCGGAGGTGCGTTATTCGCAGCGCGAGACGTTCCGGGTGCAGGTGCACCGCGAGCGCCTGACCGACATCGAGATCGTGCTCGAGGACGACTC
Source organism: Sandaracinaceae bacterium (assembly GCA_044376125.1). Taxonomy (GTDB): domain Bacteria; phylum Myxococcota_A; class Polyangia; order Polyangiales; family Sandaracinaceae; genus JAFLCL01. The sequence continues at coordinate 87,258 of JBILLJ010000001.1, forward strand.
GAGCATGGTCGAGGCGTTCCACCAGGGCGGTGAAGGCCGCTACGAGATCCGCACGCGCGTGCGCGTCGCCACGCGTGAGCTGCCTGCGGGCGGGGGCGCACCGCCCTCGGGAGGCTGAGCCCGCTCCATGCGCCGCGCGCTCGAGAGACTCGCGATCGTCCTCGCGCTGGCGTGTCCGGCGCTGGGCACGAGCATGCTCGCGCGCGCACAGGACGCGAGCGCTGCGACCGCGCCGAGCCCCACCGACGAGGCCGCACCGATCCACGGCGACGTCGCGCTCCACCGCTACTACGGCGCGCTCGCGGAGCGGCGCCTGGTCTCGGCCGAGGCGGGCAGCCAGCGCCAGCTCGAGGAGCTCGTGGTGCGCGGCCAGGAGCTCGTGCTCGATCGCCGCTACGACGAGGCCGCCCTCGTGCTCTTCGAGGCCTGCGAGAGCCCGCGCTTCACGGACTTCGAGGGCTCCGACGACGCCTCGCACGCCGAGTACCTCCTCGGCGGCGCGCTGCTCGAGCTCGGCGCGCATCGCACGGCCGCGCATTACCTCCTGCGCATCCTGCGACGAGGCGCGGAGGTGCCGTTCTTCGGGCCTGCGTATCGCCGCGTCGTGGACGTGGCCCTTCGCGGCAGCGAGCTCCCGAGCGTGCTCGCGAGCCTCGAGGAGGTCGGTGAGGCGGGCCTCTCGGAGGACTCGCTCAACGAGCTCCGCTACCTCCGCGGTCGCGCGCGCTACGACGCGAACGATCTGCCGGCGGCCGACGCGCTCTTCACGAACGTCGGCCGGCGCAGCCGCTTCTACGCGAACGCGCAGTACCTCCGCGGCGTGATCGCCACGCGCGCCGGGCAGCTCCGCGAGGCCGAGCAGCTCTTCTGCTCGATCGCCACGACACCCGACACCGATCGCTTCACGTTCTACGTCGATCGCCGCTACTTCGACGTGCGCGACCTGACGTGGCTCGCGCTCGGCCGCGTCGCGCACGAAGGCGGCCGCGCGGACGACGCCTTCTACTACTACTTCCAGGTCCCCGAGGACTCGCGCCGCGTGAGCGAGGCGCTCTTCGAGGGCGCGTGGGCGATGTACGAGGGGCACGACGCCGAGACCGCGGTCGACCTCCTCGATCAGCTCGAGACGCGCTTTCCGGCCTCGCCGTTCGTCGACGAGGCGACGCTCCTGCGCGGCTACGTGCACCTCGATCGCTGCGAGTTCGAGGAGGCCAACCGCCTCTTCGTGCGCTTCGCGGAGACCTTCGAGCCGATCCGCGACGAGGTCGATCGCATCCTCGCGACCGACAGCCGCCGCGAGCGCATCGCCGAGGATCTCCTCGCGATCGAGGACGCGAGCGAGACGCCCGTGCCGCGCGACGGCGAGGTCGTCGAGCGGCCCGACGCGCGCACGATGCTGCTCGGCCTGCTCCGCGTGGACCCGACCTTCTTCCGGCTCGACGCGGAGCTGCGCATGCTCGACGCCGAGTCCGCGCGCTCGGCGCGGCTGGCCGATCAGATCGGCGCGATCGAAGTGCGTCTCACCGGCGCCGATGCCCCCGACGCGGCCGTCGCACAGACCGGCTCGACGGAGGACGAGGCCGCCGCCGCGCGCCGCGACCTCGAGACCGCACGCAGCTCGCTCCGCGCGATGGCCGATCAGCTCGACGCGATGCGCGCCGCCGGTGCGCCCGCCGCGCGCCTCGAGCCGCTCGAGACCGACATCCGCGCGCTCCAGGATCGCCTGCGCACGATCGAGTCGAGCCTCTCGCAGGCGCTCGCGACGCATGCGCAGCAGTTCGTCGGGGCCTCGGACGCGAACGCGACGAGCCTCGAGGCGCAGCTGCACGCCGACCGCGACTTCGCCCGCGCCTTCAACGGCCGCAGCGCCGCCGTGCGCCAGCGCCTCGTGGCCGCGATCAACGCGTACACGATCCGCGCGCTCGAGCAGCTGCGCGCGCGCCTGGGCTCGAGCCTGCGCCGCGCGCGCATCGGCCGCATCGACGCGGTGATGGGCTCCAAGCGTCGCATCGAGCTCCAGATCGAGAGCCTTTCGGCCGGCCGCTTCCCGCCCGAGCTGCTCGATCCGCTTCGCATCCAGGGCCTGCTCCGCGACGACGAGGAGTACTGGCCGTTCGAGGGCGAGCTCTGGCGCGACGAGTTCGAAGAGGATGAGAGCCAGCAGACGCCCGCGTCCCAAGAGGACGCATCCCAGCAAGACACGCCTCCCGCCCCGCGGGAGGGGCAGGTTGAGGGGACGACGGACGCCGACCCAGGCGGTGCCACGTGATCCGCGGTCTCACCCAGCGCGCGAGCGTGATCGTGCTGGCGGCGGCGATGCTGTCGCCGTCGGCCTCGCTCGCGCAGCGCCGGCCTCGCACCGGCACGACGGCGAGCGGCGCGAGCGCGGCCTCCGGCTCGGCGGGCTCGTTCCAGGAGCCGACGGCGGAGCGCGCGGTCGCGGCGCCCACCGCGGAGGCCGAGGCCCCGCGGACCACGGGCAGCGCGCAGCCCGCGCGCGAGCCCGAGGACACGGCGAGCCTCGAGGAGCGCCTCTACCTGCGCGAGCGCCCCGACGCGATCGGCGAGGCCGCACGCGACTTCGCCGACGACGAGCTCGCGCGGCTGCTCGCGGAGCGCGAGGGCCTGCTCGTCGAGCGCCGCGATCAGGCGATCGGCCTGCTCGAGGAGTTCATCCGCGAGGAGCCCGAGACCGCGGCGGAGATGCCGGACGCGCTCCTGCGCCTGGCCGAGCTGCGCTGGGAGCTCGCGCGCTTCCGCTACCTCCAGGCGTTCAACGCGTGGCAGCAGGTGCCCGAGGAGAACCGCGGCGCGGAGCCCTCGCCGGACTACCGCCCGGCGATCGAGCTCTACGACCGCATCCTCACGCTGCACCGCGACTTCCCCCGCTACGACTTCGTCCTCTACATGAAGGCGTACGCGCTGACGGAGATCGGCGACGCCGAGGGCGCGCTGGCGCTCTACCACCGCATCGTCGACGAGTTCCCACAGAGCCGCTTCGTCCCCGACGCGCACATGGCGTTCGCGGAGACCTACTTCGCGAACACCGACTTCCTCCGCGCCCTGCCCGAGTTCGAGCAGGTCATGAGCTATCGCGACAGCGAGCTCTACGACATGGCGCTCTTCAAGAGCGCGTGGTGTCTCTGGCGGCTCAACCGCACGACGGAAGCGGCCACGCGCTTCCGCCAGGTGCTCGACCTCGGTGGCTCGAGCGCGCAGCTCTCGGCCGACCAGCGCAGGCGCCTGCGCGAGCTCCAGAACGAGGCGCTCGACTACCTCATCCAGGTCTTCACCGAGGACGAGCGCAACACCGCGCGCGACGTCTTCCGCTTCCTCCAGGAGATCGGCGGCGAGCAGTACGCCGAGCGGGTGCTCACGCGCCTCTCGCTCACGTACATGGACCAGGCCCGCTACGACCAGGGCATCGACGCGTATCGCCTCTTGCTCGAGATGTCGCCGGCCGATCCGCGCGCGCCGCAGTGGCAGCACCAGATCGCCTCCGCGTACGCCGCGATGGACGACGACACTCACACGCTCGAGGCGCTCACCGCGCTCGCCGACAACTACCTCGTCGGCGGCAGCTGGATCGGCCAGCAGACCGACCCCGAGGTCGTCGAGAACGCGCGCACCCGCGTCGAGCGCGCGATCCGCGTGCGCGCGATGCGCTGGCACGAGCTCGGTCAGCGCGCGACGCAGTCGCAGCCCGAGGCCGCCGGCGACGCGCTCAACGCCACCGCGCGACGCCGCCTCGAGCAGGCCCAGGCCGGCTACGACCTCTACCTCGAGCACTTCGGAGAGGACCCGAACGCCTACGATCTCCACTTCTACCGCGCGGAGATCCTCTTCCACCGCCTCCAGCGCTACGAGGACGCGGGCGAGGAGTACCTCGCGGCCGCGCGCATGCGCCCCGACGGCCAGTACACGCGCGACGCGCTCTACAACGCGATCGGTGCCTTCGAGCACGTGCGCGAAGGGCAGCTCGAGGAGTGCCAGCGCCGCGGCGGGCCGGGGGCCACCGCCCAGGCCGCCAGTGCGCAGGGTGCCAGTGCGCAGGGTGCCAGTGCGCAGGGTGCCAGTCAGGGTGCCAGTGCGCAGGGTGCCAGTGCGCAGGGTGCCAGTGAGACCGCCACGTCGGGGACGCCATCCGGCGGGGTCCGCGAAGCGGACCCCAGGAGGAGCGAGGGAGCGAGTTCGACGAGCGGAGGAGCAGGGGGGAGTGGGGGGGAGTTGCCGACTCCCCCCGGCGGCGCCGAAGGCGCCAGTGAGGATCCCTGTGGCGAGACCGACAACGATCGCGCCTTCAGCGAGGCGATCGAGCTCTACGTCCAGTACTTCCCCACCGATCCCGATCTCCCCGAGATCCTCTTCCGCCAGGGTCGCCTCTACTACGACCGTTCGATCTTCGATCCGGCGGTGCGCCTCTTCGGTCAGTTGCTCGAGCGCTTCCCGACGAGCTCGTATGCGACCCAGGCCGGCGAGCTCATCCTCGACTCGTTCAACCGCGCGCAGGACTTCGGCAACATCGAGGCGTGGGCACGTCGCCTCAAGGACGCGCCCGCCTTCCAGTCGGCCGAGTCGCAGCGACGCCTGGACACGCTGATCCTCCAGGCAGCCTTCGCGCGCGGCGAGCAGCTCGCGAACCGGGGTGAGCACCGCGAGGCCGCGGAGGCCTTCGAGCACGCGGCCGACGAGTTCCCGAACGACGAGCGCGCCCGACAGGCGCTCTACAACGCCGGCCTCGAGCGCCAGCGCGCGGGCGATCTCGGCGGCGCCTCCTCCACGTACGATCGCCTTGTCGAGCGCTACCCCGGCTCGACGGAGGGCGCGCTCGGCGCGTGGAACGGCGCGCAGATGTTCGAGTCGATCGCGCAGTTCCGCGACGCCGCGCACTTCTACGAGTCGTACGGCGCGCGCTTCCCGCAGGGTCCGCACCACGAGGACGCGCTCTTCAACGCGACGCTGCTGCGCCTGTCGGCCGGCGATCACGACGCGGCCGTGGTGGCGGCGCAGCAATTCCTCGAGCGCTATCCGCGCAGCGAGAGCGCCGACGAGATCACGTTCTTCCAGGCCCGCGCGCACGCCGCGGCGCACCGCTGGGAGGAGGCCGCGCGCGTCTACCAGGAGTACGTGCGCCGCAGCCGCAACGTCGACCGCAACGTCGAGGCGCAGGCGCGCCTGGCGCAGGTGTGGATGGACGCGGGCAACCAGGAGGAGGCCGGCCGCGCGCTCGAGGCCGCGGTGCGCACGGGCCGAGGCTCGCTGCGCCGGCTCTCGCCCGAGGGCCGCCACTTCATGGCGCAGGCCCGCTACCTCCAGGGCGAGGCGGTGCTGCGGCAGTTCGAGGCCATCACGATCGACGGTGACGTCGCCGGCCTGCGGCAGCGCCTCGAGCGCAAGAGCCAGCTCCTCAGGCAGGCCGCGGAGATCTTCGCCGACGTCGTGAGCCTGCGCGTGGCCGAGTGGGTGACCGCGGCGCTCTACCAGGTCGGCCGCAGCTACGAGCTCTTCGCCTCCGGCCTGCGAGACGCGCCGATCCCCGAGGGCCTCACCGAGGAAGAGGAGCAGGCGTACCGCGACCAGCTCTCGTACTTCATCGTGCCCATCGAGGAGCAGGCGCTCGAGGCCTACGAGGGTGGCTACGCGACGGCGATCGAGCTGCGCATCTACAACAGCTGGACCGCGCAGCTGCGCGACGGCCTCACGCGCCTCAACGACGTGCAGTACCCGCCGCTGCGCGAGCTCGGCGGCGAGCTCCACGAGGGCGCGCGCCTCGCGCCCATGCGCCCGCTGGACGGCCTCCGCCGCGGCGAGCAGGCGAGCGCCGTCACCACGACCGTGACGACGAGCCCCACGACGACGCCCACCGCCGAGCCCGGCGCGACCACGAACGAGCCCGCGCAGAGCCGCCCGAGCACCCGCCGCCGTCGCCGCCGCGCGCGCTGATCCATGGGGCGAGTCTGCCGAGGGGCCTCGACGCGTGTGGCTGCAGCGTTCGTGTCCGCGGCGTTCGCCATCGTGCTGGTGGCCGAGCTCCGGGCACAGGACGGCCCCGAGCCGATGACGCTGGCCGAGCTCGATGCCCGTCCGCTCGTCCGACGCGCGGAGATCCTGCCCGCGCTGCGGCTGGACGAGTGGGCCTCGCCCGTGAACCGGCGGGTCACGATCGAGCTGCCCGAGCCCTTCGGTCTCCGCGCGTCGGAGGAGGGCTTCGTCCACTCGATCACCTACGAGATCGGCTTCGGCTCCCCGCGCTTCTCGTTGTTCTACGCCCATCCGGACGACGTGCTCGGCGCCGAGGCCAGACCGCCCGATCCGGACCACGACGTGGTCACCGAGCGGGGTGAGCGCGGCTCGCTCTCCTGGTACGGCACGTGGCTGCGCTCGAAGGCGATCCGCCCGTCGCGCCCGCGCGCTGATCAGTCGCGCGGCGACCAGCCGGGGTGACCGAGCACGTAGCCGAGGACCTCGCGAAGGCTCCGCGCGCGCGTGAGGTCCTTCGCGATCGCGACGTACTCGTGGAACGCGATGACCAGCGGGTTGTACGAGTGGATGTTCTTCGTGAGCCCGTAGACCACGCGCTCGCGCTCTTCTTCGAAGGTGCCGTAGAGGCGATCCCAGACGATGAGGATCCCCGCGTAGTTCTTGTCGAGATAGGCCTGGTTCGAGCCGTGGTGCACGCGGTGGTGCGAGGGCGTGTTGAAGACCAGCTCGAACCAGCGCGGGAGCCTCCCCACCGCCTCGGTGTGCACCCAGAACTGGTAGATGAGGTTGATCCCACCCGAGACGAGCACGAGCCACGGCGGCACGCCCAAGAGCGCGAGCGGCGGGTACATCACGAGCGAGAGCCACGGCGTCCACGGCTGCCGCAGCGCCGTCGAGAGGTTGTACTTCTCGCTCGAGTGGTGGTTGACGTGGCAGGCCCAGAAGAGCCGCACCTCGTGCTCGAAGCGATGGTGCCAGTAGTACGCGTGGTCCCAGCCCACGAGGGCGATCACCCACATCGCCACGACCGCCGCGCGACCGCCGCCCTCGAGGTCCAGCAAGCGATGGGCATAGAGGAACGACGCGATCGCGAACACGCCCCAGTTGATCAGCGTCACGAAGAGCAGCGAGCCCACGCCCATCGCGAGGCTCGCCCACGTGTCCTTGCGATCGACGTAGCCGAGCACGTCGCGACCGGCGCGGCGCTGGCGCGCGAGCAGCCACGTCTCGAGGACGAGGGCCGCGAGGAAGAACGGCGCCGCGTAGAGCGTGGGGTCGGGGACGTCCTCGAAGTCCATCGCGCCTCCGAGCCTACCGTGCGCGCTCCGCTCGCGTCTCGCGACCCACGGCACTGGCTCCGCTATGCTCCGCGCCGCGCCATGGACGGACCGCGCGTGCTCCCGGTGATCCCGCCCGAGATCGTGGTGATCGATCAGGACGAGCCGTGCCCGTACCTCGAGGGGCAGACCGCGCGCAGGCCCATGCGCCTGCCCACGCGGCGCCTGCGGCCGCTCGAGCTCGACCAGCGCCTCGAGGCGGGCGATCGCCGCGCCGGTCCGCTCTTCTACACGCAGGCCTGTCCCAGCTGTCGCGCGTGCGAGCCGCTGCGCATCGACACGAGCCTCTTCGTGCCGACGCGTGGACAGCGCCGCGTGTGGAGCAAGGCCCAGCGCGCGCTCTCGGTGAGCCTCGGCCCGCTCGTCGTCGACGAGCAGCGCGTGTCCCTGTTCGAGCGCCACCAGAGCCTGCGCGGCCTCAAGAAGCACGAGCGCGAGCTCGGCGCCGAGGAGTACCACGCGTTCCTCGTGGAGCGCGCCGTCGAGTCCTTCGAGATCCGCTACTTCCTCGGCGACGCGCTCGTCGGCATCGCGGTGACCGATCGCGGCGCCGACGCCTGGAGCGCGGTCTACACCTTCTACGAGCCCGAGCTGCCGGCGCCGCACCGCTCGCTCTCGATCGGCTCCTTCTCGATCCTCACGCAGCTCGAGCTCGCGCGGCGCAGCAAGGTGCGCTGGCTCTACCTCGGCCTCGCGATCGCCGACAACGAGCACATGCGTTACAAGCTCGACTACCTCCCGCACGAGCGCCGCATCGAGGGCGCCTGGCGCACCTTCGAGCGCGCGCGCTGAGGCGGGCCGCCGCCGCGCTCGTGGGGTCCTCGCCGCGTCTCGTCTCGACGCTCGATGGCCGCTGGGATAGCTTCGCGGCCGCATGTCGGTGCGCGTCGCCACGGGCCTCGTCTGGATCGCGCTGGGCGCGCTGGTCGTGTTCGGTCTCGTGGCGGTGTCGGCCTCGCTCAGCCGAGCGCTCCTGCCGCTCGGCTGCTTCATCGCGGGCGTCGGCATGCTGCTCCGCAAGAACGATCCGCCGCTGCGCGTGGGGCCCTGGCCCGTGCCGCACACCGTGCTCGGCGCGCTCACGGTCGCCCTCTCGGTCGGCGCCCTCTATGCGATCTTCGTCATGGCGCCCGTCGAGCTCCAGATGGGCATCGTGCAGAAGATCTTCTACTTCCACGTGCCGAGCGCGTACGCGATGTACGTGGCCTTCGTCACCTCCGCGGTGGGCAGCGCCGTCTACCTCTGGCGTCGCGACGAGCGCTGGGACGCCATCGCCGTGGCCGGCGCCGAGATCGGCCTCGTGTTCTGTCTCATCGTGCTCATCACCGGGCCGCTCTGGGCGCGCAAGGCCTGGGGCACGTACTGGACGTGGGATCCGCGCCTCACGACGACGCTGCTCGCCGGCATGATCTACGTGGCGTTCAACGTGCTGCGCGGCCTCGGCCAGGCGGGTGAGGCCGAGAAGCGCTTCGCCTCGGCGCTGGGCTTCCTCGGCCTCTTGCTCCTGCCCGTCATCCACTACTCGGTGCAGCGCTGGCGCGGCCAGCACCCCACCGTCATCACGCGCGCGGGCGGCGGCATCCACCCCGACATGGTGCCGGCGCTCGTGCTCGGCTTCGTGCTCTTCACCGCGCTGGTCGCGTTCCTCGTGTGGAGCCGCTATCGCATCGAGCGTGTCCGTCAGCGCGTCGCCGCGCTCGAGCTCGAGGCCGCCGAGAGCGGCCTCCTGGAGGAGGGATCGTGATCCACGTCGAGCGAGCACCATCGCGTGCGAGGGCCCTCGTCGCGAGCCTCTTCGCGGCCGTCGTGCTGAGCCTGTCCGTCGCTCCGGTGCTGCTCTCTCCGGGGCTGGTCTCTCCCGCGAGGGCCGACGACGTCGATCCCACGCCGGCTGCAGACGACGCAGCGGAGAGCCGCTCGGCCACGTTCCAGGCCGTCACCGGCGCGCAGCAGGAAGACGTGCCCGGCGGCCCGCTCCTCGTCGCGGCGTACGGCGCCGTGCTCGTGCTCGTGCTCGGCTACGTCCTCTACCTCGGCAGTCTCACGGCGGGGGCTTCGCGCGACCTCGAGCGGCTCGAGAAAGCGATCGAAGCGCGCAAGCCCGACTTCCGAAAGAGCGCGCGCGGTGATGCCATGGCGGCCGAGGTCGAGGGCGCGCGCCGAGCCGCCAGCGGCGACTCCGCCGAGGACGCCTGAGCGGACATGGATCTGCCGAGCGTCAATCACTTCGTGTTCATCCCCGGCGTGCTGCTGGTGGGGTTCGCGATCGGTTACGTCTACGGCGCGAGGGCGGGTCGCGCCGAAGAGCAACGTCGTCAGAAGGAGCGCAAGCGATGATCGGGTTCGATCTGTCCGAAGAGCAGAAGGAGTTCCAGCGCGTCGCACGTGACTTCGCCAAGGCGAAGATCATCCCCGTCGCGGCGGAGTGCGATCACCACTCGAAGTTCCCGCACGAGGTCTTCAAGGAGGCGCACCGCCTCGGCCTCGTCGCGCCGCACATCGGCGCCGAGTACGGCGGCCTCGGCCTCGGCGAGCTCGAGAACGTCATCATCACCGAGGAGCTGGCCTACGGCTGCACCGGCATCCAGACGTCGATGACCGCGAACACCCTCGCGGCCACGCCGGTGATGCTCGCGGGCAACGAGGAGCAGAAGAAGAAGTACCTCGGCATGCTCACGAGCGAGCCGGTCTACGCGGCCTACGCGATCACCGAGCCTGCCGCGGGATCGGACGCCGCGGGCATCCAGTGCACCGCGCGCCAGGTCGGCGACGACTGGGTCCTCAACGGCCAGAAGTGCTACATCACCAACGCGTCGATGGCGTCCTGGTACGTGATCTTCGCGACCGTCGACGCCTCGCAGCGCCACAAGACGATCATGGCGTTCGTCGTCGATCGCAACACGCCGGGGCTCTCGATCGGCCGCAAGGAAGACAAGCTCGGGCAGCGCGCGAGCGACACCGCGACGGTCATCCTCGAGGACGTGAAGGTCCACAAGCGCCAGGTGCTCGCGGAGCCCGGCAAGGGCTTCAAGGTCGCGATGGAGACCTTCGATCGGACGCGCCCCGACATCGGCGCGGGCGCCTGCGGCCTCATGCGCCGCGCGATGGACGAGTCGGCGCGCTTCGCGCTCGAGCGAAAGACCTTCGGCACCGCGATCGCGAACCACCAGGCGGTGCAGTTCATGATCGCGGAGATGGCGATCAAGTACGAGGCGACGCGCCTGCTCGTGCACAAGGCGGCGTGGATGCTCGACCAGGGCGCCAAGAGCTCGATCGTCTCGAGCTACGCGAAGGCGTTCGGCGCGGACTCGGCCATGCAGGTCGCGACCGACGCCGTGCAGGTCTTCGGCGGCGCGGGCTTCATGAAGGACTACCCGGTCGAGAAGCTCATGCGCGACGCGAAGATCCTCCAGATCTACGAGGGCACCTCGCAGATCCAGCGCATGGTGATTGCTCGCAACCTCTTCGCTTCGTACCAATGACGGCTCGCCGGCAGCGGCTTACGTCCTCGGCCACTCCTTGCGGGGTAGCGCTGCTACCCCTCAGTCGTGTCCTCCGGGCGCGCTCGCTCCCGACGAAGAATCCTGCGCCGTGTTCTCAGAGGCCGTCGTGCTGAGGAAGCTCGCGTTCGTCGTTCCGCTCCTGCTTGCGACAGCCGTCGTCCAGGTGGGCGCACAGGACGTGGGCATCCCGGCCGCGCGTCGGTTCGCGTCGAGCGAGCTCACCGAGGATCGCATCCTCGAGGCGCTCTTCTCGGCGCGCCTCGACAACCTGCGCCCGATCGGGACGACCTCGACGACCTTCCAGATGCAGCTCGCGGGCACGATCGACGCCGCCTACAAGCCCGAGACGCGCACGCATCCGCGCGGTTGGGCGCACGAGATCGCGGCGTATCGCCTCGCCGTGCTGCTCGGCATGGATCAGGTGCCGCCCGCGCGCGTGCGCGTGATCGAGCGCGGACAGATGCGGCGCCACATCGCGCCCGACTGGGAGGGCAACCCGGACTCGCTGCTCGCGCCGCTCTCGTTCAACGCGAACGTGCCCGGCTCGACGACGGTGCGGGGCGCCGCGATCTACTGGGTGCCGAACCTCGAGCGTGGCACCCTCGATCAGCCCGAGGGCCTGGCGCGCTGGGGCGCGTGGCTCACGCCGGGCACCGCGCTCTCACCCGAGCAGCGCATCCTCGCGCGCGACCTCGCGAGCATGTGCGTGTTCGACGCGCTGATCGGCAACGGCGATCGCCTGAGCGGCGGCAACCTCCGCACCGCGACCAACGGCATGCAGCGTGTGATCATCCGCGATCACAACCTCGCGTTCCCCGTGCGGTGGGGGGAGAGTCAACGCGGCCGGATCCTCGAGGAGCTCCAGCGCACGCGGCGCTTCCCGCGCTCGCTCGTCGAGGCGCTGCGACGGCTCGATGCGGCCTCGCTCGCACGCGCGAGCCACGACGAGATCGTGGGGGACCTGCTCGACGACACACAGCGCGAAGCCGTGCTCGAGCGTCGCGCGATGATCCTGAGCTACGTCGAGGCGCTGATCGAAGAGCACGGCGAGCCGGCCGTGATCGATCTCTGATCACGGCCGCGCGTTGACGTGAATTGACGCCCGCTGGGACGTCGATCCTGGTACACGTCATCCCGCGCCGCGACGAGTGCGGTCTTCCCCTCCCTACTCACCAGGAGCAGGTCCATGAATCTCTTCCAGTCCCTCGCCGCGCCCGGTTTCGTGGGCGTCCTCCTCGCGGTCGGCATCGGCGGCTGCTGCTTCGGCGGCGGCTCGACCCCGCCGGCGACGATCACGCCCCCGCCGCCCATCGGTGGCGGCACCGGCACGCCTCCGCCGCCCCCGGCCGCGGGCGCGCAGGCCGTCACGCTCGGCGCAGGCTTCGCGCCCGATCCGACGACCGTGGCGGTCGTGGCGGGTGGTCCGGTGTCTGGCAGCACGATGGGTGCGGCCGATGGCTGGTGCGCGGGCAACTACCCCGCGGCCGCGCAGATCAACCTCACGCTGAGCGCGGCGCTGCCGAACCTCCGCGTCGTCGGCCGCGCGACCGAGGACACGACGATGGCCATCCGCTTCCCCGACGGTCACGTGCAGTGCAACGACGACGGCGGCGGCTACCCGAACCCCGCGATCGACATCGCGAACGCGGCGCCCGGCGCCTACCAGATCTACGTCGGCTCGTTCGGCACCTCGGGTCAGGGCGCGACGTCCACGATCGGCCTGACGACGAACCTCGCGCTCCAGCCCGCGCAGCTGCCGTGAGCTGATCGACTGCTTCGAGAATCGTCGCGCGGCGGCGTCTCGATCGTGACCGGAGCCTGCGTTCCTCTCGGAGCGCGGGCTTCGTCGCGTTCCGTGGCGCGACGGTGACTCGTCGCCCGTCGGGGCGCGCGCTAAGCCTCGCGGCTCATGCTCCAGCGCATCTTGCAAGTGGTGCTCGCCGTGGCCGCCGGCGCCGGCTTCTTGTTCTCGTCGGTCTCGACGTCGGACTTCACGGCCCACCTCGATCGCCAGGTCCACGGCATCCACTGCTCGTTCGTGCCGGGCGCCGACACGCCCGACGTCTCGGGCACGAGCGGTTGCCACGCGACGCTGATGAGCCCGTACTCGTCGGTGATGCGCGACAGCGTGTGGGGCGGGATCCCGGTCTCGCTGCCCTCGATGGCCGTGTTCGCGTACCTCTTCGTCTGTGCGCTGGCGCTCGTGGCGCTGCGCCGCGAGAACGACACGCGGGCCAGCGGCTACCAGGTGCTCGCGTGGGCGCTGCCCTTCCTCACGTCGTGCATCTTCGGCTACCTGTCGCTCCACGAGCTCGACGCCGCCTGCAAGCTCTGCATCGGCATCTACACCTCGAGCACGATCGGCTTCGTGCTCTCGATCGCGGCCTTCTTCGTCGCGCGTTCTGCCGCGCCGCTCGCGTCCGCGATGAGCGAGGTCGAGGATCTCGGCGTGGCCGAGACGCACCTCGACGAACGCGTCGTCGAGGCGCGGCCCGCGCGGCTCGGGGAGCGTGCAGCCGCGACGCAGCTCGAGCGCAGCGAGTTCGAGCCCGAGGAGCTCGACGGCGGCAAGGCCGACGCGACGCAGCTCGATCGCACGCTCGACGAGGGCGGTGGCGCAGACGCGACGGTCGAGGAGGCCCCGCGACGCAAGATCAAGCTCGCGACCGCGAGCGACATGGACCGCAGGCTCCGCGCGGGCAACGTCGGCGCGAACCGCCGCCGCGAGCCACGCGAGCAGGCGGGCCACGGGCCGATCGGCTTCGGTGCGCTCGCGCTCGCGTTCGCCGTCGGCGTCGTGTTCGTCGTGGTGCCCGTGGCTGCGTATGCCGCGCAGGCCCCGGACTTCGAGCACTACGTGGGCGCCTGCGGAACGCTCGCGCACCCCGAGGACGAAGGCCACGTGCTCGTTCCGCTCGGGAGCCAGACGCGTCCGGTGACGATGCTCGAGGTGCTCGATCCGCTGTGCCCCTCGTGCCGCGGCTTCGAGCGACGCTTCTCGGCGCATCCGGCGGCCGAGCAGGTGAGCCGTCGCGTGCTCCTCTTCCCGCTCGATGCGGAGTGCAACCGCATGCTCGACACCTCGCTCCACCCCGGCGCGTGCGCGATCAGCGAGGCGGTGCTGTGTGCGGAAGAGGACGCGGACGAGGTGCTCGCGTGGGCCTTCGATCACCAGGAGGAGATCCGCGAGCGCGAGACCGCGAGCGCGGGCGCGGCGCGGCGCATGGCGCAAGAGCAGTTCCCCTCGCTGCGCTCCTGCATCGGCAGCGACACGGTGCGCGCGGAGCTCAACCGCTCGCTCCGCTGGGCCGTCGCGAACCAGCTGCCGATCCTCACGCCGCAGGTCTACGTGGAGAACACGCGGATCTGTGACGAGGACACGGATCTGGGCCTCGACTACGTGCTGACGCGCCTCGCGTCGCGCGGCGCCGCTGGCCGCACGAGCGCTGCGGGAGGTGAGCGATGAGCGCCATGAAGCCCGGTGGTCTCGTCGTCGCGGGCGTGCTCGCGCTCGCCGGCCTCCTCACTCCGACGATCCTCGTGAGCCGCTGGCAGGGCCAGGCGGCCGAGCGCCTCGATGTGGCCGAGTCGGCCGAGTCCGACGAGCCGGCGGTGGCCGTCGCGTCGCTCACGAACGCGGAGTACTGCACGCCACAGCTGCGCACGATCCTGCGCCGTGTGCTCACGAGCTGCGGCCTCATCGGAGGCTCGGGCGGCCGCGGCTGTCAGCCCGTCGAGGCGCGCAACGTCGCGACGATGAGCGGCGACGACTTCAACGCGCTCTTCCTCCCGATGCGCGAGCGCGGCGGCATCGTGCAGTTCGATCGCGACGACGCCACGCTCGCGCCCGAAGACGTGGCGCTCGTGAACCGCGTCTTCGCGGACCGCCAGCTCGCGAGCTACTTCTTCGTCGTCTCTCGCGCCTCGCCCGAGGGTCAGGTCGAGCACAACCGAGACCTCTCCCGCGCGCGCGCCGAGGCCGTCATGGCCCACCTCCAGGCGCAGTTCCACGACCCCGAGCTCGATCGACAGGTCGGCCTCCTCTGGCTCGGCGAGGAATTCGCGCAGCTCGACCCGAGCTTCTGCGAGTGGTCCCGCTCCGATCAGACCGGCGAGTGCGACCCGAACAACCTCAACCGCTCCGCCTTCATCGCCTGGATCGACTGCCAGCTCTGAGCAACGCTCGGGGCGACGCTCGGGGTCACTCCCGCCCTCACAACCCCACGATTTCATTGGGCTCCCAGGCCCTCATTGACGTGATGCCCAGACAGGGACTCCGACCATGCGTTTCCCGACGATGATCCTCGCGCCGCTCCTCCTCGTCGCCGGCTGCGGTGAAGAGGCGACCATCACCCCCGAGGCTCCTTCGCGCGTCGAGGCGGTGGCGGTGCGGCGGCAGGATCCGGCCGAGCGCTTCTGCGACGTCTCGGCGCCGGTGGGTGAGGGGCGCGCGCTCGCGCTGCCCGCGACCGAAGGGCCTGCGCTGCCCGGCGAGGGTTGGCGCTGGGTGAACGTGTGGGCGACGTGGTGTGCGCCCTGCATCGACGAGCTGCCGCTCATCGCGAGCTTCCGCGATCGCATGCAGACCTCCGGCACGCCAGTCACCACGTACTTCCTCTCGGTCGACGAGGCCGCCGAGACCGTGACCACCTACCGCGCCGCGCACCCGAACGTGCCCGAGAGCGCGCGCCTGACGGATCCGAGCACGCTCGCGACGATGATGACCTCGCTCGGCCTCGACACCGGCGCGACGATCCCGATCCACGTGCTCGTCGACCCGACCGGCCACATCCGGTGCGCACGCAGCGGCAGCATCGGCGAGGCCGACTACGACACGATCCGCGCGATCGTCGCGGACTGACCCGCGGGCGCTCCGGAACACGCGCGCTTCGCCCGTGTCCCACGCGCTGCGACGATGGACACCGTGAGCGGAGCGCGAGGAGAGCGTGCGGGTGCGGGGCGCTTCACGGCGCTGCTCGCGATCGCGGCGATCCTCCTCGTGGCCGCGGCGATCGGCGCCGTGGCCGCGCTCCTTCCGCATCGCTCGGAGCGCGCGATCTCCACGCACGTGCGTGCAATCAGCGTGTGGACCGCCCTCGATCACCGCTGCCAGCTCGAGAACGATCGAGACGCGCCGCCCATGCCTTTCACCTGCGGCGCGCACGTGCTCACCGACGTGCACCGCAGCGCAGACGCGACGGGCCTTCCGATCCTCGTCGTGCGCAGCCCGCACGACAACTGCGTGATCGACGAGACGACGCTCGAGCCGGTCCTCTGTCGCGATACGTTCTTCGAGTGGGCCGCCGTGCGCGGAGAGGTCGTGAGCGTCGGTGTGATCGACCCGCGTGGCACGCACTACGTCGTCGCGCAGCGCGACCTCGCGAGCGGCCAGCTCCACACGATCGAGGTGCCGCTCACATCGTGGTTCGACAAGAGCGACCCGAGCGAGGTCTTCGTCCTCGACGGCGAGCATCGCGCCCGCATCGGCCTCGGCACGCTCGAGCCGATCGAGGAGTGATGACGAGACGCTGGTGCGGGGCGAGACGGACGCAGGCCCTGGGCGCGGAACGCCTCGAGTCACGCGAGACGCGAGCGCGCGAGCCGTGGACACGAGGGGCGCTCTTCCACGGCTTCCATCCTCGCTTCGAACGATCGATCGACAGCGAGCCCACGAGTGCCACGCGTGACGAGAACGAGACGTCTTCCCCTCCACGGCTCGCAGGCCTGTGGAGGTCTCCGGCAAGACCGCGTCCTTCCTCGCTTCGAAATGCGAGAGTGAGCACGCGTGAGTGCGGAGCGAGACGGACGCAGGCCCTGGGCGCGGAACGCCGCGGGTCCCGCGAGACGCCAGCGCGCGAGCCGTGGACGCGCGAGGCGCTCTTCACACGGCTTCCTCGCTTCGAACGCGAGAGCGAGTGACGGCGAGTGACGATGACGAGAGCGAGACGTCGTCGCCTCCACCGCTGGCGTGCGTGCTCACGCAGGCCAGTGGAGGTCTCCGGCAAGAGGGACGAGGTTGAGCCCCCGCGGTCATGGGCTCCTCCGGGACGTGGCCGCTCCCGGGGCCACGGGGCCACCGAGCGGGCCGAGCGCGAGCGAGGGCCACGCCGCGGCGATGGCGACGGCGTGCTTGCGCTGGCGTGCGGCGGCCGCCAGCAGGTCCGCGGCCATCCCCGGCATGTGGCGGTACTCCCAGCGCAGCCACAGCCCGATGAGCGCGTCGCGCTTGCGCTTCCGGCCGGACCCGTCGACCGCCGACGCGGAGATGTCGGCCAGCAACGCGAGCAGCGCCCCCCTGCCAGCGACCCGCGGGTCGCGGACCAGCCGAGCGAGGGCCGGGAGCGCGGCGACGGTGGCGCCGTACAGCGTGCCCTCGTGGCACAACATCGGCCCGACCTCCTCGGCGGCGGCCTTCGCGGTCGCTTCGTCGGCCGCCCAGCACCGGCGCAACACGACCCCTGCGCCGGTCGCGGGCCCGAACGCGGCGTCGAGCGAGTACCACGGGACGGCGTCGACGTCGGCGGCGGGCGCGAGCAGCGCGGGCTCGGGGGCGGTGTCGCCGAGGTCGACCAGGCGCAGCGCGGAGAGCTGCGCCGCGAGGCGCGTGGGGTCGCGGGGGTCCGAGGAGGCCATGCGGGGCTTGGGCAGCCCGTCGAGGCGCCCGGTCGGTCGGACGACGCCGCAGATCCCCTCGAACTCGCGCCCGAAGCGGCCGGCGACGCCGTCGCGCCGGGCCTCGGCGAGCATGGCCGCGCCGGTTGGCCCCTCGTAGAACCCGGGCTCGATCGACCAGCTCCCGTCGGGGTGGCGGTAGCAGAGCTCGACGAACAGCTTCAAGGCGCCTCCGGCGGAACGGTATCTCACGGGGACCCGCGGGTCTGGGCGCGGAACGCCTCGAGTCCCGCGAGACGCCAGCGCGCGAGCCGTGGACGCGCGAGGCGCTCTTCCACAGTGTCCATCCTCGCTTCGAACGATCGATCGACAGCGAGTGACCACGCGTGACGAGAGAGCGAGACGTCGTTGCCTCCACGGCTGGCGTGCCCGCTCGCGCAGGCCTGTGGAGGTCTCCGGCAAGACTGCGTCCTTCCTCGCTTCGAAACGCGAGAGTGAGCACGCGTGAGTGCGGAGCGAGACGGACGCAGGCCCTGGGCGCGGAACGCCTCGGGTCCCGCGAGACGCCAGCGCGCGAGCCGTGGATGCGCGAGGCGCTCTTCCGACTTTCGTCGCCTCGAACGCGAGAGCGCGTGGACGCGCGAATGAGCGGGGAACGGGCATGGGCACGGGCACGGGCACGGGCACGGCGGGGCACGGGCAAGGGGACGGGCGTGGGCATATCCTCGGGCCGTGGCGCGACGCAGCGTACGTTCGATCTCGGTGCCCATCACGTTCGGCGCGGTGACGGTGCCGCTCGCGGCGGCGCTGACCGTCGGCTGGACGCTCTTCCTCCTCAACCGGATCTCCGAGAGCGGAGAGGTCGCCGCGAACGTGTGGCTGCTCGTCCTGGGCCTGCTCGCGTTCGTCGTGATCATGGCCGTCCTCGTGATGTTCACGATCTTCCTCGCGCGCGAGATCCTCGAGGTGCGCCGGCAGGACTCGTTCATCGACTCGGTGACCCACGAGCTCAAGAGCCCGCTCGCGTCGATGAAGCTCTGCCTCCAGACCCTCGAGCGAGAGGGCCTGCCCGAGGACAAGCGCACGGCCCTGCGCGTCATGATGCGCGAAGACATCGATCGCCTCAGCTCGTTCATCGACGAGGTCCTGCAGGCCAACCGCCTCGCGCACGGCGAGATGGGCGTGGAGCTCGAGGTGGTGGCGCTGCGCGAGCTCGCCGACCGCATGGCTGACGGCGTCGCGACCCGGCACAAGGTCCCGCGCGACAAGATCGACGTGCGCATCCCCTCGGACCTCTCGGTCTACACGGACCGCGTCTCGATGGAGATCGTCCTGCGCAACCTGATCGACAACGCCGTGAAGTACTCGAGCGACCACCTCGAGATCACGGTGGACGCGCAGATCGACGAGCCCGGCAAGCGCGCGGTCCTCACGGTGCGCGATCGCGGCATCGGCATCGGCAAGGCGGACCTCCGCCGCGTCTTCAACCGCTTCTTCCGCGTCGCGAGCGAGGCCGTGCGCAAGCGCAAGGGCACGGGCCTGGGCCTCTTCGTCGTCTCGGCCCTCCTTCGCAACGTCGGCGGCACGGTCTCCGCGGACTCGGCCGGTGAGGGTCAGGGCACCACGTTCACCGTCCGGCTCCCGCTGCGCCGCGCCTGATCGGCTTGCGCGATCGCGCGAGGCTCGCGAGAGTTCGGCCCTCCACGGAGGAAAGAGGTCATGCCGAGCTTCGACATCGTCTCCAAGCTCAACCGCAACGAGGTCGACAACGCCGTGAACCAGGCCAGCAAGGAGGTCGGCACGCGCTTCGATTTCCGCGACACGGGCACCACCATCGAGCAGACCGAGGACGGCATCGTCCTTCGCTCGGACAGCGAGGGGCGCCTCGAGGCTGCGTACGGCGTGCTCCAGGAGAAGATCCTGAAGCGGAAGGTCGCGCTCGAGGCGCTCGATCCGCAGAACCCCGCGCAGGCAGGCGGCCAGACCTGGCGACAGCTCGTGAAGCTCAAGGAAGGCGTCGAGCAGGAGAAGGCCAAGGAGATCGTGAAGGCCATCAAGGACTCGAAGATCAAGGTCCAGGCTGCGATCCAGGGCGATCTCGTGCGCGTGAGCGGCAAGAAGAAGGACGAGCTGCAGGAGACGATCGCGTTCCTGCGCAGCAAGGACTTCAAGCTCCCCTTGCAGTTCGTGAACTTCCGCGACTGACGGGCTACACCCGGGCGATGCAGCGCTTCGCTCCACCAGCCAGACGCTTCACGGGGCCCGGTGCTCTTCTCTTCGTCGGTCTCGCGGCCCTCGCGCTCGGCTGCGAGTCGCGCGTGTCGCTCGGGGGCCGCTGCACGCGGCGCGAGGAGTGCGCCGCGCTGCTCACGTGTGTCGGCGGCCTCTGCCGCGAGGAGTGCACCGGCCCGAGCGAGTGCCCCGCGGGTCAGCGCTGCATCGCAGGCCCGAGCGGCGTGCGCGCGTGCACGCGGCCCGTCGAGGAGACCTGCGACGCGACCGACCCGTGTGACCCGAGCGTCTTCGCCGAGTGTCGCGAGGGTCGCTGCGTCACGGGCTGCACCGACGGCAGCACGTGCGTGAGCGGCACCTGCGACACGAGCGCCGCGATCGGGATCTGCGTCGAGCCGGTCTCCACCGGTGGTCTCGACGCGGGTCCGCTCGATGCGGCCGCGCCCGTCGATGCCGCCGTGCTGCTCGATGCGCCGAGCACCTGCCTCCCCGCGCCGGCGGTTTCGCCGCTCTCGCTGTCCGAGGTCGTGCTCGGTGCGACGGCAGCAACGCGGAACGAGACCTCGCTCTGGGTGGAGACGCTCGGTGCGCCTGCGCTCGATCTCGCCGCGACGAACGTGACCTTCGGTCTCGGGATCCGCGCGGGCGGCGCCAACGCGCCGCGCCTCCTCACCGCGGTCAACCTCGGCCCGCACGACCGGGGCGAAGTGGAGGTCTCGATCCACAGGAGCGAGCCCTTCGCGATGCCTGCCGTGATCGAGCCGAGCGCCGAGCTCGCGAGCGGCATCGGCTTCGGCGCGATCTCCGGGCGGAGCGGCGCCGACGAGACGAGCCTCGCGCTCCTTCGTCCGAGCCCGCAGGTCGGCGAGGACACCGACGACTTCGTGTGGATCGTGCGCGAGGCGGGCAGCCTCGTGAACCTCGAGACGGGCGCGATGCCCTCGCGCTTTCCGGGTGGCTTGGCGCTCTTCGAGGGGCCCGACGTCGAGTTCGCGCGCGAGCTGCTCGCGCTCGACGAGCTGCGCGCCGATGGCACGCACCAGATCGGGTTCGTCGGGGCACCGTTCGGTGAAGGCAACGCCACGCCTTACGAGCTGCTCGCGGAGTGGGGCGATGCGTCGTACGCCATCTCCTCTGCGCGCGCTGCGGTGCACCTGCACGAGCCCACGAGCGGCCGCTCGCTCCTCGCGCGCTGCACCGGCGCCGCGAGCGCGAGGCCGCTGATCACCGCGGCCCTGCTCGAGGCCAGCGCGACGGACACCTCGCCGGTCCTGCTCGCGACGAGCGATCCGACGCAGTACCGCGTCGTGCGACACGTGCGCGCGTGCAACGAGCTGCCGATCGACGCGATCTCGTGCACGGGCGCGAGCTGCACGACGCGACCGGCGAGCACCGCGCTCGACGCGACGGACGTGCTCCAGCTCGAGAGCACGGCCTGGGGCGGGGCCTCGGTGATCCTCGTGCGGAGCGCGATGGGCGCCTCGGTCCTCGTGCTCGACGCCGACGGCCTCTCGATCGTCGAGACGCTCTCGCTCGGTGCGACCGAGACGCACGAGCTCGAGACGGTCACGCTGCGCGAGGCGCACCTGGCCGCGAGCGTGTCGGGCGCCACCGGCGTGCTCGCCCTCGGTGGCCTCTACGAGGACGCGTCCGGCGGCGGGCGCCTCCTGGTCCGCGTGCTCCGCCTCGAGAACCGCTGACGCTCAGCCGCAGGTGCGCGGCAGCGTGCACGCGAGCTGGCGGAACGTGCGCGTGGCGCCGCGCGGCAGTCGATACGCGAGCGCGGAGGCGGGGGTCGGCATGGGCATCGGGTCGCCGGGGCACGGCGGCCGATCGCGCATCACGTAGGTGACGGTCGTGCCGTCGTCGACGATCGCCATGCCACCGAAGGCCGGCGACATCGTGAAGCTGGCGACCATGAGCTGGTCCTCACCGAGCGCGATCGGCGGGCTCGTGCCGTCCGCGCAGTGCACGCTCGCAGCGATCGCCGCCTCGTCGGCGAGGACCGCCGGCGCCTCGAGCGAGCCGCCCCCCGAGAACGAGCAGCCCGCCGGCAGCCGCACCACCTCGACCTCGTGTGCGGACTCGAGTCCGCCGGGCATGCACGTGGCGGCCGCGGTGCCGCTCGTGCCGCTGGCGCTCGTCGTCGCGGGGGGACTCTCCGCGCGCTCGGGCGCACCACATCCGACGAGAGCCACGAAGAGGAGGCAGGGAGCGAGGCGCGGCGACATGAGCGCGAGGATACGCCGCGTGTGCCGACACCGAAATCGTCGCGGATGGATCTGGCGCAGCGACCGTCGTGCCCTCATCATCGGCCCCCGCGACGCACCCGCCGCGCCGCACGGAGAGCGATGGACGACGAGCACGAAGCACGGTGGACGGTCCAGCGGAGCGCAGACCTCTACCAGATCCGCGGCTGGGGCCACCCGTACTTCACGATCAACGACGCGGGACACGTGCAGGTCGTGCCCGACCCCGAGCGCCCGCAGCAGGCGATCGATCTCTTCGAGCTCGTGAACGATCTCGACGCGCGCGGCCTCGAGCTGCCGCTGCTCCTGCGCTTCTCGGACGTGCTCAAGGATCGCATCAAGCGCATCAACGAGTGCTTCACCAAGGCCATCGCCGAGTACGACTACAAGGGCAGCTACCGCGGCGTCTTCCCGACGAAGGTCAACCAGCAGAAGCACTTCATCGAGGAGGTCGTCGAGTTCGGCGCGCCGTGGCGCGTCGGCCTCGAGGCGGGCAGCAAGCCCGAGCTGCTGATCGCGCTCGCGGCCGAGCAGGAGCCCGGCGGGCTCGTCATCTGCAACGGCTACAAGGACCAGAAGTACATCGAGACCGCGCTCCTGGCGCAGCGCTTCGACAAGACGGTCATCGTCGTGCTCGAGCGCATCGAGGAGCTCGAGTTCACGTTCCGCGCGTTCAAGAAGACCGGCATCCGCCCCTGCATCGGGGTGCGAGCCAAGCTCGGCGCCAAGGGCGTGGGTCGCTGGGCCGACTCGGTCGGTGACCGCGCGAAGTTCGGCCTGACGACGAGCGAGATCGTCGAGGTCGTCGATCGCCTCGCCGAGCGCGAGATGCTCGATTGCCTCCAGCTGCTCCACTACCACGCGGGCAGCCAGCTCAGCTCGATCATCAGCGTGAAGAACGCGATCCGCGAGGCCGCGAACATCTACATCGAGCTCGCGAAGATGGGCGCGAACATGACGTTCCTCGACGTCGGTGGTGGCCTCGCCGTCGACTACGACGGCAGCAAGTCCGACTTCCACGCGTCCAAGAACTACAACATCCAGGAGTACGCGTACGACATCGTCGCGGCCGTCGCGGAGGCCTGCACGAAGGCCGAGATCGCGCACCCGACGATCGTCACCGAGAGCGGCCGCGCGATCGCCGCGCACCAGTCGGTGCTCGTGTTCGAGATCGTCGGCAAGAACGAGGTGCGCTTCGGCACGCCGCAGGATCCGGGCCCCAAGGCCCACAAGGTCCTGCGCCAGCTCTACGAGACGTACAACGGCATCCAGCCCAAGAACCTCCAGGAGGCCTACCACGACGCCTCGCAGAACAAGGAGGAGGCCGACTCGCTGTTCAAGTTCGGCTACCTCACGCTCCGCGAGCGCGCGCAGGCCGAGAAGCTCTTCTGGGCTTGTTGCGAGCGCATCCTCGAGGCCGCCAAGAAGCTCAAGCGCGTGCCCGACGAGGTCGTGCAGCTCGAGCAGATGATGGCCGCCATCTACTACGGCAACTTCTCCGTCTTCCAGAGCATCCCCGACAGCTGGGCGATCGATCAGCTCTTCCCGATCATGCCGATCCACCGGCTCGACGAGGAGCCGACGGTGAAGACCACGCTCGCGGATCTGACGTGCGACTCGGACGGCAAGGTCGATCACTTCATCGACATCGAGGACGTCAAGCGCGTGCTCCCGGTCCACACGTTCCGTGAAGAGCAGCGCTACTACATGGGCATCTTCCTGAACGGCGCCTACCAGGAGATCCTCGGCGACCTCCACAACCTCTTCGGCGACACGAACGCCGTGCACGTGCGCCTCGACGGCGAGGGCGGCTACGAGCTCGGGCACTTCGTGAAGGGCGACGAGATCCGCGAGGTGCTCTCGTACGTGGAGTACGAGCCCGGCGTGATGATCGAGCGCGTGCGCCGCCAGGCCGAGCGCGCCCGCCGCCAGGGCCTCATCACCTTCGACCAGGTGAAGCTCCTCATGAAGCACTACGAGGACTCGCTCGGCAGCTACACGTACCTCACGGCGGACGAGTAGGCCTCACGGCGGACGAGTAGGCCTCACGGCGGACGAGTAGGCCTCACGGCGGACGAGTAGGCCTCACGGCGGACGAGTAGGCCTGACGGCGGACGAGTAGGCCTGACGGCGGACGAGTAGGACGAGTAGGCCTCACGGGGCGCGATGCTACGCTCGCCGACGTGGACCTTCATCGCATCGGTGAGGCTCGCTCGCTCGCGTACCACCGCGTGATCGCGGAGCGTGTGGCCGCCGATCCGGGCCGCGTCGCGATCGCTCGCGCGAACATGCTCGAGTGGGGGCGGCGGCGAACGCTGTCCTCGGAATATGTCGATCGCTGGCTGGCGCTCTTGGATGGGCCCCTTCCGGTGCTGCTCGCGAAGCTCGTCGAGGACTCGGAGGACGCGCGCGCGCTCCGTCAGTCGACGCCATTCGCCGGCGTGCTCGACGCGAGAGAGCGTCGCGCGATCCATCGCTCGGTCCGCACCGAGATCGAGCGCGCGGAGGCCGAGTGACGCGCGAGCAGCTCGAGCACATCATCCGCGCCGCGGCGAGCATCGCGGACGACGACGAGCTCATCATCGTCGGGAGCCAAGCGGTGCTCGGGCAGTATCCGAACGCGCCCCCTGAGCTCCTCGTCTCGACGGAGGCTGACGTCTATCCGAAGCACCATCCCGATCGTGCCGACCTCATCGACGGCGCCATCGGCGAGGGGTCGGAGTTCCACGAGACGTTCGGTTACTACGCGCAGGGTGTGGGCCCGACGACCGCGGTCCTCCCTGCGGGCTGGGAGTCGCGTCTCGTTCCTGCGTACGGCCCGGGCACGCGGGGAGCGACGGGCTGGTGTCTCGAGATCCACGACCTCGTGCTCTCGAAGCTCGTCGCAGGCCGTGAGAAGGACATCCGCTACGCGCGTGACGTCGCCCGTCACGGGATGGTGCGGAAGGACGAGCTCGTGGAACGGCTCGCCACCATGACCCTCGAGTCGGCCGTGCGAGACGCGGTCGCGCGGCGCGTGGAGGCGCTCCAAGGGGGTTGAGCCACGTCGCCGATCGCTCCGACGAGGATCGTCGAAGTAGGATGCGCTCCGTGCTCACCGCGCTGACGCCCGACCTCCACGTGCTCCACCGGCCCGAGTTCTCGATGCTCGGGCTCCGCCTCGGGACGCGCATGACGGTGGCGCGCCTGCCCGATCGGTCGCTGCTCGTGCACTCTCCGGTCGAGCCGACGGCGGAGCTGCGTGCGGCGATCGACGCGCTCGGCGAGGTGTCGATCGTCGTGGCGCCCAACGCCTACCACCACGTCTTCGCGGGCCCCTTCGCGGCCGCGTACCCGAAGGCCAGGCTCGTGGGGGCCAAGGCGCTCCGCAAGAAGCGCCCCGACCTCCGCTTCGCGCAGACGCTCGACGAGAAGGGCGCGCTGCCCGAGGGTGTCGTCGGCGTGCACGTGCCCTCGATGCTCGACGAGACGGTGCTCTACCTGCCGCAGCTGCGCACGCTCGTCTGCGCGGACCTCACCGAGAACTTCAGCGACGTGATGGACCACCTGCCGACGCGCCTCTACCTCAAGGCCGCGGGCATCTTCGGCAAGCCCGGCGTCGCGCGCCCGCTGCGTCCGCTCTTCGACAAGGCCGGCACCGTGCGCGCGGTCGACGAGATCACCTCGTTCGACTTCGACCGCGTCACGCTCGCGCACGGCCGCGTCCTCGAGACCGACGGCCGCCGCATCGTCCGCGAGAGCTACGACTGGGCGCGCTGAGCGCGCTCGACGATCCGTCCTCGCGTACGATGCGCCCGCGATGAACGAGGAGCTCGCAGCGCGGCTCGAGAACGGCTTGCACGCGGGCTACGTCGTGCCCGTGCTCGCGGGCCTCCTGCTCGCGGCGCTCTTTCCTTCGAGCCGCGGCATCGCCGATCCCGTCGAGCGCAGCAAGTACCGCTGGATCCAGGCGCTCACGCTCATCGGCGCGCTCCTCGGCGCCAAGCTCGCGGCGGTGATCGGCGATCTCGGCTGGCCGCTCGAGCCCGTGGGCATGGACGCGTTCTTCCTCGTCGGTCGCTCGATCACGGGCGCGCTCCTGTTCGGCTTCCTCACCGCGGAGCTGCTCAAGAAGCCCTTCGACTACCGCACGCCGCCCAACGATCGCTTCGCGATGATCCTCCCGTTCTCGATCGCGATCGGCCGCGTGGGCTGCATGCTCGTCGGCTGCTGCGGCGGGCGGGAGACGGAGTCGCTCTTCGCGCTGCCGGACGAGCACGGCGTGATGCGCCACCCCACGGCACTCTACGACCTCCTCTTCCACCTCGGGCTCGGCGTCGCGTTCGTCGCGATGCAGCGGCGCGGGGTGATGAAGCACCGCCTCTTCGCGCTGCACCTCGTGCTCTACGGGACCTTCCGCTTCTTCGTGGAGTTCCTGCGCGAGAGCCGCCTCTACGCAGGCCCCTTCAGCGCGTACCAGCTCTTCTCCGTCGCGATGCTCGCGTGCGGGCTCTTCAGCCTCTGGCGCCACGCACCGAGCACCGAGCCGATCCAGGCGACCTCGCCCGCGACGTGATTCAGCCGCCGCCGCAGGTGTAGAGCACGAGGCCCACGAAGATCAGGACGACGATCACGATGGCCGTGATCGCCGCGAGCGCGAACATGCCGAACGCGCCGAGCCCACCGAGGCAGCCGAGGGCGCCGGCCTTCGCGACGTCCTTGGCGAGCTGCTCGTTGGGATCGTTCGGTGGCCGCGCGCTCGGCGGCGGCGCGTGCGGCGGCGTCAGGGGCGCGTTCACGTCCCGAACATCGGACGAACGCTCGTCGCGATGCAAGCCCCCGCGCGGCTGGGGTGGCGTCCGCCAGGCACCCTGGCGGCGGACCCGCCAGATGGACCCCGAATTCCCCGAGAATCGTGAGCCGCGGGGTCGTCGCGCGCCTCTCGGGCGCGGACCTCGAGCGGCTCGTCGTGCGCATCAGCGCCGAGCGGCGCTGGCCCAAGACGCGTGAGCGACGGGCTCCTCACTTGTACTCGATGAGCCCGCTGCGCTGGCCGCGCGCCTTGTTGCGCCAGTAGCGCAGCGCGCCTTGCATCTCGGCGCCCTTGGCGAGCGTCATGAACGCGGCGTACGCCGCGGCGCTGTCCATCGGCACACCCCGACGCCGCACGGCGCGGAACGCGCGGTAGGCGCTCACCGGGTAGCCGAGCAGGAGCGCGAGCGAGAGGCCGCCCGTGAAGGGCGCGCCGCCGAGCGCGAGGCTCGGCACGAGCGCACCCCAGAGCACGATGCGACGCGTCTCGGCGACCCAGTGCCGCTCGGGGCCGCGGCCGTGCTTGTCGGCGCCCTCGGCGTACGCGTGGCCCGAGCGCACCGCGCGCTGCCACCACTGCTTGAGCTCGGTGATCGCCGCGTCGTGAAGCGTCATCTCGTGATCGATGCGGAGGATCTTCCAGCCGCGCTGGCGCAGCCGCACGCAGAGCTCGGGCTCTTCACCCGCGATGAGCGATGCGTCGAAGCCTCCGACCTCTCGGAACGCCGCGACGCGCATCATCGCGTCTCCGCCGCACGCCTTGGCCTCGCCGACGGGTGTGTCCCACTCCACGTCGATCACGCGGTTGTAGAGGCTCGCCTCGGGGTAGCGCTCGCGCCGGCGCCCGCACACCACGGCGACGTCGGCGCGCGCATCGAGCGTCTGCGAGGCCACCTCGATCCAGCCCGGCACGATCTCGCAGTCGCCGTCGACGAGCTGCACACGATCGATCGTGGGCGCCACCTCGAGCAGGCGCGCGACGCCTTCGTTGCGCGCGCGTGCGGCCGTGAACGGGGTGCGCAGATCGAGATCCACGACCTCCGCGCCGAGCTCGCGTGCCCTGGCGGCCGAGCCATCGGTCGAGCCCGAGTCGACGTAGACGACGCGCTCGACGCGCCCGATCACCGAGGTGAGGCAGCGCACGAGGCGCGCCCCTTCGTTCCGCCCGATCGCGACGAGCCCGATCTTCGTGGTCACGGCGCGCGTCCTAACACGCAGTCGCGCTTCGCACCGCTGCCCGAGGCACGGCCGAGCGTGATCGGCCGTGGCGAGCGAGAGCGCATGCGCGCGCGCTCCACGCTGGTAGCATCCGCCGCCTCATGCGTGCGCTCGTCGTCGCGATCGTCCGTGGCCTCGTGAAGGGGCTCGTGATCGGGCTCGCGCTCGGCCTCGTGCTCACGTTCGCGCTGCGCTGGCCCGTACCCGTCGGCTCGCTCCTGGGCTACCTCGCCGCGATGGCGGCGTGCGGAACCACCGGCATCGCGGGCGGTGATGCCCCTTGGAGAGAAGGCGCGTGGTTGCCCGCCGCGCTCAAGGCGGTCGCGGGTGTCGCCGTGGGCGCGCTCGCGTACTGGGTGCTCGGCGCCCACCTCGACGCGCCGCTGCCCGAGCTCCTCTCGGCGCTCCTCGGCCCCACGGCGGAGGGCGCGAGCGCCTCGTGGATCGCGGCGCCCACGCTGTCGCTCACGGCCATCGCCGCGAGCTTCGGGCTGCTCGTCGAGCTCGATCACGTCGGCAAGGACGACGAGGCGCCCGAGAAGCCGAAGCCGGCCGCGCGCGCCGCCGAGGCCGGCCCGGCCGCGACGCAGCGCGAGCGCCGCGTGCGCCCGACGGTCCCGCGCACCGAGATCGAGAACGCCGAGACGGTGCCCGACTCGGTCCCGCCTCCGAGCCGCACGCGCCGCGATCGGCCGAGCGGCGAGCGCTGATCGAGCACGTCCGAGCATCGACGATCGCACCACCTTGGAAGGCGATTCGCGATCCCACCGAGACAGACGAGGAGACCCCGACATGAGCCAGCCCATCATCCACCTCGAGAACAAGGTCGCCATCGTCACCGGCGCGAGCCGCGGCATCGGCGAGGCGATCGCGCGCACGTACGCGAAGGCCGGCGCCAAGGTCGTGCTCGCGTCGCGCAAGCTCGACGGCCTCGTCGAGGTGCAGAAGAAGATCGAGGCCGAGGGCGGCGAGGCCCTCGCGGTGGCGTGCCACACCGGCAGCAAGGAGCAGATCGAGGCGCTCGTCGCGGCGGCGATCGAGCGCTTCGGCAAGGTGGACGTGCTCGTGAACAACGCCGCCACCAACCCCTACTTCGGGCCGATGATGCTCGTGGAGGACCTCGCGTGGGACAAGACCTTCGAGGTCAACGTGAAGGGCTACTTCTTCACGACGCGCGCGGTGGTGAAGCACCTCATGGAGCGCAACGCGCCCGGCGCGATCGTCAACGTGGCCTCGGTCGCCGGCCAGATGGCGATGCCGCTCCAGGGCGTGTACGCGATGACCAAGGCCGCGGTGATCTCGATGACCAAGACGCTCGCGATGGAGCTCGGGTCGGCCAACGTCCGCGTCAACGCCATCGCGCCCGGCCTGGTCGACACGAAGTTCGCCTCCGCGCTCACCTCGAACGACGAGATCAAGGCGATGGTGCTCTCGCGCATGGCCACCAAGCAGATCGCGGAGCCCCAGGACATCGCGGGCCTGGCCCTCTTGCTCGCGAGTGATCAGAGCCGGTACATGACGGGCGAGTGCGTGGTGATCGACGGCGGCTGGACCGTCGGCTGAGGCGCGCCGTCACGCCGCGCGTCCGCCCTGGGGGACCCCGAGAACCACCTCACGGAAACGCGAACGCTGAGACTGGACGATCGGATCCGAGCGGATACACCTGCGCGCAGTGCTGGACGACCTGACGGACTTCCTCCCGCCCGAGCTCGACGCGGCGGAGGTGCGCGAGCACGCCTTGATCCCTCGGTCTTTCGACCGATCCACGGGTCAGCTGCTCTTCGTGGCGCGCGGCGACGGCCGCCGTGCGCTGCTCTCCCGCCCCAACGCCTTCGAGCTCTTCCGAGAGATCCCCGTGAGGTCGAACGCGCCCTTCGCGCTGGTGCAGGACGAGCACGGCGCGCGCCTCGAGGTGCACGTGGTCGACGGCCGCGTCCTGCGCCTGCCGCTCCTCGAGGACGAGGTCGCGCAGGTCGACGGCCTGCTCGTCAGCGCCCGTGCGCGCCGCTCGTCGCGCCCCGAGATGGCGCCTCGGAGCGCGCGGGACTCGCGGTCGGGACGCCGCGGCTCGCTCCGACCCCCCGAGAGCGTCGAGGCCGAGGTCGTGGTCGTGCCCGACCACCTCCTCAAGAAGGATGGGACGCCCGTTCCCGAGCCCATCCGCGGTGACGGCGCGGTGGAGGATCTCGCCCGCAAGATCCTCATGGGCGCACAGCAACGCGCCGCGTCGACGCCGCGCCCGAGCCCTCCGCCGAGCCCGCGTCCCAGCCCCCGCCCCAAGGCGCCTTCGACGCCGCGCTCGAGCCCGCGCCCCAGCGTCCAGACCTCGAGCGCGCACGACTCCGATCGACCGTCGGCGATCCCGCCGGCCCTCGCGCCTTCGCGTGAAGCGCTGGCGCGCGTTCGTGGAGAGACCGAGCCCGATGGCGAGCGCGAGAGCGTTCGTCCGCCCGCCTTCACGCCCGAGCCGATGCCCGCCGTCGTCAGCCCGCGCGACACGACCGCGCTGCGCACGCGGCTCAAGCAGCACTGGGAGCGCGGTGAGCTCGACGAGGCCAGCCAGGTCGCGCGCGTGCTCGCGTTCCTCGGCTCGGTCGATCCCACCGAGAAGCGCCTCGCCTCGCTCGCGGGCGACCAGTCGCCGGTGCTCTCGACGCCCCTGGCGAGCCACCTCTTCAAGGACTACGTCGCTCACGACGACGAAGATCCGGACGTCGCGCGCGTCTGCGCGTCGCTCTGGCCCGCCCTGCTCACGATGCGCCTGCGACCCGAGCGTGATCTCGGCCTGCGCGCCCGAGATCAGGTCGACGTGACGACCGCCGAGGCAGGCTTCGGTGGTGTCTTCCGCCGCGCCGCCCGCGCGCTCGGCCTGCCCGTGCCGCGGCTCTGGCTCCGCGCCGACCTCCCCGGTGGCTTCGCGTACCTCAACGTCTCGCCGATCGGCAGCCTCGCCGGTGGCTCGATCGCCAGCTCGTTCTCGTACGACGAGATGCTCTTCGTCGCCGGTCACCACCTCGCGTTCTATCGCCCCGAGAGCTACCTGCTCGCGCTCCTGCCGAGCCCGTCGGACCTGCTCACCCTCGTGTGCGCGGGGCTCTACCTCGAGCGCCGCATGCCCGCCGATCCGCGCATCGTGAAGGTCGCGGACACCATCGAGCGCTTCATGGTCCCTCAGGTGCGCGAGTCGCTCCGCCTCGCGTGCGTCGACCTCTCGCTTCCGACCGTCGGTGATCCGCGCACTCACCTCTCCGATGCGCTCCTTCGCTTCCGTCGCGCCTCGAACCTCTCCGCCGTGCGCGCAGGCTTCGCGCTCACGGGCTCCATCGCCGTCGCCGCGCGCATGGTGCGCCTCTTGCCGGTGCCGCACGGCCTGACGGCCGAGGACCTCGTCGACGATCTCGCGAGCTACGCCGTCTCGCGCGCGTGGCTCACGCTGCGTCGCGAGCTCGGCATCGCGCTCGCGCCTTCGGCCCCCGAGAACCCGATCTGACCGATCACCCGCGAAGGGGCGGCGGCAGGTTGCTCGGCCGGAACGGCACGGGCGGCTCGTAGCTGCCCCACACGTAGCTCCGCATCGGATCGACGAGCATCCCGCTCAGCGCGGCGCGCCCGAGCAGCATGCGAAAGCCCATGAGATCGCGGCGTGCGAGCGAGATCTCGATCTCCCGCTCGAGGCCGGCGATCTCGAGCGTCGTCCTCACGATCGGCCGCACCTGCGCGTCGCCGTCGCTCGAGCGCACGAGGCGCTCGTCCACGAGCGGTGCCTCGACCGACACGCTCGTCACGCGATCGCCGCGGAACGGGAAGACCCGGAAGCCCACCATCGGCGTGCCTCCGACCGAGTGGCGCTCGAGCGACTCGGCGTGCATCGCGCACGTGCGCGCGCCGGTGTCGGCCTTGGCCTTGATCGCGCCGATCCCGAACGCGGGCAAGGCCACCCACTCGCGCCACCCGACGAGGATGGGCCCGTCGTCCGGGCCGCTCGCCGGCTCGCTCGGACCCTCTCGTTGCTCCGGCTCTCGCGGCACGGACCACGAGCATGACGCAGATCGTCGCGCCGATGGAAGGCGCGTCCGCGCGCGATCCGGAACAGCCGCCTTGCCACCGGGTGTCTCGGCCCGCCAGGATCCCGCCGCGAGGGCCCATGCGCGTCTGTCCGGTGTGCCAACTGAAGTACTCCGACGAGGAGCCCCGCTGCTTCGTCGACGGCGCCATGCTCGAGGAGCTCGCCGATCCCCGGATCGGCACGCTGCTCGCGGGCCGCTACCTCATCGAGAGCAAGCTCGGCGAGGGCGGGATGGCGATCGTCTACCGCGCGCGCCACCAGCTCGTGGATCGTGCGGTCGCGATCAAGGTGATGAGCGCACACCTCGTGCGCGACGCGTCGCTCAAGGAGCGCTTCCGCCGGGAGGCCAAGAACGCCGCCGCGCTCGCGCACCCGAACATCGTCGAGATCTCCGACTACGGCGAGTCCGAAGACGGCACGCCGTACCTCGTCATGGAGCTGCTCGAGGGCAGCTCGCTCGATGCGCTCGTCGAGCGTGGCCCGATCCCCGCGCCGCAGGTCGCCTCGATCGGCGCGCAGATCGCGCGAGGTCTCGCGCGCGCGCACGACTTCCAGGTCATCCATCGCGACCTCAAGCCGGAGAACATCTTCGTGGCGCGGGGCCCCAACGGCCGGATGATCCCGAAGATCCTCGACTTCGGCATCGCGCGATCGCTCCACGACCAGCGCCTCACGAGCGCCGGTCAGATCTTCGGCACGCCGCAGTACATGGCGCCCGAGCGCGTGACGTCGATCGACGCCGGTCCCGCGGCGGATCTCTACGCGCTCGGCGTGATGCTCTTCGAGATGGTCACGGGGCAGCTGCCGTTCCGCTCGGAGGACGTCACGGGCTTCCTCATCGCCCACATGCAGCAGCCGATCCCCAAGCCCTCCGACTTCGTCGCGAACGTCCCGCGGCGGCTCGAGGAGCTGATCGTGCGCCTCATGGCGAAGAAGCCCGAGGAGCGGCCCGTCGACGCGCACCAGGTCGAGAAGGAACTGCTCGCGCTCGCGCCGCCCGAGGAGGTCGCCGAGCTGCCCGTCTCCTCTCTGGGCGCGACGCAGCGACACGCCGCCCCGACGCTCCCCCCCACCACGCTCGAGCGCTGGGCCTCGCGGGCGGTCGTGTTCGAGGAGATGCTCCGTCGCGCGTTCCCGCAGGGCCAGCCGCCGGAGCTCGCGGTCTCGATGCTGAACGAGATCCGACAGACGCTCGTGCGCACGAACGAGCTCCGCAACCGCGGCCTCGTCGAGCAGCGCAAGCTCGAGCAGATGGAGCAGCAGGCGCGCGAGGGCCGCCAGCGCCTCGGTCACGCGATGAGCACGCTCGGTCAGGATCTCTCGCAGGCGCGCAGCGCCGCGCGCAACGCCGAGGTCGAGGTGCGCCCCTACCTCGACGCCGCACAGCAGGCCGAGCGCGCGTACCGCGACGGCCACCGCAAGATGCTCGCGCTCGGCGTGATGCAGGAGGCCAACACGCCGCAGCCGGCGCAGGTCTCGGCGCTGCGCGAGACGGCCGACGCGCTCGATCGCTGGCTCCTCTCGCACGGCACGAGCGAGAAGGCGCGCGCGTGGGTCGCGTCCAAGGCGGGCGAGGTGAAGGACCTCGAGTTCCAGACCGAGGCCCTGCGCGCGCAGCTCGAGAAGCTCGAGACGCAGTACGAGAACGACCGGAGCCAGCTCGAGGCCTACCTGCGTCAGCATGGCCGCGAGCTCGAGGCGCTCGATCGTCGACTCACCGAGCTCGGCTCGGGCTTCGTGCTGCCCTTGCGCCCTCGGCCCGAGCTGTCCGATCTGTTCGCGCGCCTCGAGCACGAAGGCGGCACGCCGCACGCGGGCATCCAGCGTCGCTGAGCGCGCCCGGCCGCTGAGCGCGCCCGGCCCTTCGCAAGCTCGGCCCTTCGGAAGTCGGCCCTACGGAAGTCGGCCCTTCGGCAGTTGGGTCGCTCAGAAGCCCGGGTCGGTCACGACGGTCGTGCGGCCCGTGCTCATGCCGGTCGACGCGGTGGTCATGCCGGTGCTCGTCCGTGAGCCGGTGGTGCGTGAGCCCGTCGTGCGCGAGCCAGTGGCGCCGCTGCTGGTGCGCGAGCCGGTCGTCGAGCTGCTGGCCGTGCGTGTGCTGCTCGTCGTGGTCCCCGCGCTCCGTGTGCCGCTCGTGCCTTCGGTGGCGCTCACGCGAGGTGGGCTCGTCGTGGCTGGCGGCGCGATCGTCGTCGCGGGTGGAGGCGGCGGGGTCGTCACCGGTGGCGCGATCGTCGTCGCCGGGGGCGCCGTGATCGGCGGTGTGGTCACTGGTGGTGCGAGGGTCGTGGCCGGCGCGCTCGTCGTGGCCGGCGCGCTCGTCGTGGCCGGCGCGATGGTGGCCGGCGCGATCGTGGGCGGCGCGATGGTGGGCGGCGCGATGGACGGAGGGGTGCGCTCTCCGAGCGCCGGATCGTCGTCGAGGATCGCACCGAGCGACTCGGTCGGCGCCGTCGAGGGCGCCTGGCCCAGACGCATCCACGCCAGGATGCCGCCGAGCAGCACGACGGTCACCGACAACGCGACCAGCAGCCAGCGAGGCGGGCCATTGGCTGCCCCGAGCGCGAGCTCGTCGTTCGTGCCGAGCTCGTCCGAGGGCTCGAGCGGGCGCACACCCAGCTCGCCTTCGGCGGGCTCGTCGTCGGCGAGGTCGGAGATGCTCGGGCTCGGCGCTGGCGGCGGGGGAGGCGGCGGAGGGGGAGGCGGGGCAGGGGGAGGCGGGGCAGGGGGCGGGGGAGGCGGCGCCTCGGCGCGTGCAGGCTCGGGCAGCGCGCTCCAGCCGTCCACCGCGCGCGCAGCCTCCACGACCGACTGTGGAGAAGGCGGCGTGTCGGATGCGGCCGGTGGTGCGAAGCGACCCGCCGTCGCTTGCGGCTTGGTCTCCGCCTCGGGCGCCTCGGGCTGCGCCGGCTCTGCCTTCGTTGGCGTGCGCGGTGGCGCGGGCCTGGCCTTGGGGTCGTCGCTCTTGGAAGGCTCGAGCTCGAGCTCGCCCGAGGCGAGCTCCGGGATCGAGCCACGCGCCTCGGCCGGCGTCGGAGGCGGACGCATCGAGGGCGCCTTGGGTGGCGTCGGCGGGAGCGAGGTCTCCGCCGACACGAGCTCGAGCTCGCTCGACGGCAGCCCGTCGATGTCGCCCTCGTCGGAAGCCTTCGCCGCCTCGTCGGAGGCCTTCGTGGTGACGTCCGAGCCCTTGGCAGCCTCGTCCGAGGCCTTCACGACGACCTCGGAAGCCTTCGCGCCCTCGTCGGACACCTGGGTGGCCGCCTCGGAAGGCTTCGCGGCGGCCTCGGAAGGCTTCGCGGCGGCCTCGGAAGGCTTCGCGGCGGTGTCGGAAGGCTTCGCGGCGGCGTCGGAAGGCTTCGCACCGGTCTCCGAAGCCTTCGGCTCCGCGGTGGGCTTGGACGGCGGCGCGAGCCCGCGCGGTGTCGGTTTGGCCTCCGCGGGGCGCGGCGGCATGCGCGAGGGCGAGCGCGTGCTGCCGGGGATCGTCGCAGACGACGCGCCTTCACCCGCGATCGCCGAGCGCTTGCCGACCGGCGTCTCCTTGCTCCCGACCATGCGTCCCATCGCGAGCGCCGTGCGGAGCGCGCGCCCGAGGGCGCCACCGTCGGCGTAGCGACGCTTCGGGTCCACCGAGAGCGCGCGATCCATCGTCGCCGCGAACGGCGTGAGGTCCTTGCGCAGCGAGGTGAAGAGCGGCGCGGCCTCCTTGGCGATCGCGTCCGCGAGCGAGCCCGCGTCGCTGCCGACGTGCGGTGGTCGCCCCGTGAGGCCGGCGAAGAGGATCGCAGCGGCTGAGTAGAGATCGGCGCTCGCCGAGCTCGTCACGGCGCCGCTGGCCTGCTCCGGTGCCGCGTAGGCGAGCGGCTGCATCGTCGCGAGCGACACGCGGGAGCCCGGATCGTTGCGCTTGGCGCTGCGGTTGAGGACGAAGCCGATGAGCTTGGGCACTTCCTTGCCCGGTGCACCCACGAGGATGACGTTGCCCGGCTCCACGTCGCCGTGCACGACGGGCTCGCCACCCGGCAGCTTGAGCTCGTGGAGCTTCGTGAGGCCGTCCACGATGCCGATGCCGATCTCGAGCGTGCGATCGGCGCGCAGCGCGGGGCTCGCTTCCCAGCGCTTCGAGAGGCTCGTGCCCTCGAGGCGCTCCATCACGAGGTAGGGCGCGCCCTCGTCGTTCGTGCCGGCCTCGAAGACCCGCACGACGTTCGGGTGGGTGAAGCCCGACAGCACACCGCCGAGCGCGAGCAAGTGCGCCTTGAGCGCGTCGGGTGCGTCCTCCTCGAGGACCGCGATGACGACCTTGCGCCCGTTGGCGGTCTCCTTGGCGGCCCAGACCGTCCCGAGCTCGCTCTCGCCGAGGGGCACCTCGAGCGCGTACTTGTCGCCGAACGCCACGTCCTCGTTCTACCATGGTCCCCTTGGGAGGTGTGGATCGTGCGCTCGTCGTCCTGGCTCCACGGAGGCTCCGTCGCCGCAGTGCTCGCGTGCCACGTGCTCGTGCTCGCGAGCGGCGTGGAGGTCGCGAGCGCACAGCGCAGGAGCCGCCGCGCCGCACCGCAGACCACCGACACCGCCGAGACCGATCGCGCGCGCTCGCTCTTC
Organism: Sandaracinaceae bacterium; assembly: GCA_044376125.1. Classification (GTDB taxonomy): domain Bacteria; phylum Myxococcota_A; class Polyangia; order Polyangiales; family Sandaracinaceae; genus JAFLCL01. The sequence goes on from JBILLJ010000001.1 coordinate 123,856, forward strand.
GCCGAGGGCGTCGAGCTCGTCGCGGGCTCTCGCTTCGAAGAGGCCGAGGCGCGCTTCCGCCAGGCCCTCGCGATCCGCGACGCGCCGGCCATCCGCTACAACCTCGCCTCCGTGCTCTACGAGCAGGGCGAGTACCCCGAGGCACAGGTCGAGAACGAGCGGGCGCTCGCGGCCGAGAGCGTGCCGGCGGCCGTGCAGACGGCGGCCCTCGAGCTCCGCCAGCACATCGCCGAACGCGCGGCGTACGTGCGGTTCGAGCTGGCCGGCCCTGCGGTCGGTGGCTCGATCAGCGTCGATGGCTACGTGCTCACGCAGCCGGGGCTCGAGATCCCGATCTCGCCCGCGTCGCACGTCGTCGTCGTCACGCTCCGTGGCGAAGAGGTCGCGCGCCGCGAGGTCGAGGTGCCGGCCGGCGAGCACCGCGTCGTGACCGTCGGCGAGGCCGCGCCCGCCGAAGACGCGACGCCTCGAGGGGGCGGTCGCTCGGTCGATCAAGAGGACTGGTTCTGGCCCGTCGTGGCTGGTGGCGGCGTGCTCGTCGTGACCATCGTCGCCGTGAGCGTGGGTGTGGCCGCGACGAGCGGCACCGAGGGCCCCGTCGAAGGCAATTTCACGCCGGGAGTGATCCGATGGTGACGCACACGAAGTCCATGCGCCTCCTCGTCGCCGCTCTGTTCGCGGCGCTCCTCGCGCCCCTCCACGGCTGCCAGGCCCCGCGCACCCAGGTGATCGTCGCGGTCGACGCCGACGCGACGATCCTCGCGCTGATCGACTCGTTCCGCATCGAGGTCACGAGCCCCGGTGGCGAGCTCGAGACCGCGACGGCCTCCCTCTCGGACGGCCAGCCGCTGCCGCGCACCCTCGGCCTCTACTGGACGCAAGGATCGCTCGGTCCCTACCGCGTCGTCGTGAGCGGCATGCGCGGCACCTCGGTGGTGACGAGCCGCGAGGCCCGCTTCACCTTCGTCCGCGATCGCACGCTCGTGCTGCGCATCACGCTCGTCGGCCGCTGCCTCACGACGCTCTGCACGGCGCCGCAGGTCTGCGGCGAGACCGGCTGCCGCGACGTGGAGATCGCGCTCGCCGAGCTCGAGCCCTGGACCGGCACCATCGAGCGCCGCGACGCGGGCGGCGGCATCATCGCCGACGCGGGCGCCGACGCGGGTCGGCCGGACGCGTTCGTCGTCCCGGTGGACGCCGGCATGGACGCGTTCGTCGAGCCGCCCGACGCCTTCGAGCCGCCCGACGCCTTCACGCCCCCCGACGCGTTCGTGCCGCCCGATGCGTTCGTCGCGCCCGATGCGTTCGTCCCGCCGGACACGGCCACCACGGACGCGTTCGTGCCGCCCGACGTGTTCTTCCCGGACGGCTGCGCGCCCGTCGCCGAGACCTGCAACATGGCCGACGACGACTGCGACACGCGCACGGACGAAGACTTCGACCTCACGACGGACCGCGCGAACTGCGGCACGTGCGGCAACGCCTGCATGCTCGCGAACGCGACGCCGAGCTGCGTCGCCTCGAGCTGCGAGATCGCGAGCTGCAACATGGACTTCGACGACTGCAACTCGATGGCGAGTGACGGCTGCGAGCGAAACCTCCGCACCGACAACGCGAACTGCGGCATGTGCGGCAACGTCTGCATGGGTGGCCGCATGTGCTGCCGCGGCATGTGCCGCTTCAGCTGCCCCTGACGCGCGGGCTCACGGTCCTCCACACACGAGGCTCGCGCACACGCGACGCGGCTGCTCGACGCGCCCGGGCTCGAGCAGCGAGCGCGGCACGAGCTCTCGATCGGCCACCTCGCCCGCCGTGCGGGGATCGCAGAGGCCGCTCTCCTCGAACCCGTCCGGGCAATCCTCGTCACGCTCGCAGTGCCGCATGCAGCGGAGCTGGAACGCATCGCAGACCAGCCCCGTCCCCCCGAGGCCGCAGCGATCGTCGGCGACGTGGCAGAGCATCCCCTCCGTGCACGGAGCGCTCGCGTCCTCGCTCTCGTCGCAGATCACGTCCGCGGTGCGTCGCTCGTTCACGTAGCGACACGTGACGCGCAGCGCCCCGTGGGGTGCGGTCGATGACGTCACCCGCACCGAGGTCGGATGTGCCGTGAGACAGCCCCGCCCCGCCTGCGCCGCGAGCGCCTCGTCGTCGAAGAACCATCCGGGGTTTGCCGCGCCGGGGGCGACCTGGCGGAGCGCACAGACCTCGGCGCCGCTCGCGTCCAGGCCGAGGAGCACCCGGCCGCTGCGCTCGTCGCAGCGCATGCCGGGCAGGAGGCTCTCGCGCACCACGCAGCGATCGAGCAGCACCTGCTCTCGCTCCGCGCCCGAGGCCAGGCAGAGCGGCCGCGACGCCTCCGCGAGGTGCGCGCGGAGCTGCGCGACGAAGTCCGCGTCGCGCTCGCAGATCGAGCCGAGCACCACGCGTGCGCCGACGGCCGAGAGCTGCCGCGCGACCTCGAGCCAGCGCGTCGGCGGCGTCGCGGACACCTCGCTCGTCGCGCAGGAGGGCACGAGCTCGCCGCCTTCTTCTCTCGGCGCGAGGCGCGGGTCGCCCAGGACCGCGTCGAGGGGCCCGACTGCGTCGGTCGGAAGGCCCGCCTGGATCGCGAGCACCAGGCGCGCCGGGTCCGCGCGCAGCCCGACCAGGCCGTCCACGTAGCGCTGGACCTCGCGAAGCCCACCCGCCGCATCGGCGCGCGCGCACGCGGTGGGCAAGGAGACGCCCGCCTCGAGCACGCCCGTGTCGGTGAGCGAGCAGTCGTCGCGCTCGGTGATCACGACGACGACGAGCACGCTCTCGGGCTGGAGCAGACCTGCGTGCGCGCAGCCTCCAGCCGCCGAGCACGCGAGGCCGGGGAGGATCTCGCGTCCGTCCGCATCGGCGAAGCGCGGCGGCACGTAGCCCGGGCGCGTCCAGGGCTCCGGCGCCTCCGGGCTGAGCGCCTCGAGCGCCGCCTCGAGCGGCTGGGGCAGCGCGCAGCCGCGCCGCGACGAGACGAGACACGCGAGATCCGCAGAATCCGAGGAGGGGCTCACGTTCGGGCCGAATCGCAGGACGCCCTCCGGCACGCCCTCCGCGCGGTCCACCGCGCACGAGGCGTCTCCCACGCGCAAGAGACCGCGCTCGAGCTCGCTGCAGCCTTCGAGCGTGTCCGCGCCGGGCGCACCGCGGTCTGCGTCGATCACCCCCACGTGCACGGAGCGCCAGTCGGGCACGTCGCGCCGTCCGTCGCCGTCGAGATCCGAGCGGGACAGGCCCTCGATCAGGCCCGACAGCCGCTCGAGGCTGCGCGCCACCGCCGGGCTCCGCGCCACGCCATCGTCGAGCACGACGAGGAGATCCACCACGCGCTCCTCCTCGAGGACGAGCGGCCGGCGACCGGCGAGCTCCACCACGCAGCCCTCGGGCGGGCGCCACGGCGACGGCGCGCACCCTGCGCACGAGGCCGAGACGAGCAGCAGTGCGGCGAGCCCGCCTCCCCGACCGTGCGATCGCGCGACGCCGTGCACGACCGGAGCGTGACACGGCGCGCGCGGTGACGACGACGCCGATCGATCGCAGAAGGACACGCGCGGCACGCACGCCGAGCGACGCCTTCAGGCGCCCAGGCGCGCCTCCACGTAGAGCCGGACGATGAGCTTGCACTCCTCGAGCTGCCGCTGTCCTTCGCGAGGGTCCTGACGGTCCGCGACGATGAGGAAGCTCGTCACGAGCTGCACCACGGTGGCCGCGACGAGCTTGCGCGTGCGCGCGTCGGCGCTCGGGAAGTAGCTCGCGAAGAGCTCGGCCGTGCGCGCGGCGAGCTCGCGCTGCAGGGCCTCGTCCTCGGCGACGAGCTCCCCGAGGAAGGTCAGGTTGCGGTTCGCAGCGCGGATCGACGGCTCGCTCTCCTGGAGGTGGAGGAAGCCGTCGATCGCCGCTTCGAGCACCGCGCGAAAGGGAAGCGCCGGCCGCGCGCCGCCCACGATGGAGGCCTGCGCCAGGTGCGCCACGCCCTCGAAGGCCTCGCGCGCCCGCGCGTTCGAGCGCGCCATCACCGCGGCGAACACCGCGCGCTTGTCCTCGAAGTACTGGTAGACGCTGCCGATGGGCGTGCCCGCGCGCTGCGCGATCGCGTCCATCGTCACCTCGGGGAAGGACTGGGCGGCGAAGAGCTCCGCGGCGGCCTCGACGATCGCCTCGAAGCGCCGGCGGCTGCGCTCCTGCTGCGGCGCCTGCCGCGCGAACGACGCCTCGTCGGGCATCGCACGCTTGCGGCTCGACGCGCTCGCGCGCGGCTTCGCCGCCTCCTTCGATCGCGACTTCGTCATGAGCTGAGCTGGTTCCTTCGCGAAACGCGAGACGACCCTCGGATCTTGCGCACGGTGCCGGTCGCGTCCAGCGCTGCGTCGCGGGCCAGACGTTTCGGAATGGCCGAGTCGGCGGGTCCCGTGTAGAGCAGTGGTTCTACCCCAGGCTCTCTGGGGAAAGGGATGGAGCTCATGCGCTGCAGTGGACGGTCGTGGTCGGCATGCTCGATGGTTGCGGCGCTCGCGCTCGCGGGGTGCGGCGAAGGAACGACGCTCGATGCGTCGCTCGACCCGGCGCTCGACGCCGCCGAGCCGCCCGATCTCGACGCTGCGGGCCTCGACGCTGCGGGCCTCGACGCGATGGGCCTCGACGCTGCGGGCCTGGACGCGCCTGGCCTCGACGCGCGCGCACCGGATGCGCAGAGCGACGACGCGTTCGTGCCCGTCGACGCGCCGCCCGACGCGAGCTGTGCGGCGGCCGGCACGCCGTGTGTCATCGACTGCGAAGAAGGCGTGTGGACGTGCGCCGATGGCATGCGCGCCGTCTGCACGCCGAGCGGGCGTCCCGCGAGCGCGGGCACCGAGTGTCGTGCCTCGCGTGGTGACTGCGACCCGGCCGAGCGCTGCGACGGCGTGGCCACGAGCTGCCCCGCGGAGCTCGACACGCGCGGGCAGCTCTGCCGCGGCGCGCGCGGCCCGTGCGACCTCGAGGAGCGGTGCGATGGATCGGACGCGTGCCCTGCCGACGCGCGCGCGGGCGCGGAGACCACGTGCCGGCCCGTGGGCGGGCCTTGTGACGTCGCGGAGCAGTGCAGCGGCAGCGACGACGCGTGCCCTGCCGACGTGCTCGCGAGCGCCGCGACCGTGTGTCGCTCGAGCGCGGGCGCCTGTGACCCGGCCGAGACGTGCACGGGCACCGACGCGGCCTGCCCCGCGGACCTGCTCGAGCCCTCGAGCGCCGTGTGTCGGGCGAGCGCGGGTGTGTGCGACCCGGCGGAACAGTGCACCGGCCGCGACGTCGCGTGCCCCGTGGATGCGCGCGCGCCCCGGACCCAGGTCTGCCGCGCGACGGGCGGGCCGTGCGACGTGGCCGAGACCTGCGACGGGACGGGCACCGACTGCCCGCTCGACTCGTTCCTCGGTGCGAGCACGGTGTGTCGGCCCTCGGGCGGGATCTGCGACGTCGAGGAGCGTTGCTCCGGCACCGCGGCGGCGTGCCCCTCCGATGCCTTCGTCGCGAGCACCGTGACGTGTCGCGCGGCCATGGGGACGTGCGACCTGCCCGAGCAGTGCACGGGCGCGGCGGCCCTCTGCCCGGCCGACGCGTTCGCGCCGATGGTGACGCGGTGCCGCGCCGCCGCCGGGGTCTGCGACGTCGATGACTACTGCTCCGGCTCGAGCGCCGCCTGCACCGATGGCTTCGTGGCGGGCGGCACGGTCTGCCGCGCGCTCGCGACCGAGTGCGATCGCGTCGAGGTCTGCACGGGAACGGCCGCGGACTGTCCGATCGATCGCTTCGCCGCGAGCACCGTCGTGTGTCGAGCGGCGCGTGGTCCATGCGACGCCGCCGAGACCTGCACGGGCACGGGCTCGATGTGTCCGACCGATCTGCGGCTGCCCGGCGGGACGCGGTGCATGGCGGCGGGCGGCGAGTGCGACCCCGAGGACTACTGCACGGGGCTGAGCGACGTCTGCCCCCGCAACACCTCGGCCGACGGCCGCCCGTGCGGGAGCACCACCTCCGGGCGGACGTGTCGCATGGGGATCTGCCTCTGATGAGGCAAGAAACGTCAGAGCATGAGTCGATCCAACTGACTCGTGCTCTGAGCAGCGCGCGCTGCGCCCGACTTGAAACAATCTGAGGCTTGCCTCATGTTCTACGAATATGAGCCTCTCCTCGGATTCGTCGACCACCCCGACCGGCGCGTCCAGCGCGAGCCAGTCGGTTCGCGAGCGTGTGAGCGCGCCGCTGCCTCGTCCACGCCCCGCGGGCCCGAGGGGCCTCTCGCTCGTCCGGCACCAGCTCGCGATCCTGCGTGATCCGCTGAGCGGCCTCCACGAGGTCACCTCGCGCTACGGCTCGTTCGTGCGCCTCGACTGGGGGCCGCTCGTCTTCTGGCTCGCGAACGACCCCGACGCGATCAAGCACGTGCTCGTCGACAACGCGAAGGCCTACCACAAGAGCCGCAACTACGATGGCCTGCGCCTCGCGCTCGGGCGCGGCCTCGTGACGAGCGAGGGCGAGCTCTGGCGCAAGCAGCGCAAGCTCGTCGCGCCCGCGTTCACGCCGGGGCGCGTCTCGCGCTACGTGCCCTCGTTCGTGAAGGCCGCCGAGGACGCGTCCGACGCGTGGCGCGCGGGCACCGACCGCACACGCACCGACGTGCACCACGACATGATGTCGCTGACGTTCCGCATCGTCGGCCAGACGCTCTTCGGCACCGAGCTCGGCGCCGACTCGGAACGCATCGGCCCGGCCTTCGAGGAGGTCCTGCGCTTCGCCGAGGACTACTCGATGTCGCTCGTGCGCATCCCGCACCGCTGGCCGACGCCCGCGAACCGCCGCTTCGATCGCGCGCTCGGCGAGCTCGACGCGCTCGTGGCGCGCATCGTGCGCGAGCGTCGCGAGCGCCTGGCGAAGGGCCACGACGCCGGCGAGGACGTGCTCGCCGCGCTGCTCGCCGCGCGCGACGAGGACGGCCACCCGATGGACGAGCAGCAGCTGCGCGACGAGGTGCTCACGCTCGTGGGCGCGGGCCACGAGACCACGGCCAACGCGCTCTCGTTCACGCTCTACCTGCTCTCGCTCCACCCGGACTGGGAGCGCCGCGTCGTCGAGGAGATCGGGCGTGTCTCGGGCGATCGCGTGCCGAGCACCGAAGAGCTCGCGAAGATGACGCTGCTCGAGCGCGTGATCGAGGAGTCGATGCGCCTCTTGCCGCCGGTGTGGGGCTTCGAGCGACAGGCGCTCGAGCGCGACGAGGTCCTCGGCCACCCGATCGAGAAGGGCCACATCCTCGGCGTGAGCACCTGGACGCTCCACCGCATGCCGCAGCACTGGGAGAACCCGGAGGGCTTCGATCCGGACCGGTTCCTGCCCGAGCGCAAGAAGGAGCGCCCGCGCTTCGCGTACGTGCCCTTCGGCGCGGGGCCGCGCATCTGCATCGGCGCGGGCTTCGCGATGCTCGAGGCCAAGGCGATCCTCGCGGTGCTCCTGCGCCGCTTCCGCTTCGAGGTCGCGAGCGGCTACCGCCTCGAGCCCGAGCCCCTCGTCACGCTGCGCCCCAAGGGCGGCATCCCGATGATCCGCACGTTCCGCTGACCGAGCGAGAACGCTCGGCCGGTCGAACGCGGAGCGCCGAGCGCGCGATCCGTCGCGGGCGCGTCGGGGTACGCTCGGGCGATGGTGCGTCGTGACGCAGACCGAAGCCGAGCTGTTGGGCGTCGGTCTGCTCGCTGCGCCTCTCCAGCGGGTGCAAGTCCCGCCCCGGCAAGCGTCGGTGCACCGGGTAGCAGGCCCCAGGTAGCGGGGAGAGATCCCCATGCCCGAGCGGGGCGTCGAAAGCTCGCGAGGCGGCGCAAGCCGCGCAGCGAGGAGCAAGCACGCGGGCCGCAACATGAAGTGAAGCCTGCAGCCTCGACAGAGGAACAATCCGGGGGCCGAGCCGGTCATTTCACGGCGAAGGCAACACCATCGGCGCGAGCACCGAAGCGCGTCGATGGCTCCGGCGGGGTAGGGGGCGCAGCACGCGAGCAAGGAGAGGTGCGGAACACGAGAGGCCCGTCTTCGCAGCCCGTGTCGGGGCGAGGCGGCTCGTATAAGCCGAAGGCGAAATCGAGCGTCGCGGAGCGGGAGTCCGAGGGGGCCGTAGTAGTGACGATGCTCGCGCAGAACAACGCGAGCGGAGCGAAGGGCCCCTGCGGCGATGATGCCGTCCGAGCAGGTAAGCGCGAGGGAATGGCCGCCACGAGCGGACCTAACGACCCCGTCGGCCGTGTGCCGAGCGAAGAAGTGCGACGACTGCAACGACGGCTGTGTGGTGCGGCCAAGCAAGCACCAGGTAGGCGCTTCCATGCGTTGCATGGGCTCATCTGCAGGCGTGACGTCCTGCGGGAAGCGTGGAGGCGAGTGAGAGCGAACCGCGGCGCCGCGGGCATCGACGGCCAGTCGATTCGCGACGTCGAGCAGTACGGCATCGAGCGCTTCCTCGAAGAGCTCGGTGAGGAGCTGCGCGCGGGCGAGTACCGACCGAGAGAGGTCCTACGTCGGTACATTCCGAAGGCCGATGGGAAGAGAAGGCCGCTGGGCATCCCGACGGTCCGAGACCGTGTGGTCCAGATGGCCGCGAAGCTGGTGCTGGAGCCGATCTTCGAGGCGGATTTCCTTCCGTGCTCGTACGGCTTCCGCCCCAAGCGGAGCGCGACGATGGCGCTGGAGGCGCTGCGGAAACGCGGCGCCAAGGGCGGCCATCACGTGCTCGATGCGGACATTCGCGACTACTTCGGGAGCATCGAGCACGACAAGCTGATGAAGCTGGTCGCTCGGCGCATCTCGGATCGTCGAGTGCTCAAGCTGGTGAGGCAGTGGCTCGAAGCGGGTGTGATGGAAGACGGCGTCGCCTCGGCGACGGTGGCGGGCACGCCACAGGGCGGGGTGATCTCGCCGCTCCTGTCGAACATCTACCTGCACGTGCTCGACGTGATGTGGACACGCCACAGCGCCCCTCTGGGGACGCTGGTGCGCTACGCGGACGACTTCGTCGTGATGTGCCGCACGGCGAAGGAATGCGAGCAGGCCGAGGCGCGCGTGCGAGTGATCCTCGCGCGACTTGGTCTCGAGCTGCACCCGGACAAGACGAGGCGAGTCGAGCTCTTCGACGGCAAAGAAGGCTTCGACTTCCTCGGCTGCCACCTGCACAAGCGCATGAGCGGGAGGATCTGGGAACGGGAGCGACGTCGCGTCTACTTCCTGAACCGGTGGCCCTCGCAGCGCGCGATGAAGCGGGTGCGTCAGCGCGTGAAGGAGCTGACCCCGAGGTCGAGGTGCCACGCGGACATCCGCGAGGTGATCCGCGACCTGAACCCCGTGCTGCGGGGCTGGGGCAACTACTTCCGCACGGGCAACGCCGCGCGGCGCTTCGTCCAGATCGATCGCTACGTCGTGGAACGGCTCCGCGCCTTGCGCCTCGAGCGCAAGGGACGGAACCTGCGTCCTGGCGAAGCGAGCGTCTGGACGCGCGAGTCCTTCGAGAACCTCGGCCTTCATCGCCTGCGTGGAACGATCGCCTACCCGGAGCAGCCCTTCTGGAAGCAGGAGGCCGCGTAATGCTGCACCACGAGACATCGCCGGTAAGCCGTGTGCGGGAAATCCGCACGCACGGTTTGAAAGGGGGTCCTGCCCTTTCACCGATGACTCACATCAAGTGAAAGGACAGGATCTACTAATGCGCCTGCTCCTCACGAACGCGCGCCTGATCGATGGGACCGGCGCACCCGCCCGCGAGGGTGATCTCCTCGTCGAGGACGATCACATCGCCGAGCTTGGAGGGACCTCCCTCGCGCCCGACGAGGTCGTGGACGTGAAGGGCTCGGTCGTCTGTCCGGGCTTCATCGACATGCACTCGCACGACGACTTCGCGCTGCCGCGTGATCCCGAGTGCGCGGCGAAGGTGATGCAGGGCGTGACGAGCACGGTCGTCGCGAACTGCGGCATGAGCGTCTATCCCGCGAACGACACGGTCTCGCGCTTCTACGATCGACTCTCGCCCATGCTCTTCGGAGAGAGCGAGAGCTCGGGCACCTTCACCGATCTCGCCGCCTTCCGCGCGCGCCTCCACACGCAGGGCATCAGCCCCAACGCGGTGCCGCTCGTCGCGCACGGCAACGTGCGTGCGCACGTGATGGGCCTCGAGGAGCGCGAGGCGAGCGCGCGCGAGCTGGGCGAGATGGGCGTGCTGCTCGATCAGGCCTTCTCACAAGGCGCGTTCGGCTTCTCGAGCGGCCTCGTCTATCCCCCGGGGGCCTACGCGGGCACCGAGGAGCTCGTCGAGCTCGCCAAGGTCGCGGCGCGGCACGGCGCGTTCTACGCGACGCACATGCGCGACGAGGGGCCGCGCCTGGTGCCGTCGTTCGAGGAGGCGCTGCGCATCGGTCGCGAGGCGAAGGTCCCCGTCCAGATCTCTCACCACAAGGCCGGCGGTCGCTTCAACTGGGGCAAGGTGAAGAAGACGCTCGCGCTCCTCGAGGCCGCGCGGCGCGAGGGCATGGACGTCACGAGCGACGTCTATCCCTACACCGCCGGCTCGACCGTGCTCTCCGCCATGTTCCTGCCGCTCTGGGCCTTCGAGGGCAGCCAGGAGAAGCTCCTCGAGCGACTGGGCGATCCGGCGGTGCGCGCGCGCATGGCGCGCGACGTGGAGGAGCGCTTCCTCCGCTTCGTGAACCTCCCGGGCTTTCTCGATCGCGTCTTTCCCAAGCGGCTGATCCTCCCGTGGGCGCTGCGCGAGCTCAGCAAGGTCGTCGTGGTGAGCTCGGTCAAGCACGAGCGCCGCTACGAGGGCATGTCGATCCACGAGATCGTGAAGGAGCGGGGCAAGCCGCTGCTCGAGGTGCTCTTCGATCTGCTGCGTGAAGAAGAGCTCGCGGTGGCCGCGATCGCGCACGTCATGAACGAGGACGACGTCGAGCGCGTGATGAAGCACCCGACCACGATGATCGGCTCCGATGGCTTTCCGCAGCGCGAGGGCAAGCCGCACCCGCGCACCTACGGCACCTACCCGCGCGTGCTCGAGCACTACGTGTACGAGCGCCGCCTCTTCTCGCTCGAGACCGCGATCCACAAGATGACCGGCCTGGTCGCGAAGAAGCTCGGCCTCTCGGATCGGGGCGTGCTCCGCGTCGGGGCCAAGGCCGATCTCGTGGTGCTCGACCCGCTGCGCGTGCACGACAAGGCGAGCTACGCCGAGCCTCGCCAGCACCCCGACGGCTTCCGCCACGTGCTCGTGAACGGTGTCTTCACCATGAAGGACGGCGCGCACACCGGCGCGCGCGCAGGGCGGGTGCTCGCGCGGGGCGCGGCGTGAGCTCGGGCATCGACTGGCGCGACCTCGCGCTCCTGCTCGCGCTGCGGCGAACGCGCTCGCTCTCGGGTGCGGCCCGCGCGCTCGGCGTGGACGCGACGACGGTGGGCCGCCGCGTGCGCGCGCTCGAGGCAGGCATCGGCACGCCCCTCGTGAAGCGCGCGTCCAAGGGGCTCGCGCTGACCGACGCGGGCGAGCAGCTCGCGACCGTCGCGGAGTCGACCGAGCGTGGCATCGCGGAGGTCGAGCGGCAGGTCGCGCTCGAGAGCGAGGCGCCGCGCGGCGTCGTACGCCTCACGACGATGGACGTGCTCGCGTCCCGCTTCGTCGCGCCGGCGCTTCCTCGCTTGCTGGCCGAGCACCCAGGTCTCTTGCTCGAGATCGACACGAGCTTGCGCGTGCTCGATCTCTCGCGCGGCGAGGCCGACGTGTCGCTGCGCCTCACGCGTCCGGATCAGGAGGGCCTGGTCGCGCGTCAGATCGGCGGCGTGCCGCTGTCCGCCTATGTCGCGCCGCGCTGGGCCGCGCAGGCCAAGAAGCCCTCGAGCATCCCGCAGGTGCTCTTCGGTCTGCGCTTCTCGGTCGCGGAGGGCGACTGGCTGAGGCAGCGCATCCCCGACGGCCCCGTGGCGCTCCGCACCGACAACGTCTCGACCGCGCTCAGCGCCGTGAGGGCCGGCGTGGGCCTGGGCCTGCTCCCCGACGCGCTCGCCGAGGGCCTCGTGAAGGTCGAGCTCGGCGCGAACCCCCCGACCCGCGCCGTGTGGATCTCCATGCACCCCACGAGCGCCCGCCAGCCCCGCGTCCGCACCGTCGTCCGCTGGCTCGCCGACACGTTCCAGTCGCTGGCCCACCCGCTGCGCCATCCAATCGGCAAGAAGCGCCGCTGACTCGGGTCGCGTGACCCTCAGTGCTCGGCGCTCTGGCTCTGCGCATAGTCGCGGGATGCTCTCGCGTTCCCAATGGCTCGCGACCCACGCTCGGGAGCTCCCTCACCGCCAAGTGAGCGAGGAGCGGGTGCGCGAGGCGGTGGACCACATGGTGGCTTTGCGCGCGACCTGCGAGGTCGTTCGTGAGCGTGACGTCTCGTGCGACTCGTCCGAGGACGCGAAAGCTTGGCTTCGTGGTCTACCCATCTCGCCGGAGACCCGAGTGATGTGGATCTGGCCAGCAGACCGCCACGGCATCGAGGCCCGCTGGGAGGCCCTCGTGCCGTGCCTCGAGGAGCTCTGGCGTCCGAGCGCTGACGATGTGTGGATCGTGCCGTGCGAAGGACGCGGCTGGGTCGAGCTCGATCACGAAGAGGTCTTCCGCTTCGGGCTCGACTGATCAGCTCAGGGCAGATCGCCGTCGTCGGGGGGCTGCACGGTGCTCGCGAGGCCGTCCTCGTAGAGGCGCTCGCCGAGGATCGGGAAGTCGATGCCGGAGATCGCGCGGGCTGCGAGGAGGCCCCCCATCACGGCGCCTTCGAGGCACGCGGCGTAGAAGCCGTTGTCGATCCAGTCGCCGGTGATCGTGAGGTTCGAGACGCCCGTGCCGTCGGCCGGCATGCGGAACTTGTTCGAGCCCGGGAGCGACAGCGAGCAGCGCTCGGACGGATCGGCGTTCGAGCGGATGTACTGGGCCGCCAATCGCTCGACGCCCACGCGGTTCTTCGCGTCGTGGAAGCGCGCCCAGTCCGGCTTTCCGGGGTTCGCGGGATCCTCCATGCCCGGCAGGATCGTGATCATGTGCTTCTCGATCCACTCGATCGCCGCGAGCTTCGCGAGCTCGGTGTGGCGGCGCACGAAGTCGGGATCCTCCTCGACCGGCGGACAGTGGAAGGGCCCCGGCTGCGAGCCGCAGAAGTAGCTCACGTCCTTGGGACGCGGCGCGGGCGAGCCCTCCCAGTCCTCGAAGCGCATCGTCTGCGTCATGTCGGACCAGGTGTCGTAGAGCTCGGGCCCGTCCGAGAGCAGCGGCCTCGGGCCCGGCCAGCCCAGCGCGGCCTGATCGCAGTCGAACCAGATCTGCATCGCCACGGTCTGCACCGTGCCGACCTTCGCGATCATGTTCTTCCAGCGCGGCCGCTCGAGGAGCGTCTTGGGCAAGACGAACGGCAGACACGCGATGGGCGTGTTGAGCAGCACGTGGTCGAAGTCCCGACCGAGCTCGAAGTCCACGAGCGCCTGGCCCTCGTGGCTCGCGTAGTAGGTCTCGAGGTCCTCGAAATTCTCGGGCGTGCCGCCCTCGAGCTGGTTGCCGTCCGGTCGGTCGGGCCAGCACGGCACCCCGAGCACGCTGACGAGCGGCAGGTAGCTCTCGACGCCGCTCTTCACCACGCACTGCTGCCACGCGCGCACGCGCGTGATCTGGTCGTTCTCCATCGCGAGGTCCTTCACCTGGTGGAAGAACCGGAACTTCACGCCGCGGCTGAGGAGCGCCTGGTAGATCGGCGCCACGATCACGTCGCCCATGCCCGCCTGCATGCGGAAGTACGTCGCGCCCTTGGGCCCGCTCGCGATGCGGAGGATGCACATGTACGCGGTGCCCGCCGACATGAGCTTCTTGCGCGAGACGCCGTCCTTGTACGAGAAGGCCGCGAAGTAGATGAACTGCACGAAGGGGCACGTGCGGTGCTCCTCGCGCAGGCCGTGCTTCACGAGCCAGTCGGCGAAGTCGTAGTCGTCGATGCGCCCGAAGCCTCCGGGCGAGAGCACCTCGTCGGCCGCGGTGCCACGCAAGAGCGCGAGCAGCACCTCGACGCTCTCGAGCACGAGCTTGAGCTTCGAGTGGCCCTCCACGAGCACGCTCGCGAGCGCGTCGAGCGCGCGGAACAGCTCCTCCACGAGCGCGATCACGCGCGGCAGGAGCTTCTCGAGCGCGACGCCCACGTCGTGGATCACCTCGAAGATCTTCGGCAGCGCCGTCATCACGAGCTTGGTGATCGCGTCCGGTGAGCCGTCGCTCGGGCGGCCCGTGGCGCTCTCCCAGTCGCGGCCGAAGGGGAACATCACGTGCTCGAGGCTGTTGGCCGCGCGCGGGCCGAACATGATCTCGAAGACGCCGACGATGAGCTCCTGCACCCACGCGCGGCTCGAGAGCATCACGCCGCCCTGGCCGGGCACGGCGTCGTTGCGCGGCAGCGTGAGCTCGATCGGGATCCAGCGGCCGTTGTCCTTCCACTCGAGCACGCCGAGATCCTCGGGGTGGAAGGCCTCGCGCCACGTCGCGAGCGGCGAGCCCGGCGGCCGCTTCAGCTCGCCGTACACCTTCTCGATCATGTCGAAGAAGTTGTCGTAGAAGCCGAACATGATGTGGAGCCCGTGCTCCTGGATGCGCTGGTGATCGGTCGCGTTGCGGCCGCTCGCGCCCTTGCCTCCCGAGCGCCAGCCCTGCTGGAGCACCGTGAAGTCGTACTTGTCCTGCCAGTCGGGCTCGTTCGTGAGCTTCCAGAGACAGGTGAGCGCGGAGGGCCCGCTGCCGATCACGAGGATGCGCTTCTTCGTCGTCACGATGTGCTCCGTGGGAGGACCAGGGTCCGACGCTCGCCGATCACGCGAGGCGATGGCGCGGTGCGCGTCAGACCGGGAACCGATCGGCCTCGACACCACCGAGGCCGTGCATGGCGACGAGATCGCCGAGCTCCGTCGAGGGCCGGCCGTGCTCGCGCGCGAGGGCGCGCAGGGCGATCGCGCGCTCGAACGACTGCGACATCCCGCCCGCCGTCTCGGCCGCGCGCTCGAGGGCCTTCGCGGACGCGGCCTTCTTGCCGCGGAGGCGCAGCTGGTAGGCCTCGATGAGGGCAGAGATCGGGCGCGCCGCAGGCCAGCGAGCCGCGAGCCGTGCGAGACCGGCCGCGGCGCGCGCGGCGTCTCGCCCGAGCTCGTCGGCCGAAGGCAGTGAGGCCGTGCCCGGCGCGCCCTCGCGCTTGAGCTCGTGGAGGCGCGTGAGCACGAGCGCCGCGTGGGCGTGCCCGTCCATCGCGCGCGCGAACGCGATGGCGTCGTCGCTCTGCTTGGCCACGAGCGCCACACACTTGCGCGCGCTCTCGAGCGCCTCGACCCAGCGCTCGGCGAGCAGGAGCGCCCACGCGTGAACGCCGAGCGCGACGAGGGACATCATCGTGGGTCCGGGCTCCGCGACGACGAGACCGTCGGGCCCGTCGAGGAGCGCGAGCGCCTCGTCCACGCTCTTGCCTCCGCGCAGGCGACACGCCGCCTGCATCGCGCGAGACAGGCCCGCGACGGGCGGCTCCACCTTGCGCGCGACCGCGACGCAGCGCTCGAAGAGATCGTCGGCCACCTCGAGCTCGCCGAGCTGGTAGTGCGGCTCGCCCGACTGGAAGTATGCGCGGTGACGCCAGAGGCCCGAGCCCACGCGCTCGGCGAGCGCGCGCGCGTGCGCGAGCGGCACCAGGGCCTCGCGGTTGCGGCCGAGGCTCGAGAGGCCGAGGCCGAGGATCACCTTCGTGCTGATCTGGGCCGGCGCGTCGCCGAGTGAATCGGCGATCTCGGCCGCGGCGGTCGAGTCGCGCAGACCGGCCTCGTGCATGCCGAGCACGACCAGGATGAAGCCCATCGACCCTTGCGCGATCGCGCGTGCCGCCGAGGGACCGCACGCGCGCGAGACCACGTCCGCGTAGACGGCGAGGCCGAGCTGCCCGACGCGATCGCCCGACCACATCGCCACGGTCTGCAGCGTCGAGGACGCCTCGCAGGCCTCCGCGAAGCGCGCGCGCGACTCCTCGTCGACCTGGCTCGGCGGCACGTACCGCCGCCACACCTCGCGCCCGACGTCCAGGAGCACGTGCCCGACGTGCGTGGGCGTGCGCAGGCCCGCCCAGCGGAAGGTCTTGTCGCCCCACGATCGCGCGGCGTCGTGCTCGCCGAGGCTGTAGCTCGCCTCGGTGAGCATGCGGCCCCAGCGCGCGCGGGTGACGTCGAGCTCGAGCGGCCCACGCACGATCTCGTCGAAGCGCAGCGCCTTCGTGAGGTGCTCGACGCACTCGCGGTTCGCGTCGGCCTCGAGGGCCTGCTTTCCCGCGAGGCCGTGGTAGCGGGCCGCGCGCTCGGCGTCCTCGGCGATCTCCCAGTGGTGCGCGAGCAGCGCGGTGACGGCCGCGAGCTCGGTGTCGGGCGCGCTCTCGATCGCGCGCGCGGCGATCGCGTGGAGCGTGCGTCGCTCGGCGAAGGTGACGAGCGCGTAGGCCGTCTCGTGGAGGAACGCGTGGCGGAAGCGCCAGCCATCGGTGTGCGTCGAGAGATCGGGATCGATGAACGTTCCGTCCGCGAGCCGCTGGACGAGGGTGTCGACCTCGGCCGGTGCGACGTCGGGCAGGAGCGCGCGCAGCGTGCGCACGTCGAAGCTCGGGCCGAGCACGGCCGCGCAGCGGAGCGCGCTGCGCTCGGCGCTCGCGAGGCGATCCATGCGGCTCGTGATCACGCCGGTGATCGAGGTCGGCAGATCGAGCGTCTCGAGCGGCCGCGTGATGCGGACCTGTCCGCGCTCGACCACGAGGCCCCCGACGTCGCGCGCCGCGAGCGCGATCTCCTCGGCGAAGAACGGGTTTCCATCCGCGCGCGCCACGAGGAGCGCGAGCAGCGGCCCGGGCAGCTCCGCCACGCCCAGCCGCATCGCGACGATCTCTCCGAGCGCCGCGGGTGGCAGATCGTCGAGCACGATCACCTCGCAGCCGTCGGTGCGCGCGAGCCGCTCTCGCTCGGGTGTCGGGCTGGGCGTCGGCCGCGTCGTGCCGAGCAGGAGCAGGCCCGCGACCTCTTCGACCAGGCGCAGGCAGAGCGACCACGACGCACGGTCGGCCCAGTGAAGATCCTCGATCGACCAGATCACGGGCACGCGCGCGATCGCGGCGCGCACGAGGCCGACCACGAGATCACCCAGGCGCTCGGCGCGCGTGGTGCCCACGATCTGCGCGCTCTCGGGGCTGTCGGGCAGATCGATCGGCACGACTGCATCGAGCAGCGGCGCGAGCCACGCGAGCTCGGGCACGTCGGCCTCGAGGCGCGAGAGGGCGAGCTCGCGCGCGCGTGCGGCGCTCGAGCCCGGCGGCACACCGAGGAGATCGAGGATCGCGCCGCGCACCGCGTAGTAGGGCGTCGCGACCTCGATCGCGTCCGCGCCACCGTCGAAGACGACCGCGCCGCGGGTGGCCGCGAGCTCGCGCGCGGCCTGGAGCATCACGGACTTGCCCATGCCGGGCTCGGCCTCGAGCAGCACCACGCCACCTCGACCCTCGCGCAGCGCGTCGAGGCGCGCGGCGACACGGTCGAGCTCGGTGCTGCGGCCCGCCAGCCGCGTCGCGCGGGCCGTGCGCGCCACACGACGACCCACGGGGCGAGAGACGGGCTGCGGCGCGGCGAAGCCCTTGAGCTGCACCGGCGCCAGATCGACGAACTCCACGCTGCGCGCTGCGAGCCGCCGCGTCTGTGCGCAGACCAGGACCTCGTCCGTCGCCGCCTGCATGAGGCGTGCGGCGAGGATGCTCACCGAGCCGACGACGTCGTAGCAGTAGCGGCCGCTCGCACCGGCCGGGCCTGCCCACACGACGCCCGTCGCGACGCCGACGGAGGCCTTCATCCCGCGCGCCGCGAACACCGAGCGCAACGCGAGCGCGGCCTCGATCGCGCGCACCGCGTCGTCGTCGTAGGCCTGCGGTGGCAGACCGAAGACGCCGATGAAGCCCAGGCCCTTGTCACCGAGGACCTCGAGCTGCGGCGTGCCCAGGCGCTTGAGCTCTTGCTGGAGCGCGACGACCGCGTCCTGCAAGCGCGCGAGCACCGCCGGGTCGTGCACGTCGAGGTCGGGCAGCGCGGCGAAGAACGTGGAGACCGGTCGGAACTCGGCCGCCGGGGCGAGACCCGAGGCCAAGAAGCGGCTCTTCACCACCGGCGGCAGCGACGCGAGCACCGCGGGCAACAGCGCCTCGTCGATCGCGACCGCGAGCGGCGCGCGGGGCGTCGGCGCGACGCTGGTCACGCGGTGGCCGCCTTCGATCGACGTGCCCTGACGCTCGCCGCCGAGGCGCCGCCACACCGCGTCGCTCACCGTCACCGCGCCGCGCGACGCGATGCGATCGACGCGCACGTTGTCGCGGATGGCCTCGCCCTGGACCATGAGGATCCAAGCGCCGTCTGCGCCGCCGACCTCCCAGATCCTCGCCTCGCCGCAGCCGACGGCCGCGCGCAGGCCCACGCCTCGTGCGGTCGCGGAGGACTCGAGCCGCGCGTGGGTGTCGATGGCGGCACGCACTGCACGCCGGCACGCCGCGTCGCGCTCGCTCTCCGTGGGCGCGGGGAAGAGCGCGCAGACGGCGTCACCCGCGTGATAGAGCACGTCGCCGCCTGCGCGCAGCACCTGCTCCGTGATCGTGCCGAAGAGGTCGTGCACGATCTCCGAGAGGGTCTCGATGCCGCGGGCCCCTTCGCGCGTGTGCTGCTCGGCGAGCTCCGAGAAGCCCGAGACGTCGAGCGTGAGCACCGCGCCCCAGCCGTCGTCGACGACGGTGCGGTCTCCGCCCTCGCCCAGGCGCGCGATCCGCGCGAGCTGCGTGCTCGAGAGAAAGGCGCGCACCGAGTCGCCGCGGGACGCTCGGCTGCGTCCGCTCGGCTGCTCGGTGGGTGTTCGCGCTTCGGGATCCTCCACGCGGGGGGCATCGTCACTGGCCGGCTCGCTGCGGGTCAAGCGAGCAAGCGAGGGTGCGGCGAGGACCCTCCTCGCGAGCGCGGAGGGTCCGCGTCAGGTGGTGCGCTTCTTCTTCGCGTTCTTGCGGAAGCGCAGGTTGAGCGCCTCGACGCTGACCGAGAACGCGAGCGGGAAATAGATGTAGCCCTTGGGCACGTGGTGCCCGGTCCCGTCGGCGACGAGCACCGCGCCGATCAGCACGAGGAACGAGAGGGCCAGGATCTTCACGCTCGGGTTGTCGTTCACGAAGCGGCCGACCGGCTCCGCGAAGAGCAGCATCACGCTGACCGCGACCAGCACCGCGCAGACCATCACCCAGATCTGCTCGGGCGGGACCATGCCGACCGCCGTGATGATCGAGTCGAGCGAGAAGACGGCGTCGACCAGCACGATCTGCGCGAGGATGCGGCCGAGCGGCACGGCCTCGCCGCTGGCGGCGTGCGCGTCTTCGTCGTGCAGGTCCTCGACCTTGCTGCGGATCTCGATCGTGGCCTTGCCGATGAGGAAGAGGCCGCCCGCGAGCAGGATCAGATCGCGACCCGAGAAGCCGTGGCCCAGAAGCGAGAAGAGCGGCGCCGTCAGGCCCATGACCGCGCGGATCCCGAAGAGGAGCCCGATGCGCATGACCACGCTCAGGCCGATGCCGATGCGTGTCGCGCGTGCACGCTCGCTGACGGGCAGACGCGACACGAGGATCGAGATGAAGACGAGGTTGTCGATCCCCAGCACGATCTCCATCACGACCAGGGTGAGGAGGTCGACCCAGGTCGAGGGATCGTCGATGCCGCTGAACATGGTTCCCTACCTGGGGTCGGAGAGCGGGGGTCGCAAGGTTCCGGTCTTCGCGCGCCTCGAGGTCGAAGCGCTTCGCGCGCGCCTCGCGAGCCGCGCACCGTTGGCGTCTGGACGCCTCAGTGGCCGAGGTAGTGGCCGGCGATCGCCAGGATCGCGAGCAGACAGCCGACGAGGAAGCCGATCTGCACCGGGTCGACGGCGATGCGCCGGAGGAGCGCATTCGCCGCGTCGGCCACTCGAGGGTCCTTCGCCGTGCGGAGGGGCGTGAGGATCGCGCGCATCTCGCGGTAGTTCCCGAGCTCGTAGAGCGCGAGGCCACGTCGCAGCGCCTCGCCTTCGGGCGTGCCCGCGGCCGGCAGCTCCGGTTCGCGGAGCACCGCGCTCCGTGGTTCCGTCGCCTTTGCGGCCGTCTCGGAAGGCTTGTTGGCCTTCTCGGAAGGCTTCGCGGCTGTCTCGGAAGGCTTGTTGGCCGTCTCGGAAGGCTTGTCGGCCTCGTCGCTGTGCTGGGCGTCGTCGCTCATCGTGGGCCGTCAGTCGATGGGGTAGGGCGGGCTCTGCGGCACGTCGTTCGGGATCTCCCACGGGCTCGACCAGAGGCTCTGGCCGCCGTCGATGAGGAAGGTCTGACCCGTGACGTAGTCGGCGACGCGCGAGCAGAGATAGACGATGAGGTGACTGACCTCTTCTTCTCCACCGAGGCGCTTGAGGGGGATCGACTTGCGCGCCGCCTCGAGGAACTCCTCGGGGTACTGCGCCGTGCCCGAGGTCTTGATCACGCCCGGCGCCACGCAGTTCACGCGGATGCCGTGGCAGGCCCACTCGACCGCGAGCGTCTTGGTCATGTTCTGCACGCCCGCGCGCGCGGCGCCGGTGTGCACCATGCCGGGGAAGCCACGCTCGACCTGCGCCGTGATCGTGACGATCCGCCCGCGCTTGGCGGGGATCATCGCGGCCGTGGCGACCGCGTGCGTCATGGTCCAGGTGCCGAGGAGGTTGTTGCGCACGACCGCCTCGAAGCCCTTGGGCGCGATGTGCTCGGCGGGGCTCGGGAACTGTCCGCCCGCGTTGTTCACGAGGATCGTCACCTTGCCGAAGCGCTCGAGCACCGCCGCGACGAAGGCCTGCACCTCCTCGGGCTTGCGGATGTCGCAGGTCTTGGCGAGCACCTCGATGCCCTCGGCCGAGAGCGCGGCGCGCGTGTCCTCGAGGGGCTCGGGGCGTCGCCCCGCGATCGCGATCTTCGCGCCGAGCTGACCGAGCTCTCGGGCCACGACCCGACCGATGCCGGTGCCACCGCCAGTGACGATCGCGACCTCGCCGTCGAAGAGACCCGCGCGGAAGAGCTGCTCCATGGGGTCGCGTCTATATCACGCCCCTGCCGCTCGCCCGTGGTCTTGGCACGCCGACGCCGCGGCGCGCGCACGTGCGCTCGTGCTACCCACGCGTGGTGCCCGAGCGTGACGAGCGCGATCGACCGAGCCCGCCGCAGGGCGCGCTGAGCGTCGTGGCGCTGAACGAGCTCGCGCGCGCACTGCTCGAGCGCGGCGCACCGCGCGTGTGGGTCGAGGGTGAGGTCGCCGACGTCACGCGCTCGGGCGCGGGGCACCTCTACTTCGTGCTCGGCGACGGCCGCGCGCAGGTGAAGTGCATGATGTACCGCACCGACCTCACCAAGGTCGCGCTCGGCCTCGCGGCCGGCACGCGCGTGCAGGTGAAGGGGGGCCTCACGCTCTACGAGCCACGCGGCAGCTACCAGCTCCAGGTGAGCGAGGTGATCGAGGCCGGCCTCGGGGCGCGCGCGCTCGAGCTCGCGCGGCTCAAGAAGAAGCTCGCGGCCGAGGGCCTGCTCGATCCGTCGCGCAAGCGTCCGCTGCCGCCGTACCCGCGCACGATCGGCGTCGTCACGAGCCGCGACGGCGCAGCGTGGCGCGACATCGTGAAGGTCGCGCTCGACCGCTTCCCCGCGCGCCTCGTGCTCGTGCACGCCGTGGTGCAAGGGCCCGAGGCGCCCGAGCAGATCGTGCGCGCGCTCGAGACGATCCAGCACGAGCGCTTCCGCAGCCTCAGCGTGATCCTCCTGGCCCGCGGCGGCGGCGCGAGCGAGGACCTCGCCGCCTTCGACGACGAGCGCGTCGCGCGTGCGGTCGCGAGCGCGCGCGTGCCGATCGTCACGGGGGTAGGGCACGAGATCGACGTCACACTCGCGGATCTCTGCGCGGACGTGCGCGCGGCGACTCCCTCGAACGCGGCCGAGCGGGCGGTGCCCTCGCTGCCCGCGATCCAGCGCCACATCGAGGCCGAGGAGCGCGCGCTCCAGCGCGCGATGGATCGACGCATCGACGAGGCGCGCCTCGTGCTCGAGCGCCTCACCCGCTCCCTCGCGGATCCGCGGCGCCTGCTGCGGAGCCCGCGCGCGCGCGTGCTCGAGGCCGAGCGCACGCTCGAGCGCGCGAGCCGTCGTCGCCTCGCGGACGTGCGCGCGGAGCTGTCGCGTCTGAACGAGCGCCTCTCGCGTCACGAGCCACGCGCTCGCCTCGCGCGCGATCGCGCGGAGCTCTCTGCGCTCGAGCGTCGCCTCGTGCCTGCGATGGAGCGCCTCCTCGAGCGTGAGCGCCGCGAGCTGTTGGCCCTCACGGCGCGAACGTCTCCGCCGCTCGCGCGTCGTGGCGAGCGCGATCGACGCACGCTCGAGTCGCTGTCCGATCGCGGCACGCGCGCGCTCACCGCCGCGATCACGCGCGCACGCGCCTCGCTCGCGGGTCACGCGCGTGCGCTCGATGCGCTCTCGCCGCTCAAGGTGCTCGATCGGGGCTACGCGATCGCCACGCGCGCAGACGACGGCCGTGCGATCCGCGACGCGGCCGAGGCGCCGGTCGGCACGCGCCTCGTCGTGCGGGTGTCGCGCGGTCGCTTCACCGCCGAGGTCGTCGACGACGACGGCGAGTGAGCGCGGCTCGACGCGCGCCCGGCCCATCGCGCGGAGGTCCATCGAGCGCCGGTCCACCGAGCACACGGGTCGTCGACTTCGCCGCGCGCCCGCCTATCATGCCGGTCCCATGCGTCGCCTCTCGCTCGTTCCGTTCGTGATCGCCCTCGCCGCGTGCGGCGCGAGGTCGGGGCTCGAGGTCGCAGACGACACCCGCACGACGTCGATCGACGCCTCGATCGACGCAGCGCGTGGCCCCGATGCCTCGATCGACGCCTTCACACCGCCGCCGCCCGATGCACCGCCGGACGCGGGCCGCGACGCGCCGATCGACGCGTGCTCGGAGAGCAGCCTTGCGCTCACGCCGATCCGCCCCGAGATCATGTTCGTCGTGGATCGCTCGACCTCGATGAGCTGGTCGCTCACGGGGCCCGGCGGGCCGGGCCCGACCCGCTGGTCGATCCTCGTCGACGCGCTCCGTGACCAGCTGCCGGCCTACGACGCTCGCTCGGACATGGGGCTCACGCTGTTCCCTGCCGAGGGCACGATGGCGGAGCGCTGCGTCGTCGCGGTCGAACCGCAGATCGACCCCGCGGCCATGCAGGCCGAGCCGATCCTCGAGCGGGTGACCGCGAGCTCACCCGGTGGGCGCACGCCGACGGCGGCCGCCCTCGAGTCCGCCGAGCGCTGGTTCCTCCGGCACCCCGACATCTCTCACGTGCGCGCCGTCGTGCTCGCGACCGACGGCGCGCCCAATTGCAACGAATCGCTCGACGCGCGTCGCTGCCCCTGCACCGGTGGCGCGGGCTTGCCGATCGGCTGCATGGGTGACGACGCGCAGCTCTGTCTCGACGACGCGCGCACGCTGGCGATCATCGAGCGCCTGGCCGCGCGCGAGGTGCCCACGTTCGTCATCGGGATCGACGGCGACCCCGATCCCGCGCTCTCGGACGTGCTCCGTGAGATGGCGCTCGCGGGCGGGCGGCCCAATCCGCTCGATCCGGGCCGCGCGTACTACTCCGTGCGCGACGCGGACGATGTGTCCGCCGCGTTCGATCGCATCCAGGCCTCGATCGTGTCGTGCTCGCTCGCGGTCGAGCTCCCGAGCCGGCCCGAGCGGCCCGTCGCGGTGTCGCTCGACGGTGAGGTGCTGCCGCACGATCCCTCGCGCACCGAGGGCTGGGAGTGGAGCGCCGATCGCGAGCAGACGATCCTGCTCTACGGCGAGGCCTGCACGCGCGCGCAGATGGGCTCGCCCGAGCTCACGCTCGAGATCCTCTGCGGCTGATCGTTCGGGCGTCTTCGCGAGCGATCACTGGCACGCACGGAACCACGCGGGGCGACCCTCCGTGTGGAACTCGGTGACCTCGACCGTGCCCTCGAAGCGCTCGCCGCTCGCGGTCTCCACGACCACGTCGTGCGCTCCGGCCGCGAGGCGCTGTGCGGTGGGCACGTGCTCGCCGATCGCGCGCCCGTCGATGCGCACCGCGCCGTCGCGCGCGCGATCGCAGCCCGCCACGATGCGCGCCCAGCCCTCGGCCCGCGCCTCGCGCGCACGTGGCTCGATCGTCTCGTTGCGCTCGCCGGCCGTCGTGGTCCGATCGACGCCGCCACGATCGGTGCGCTCGTCCGGATCGCGCGGACCGCGCTCGCTCGTCACGCGCTCCACGGGGTCGCGCGTCGTGTCGTCAGGTTCGGCGCGAGCGGGCTCGGTCTGCGCGCGCACGATCTCCCGAGGGCCCGGATCGGGCGCGAGCTCCGCATGCTCGATCGGCGTGCGGACTCCGTCAGGACGCGCGACCTCCGCGGGCTCGGCGAGGTCCGCTCCCGCGTCCTCGGTCGTCCGCAGGTTCGTCTCCTCGCGGGCCGCGCTGCGCGAGAGCGAGTACCACTCGAGCGCGACCAGGCCGACGGCCAGCGTGACGAGCGCGGCGATCACGATCGGTGCTCGCGAGCCGGTCTTGGCGCTCGGCGTCTCGGGGCGCGTCGCCCCGTCGCGTTCCTCGGCGCGCGAGGCGGAAGCGACGCTCGACGCCTCGGCGCGACGCGTGTCCGTGCGTCGATCGTCGATGTCTGCGACCCGCGCGGCGTGGGCCTGCTCGCCGGGAGCGCTCTCACGCGGAGCGTCCTCGTGAGCGTCTCGGCGCACGGAGTCCTCGCGCAAGCGCTTCACGATCGGCGCGACCCACGCGCGCAGCGCCGCGCGGCCGTCGCGATCGCTGCGGCGCCGGTAGGCAGCATCGAGCGCCTCCGCGAAGGCCTCGGCGCTCGTGTGTCGGTCCCTGCGATCGGGCGTCACGGCCTTCGCGACGAGCGCGCGGAGATCGTCGGGCAAGCGCTCGTCGAGCGGCGCGGGCTCGCCCACGAGGAGCTTCATCAACACCGCGTCGCCCTCGAGCGGGCTCCTGCCGGTGAGCGCGAAGTGGAGCGTGCAGCCGAGCGCGAAGACGTCCGTGCGCGCGTCGAGCGTGCCGCGTGTGGCCTGCTCCGGCGCCATGTAGCTCGGCTTGCCGCGCGTCACGCCGTGCGCGGTCTCCACCTCGCGCTTCTTCGCGAACGCGATGCCGAAGTCCGTGAGCTTCACGTCGCCGGCCTCGCTGACGAGCACGTTCGTGGGGCTCACGTCGCGGTGCACGAGGCCGAGCGCGCGGCCGTCGGCGTCCTTGGCGCGATGTGCGTACGCGAGCCCGTGGGCGACCTCGCGCGCCACGTGGATCGCCAGCTCCTCGGGGATCGGGCGGCCCTCGCGCGCAGAGATCGCATGGAGATCGTCGAGGCTCGCACCGACGACCAGCTCGAGGGCCTGGTAGGGCACGCCCTCGTGCACGCCGTAGTCGAGCACCGCGACGAGGTTCGCGTGGTGGAGGTGGCTCGCGATGCGCGCCTCGTCCGAGAACATCCGCACGAGCTCATCGTCCTTCGCGAGCTCGCGCCGCACGCGCTTGAGCGCGACCTTGCGCACGAAGCCGTCGTGCCCCGCGAGGCTCGCCTCGTGCACCTCGGCCATGCCGCCCCGCCCGAGGCGTCGGCCGAGACGATAGCGGGCGAAGGTCTCGTCCGTGGACACGCGAGAGAGACCGACGATAGCTTCGACGCTGCTCGATGCGAAAGACCACGATCGTCCCGGCCTCGCTCGCGCTGCTCGCGTGGCTCGCCACGGGCTGCGGTGCCTCGACCGCGGTCCGACCGCGCGTGCCGATCGTCGTCGTCGCGACCGAGGACGACCGTGCGCGCCTCGCCGACGATCTCTCGCGCTTCGAGGCCGAGCTCCCCGTGGCGCTCGCGCCCGAGGAGGTGCCCGCGCCGCCGAGCGCGACCCTCACCGAGCGGCCCGACTTCGGCGGCGTGCGGCGCGCGTACGACGATGGTGATCTCGAGAGCTGCCTCGGGGTCCTCCCGATCGAGTCGCACCTCGACGCGTGGCTCGAGGAGGGCGATCGCGTCACCGCGAGCCGCGCGCTCTTCTGGCGCATGGCGTGTCTGCGCGCGCTCGGTCGCGACGAAGAGGCGCGTGCGGCGGCGCTCGATCACGCCGCGCGCGGGCTGCCCCTGCCCGACGATCTGGGCGCCGCCAACGCCGTGGCCGAGACGATGCTCCGCGACGCGCACCGCGCGGTGGCTGCGGCGAGCCCGGTGCCCGTGCGCCTCGAGACGAGCCCGCCCGGTGCCGAGATCGCGATCGACGGCCTGCCGCGCGACGAGCTCACGCCGAGCACGCTCGCGCTCGCGCCGGGGCGTCACCTCGTGCGCGTGCATGCACCGACGTTCGCGCCGCGCACGTGGACGATCGAGGTCCGCGACGCGGCGCCCGAGCCGATCGTGCTCGAGCTCGCGCGCGCCGAGCCGGAGCCGACGGCACGCGCGCTCTCGAGCCGCCTGTCGGAGGGGCACGCGCTCGACGACGACCTCAGCCTCTCGCTCCTCGTGGTCGCGCTGCGGAGCCGCGCGACCGTGCTCGTCTCTCGCGACGGAGATCGCAGCCGCGCCGCGCTCGTCACGCTCGAGGACGACGCGCTCCGAGGCACGGTCGTTCGCGCGGAGCGCGTGGGCGAGGCGCAGTGGGATCTGCGCGGCCTGCTCACCGACGTCCTCGTGCGCGGCTCGCTCATGGCGCGTCCGCCCGAGATCCACGAGCGCCCCGAGCTGTGGATCGCGATCGCCGGCGCGGTGCTCGTCGGCGCCGGCATCGCGGTGGGGCTCTCGATCGAGCCCGACGTGCGCACGAGGGTCACGTGGTGAGCGTGCTTCGCATCCTCGTCGCGAGCGCGTCGCTCGTGTCCTCTCTCGCGCTCGCGGGCTGCGTCGTCGAGCGCTCGGTCGATCTCGAGCTCGCGCGTGGGCCGGGCGGCCTGCCCGCGGGCTTCTTCTGTCGTGCACCGAGCGCGGCGGGAGGTGCGCCGTACTTGATCGAGCAGGTCGCTTCGCGCTTCGAGCCGTGTGCCGCGTCGTGTGGCGGTGGCGAGTGCCGCTCCGTCGGCCTCGTCTTCGACTTCGTCGAGACCGGTGGTGGTGTGCCCAGCTGCCGTGCTGGCTCGATCGCCGCGTTCTGCGAGTCGAGCCCCTGCGCCGTGACGGTGCGCCGCTGCTTCGATGCGGAGGTCTGTCTCGCGGGCGATCCAGGGCAGGCCGTGGAGGCCGTGGATGCCGCGCTTCGCGCTGCCTCGGGCGGTGTGATCCTCGAGGAGGCGCCCGATGGTCCGGTGCTGATCCGCATGATCGGCACCGCGCAGGGATGTGACGAGGTGCGCGCCGAAGGGCTCGACGCCCGCGCGACGTTCGGCTGCGCGTACTCGTGCCCCGCACAGCTCGATGCCGTCGAGGGCACGGTGCAGCTCGACCTCGACGCGTTCGACGACGAGTGCGGCAGCAACGCCCTCGCATGCGCGCTCTTCCTCTCGGGTCAGGACCCCGTCGCGTCGAGGTGAGCGGCGCGCTTGCGCCCCACGTCTCGCGCAGTCGCGTGCTTGCGCACTACTTCTCGCGGAGGCCGTGCTTGCGCACGAGATCGGTCACGTAGCTGCGATCGAGGCCCGTGTCGCGCGCGACCTTCGCGACGTTGCCGTGCGTGCGATCGAGCCAGCGCGTGAGGTAGCGCCGCTCGAACGCGTCCACGATCTCGCGCTTGGCGTCGCGGAAGGGCAGATCGAGCAGCGCGTCGGTGACGTCGTCCGGGAGCGACGGTGACGAGGCGGGCCGCGGCGCGCCGAGCGCGGGCGTCTCGCCGAGCGTGAGCGTGGCCTCCACGAGGTTTCGCAGCTCGCGCACGTTGCCGGGGAAGGCGTGCCGCTCGAGCTCGGCGAGCGCGTCCGCGTCGAAGACGTCCTCGACCTCCGCGCTCGAGCCGAGCTCGCGGAGGAAGTGCTCGAGGAGCAGCGGCAGATCGTCGGTGCGCTCGCGCAGCGGCGGCAGCTCGAGCGTGACCACCGCGAGCCGGTAGTAGAGATCGAGGCGGAAGCGTCCCGCGTTCACCTCGGCGCGCAGGTCACGGTTGGTCGCCGCGATCACGCGCGCCTCCGTCGTGAGGTCCCGATCGCCGCCCACGCGCCGGAAGCGTCGGCGCTCGAGCACGCCGAGGAGGCTCGCCTGCAGGGCCAGCGGCAGCTCGCCGACCTCGTCGATGAAGAGCGTGCCGCGGCGCACGCGCTCGAACGCGCCGTGGCTCGTGCGCTCGGCGCCGGTGAACGATCCGCGCTCGTGTCCGAAGAGCTCGCTCGCGACGAGCGTCGGCGCGATCGCGCCGCAGTCGACGACGACGAAAGGCTCACCGCTGCGCGCCGAGGCCTCGTGGATCGCCTGCGCCGCGAGCTCCTTGCCCGTGCCCGACTCGCCCACGAGGAGCACGGAGGTCTCGCTCGCCGCGACCTTCGCGATGCGCGCCATGAGGCGCCGCATCGCGCTCGATCGACCGAGCAGCGGCCCGAAGCGCGGCTCCGCGGAGGCATCCACGCTGCCGAGCTCGGCGTCGCTCACCTTCAGTCGGGACTGGCCGAGCTCGAGCGTCGCGCCGAGCGGGATCTCCGCGCGCTCGATCCGCACCGCGCCCACGCTCGTGCCGTTCGTGCTGCCGAGATCACGCACCCGCACGTGCGCGCCCGCCGCGCCCAGCTCCACGTGGAAGCGCGAGACGTGCGTGTCGCTCAAGCGGAGATCGTTGCCCTCGGCCGTGCCCACCGAGACGCGCTCGCCCTCGGCGCGCTTGCCGCGATCGGGCCCGTCGACGACCTCGACGCGGATGGTGCGCACCGGCAGGCGCGGGACGGAAGCGTGGGGCACCGTGCTCATCGCGTTCAGCCTATCGCGCCTCGGCCTCGGCCGAGCAGGCTCTTGCGTGTGAGGGATCGATCCCTCACCGGAGCAGCCTCGCACCGTCACCACGCACGGCCCGACCTCGCTTCGCTCGCGATCCGCGCGAGGCACGCTCCGTGCGACGCTCGATCGCATGAACACGCGCTCGCCCCTCGCTCCTCTTCTCGTACTCGCGCTCGCCGGCTGTCCCAGCGCGCCGATCGACACGAGCGACGCAGGCCCTCGGCCCGACGCGCCCGGCGCGAGCGACGACGCAGGCGCGGGCACGGGGCCCACGTACACCGGCGAGGTGCGGCCGCTGCTCGCGGAGCACTGCACGGGCTGTCACGTCACCGGCGGCATCGCGCCCTTCGCGCTCGACACCTACGCGCTCGCGCAGGCCTTCGGTCCGCGCCTCGTCGAGGTCACCGAGCAGCGCATCATGCCGCCCTTCCTCGCGGACAACTCCGGCAGCTGCAACACGTACGTGGATGCGCGCTGGCTCGAGGACGACGAGCTCGCGACGCTCGCGCGCTGGGTCGAGATCGGCATGCCCGAGGGCGATCCGACGATCCCTGCGCCCGAGCCGATGCACCCGCCCACGCTCGACGAGAGCGAGATCGCCACGACGCTCGATCCGGGCGCGACGTGGACGCCGCCCGCGACGGAGGCCGACTCGTTCCGTTGCTTCGTCGTCGACATGGCCGCCGTGGGCGACCAGTTCGTCACCGGCTACGAGGTCGTGCCGGGCGATGCGCGCATCGTGCACCACGTGATCCTCTACGAGCCCCAGGACGAGGCCGCGGCCGCCACCGTGATGGGCCTCGACGCAGCCGACGGCGCGGTCGGCTACGACTGTCGCGGCGGCATCGGCGCCGCGACGTACCCCGTCGCGCTCTGGGCGCCCGGCAGCGGCGCGCAGCACTTCCCCGCCGGCACCGGCGTGCGCGTCGGCAGCTGGCCCGCCGTGATCCAGGTCCACTACAACACGCTCACCGCCGGCACGCAGCCCGATCGCACGCGCATCCACCTCTCGGTGGGCACCGGCGTGCGGCCCGCGATCATCACGCCCATCTCGGATCCGCGGAACCTCCGCCTCGCGCCGCGCATGTCGAGCGTCTCGCAGACGATCGAGCAGGAGGTGCCCGCGAACGTGCGCGTCTACGGGATCTTCCCGCACATGCACCAGCGCGGCATCGGCGCGCGCGCGGAGCTCGTGCGCGCGGGCAGCGGCACCTCCGAGTGCATGACCACGCTGCCGCGCTGGGACTTCAACTGGCAGCTCGGCTACTACTACGAGACGCCCATCGACGTGCAGCGCGGCGACCGTGTGCGCGTCACGTGCGACTTCAACACGATGGCTGAAGACGAGGTCGTGACGTGGGGCGAGACCACGGGCGACGAGATGTGCATCGTCTACTTCTACGTCACGGCCTCGTGACGACCCGGCTCAGGCTGCGACGTCGGCTCCGACGCCCGGGCGCTCGCCGACAGACTCCGTGCATTCGTCGAGGGCTCCGGTCCAACCCGCTCCTCGTTCTGACCCCTACTCCAACGAGCTCCGCACCAGAAAGACCTCTCCACTCGGTCCCGATCCAGGCGCTCTACGGAGCCTGACGAAGAAGGGTGTCGGGCGAGGGAAACTGGGACCAGGGAGCTTCGCGTACACGCTTCCCATGATTCGAAGGTGGCAGTGCCTAAACTCCCTCCCGCTTCCGCACCAACAATGATTTCGCTTCGCGATCTTTGGGCCGGCCAAGAAGAATTTCCCAGAACTGAGAATTTCTATCCCCGCCAGCGCCATCCCATCACCGTTCGAGAAGGTCATGACCACATCTGCTGAGTACGCGGCGAGGGATTCGTGTGCGCTGTGATAGGTAGTGTGGATCGGCGTGTCGGCATCAGATGGCACGGTTGCGGTGTTGCATTGTGCACCAACCAGTCCCCCCGCTGTCTTCGATCCACTGAAAGTCTGAATGGTGCGAACGAGGCGGCGGACGATGTGGCCTGGCTGAACCTGCGGATCAGCACAAGAACGAGCCAGGCGTGCCGTTTCCCAGGCTAGCGCCGAAGGAGGCACTCCCGACGAATGCGATAGGACGCCGTCCTCGTTGGGTTGATAAGTGTAGGACGAGAACTGCAACGGCTTCCCGCCCAGAGTGACGTTGGTCAGCTCTCGACTCTGTTCGTCATTCTCCAATCTACCGTCGCGGGTGATCCGGCGATCGGCGGCGAGACTGACGAACTGCGCGTTTCCCGCGGCCAGCAAGAGTGTCATGACCAACAGCCTACCCGGCTCTGGACGCGACGAACGCGGGCCTCAGCGATCGGCGGCGACGTCGGCGATCCAGATCGAGCCGCGGGCCTGCTCGGGCACGGGCATCGCGACCTCGAAGGCCGACAGGCGCGTGAGATCGAGCGTGGGCGCGAGCTCGCGCAGGCGCGCGAGCGGGACGCGAACGGTGGTGAGCACCTCGAGCGTGCGGTTGCCGCCGTAGCCGTGCGCGAGGCGGCCGACGTCGGGCACGCGGACCTCGGCGCTCGTGCCCGCGGCGTCGCGCACGCGGAGGAGAAACGAGTGCTCGGTGAGGCCGTCGTTGATCGTCGCGGCGCGCGAGGCGAAGCGCACCGAGAGCGCCTCGTCGGCCGACGCGTCGAAGGTGCCGAGCGCGAACGACGCCGAGGCGGGCATCGTGTCCCACGCGATGCGGGCCGCGTCGCGCACGCCCGCGTAGTTGCCCGCGCACGCGCCCGTGCACGCGAGCGCCGCGGTGAAGCCCGTGAACGTGTTGCCGCCGCCGAGGTTGTTCGTCGCGAAGCCCGCGCGGCCGAAGTCGTCGATCGTGCGGCGCGAGGCGGGCGCGTAGGCGAAGCGCAGATCGAGCGTCGCGCTCGACCACGCCTCGAAGATCGCGGGCGGATCCGCGTCGGTGCGCACGTACGCGGGCGGCGCGGTGCGCGCGTTGGCGCTCGCGAGCCAGTCCGAGAGCAAGAGCTCGAGGCCGGCGCGCTGCGCGCTCGCCGTGATGCGCGCGCTCGAGGGGCACGCCGAGAGGCGGCCCATGTTGTCGTCGAAGCGCCACTCGGTGTTGAAGAAGTTGTGGTTCGTGCCGACGAAGAGCAGCTGACTGCGCGTGAACGTGTCGCTGTCGCGCAGGCCTCGGTCGTACATGCGCGCGCCCTGGAGGTCGGCCACGTCCGCGTCGCACGAGGGAAGGAGCACGAGGTAGCTGGCGCCCTGCGGCGTGTTGTCGTGGTAGTCGGTCGGACCGATCGCCAGGACGGACGTGACGCTGAGGCCCGCGATCGGGCTCCCCGCGAGCGCCTCGGGCACCTGCGAGACGGCCTCGCCGCCGCGCGAGTGACCGACGAGGCCGACGTGGCCGAGATCGATCGCGTCGCGGTAGCGGCCCATGAAGGGCGCCTCGTCGCTCGTGGC
This sequence comes from Sandaracinaceae bacterium, assembly GCA_044376125.1. Lineage (GTDB taxonomy): Bacteria > Myxococcota_A > Polyangia > Polyangiales > Sandaracinaceae > JAFLCL01. The sequence continues at coordinate 156,355 of JBILLJ010000001.1, forward strand.
CCAGCGCTGCCAGCGGCGCAGGTGCTCGACGAGGAGCGCCGTGCGCTCGCGGATGAAGTCGTCGCGGCAGTTGAGCGCGTTGGCCGAGACGCTCGCCGTCACGTAGCCCTGCGCGGCGAGCGTGTCCTGGAGGTACACGTAGCCCGCGGCGTTCGGCGTCGTCGTGAAGCGCGGGTCCTCGCAGGCGTCGCCCGTGCGCGTCTCGCAGTCGTCGTCGCCGCTCGCCGGTCGGCAGTTGCCGTGGTTGCCGTGGAGGAAGAGCACGAGCGGGTGCGGGCCGCGATCGAGCGCGGTGGGCGCGCGCACGGTGCCCCAGAGGCTCGTCGCGAACGGCACGCCGGGCACGCTCTGCCCCGAGAGATCGTAGCCGTCGGCCTCGATGGTGAAGACGCGCAGCGCATCCGTCGCGCCGCCCTCTTCGCCCATCGGTCCGAGCGCGAGCACGCGGTAGTACGAGACGGGCCCCGGCATCGAGCGGTCGGTGTAGGTGATCGTCGCGGGATCGAGCTCGGCCACCATGGTCCAGGGGCCACCCTCGGCGCTCGCGCGATCGACGCGCGTGCGCGCGACGTCGCGACCCTCGCTCGGCGTCCAGCCGATCGTCGTGTCGGTCTCGCCTGCGGCCGTGCGCGTGGCGGACACCACGCGGAGGCCCGTCGGTGCGAAGAGATCGAGCACGCTCGCGTCGAAGCTGCACGTCGCGGTGAGGCCCGCGTCGTCGGTCGCGGTGGCCATCACGCGCGTGGTGCCCGCGCCCGGCATCGGCGGATCGAGCGTGATCGTCGGGCTCGCGTCGCAGCCGTCGCTCGCCATCACCTCGGCGCTCGCGATCGGATCGCTCGGTGAGGTGCGCACGACGCGCGAGCTCGCGGGGCAGGTGATCGTGGGCGGCGTCGTGTCGCGCACGACGACGTCGGTCGTGCACGAGAGGCGCATGCCCGCGCCGTCCATCGCGGAGAAGGTCACGGTGCTCGTGCCGAGCGGGTAGCCCGAGGCGCGGCGATCGTCGGTGATCGCGCCCACCTCGCCGCCGCCGCAGCTCGCGAAGGCCGTCGCGTCGCCGATCGTGGCGGGGGTGCTCGCGCCCGCGCACTCGACGGTTGCGTCGTCGGCGCACGCGAGGCGCGCCATGCCATCGACGCGGCCCGTGATGCGGAACGTGCAGCTCGCGCTCGCGCCGCTCGCGGCCGTCGCGGTGCAGGTGCCCGTCGAGCGATCGGCCGTGACGTTCGAACCCACGACCGGATCACACACGACCGTCGCCATCGAGCCGTCGCAGGTGGCCACGCGCGGCGAGATCGAGAACGTCGTGCCGCTCGCGGGCACGCAGCCGAGGTCGATCTCCGCGGGGCACTCGATCGCGGGCTGATCGACGGGCGTGCCGTCCATGCCGCAGCTCGCAGGCGGCATCGCCTGATCGCAATTGCAGCCCGCCAGCCCTGCGGAGAGGAAGGGCGCCGCGGCGAGCAGGCCGAGCGAGAGGATCGCGAGACGCTGCGTCTTCATGGCGCCTCCGTCACGTGCGCGCGATCGATCACGCCGAGCGTGACGCGCGAGCGCTCGTCGTCGCCGTACTGCGCGGCGACGCTCGTTCCGTTCGCGGGCAGCGCGGTCTCGTCGAGCACGAAGCGCAGGGTGCCCACGCGCGGGTGGCTGTAGTGACGGACCGTGAGGTCTCCGACGAGGAGCACCGGATCGAGCGCCCGTGGCGGCAAGAGGTGCGCGTCGAGATCGAAGGCGATCGCGCGCGCGGCCCGCGCGCTCGTGCCGCGGCCGTCCTCCGCGTCGACGTCGAGGAGGCGCACCAGCGTGAGCGGGGACGCGGGTGCGGCGACGCTCGTCGTCGGGCTGGCGCTCGCGCCACCGCTGGTCGCGCCGCCTCCGCGCTCCTCGACGGCGCTCGCCTCGATCGCTGCGCGATCGGTGCCCGCCTGGTCCTCGGGCTCGACGACGACGTCTCGCTGCTCGGCATGCGCCGCGCTCGCAGTCGGTGGTGTGTCGGCGCCACAGCCGATCGGCCCGAGCAGTGAGAGGCCGAGCGCCGGGAGCGCGAGGAGCGAGCGGGGTCGCGACATGGCCCGGAAGGTACCGCGCCTTCAGGCCTCGTGCGTGTCCTCGGAGGCCGGTCCCTCCTTCGTCGCGGGCAGGCAGCGCCTCGGCTCAGAGCGAGGTGCGGGCCTCAGAGCGAGGTGCGGGCCTCGAGGCCGTCGCGGGTCTCGACGAGCACGCCCTCCACGTGCTCGTTCACGAGCCGGGGGCGCACGACGAGGCGACGCACGCAGCTCGGGCCCTGGCCGCGTGTGACCCAGAGGTGGATCACGCCCCCGGAGAGATGGGCACGCACGGGCACCGAGCCCTCGGCGTCCGCCGTCGCGGCGAGGTCCAGGCGCAGGCCCTCCTCGTCGCGGCTGGCGCGCACGAACGGCGCGCTCTCTACGCACGAGCCGCTCGTGACGTCGAGGTGCAGCGTGCGACGCGCCACGATGCGCGCGGCGACGCCGTCCGAGTGCCAGCATGCGAGACAGGTGAGGAGCAGGAGCAGAGCGCGCACGTGCTCTCGACAGCGCGCGGGGCGGCGGGTTCCGCGATCGAGGTTCGATCGACGGACACCCTGCGCGCGATATGCTCGGCGCCCCATGCGCGCCGACACCTTCACGCTGAGCGCCCGCGACGGCGCGTCCATCCACGTCTACCGCTGGCTGCCGGACGGAGAGGTCCGCGCGATCGTGCAGATCGCGCACGGCATGGCCGAGCACGCGGCGCGCTACGCGCGCTTCGCCGAGGCGCTCACGGGCGCCGGCTACGCGGTGTACGCGGACGATCACCGCGGCCACGGCAAGACCGCGAGCGACGCCGATCTCGGGCACTTCGGCGACACGCACGGCTGGGACCTCGTGACCTCCGATCTGATCGCGCTCGGCAAGCGCGCGCGCACCGAGCACGCGGGCAAGAAGCTCGTCTACTTCGGCCACTCGATGGGCTCGTTCTTCGGGCAGACGATCCTCCAGAAGCACGCGCGCGACTACGACGCGATGATCCTCTCCGCGACCAACGCGCCGGGCTCGGTGCTCGAGCGCGCCGGCACGGCGGCCGCGCGCCTCGAGCGGCTGCGCGGCGGTGTGCGCGGCAAGAGCGCGCTGCTCTCGTTCCTCTCGTTCGGCTCGTTCAACGACGCCTTCAAGCCGGCGCGCACGGACTTCGACTGGCTCTCGCGCGACCCGGCGGAGGTCGACCAGTACATCGCCGATCCGCTCTGCGGCTTCCGCTGCACCAACGAGCTGTGGGTGCAGCTGCTCGATGGCCTCCACGCGATCGCGACCGGCGGCTTCGGCACGGTGCCCAAGGACTTCCCCGTGCACCTCTTCGCGGGTGATCGCGATCCCGTCTCGCGCGGCGGCAAGGGCGTGACGGAGCTCCACGAGCGCCTGCGCAGCGCGGGGCTCACGCGCGCGAGCATCCGCCTCTACCCCGAGGGGCGACACGAGATGCTCAACGAGACCAACCGCGACGAGGTCACGAAGGATCTGCTCGCGGTGCTGTCGACCATGACGGCGTGATGGTCGCACCACGCGCCGTTCCGCCGCACCTCTCGCGGCTGCGCGCCGAGCACGGCACCGAGCTCGGCGAGGACGCGTGGATCGCTCTCGTTTCAGGGGTGTTTCGCGATCACGAGGCCACGATGCGCGCGCTCGTCGGCGAGCTCCCGCTCGCGCCCGAGGCCCTCGTGATCTTCGGCAAGGACGTGCTCACGCCGCGCCTCGTGTCGTTCCACGGCGAGCCGCACGCGGCCTACGGCTACTCGGGCAAGCGCTTTCTGCCGCGGCCGTGGACGCCGGGCCTCGAGCAGATCCGCGAGGTCGTGCACGAAGAGACCGGGGTGCGCTTCGACTGCGTGCTCGTGAACCACTACCGCGACGGCAGTGACGCGATGGGCTGGCACGCCGACGACGAGCCCGAGCTCGGCCCCGATTCGCCGCGCGACGTGCTCATCGCGTCGGTCTCGCTCGGCGCGCCGCGCCGCTTCGTGCTGCGACACCGTCGACGCACCAAGGAGCGCCACGCGCTCGAGCTCGGTGAGGGCTCGCTCCTCGTCATGGGCGGCACGACGCAGCACCGCTACCAGCACGCCGTCCCGCGCACCGCCAAGCCCGTCGGCCCGCGGATGAACCTCACCTTCCGCCTGATCCGTCGCTGATCAGCTGCGCTCGCGGAGCCAGCGCTCGATGGGCGCGAAGACGATCTCGGGGGAGGCGTGGCCGACGAAGAGGTCGGCGTGCGCGTACCAGTCCTCCGGGGTGCCGATGCGGAGCGTCGTCACGTCGCTGCCGCCCCAGGCGCGCGCGGCGGAGGTGGCGACGCGCTCGGGGACGATGCCGTCCTGGTTGGCCACGACCAGGAGGAGCGGCTGCGTCACCTCGCGCATCGCGCGTGTGACGTGCACCCCGTCGATCACCAGGTCGCGCGACTTCATCCAGCCCGCGATGTCGCGGTTCACCGCCGGGTCGGGATCCTCGACCGTACGGACGAGATCGCTCGCGGCGTCGAGGTCGACGTGCGCGGCGTTCATGTACATCCCGAGCGCGGCGGGCACGTGCTTGACCAGCGGCAGCACGGTGCTCGCGAGGCGGCGCGCGCCCGAGACGCGCACGAGGCCCGCGACGCGGCGGCTCGCGAACGGCACGCGGAGGAAGATCGGCACCTCCTCCCACGCGAGCGGCGAGCCGACGGCGATGACCGATGCGATGCGCGCACGCGCCTCGGGACGGCTGAGGTGGATGAACGTGATCGAGCCGCCGAGGCTCGCGCCGAGCACGTCGAGCTGCGTGGCGCGGCCCTCGCTCTCGCGGAGCACCAGATCGATCACCGCCTGCACGTCCTCGTGCGCGTAGCGCGCCATCGTGGGGCCGGGCGCGTCGGGCCGCGCGCGCTCGGAGCGTCCCTGCCCGCGCAGGTTCGCGGTCCACACCTCGATGCCCTCGCTCGCGAGGTGCGACTCGAGCGAGGTGCCGCGCGGGTGGAAGCCGAAGATGAAGCCGTTCATGCCGTAGCCCGGCACGATGAGGAGCGGTCGTCGCGAACGATCGACGCCCGCTGCGCGCCGCGTGCGCTTCACGTGCAGGCGCCAGCCGTCGCGCGTCGTCGCGAAGAAGTCGTCGAGGATCACGCTCCCAACGTACCGCGTCTCTCTGCGCTTGCGCCTGCGCGGTCGTGAGGAAGCGAGGACACTCTGGGACCGAGAAGCCATCGACACGAGGCGTGGAGGGACGTGGGGGTGGGGAGTCCAGGGCGAGTTCCGCAGGCCGAAGGCCGAGGATGTCGGAGCATCGGACCCCCCTCCCCCGCGGCCCGATTCGAAGCGGAGAGGCGCTCACACCAGCTCACTGGCTGGGGCACTGGCCACTTCGCTCCGGCTGCTCCGCCTGCCACCGCGCTCGGATCGCAGCGGTTTCGCGCGCATCACGAGGGATCCGCGCTCGGCACATCGGCTGCAGAGCGGCGCGACATGACCTCGACGTCTTCCTTCGCTCCCGCCCTCGGCCGCACGGTTCTCTGCGCCGTCGCTGGCGGCGCGCTCGCGCTCGGCGCCGCGTCCTCGGCCCAGGCCCAGCGCTGCGAGGCGCCGCGCCTCATGCTCACCGTCGATCGCTCCTCGAGCATGCTCGGTGAGCTCCCCGAGGGCGTGACGAAGTGGGAGGCGGCCGTGCGCGCGGTCGACACGATCGCGCGCGGCTACGAGGGCCGCATCGACTTCGGCGTGCAGCCGTTCCCCTTCCCGAACCACTGCGGCGCCGGTCGCGTCGAGCTGCCGGTGGGCGCGCACACCGCCGCTGACATCGTCACCGCGCTCGGGCCCACGCCGCCGGCGGGCGGCAACTGGACGCCGCTCACGCAGACGCTCGACGCGGCGCTCTCCGATCCGGCGCTCATGGAGGCCGGCCGCTCCCGCGCGCTCGTGCTCGTGACCGACGGCTGGCAGTGGTGCGATCCGTACGATCCGGCGACGCGCTTCACGCCGATCGACGCGGTGAATCGCCTGCGCGAGGTCGGCGTGACCGTCTACGTCGTGGGCTTCGGCGCCGCGGTGGACTCGCTGACGCTCAACCGCGCGGCCGTCGCGGCGGGCACGGAGCTGCCGGGCTGCGACGCGAGCCTCTCGGATCCGGCCGCCGCGAACCACTGCTACATGCAGGCGAACAGCCTCGCGGAGCTCTCGGGCGCGCTCGACGCGATCGCCCGCGAGATCACCGAGGAGCTCTGCGACGGCCTCGACAACGACTGCGACGGAACGACCGACGAGGGCTTCGACGTCGACGGCGACGGTGTGCGCACGTGCGACGGTGACTGCGACGACGCGGTGGCGAGCGTGCACGCGGGCGCGACGGACGTGTGCAACGGCGTCGACGACGACTGCGACGGAACGCTCGATCCCGCGAGCTGCGAGTGCACGGCAGGCATGGAGCGCGGCTGCGGCAGCGAGCTCGGCGTGTGCAGCGTGGGCCGCGAGCGCTGCGTCGAAGGTCACTGGGGCGCGTGCGAGGGCGCGGTCGACGGCCGCGCCGAGGCCTGCAACGGCCTCGACGACGACTGCGATGGCGCGATCGACGATGGCGCCGACGCGAGCTGCGCCGAGGGCGAGGTCTGCACGGCCGATGGCTGCGTGCCCCTTCACCCCGAGGTGCCGATGGAGCCGCCCGCCGAGGATCCGACGAACCCCGAGGAGCCGGGCCCCCTGGCCGAGCTCCCGCCGCAGGATCGCGGCTGCGCGTGCAGCGTGCCCGGCCGCACGAGCGACACGAGCCCCCTCGCGCTCAGCGCCCTCGCCCTCCTCGGCCTCGCCCTCGTCTCGCGCCGCAAGCGCTGATCAGCTCAGTCGATCGCGCGGCCCTGGGAGTCGATCCGTCGGGGGCGGGCGGTCGCGAGGGCGCGCTCGCCGGGGGTCTGCTCGCGGTCTTCGTCGGAGGAGGCAGAGTCGCTGCCCTCGGGCGTGCCGTGGGCCTCGCGATCGAGCTCTTCTTCGGTCGCGATGCGATCGTCTTCGTCGCCGAGGGTGAGCACGCCCTCGTCCTCTTCGTCCGAGAGGCGGTGCGGGCCGCCGGGCACGTCGACGTAGAGGCCGTCCTCGCCGGCGACGATGTCCTCGCCCGCGAGCGCGAAGCCGTCGCCGTTGCCGACCCAGCTCTGGCGGACCGTCGTCGCGTGCAGCTCCTGCGTGCTCTGGTCGATCCAGCTGTAGGTCACGAGCGACTGCGCGCCGCCCTGCAGCATCGCGATGTTCGTGATCTCGACGTCGCCGATCGCGAGCGTGCGGCCCCAGCGGCGGTGGCTGCGGATGAAGGCCTCGCGGTAGGCGCGCGCGCAGCGGCTCGCCGCGAGATCGACGCGGCCCCAGCGCGCCTCGTCGTTGAGCATGTAGACGTGGTCTTGCAGACGCGTCTCGGGCGCGAGGCCCTGCATCATCCCGCAGCCCGTGCTCGGCGCGAGCAGCGCGGCACCGGCGGAGAGGGAGAGAACCGTGGAGATCGCGATCGAGGGGAGGCGCATGGGGCCGACCCTAGGCCCCGCGCGATCCGTTCTCCAAAAAACCAACGACGCTGTGTCGATGCGCCGTGATCGAAGACCGGTAGGTCGATCTGCTCGGCGACCGTGCTCGCTCGCCTCACGCGACCGCGCGCGTGGCCTTCCGCGTCGTGTGCTCGGAGCACTCGAGGGCCGTGATCGCCTTGGCCTTCCGCGTCGTGTGCTCAGGGCATCCACGGTCGTGCTCGTGTCGTGACGAGTCTTCGAGCGCAGCCTCGAGCATCGTGTGCTCTGCGCGAGGACGTCGCGAAGCGCCCGGCAGGTCCGAGGGGAGAGGCCCGACGCGTGGTCGGTCACGGCCGGATGCGGAGGGCGAGCACGGCCCATGGCGTGACGACGTCCTCGAGCAGGACCACGCCGGGCGCCGAGAGGCGCGCGAGCTCGAGCGCGGCGTCGACCCCGAGCTCGAGGAGCCACTCCATGCGATCGACGAATTCCCAAGCGCCGACGAGGGTTCCGCGCACACCGGCCGTCGTGACCGTGGTCGTCATGTCGAGCACGTACGCGTTGCCCACGCGCACGATCGCCCCGATCCCGAAGCCGAGGCTCACGTCGCCGATCGCGATGGGGCGCAGCATGAAGCGCAGCGCAAGCACGCTCGGTCGGTAGTCGATCCGGTGTCGCGCGGTGGTGTTTCGCTCTTCGTAGAGCAGCGGGAGGTCGGCCTCGAGGAGGAGGCAGTCGCGACGCAGACAGAGGCCCACGCCGAGGCCGAAGCCCACGAGCGCGGTGCCGCGCGCGGCGGAGGCGCCGAGCAGGAACCGCAGCACGAAGGCCGGCCGCACGGATGGCGTGAGTGATGGCAGCGGCCCGAGCGGGCCGTCGTGGGGCACGCGGTACGTGTACGCGGGCGCGTCGGGATCGACGGGCACGCTCGGGTCGCGGCCCACGAGCGCGCTGTCGCGCAGGGCGAGGATCGCGAGCGCGATCGATCGGGCCGAGGTCGGCAGCGCCTGGCTCGTGGTGAGCTCGGTCGCGTAGGTCACGCGATCGGGCGCACCGAGCACCACCCGCACGCGCATCTCCCCTTCGGTGCCGCCCTCGAGGATCTCCTGCGTCGTGCGCGCGTCGGTCACCGCGATGCCGACCTCACCGGTGTTCACGAGATCGGGCGCGCCCTCGGGCGTCGGGTCGCCGAGCACCACCGGCACTGGCGCGCGCAGCGCGAGGATCTCACGCACGTCGATGGCGATCGCGTGCAGCGACGGCGAGGGCCTGAGCACGAGGACCTGATCGGCCGCAAGCGCCCCGATCACCTCCTGCGCGTCCACGCGCGCGCTCGCGCCCACCGTGATCAGCAGCACCAGCGCCGCGATGAACGCGGCGAGCTGCGAGCGCACCGCGGCCCTGCGCACGAGGGCACGCGGCGCGGGCTCGAGGTCTCGGAGCGCGTCTGTCATCTCCCGACGAACAGCTTCGTGCCGTGCGTCGCCCCCCGCCAAGCGCTTTTCCACCCCGGGCCGACCTCAGGCCAACTCAGGGACCGAGAAAGAATCGATCCGGGCGCGCTGGGTCTCAGCTCAGAGCGCGGGGCCGCAGTGGCCGGCCGTGTAGCAGACCTCGCTCACGCCCGTGATCATCGGGCAGTCCTCGAAGGTCGAGCACGCGCAGGTGTCGATGGGCACGCAGTCGCCGGTCCAGCAGCCGGCGGAGACGGAGGGCACGTTGCCCATCGTGCAGCGCGGCGGGATGCCGTCGCAGGCCACGAGATCTGGATCGCACGACACGGGGCACTCGCCCGTGGTCTCGACCGAGACGCTCGCGCGCGCAGCTTCGCATGCGTTCGAGTACGTCGTGCCGTCGCAGCCACAGACGGGCACGTACTCGCGCGTGCAGGTCGCGGGGATGGGCGTGCAGACACCCGGACCGTCGGCGCGGCCGCAGATGGAAGACGGCGGGAAGTTGCAGTAGGTGCCGCGCCCGCACGGCGGGCGGCCTCGGCCACCGCACGAGGTGGAGCCGGAGCCCGCGTCGGTCTGGGCGCCCGCGTCGTCGGTCGAAGACGTGGCAGCGTCGTCCGCGCTGAACGCGTCGTCTGCGCTGAAGGCGTCGTCGCTCGCGCCGGGCGCATCGAGCGCCGCGACTGCGTCGGGGAAGTCGGTCGGCGCGTCCTCGGTCGCGCTGAACGCGTCGCGACGGCCGGTGTCGGGGGTCTCGGCACCGCCGCCACACGCGAGGAGCGGCGCACAGAGGGCGAGGACGAGCGAGGCACGCACAAGAGAAGAGGACGTCATGGGCGCGATGCTGACACGAGCCGCGCCGCGCGGCGACTCACCACTCCTCGCGGAAGTCTCCCTGCATGCCCTGGTAGACCTCCATCGTCGTCATGGAGGTCTCCATCGTGGTCTGCGGTGTCGCGGTCCCGCTGCCACCACCACCACCACCACCACCGCTCGAGAGGCCGCGCTGCTCGACGCCGCGACCGCGCGCCATCTGGAACATGAAGCTCTGATCCTCGCCGAAGATCGCGAGCTGCTCGATGGTCGTGTAGCCGTCGCGCTCGATGGTGATGCGCGTGGGCGTGAGGCTGCGCGGCTGCGGCGCGTCCATCGGGTTCGGGAACTCGATCCCGCCGATGAGGATGCGCGCGTCCGAGGGCTCGACGCGGATGCGGATGCGGACCTCCGTGGGAGGCGCGGGGGTCGTCGGAGGCGGCGTGCCCACCGAGGTCGGCGGAGGCGTCGTCGGAGGCGGCGTGGCCGTCGTCGTGGGGGGCGGCGTGCTGGTCGTCGCCGGCGGGGTCGCCGAGAACGCGCCGCTGGCGGCGGCGATGCCGATGCCGAGCACGGCCACGACCGCGACGCCCCCGACGATGAGCGCCATCTGGTTGTTGCCCTGCGCCTGACGCTCGAGCGCGCGCACCTCCGGTGCGGTCTGGGCGGGCGCACGCGCGCTCTCTCGCTCCACCTTGGGCTGGCTCGAGAGCGCTTCTTTCGTCGTCGGCTCACCTCCACCCTTGCGCGCGCGCGCTTCGGCCTCGGCCTGCGCGTACGACATGGGCGGTGGCGCCTCGAGCGAGCCATCGGGCTGCGTGCCGCCGCTGCGGCGATCTTCGGGCCCACCATCGGGCTCGGTGCCGGCCTGCTTCTTCCGGCTGAGCGCCGTCTGCCGGTAGCGATCGGTGACGCTCTGGCTGTCGCCCACGTCGGTGGGCTTGCTCGGGTCGCCGAGCTCGACCTCGATCTCGAGCTCCTCGAACGGTGCGAGCGCGTCGGCCAGCTCGCGCATCGTGTGGATGCGGCCGTCCTGGTCCTTCACGAGGCACTTCATCACCGCGTCGGCCAGCGCCGGAGGCAGGTCCTTGCGGTACCAGCCGACCGGATCCGGATCCGTCGCGACGATGTTCATGAGCAGCAGCGGGTAGCTGTCGGCGTCGAAGGGGCGCCGCGCCGCGAGCATCTCGTAGAGGATGACGCCGAGCGCCCACACGTCGGTGCGGTGATCGAGGTTCTTGGAGCCCTGCGCCTGCTCGGGCGACATGTACGAGGGCGTGCCCATCGCCATGCCCGTGCGGGTGAGGCCCTTGTCGACGCCGCTCGAGTGCATCTTGGAGATGCCGAAGTCGAGCACCTTCACGAAGTCCGGATCGCCGTTTCGCTCGATGAGGAAGACGTTCTCGGGCTTGAGGTCGCGGTGGACGATGCCCTTGTCGTGGGCGGCGCCGAGGGCGCTGCAGATCTGCCGGGCGATGTGCACGGCGCGACGCACGGGCAGCGGACCGAGCTCGCAGAGCGCGGCGAGCGGGCGGCCCGCGAGGAACTCCATCACGAGGAACGGTGAGCCGTCGGGCAGATCGCCCATGTCGGTCACGTCGATGATGTGGTCGTTGCCGATCAGCGTGGCGGCGCGCGCCTCGCGCTTGAAGCGCTCCACGATGTCGCGATCGCGCGCGTACTCGCGGTGCAGGCACTTGAGCGCGACCTTCTTGCCGATGAGCAGGTGCTCGGCCTCGTAGACGCCACCCATGCCACCGACCCCGAGCACCCTCGCGATGCGATAGCGGTCGGCCACGACGATCCCGACGCGCTCGTCGTGATCGGTCGAACCCTCTTCGGGGATCTCTGCTTCCGATTGAGCTGCCACGGCGATGGCGCCTACAGTACCAGACCGCCGAGGCGGATCGGCACCTAACCTTCTCGTCGCGCGGCGGGCGAGACTCGAGGTCGTATGTCCGGCTGCGACGGGAACGGCGAGGGCATCGACGCGGGCACGCTGCCGGACGTGCCGAATCTTCCGGACGTCCCCATCGAGTGCACCCGCGATCTCGAGTGCGACGACGGCCTCTTCTGCAACGGCGCCGAGACCTGCGAGCTCGGCCGCTGCCAGCGCGGCTCGAACGAGTGCGACGACGGGGTGGAGTGCACCGTCGACAGCTGCTCGGAGGACGCCCGCATGTGCGTGCACGAGGTCCCGGACCTCGACGCCGACGGCTACATGGACGCGCGCTGCATCGACGACCGCGGGATGCCGCTCGGCAACGACTGCGACGACACCGACGCGAACCGCTTCCCCGGCAACCTCGAGGTCTGCGACGACGAGGGCCACGACGAGGACTGCGACCTCGACACGCGCGGCAACGTCGACGCGGACGGCGACGGCTTCGAGGACATCCGCTGCTGCAACCCCGCCGAGGCTGGTGGGACCAACTGCGGCGACGACTGCGACGACGGTCGCCGCACGGTGAACCCGGGCGGCGTCGAGATCTGCAACGGCCTCAACGACGACTGCGACATGGGCATCGACGAGGGCCGCCTCGTCACCGTCTACCGCGACGCCGACCACGACGGCTACGGCGTGGCCTCCGAGTCGATCGAGGCCTGCACGACGGCCGCCGGCTAGTCGGCGACGCCGGGCGACTGCGACGACACCCGCATCGATCGCAGCCCGGGCCAGCCGGAGTTCTGCGACATGGTCGACAACGACTGCAACGAGGTCGTCGACGACATGACCCGCGAGGTGCCGTGGTACCGCGACGCCGACGGTGACGGCTTCGGCAGCGACGGCGCCGAGACGCGCCTGTCGTGCGAGCCGCTGACGTCCATGGGCTACTCGCTGCGACCCGCGCGATCAGCCCGGCGGCGGCCGAGACCTGCAACGGTCGCGACGACGACTGCAACGGCACGGCGGACTTCGCGGTCGCGCCTGGAGACCTGGAGGACGACGACAACGACGGCGTCGTCGACCTCGCGTGCGGCGCGCCCTTCGGCGTCGACTGTGACGATCGCAATCCGTCGACCGGGCCCGGATCTTCCGAGATCTGCGACGGCCGCGACAACGACTGCGACACGAACGTCGACGAGGGCGCGACGAGCGCCGTGTTCTACCGCGACGGCGACATGGACGGATACGGCGCGACCACCGGCGGCACGATCGTGGGCTGCATGGGCATGGCGGGCTTCGTCGCGCTCGGTGGTGACTGTGACGACGCGGATGCGGCGCGCCGACCCGGTGCGACCGAGACGTGTGACGGCGAGGACGACGACTGCGACGGCGCGGCCGACGACTCGGTGAGCCTGCCGCCGCTCCCCAACGCGCAGGTCGCGTGCGTCGCGGGCATGCCGTCGATCGTGCGCTGCGACCCCAACTTCGAGAACTGCAACGGCACGACCTCCGACGGCTGCGAGATCGACCTCACGACCGACGAGATGAACTGCCGCTTCTGCGGGAACGCGTGCACCTCGACGGGTGGCGAGAGCCGCGAGTGCATCGCGGGGGACTGCCGCATCTCGAGCTGCCCCTCGGGCCGCCGCGACTGCAACGGCAGCGCGGTCGACGGCTGCGAGCGCGCGATCGGCACGACGAGCGACTGCGGCGACTGCGGCGATCGCTGCTCGCTCGCGCACGTCACGCGCCAGGCCTGTGTCTCGGGCAGCTGCTCGTTCGATCCGGCGACGGACTGCGAGGCCGGCTGGGCCGACTGCGACGGGATGATCGCGACGGGCTGCGAGACGCCGCTCGGAACCTCCACGAACTGCTCGAGCTGCGGCAACGCGTGCACGGCGATGCAGTTCTGCGATGCGTCGATGCGCGCGTGCCGCACCTCGACCACGGTGTGCACCGCGCCGACGGCCGACTGCGACATGAACGGCAGCTGCGAGACCAACACGTCGAGCAGCGTCACGAATTGCGGCAGCTGCGGGCGCGCGTGCTCGGGTGGCAACGCGACGTGGTCGTGCGCGTCGGGCGGCTGCACGATCACCGCGTGCACGGGCGGCTTCCAGGACTGCGACCGCGTCGCGTCCAACGGCTGCGAGGCCGCGCCCACGTCCGTGACGGCCTGTGGCGCGAGCTGCCAGGTCTGCATGATCCCGAACGGCACGCCCGCGTGCACCGCCGGCGCGTGCACGATCGCGAGCTGCAACCCCGGCTTCGCCGACTGCAACGGCAGCGCGGCCGATGGCTGCGAGACGAGCACGTCCACCGACTCCGCGAACTGCGGCTTGTGCGGGAACGTCTGCAACAACCTCCCCAACGTCGCGACGGGCACGTGCCTCGCGAGCAGCTGCAACGTGGTGGTCTGCGACGGTGGCTTCGCCGACTGCACGGGCGCGTCCGGCTGCGAGACGTCGATCGTCGATGATGCGAGCAACTGCGGCGCGTGCGGCCGGACCTGCGGCGCCGGTGGCCAGTGCGGCGCGGGGATCTGTGACGAGATCCTCCAGATCGCCAATGGCCAGTACCACACGTGCGCGCTCCGCAGCTCGGGCACCGTGGTGTGCTGGGGCGAGAACGGCAGCGGCCAGCTCGGCATCGGCACGACGACCGATCAGCTCACGCCGGTCGTCGTGCCGGGCCTCAGCGACGTGGTCGATCTCGTCGCGGGCTGGGAGCACACGTGCGCCCTGCTCGCCAACGGTCGCGTGCGCTGCTGGGGTGGCAACGGCCAGGACCAGGTGGGTGATGGCTCCGGCAGCGATCAGCTCTCGCCGACCCCGGTCGTCGAGGCGGCGACGATGGGCGAGCTCGATCGCGTGACGGACCTCGGCGCGAGCCGCTACGGCACGTGTGGCTTGCGGACGACGGGCGAGCTCGCCTGCTGGGGCCAGAACGCGTCCGGCATGATCGACCCTTGGGACCTCGGCAGCGCGACCTTCGCGTTCGCGCGGCCCGCGACCTTCGACTCGTGCGGCGATGGCTGCACGCCCGATCGCGTCGTCCGCTTCACGATGGGCGCGCGGTACATCGCGGCGATCGTCGCGTACACCGGCAAGGGAACGTTCGTGGAGCTGCAGGCGCAGGGCGATGCTCCTGGCGACATCGGGTCCACCGCGGGCGTGTCCTACTTGCCCTTCGGCACCCTCGGTGACGTGGTCGAGCTCGCGAGCGGCAACGATCACGTGTGCCTGCGTCGTGCCTCCGGCACCGTCGAGTGCATCGGCGACAACACGAACGGTCAGCTGGCCGATGGCAGCACCATCACGGGCTCGTCGCCGGTCGTGACGCTCTTCACGTCGGCGACCGCGCTCATGCTCTTCGACGACACGACGTGCGTGCGCAACACGCTCGGTCAGGTCTACTGCATGGGCGCCACGAACGAGGCGGAGTGCACGGGCCCCGGCTCGGCGATGCCGGTGCTCGCGCCGCGCCGCGTGAACGTCGCCGCCGGCGGTGCGGCCTACAGCGCGCGCTACCTCGCCAACGGCGGCGGCGGTGCGTACCGCACGCCCTGCCTCGTCTCCACCGCGGGCGCGGTGCACTGCTGGGGCAACAACATCGGTGGCCAGATCGGCAACGGCAACACGACCGGGCAGGAGTATCCGACCCGCGTGGTGGGCCTCACGCCGTGATCGCGTGACGCGACGCGAGCGCGCCGGACGCGCTCGCGAGGAACGACGAAGCGCCGCGACGGATCCCCGTCGCGGCGCTCTCGTCTGCGGCGATCACGAGCGTCGGGCTCGTGCCGTCGGCTCGCTCACTGGCAGGCAGCCGGGACGGTGACGCCGATCGCGCCGAGGCCCGTGCGGTAGCCGTCGATCGCGGACTGGCACCCGGGCTCCGCGCTCGGGCCCATGCCGCCGAGCGACGCGTAGGTGCCGCACTGCTGGCGGACCTGCTCGATCGAGCCCGCCATGGCCTGCGCGGCGATGTTGCCCTGGGCACCCTGGATCGCGTCGACGTAGGCATTGCAGCAGTCGGTCGCGCGGCCACACACACCACCACCACCGGCGGCGGGCGCCGCAGGCGTCGTCGGCACCGCGACGGCGGGATCGGCGGGGACACTGACGGCGGGGACGCTGACCGACGTGGGCGCCGGGTCGGGCGTCGGCATGAAGCAGCAGCCCTCGACCACGCCGGCGAGGGCGAGGGCGGTGAGCGCGACGAGCACGGACGCGCGCGAACGAATCTCGGGTCTAGACATGAACGGTCCCTTCTGGCGTGGCGCCCCAGCGCCGCGGCGGGCCGTTTGTACCATCGGTCCGCCCTCGCGATCACCCCCGCCTCCGTCGGACCCCACGCTTGCGTCGGACCCCCGCCTCTCCCTCGGATCCCCGCCTCGGCTGGACCCCTGCGCGGGCTCGTGCGGACTCCTTACGGCAGCGAAACGTGGCGGAAACAATGATCGCGGAGGATGCGCAGCGATGGACGCGACCTCCTCGATCGATCGTGCGGACACGGCCTGGGTCCTCGTCTCGACCGCGATGGTCTTGCTCATGACGCCGGCCCTCGCGCTCTTCTATGGCGGCCTCGTGCGGCGCAAGAACGTGCTCAGCACCTTCATGCACTGCTTCTTCGCGCTCGGTCTCGTCACGGTGCAGTGGGTCGTGATCGGCTACTCGCTGGCCTTCGGTCCCAGCCAGGGCGGCGTGATCGGTGGCCTCGATCACCTCTTCCTCGAAGGCGTCGGCCTCGAGGCGCGCGGCTCCATCCCGCACCTGCTCTTCTGCGCGTACCAGCTGATGTTCGCGATCATCACGCCGGCGCTGATCGCGGGTGCGTTCGCGGAGCGCGTGAAGTTCTCGACGTACGTGGTCTTCACGCTCCTCTGGACGACGCTCGTCTACGACCCGATCTGCCACTGGGTCTGGGCACCGGGCGGCTGGCTCGGCGCGCGCGGCGCGCTGGACTTCGCGGGCGGAACCGTCGTGCACCTGAGCTCGGGCGCGAGCGCGCTCGTGTTCGCGATCGTGCTCGGCAAGCGCCACGGCTACCCGCGGCAGAAGATGCTGCCGCACGACCTCACGATGACGCTGCTCGGCGCGGGCCTCCTGTGGTTCGGGTGGTTCGGCTTCAACGCGGGCAGTGCCCTCGCCTCGAACGAGATCGCGGTGCTCGCCCTCGTGAACACGCACGTCGCGGCCGGCGCGGGCGCGCTCGTGTGGGCGGGCATCGAGTGGGTGCGCCACGGCAAGCCCTCGGCGCTCGGTGTCGCGTCGGGCCTGGTCGCGGGCCTCGTGGCGATCACGCCGGCCGCGGGCTTCGTCGGACCGGTCGCCTCGCTCGCGATCGGCGCGATGGCAGGCGGCGCGTGCTTCGGGGGCGTGCTCCTCAAGGGCCGCTTCGGCTACGACGACGCGCTCGACGCGTTCGGCGTCCACGGCCTGGGCGGCGCGCTCGGCGCGGTGCTGACGGGCGTGTTCGCGAACGTCGTGTGGAACCCCGCGGGTCGGAACGGCGCGCTCCTGGGCGGCTGGGGCCTCTTCGGCGAGAACGTCCTCGGCGTCGTGGTCTCGGCGGCGTACGCGGGCGCGGTGAGCTTCGTGATCCTCAAGGTGCTCGACCGCGTCATGGGCCTGCGCCCCGACAAGGACACCGAGCTCGAGGGCCTCGACGTGACCCTGCACGGCGAGGAGGCCTACGCGGCGATGGAGGGCTCGATGGCCCGCGAGGCCGCGCCCGTCGAGGACGAGGCGCGCGAGCTGGTCGCCGTTCCCGGCGAGTGATCACCAGCCTCCTCGGTCGTCGGGTGACGCCGAGGTGCCCTGTCGGCGTGGACCCTCTATGCTGCGCCCCGATGCGCTGGTTCGAACGTTCGTGCGGCGTCGTGCTCGTGGCGGCAGCTCTCGCGGGAGCAGGTATCGGTGGCTGCGGCGCGGCGGTGCAGGATCGTCGCACGCTCGCGGAGCGCCCCGTCGACGACGAGAGCTACGCCGAGGTCCGGCGGCGCTACCTCGAGCTCGCGGTGGACGACCCGGCACGCGCCGTCGTGCGCTCGAACCTGCTCGCGCATCTGTCGGCGCGCACCGACGCCGTGCTCCAGGCCGGCGACTACGACGAGATCGTGTCGCACCTCGCGGAGATGACCGCGCTGCTCGCGAGCGAGGACTTCACCGCGGGGCACGAGCTGCCCTCGGAGCTGCGGCCGCTGGCCGAGCACGTCGCGGTGCACGGAGCCCGACGCGGTGACGAGCCGCGCGTGCTCGCGGCCGAGCTGATCCTCGAGGTGCTGGATCGGGATCGCGCGAGCGAGCACCACGCCGAGTACGAGCGTGTCTCGAGCTGGGGTCGCGAGGCGCGCATGCCGCCCTCCGACGACACGATGGCGCTCGTCGAGGGCGGGATGGGCCTCGTCAGCGTGTGGGAAGAGCACGCGCGGCTCACGCCCTCGCCCGAGGTGCTCGGTCGCCTCGCCGGGCTCTACCTGGGCCTGCGCGACGCGATCCGCGGCACGACGCTCGTCGACGGGTTCCGACCGCCTCGCTCGCTCGGCGACATGGAGCACCTGCAGATGGCCGCCGTCATCATGCAGCGCGCGCCGCTCGAGGCCGCGGCGGTGTTCCTCGCGCGCGGAGACCTCGAAGGCGCGATCGCGCAGCTCGCGAGTGGCGCCGAGCGTGGCGGTGATGCGTGGCGCGTGCGACGCGTGCTCGAGGATGCGCGCGGCGAGGACTCGCGCGGCGCCGAGGCGCTCTCGCAGATCGCGAACGGCTTCGCCGAGGGGCGCCCCGACGTCGCGCTCGGCCTCTGCCGCCAGGGTCTGCGCCGCTTCCCGAACGACGCGCGCTTCCCGCTCTGTCTGGCGCGCGTGTCCTCGGGCCTCGGTCGCGTCGGCGACACCGCCGACTACTACGTGCTCGCGCTGCGTCTGGACGCGAGCGACCTCGAGGTCTTCGACGAGGCGCTCGAGACCTTCGCCGCGATGATCTCGCAGGGCGCGCTCGCGCAGAGCGACGACGTCGGCGAGGTGCGCACGGCCGGCCGCGCGGCGCACGAGATCATCTCGCTCCGCGCCAGCCGCTTCCCCGACGCCGAGCTCGGACCGCTCGATCAGCCGACGCTGCACCTCGCGCTCGCGCGTGCGGAGCTCGTGAACGGGCACGCCGCCGAGGCGCGTCGCGAGTTCGAGGAGTCCATCGCCGAGGGCCGCCGCATGACGCACACGCCGCCGGCCGCGGTCGCGGCGCGTCGTGAGCTCGCCGAGCTCGAGCTGCGCGCTGGTGCGCCCGAGGCCGCGCGCGCGCTCCTCACCGACGCGCTCGATCTCGTCTCGCAGGGACGCGAGGGCGACGAAGCGCGCGCGAGCCTCTACGCGGGCATCGGCGACACGCGGCGCGTCGCGGGAGATCAGGAAGACGCCCTGCGTGCGTACCGACAGGGGCTCGCGTTGCTCGAGGGCCTCGGGAGCTCCGAGCAGGCCGAGGTCGGCGCGCGCCGCGCGATCGCGCGAGGCATCCTCCTTCGTCGCCTCGGAGATCGCGACGGCTCGCGTGAGGCCTTCGAGGAAGCGATCGGTCTTTCGCCCACGCCCGAGAACGCGGCCGAGATCCTCCAGCACCTCGTGACCGATCTGCCCGACGCCGAGCTCGCCGAGCGCGTGTTCCGTCGCGCGCGCGTGGGCTCGCCGATCAGCCACGCGTGGAAGGTCTACCTCGCGCTCTGGGTGGAGGCGGTGCGAGCGCTCTCCGAGGTGCCCGCGAGCGAAGAGGGCTCGCGCGTGCTCGCGGCCGAGGCCGCACGCGGCGGCTGGCAGGCGCGGCTGGCGAGCCTCGCGCGCGGAGACATCGACGAGACCGCGGCGCTCGCGGCGGCCGAGGGCAGCTCCGAGCGCTGTGAGGCTCACTTCTACGCGGCGATCCGCTCGCTGCGCGCGGGCGATCGCGCCGCGGCACGGCGTGCGCTCGAGGCGTCCATCGAGACCGGCATGATCGGCCAAGGGGAGTTCGGCATGGCGCAAGAGCTCCTGCGGAGCAGCGTTCGATGAGCACACCCAGCGATCGTCGCGGGGGTGAGCCTCGCACCAACGAGCCTCGTACGTCCGACGCGCCGCGTCCGGGCGCGCGCCACGAGGGCATCCGCAGCGACGAGCTGCGCGTCGCGCTCGAGGACGCGATGCGTCGCAAGCCCACGCGTCTGCCGGAGCTGCTCGCGCGACACGGCAACATGCCGGGGCCGCGTCCGAACCTCCCGCTCGCGCAGGCCTTCGGTGACGAGCTCGCGCAGCGCTCCTCGCGCGAGATCCCGCTGGTGCTCGCGGTGCTCGCGCCGCTCGCGGAAGACGTGGCGGCGCCCGACACCGCGCGCGTGTTCCTGCCGATGGCGGCCGCCTACGGCTACGCCTCGCTCGTGCGCGCCGGGCTCGCCGTGAACGAGTCCTGGTCGCGGCTGGCGGTGCTCGGTGCCGACGAGCGCGCGCCGGTGCGCCTGGCGACGTGTCACGCGCTCGCCTCGTTCGCCGCGCGTGCGCCCAAGGGCGGCGATCTGCTCGTCGCCGCCATGGCCGACTGGATCGGCGAGGGCGGCTTTCCGATCGAGGATCGCGAGGTGCGCTGGGGCGGGCTCGCGACCGCGCTCGATGCGATCTCGGGGCTCGACGCGCAGGGCCAGGTGCAGCGCGGCGCGCTCTCGACCATCGTCGATCGGCAGCGGCTGCTCGCCGTCGTGTCCGCGTGGATCACCGAGCTCGTCGACGCACCGCGCGCGGCCGAGCGCTCCGACGCGCGCCGCCGCAGCCTGGCCTCGATCTCCGTCGCGGCCGCCCTCTTCGCGAAGGAGATCCACGGCGTCGCCGACGGCGTCGGCTGGCTCGAGGCCGAGTGTGCGCGCGCGCGTCACCCCGACATGCGCAAGGCCTTCGACGCGAGCCTCGAGCGCCTCGGCAAGCGCGGGGCCTCCGAGCGCATGGAGGTGCTCGCGCGCCTCAAGACGGCGCTCGCCTCGAGCGCCAAGCCCCCGCGTGATCCCACGCTCGAGCGCAAGGGCACGCGGCGTCGCGGTCAGGGCTGAGGCTCCGCGCGATCAAGGCGCGGGTGGACGCGTGAGCGTGCCGAGCTCGAGGCCCGCAGGCAGCGGCCGTCCCTTCGCACGCAGCGCGTCGAGGCCACCGCTCACTGCGCGGTCGAGGCTCGCGACGTGCACCGTGCGCATGCCGCCAGGGTGCAGCCAGCCGAGCACGTTGAGCACCCCGCGGATCGGTGCGCTCTCGACGACGACGATCGCGCACACCGTGTCGGGCCCTGCGCCTTCGTTCTCCCACGCGGTCGTGAGCTCGGAGATCAGGCGTCGCACGTCGGCCGTCGGCACCTCGGCCGGTCCCGAGTCGACGATGTTCACGAGGATCGTTGCCTCGGCGATCGCGCGCCGCACCGAGCGCCCGAGGTGCTCGTAGAACGCACGCACCGCGGGCTCGCTCGCCCGACCGAACCACGTGCTGACGACCACCGGGAAGTACGTGTCGTCGAAGACGATCGTGTCCCCACCCGATCCTCGGATCGCGTGCCGCATCGCCCCCGAGGCTAGTACGACCGCCGCCGTCCGGGCGAGGGGGTCTCTCTCGACGGAGACGAAGCGGCCCGACCGCATCGCGATCGGGCCGTCCCGAGAGAGCCGAGATCCCAGCCGATTCAGGGCATCGGCATCTGGCAGGTCGCGCCACCGCCGAAGCCTGCGCACACGTAGGGCGGCGCGCAGCCATCGCAGCAGGGCTGGTCGAGGCCGCCGCAGCCATCACACACGCCGCCGTTGCAGAACGCGTACGACTCGGTGCAGCCGAGCCCGTCCATGCAGCACGCGCCACCGATGGTGCCGCACGCGCCCGCCTCGCAGCCGCCGCCCGTGCACGTGCCGGCGGTGTCACCGCAGCTGTCGCCCTCGGCGACGCAGGTGCCCGCCACACAGCAAGCGCTGCCGTCGCACGCCTGGCCCGGGCAGCAGTCCTGGCCGGGCGCGCCACAGCCCGTGCACGTGCCCGCGGTGCCACCACCCGCGCCCACGCAGGTGAGGCCGCCCGTGCAGTAGTTCGGGCCCGGCACGTTGCAGCACGCGTCGCCGTCGGCCGCGCCGCACGTCGATCCGTCCATCGCGGCACACGCGCCCGCCGAGCAGGTGCGCATCGAGCTCGGGCACGTCGTGCCTTCGGCGCGGCAGACGCCCGCGAGGCAGCAGCCGCCGCCGGTGCAAGCGCCGTCGCAGCACGGCTGGTCGGTGCCGCCGCACGCCGTCACGGCGCCACCGCTGCAGACCATCCCAGCGCCGGTCGAGGTGCCGCTCGCGACGCACGCGCCGCCCGTGCAGCACGCGCCGCCCTCGCAGGTGTCGCCGGGGCAGCACGCGCCACCCGCGAGGCCGCAGATCTCGCATGCGCCGCTCGCGGTGCAGGTGCCGACCGCGCACGCCGAGCCCGCCGTCACGCAGCGGTTCGAGTCCGTGTTGCAGCAGCCGCCCGTGTCGCACGAGTCGCCCGCGCAGCAGGGCTCGCCGGGGCCGCCACACGCGGCGCACACGCCGCCGGTGCACGCGAAGCCACCGTCGCACGCACCACCACCGCAGCACGGCTCACCCGGCCCGCCGCACGAGGCGCAGGTCCCCGCGCCGCCGCCGACGCACGCCGTCGCGCCCGCCGTGCACGTGCGCCCCGCGCAGCACGGCTCACCCGCCGCACCGCACGTGCCGCAGCTGCCCATGTCGCAGGTGCCGCCGACGCCGGGGCACGTCGAGCCCGCGCTGGTGCAGGTGCCCATGAGGCAGCAGCCCGAGCCGCAGTCGTTGAGCGCGCAGCACGCGTTGCCGGCCGTGCCGCACGGCGCGCAGGTGCCCATCACGCAGGCGCCGCCCGCATCGCACGCGTCGCCCGCGCAGCACGCCTCGCCCGCGCCACCGCAGCTCACGCACGTCCCACCGACGCACGCCGTGCCCGCGCCACCGCACGAGCCATCGGCGCAGCACGCCTCACCGACGCCGCCGCAGCCGACGCACGTCCCGCCCACGCAGAGGCCCACGGTGCACGTGTCGCCTGCACAACACGCCTGGCCCGCGCCGCCGCACACCGCCGCGTCGTCCATCATCACGACGGGCGAGTCGGGAAGGAGCGAGGGAGAGTCGTCGAACGGTGCGTCGAGCCCCGGCGCGTCCGGCAGGGGCGCATCGGCCCGCATCGAGAACGCATCGGGCTGCGCTCCCGCATCGATGCCGGTGAGCGGACCCGTGTCCTCCGTGAGCGTCGTGGTCTCGGGGCAGCCCCCGAGAACGACGGAGAGCGCGACGGCCGAGAGAGCCGGGACCAAGAGAGCTGTGCGACGCATGGAACCTCCGACGGCCGAGGACGGTACACATGCGGGAGGCGTTCGTCGAACATCTCGAGGCCGCTGGGGTCAGGCCGGCAGTCGCACGATGAGTGTCGACCCGGTCCAACCCTTGAGCACACCGTCGAGCACGCTTCCCTCGAGCCAACGAATCCAGCGACCGTCTCCCTCGTACCCGAGGACGATCACATCCGCCTCCACCTCCTTTGCGGCGCGGAGGATTTCGTCCACGAAGTGACCACGACGAAGTGAGCAACTCGCCGAGTGTCCCAGCGCTCGCAGGATCGTCACGCTCCTCTCGAGGTCCACAGCGGCGTTCTCGTTGCCTCCGATTCGGTCTTCCGGATCGAGCACCGACACCAAGGTGATCTCGCCATCGCGCAGGTCCAGGACGCGACAAGCGACTCGCACGGCATGCTCCGCGGCCTCTCGTCCGTCCGTCGCCATCAGCACCTTCATGATGTCTCCTCGACTCGGGTCCCCGTGACCGCACCCACGAGCGCGGCTTCGGGCAGTGGCTTGGGCGGCGGCTTCGGGAAGAAACGTCGCAGTACGTAGTACAGCACCAGGGCGGAGAGCACGCCTGTCAGGAAGTCCGTCACAGGTACCATCACGGCCGTGTAGAGCATCATGCCCGTCTCGAACCTGCCCTCGTGACGCACCTCCCGGATCTCGTCCGCCTTGACCATGTTCGAGGCCACCCAGAAGAGCATGCCCCCGATACAGGCCATCGGTATGCTCTCCAGCAACGATGCGATGAAGTACGCCATCAGCAGCTTGAGCACGCCCTTGAAGTACCCGGCGAGTGGCGTCACCGCCCCCGCCTTGATGCTCGTCGCCGTACGGGCGAGCGCACCAGTGCACGGGAAACCGTTCACGAGAGGGGTGATGAGCTGGACGAGCCCTTGTCCCCAGAACTCCTTGTCGGGATTGAAGGGCGTCCCCTTGTTGTCCGCCAGCCGGTCGGCCATCGAGGAACAGAGGAGGGACTCGACTCCGGACACGAAGACGATGGCCACGACGTAGTACACGACGTCCAGCCACATCGAAGCATCGGCGCGCGGTAGGCGAGGGGGCGTGAAGACGAAGAAGTCGTTCGGGATCGCACCGAAGCGGTCGTGCACCAGAGTCACATCCGCGAAGTCCAGCGCCGTCGCCGCCAGAAGAGTGCAGATCCCGATGGAGATCAGGGGTGCGGGGATGAAGATCGAGACACGCAACAACCCCTTGGTCAGACCGAACGTGATGAGTGCCAGAAGGAACGCCCAGCCGTTCATCTCGGGCAGATGACTCGCGATGAGCTGCAGCTTGTGCCACAGACTGCCCTCGAGGTGCACGGGGAGTCCGAGTACGTCGCCGACGTTCGTGAGGGCGATGGCTGCCGCGATCCCGATGGTGAAGCCCACGACGATGGAGTTGGGGACCAGCTTGGCCCACCTGCCGACGCCCGCGAGCCCCGCGAGCATGAGGACGACTCCTGCCAGCATCGAGACGAAGACGAGGAAACCATGCGCTTCGGCCTCGCTTCCGCCCGACTCGGTGCCGTAGCGCGACATCAGCCCGGCGATGAGTGGGATGAACGCGGCCGTGGGCCCGTAGACCTGGTACTTGGAGCCACCGAACGTCCGACCGACCATACACGCCAGCGCTCCGGCGATGATGCCCTGCTCCGGTCGAAGGCCCATCGCCATCGCGAAGCCCATGGCCATCGGAATCGCCGTCATCGCGACGATCAGGCCTGCGCTGAAGTCGCGGTAGACCGTCTTTCTCCACGACGCGCGCGTCAGGTCCTCCCACCGTGAGTCGCGAAACGTGAGAAACAGTCTGAGCCGCTCACCGACCGAACCTGGCAACCGAACCGCCGCTGTCACTTCGGATCCTCCTGTGCGCCGAGATCGACGTAGCGGCCCTCGTCGGGCCTCCACGCGAGCACCTCGGCGCGCTCGATGTCGTAGAACCACGCCTGCACCGTCAGCTCCCCCTTGGCGACGCGCGAGGCGATCACCGGGTAGCTGAGGACGTTCTCCACCTGCCTCACGGTCGTGGCGCGCGTGGCGTCGTCGACGGTCTCGAAGGCATGCAGGTCCGGGACGATCTCCGCGGCCGTGTGGGCCCAGTGGCCCAGCGCTGCGAGGCCCTCGGGCACCTCGCCGCCCTTGAGCGCCTTCATCGCACCGCACTTGCTGTGCCCGCAGACGACGACCTGCCGCACGCCCAGGACCTCGATCGCGTACTCGAGGGCGGCGCCTTCGTCGTTGCGCATCACGGCGCTCGCGGGCGGCACCAGGGCGCCGATGTTGCGCACGATGAACAGCTCACCCGGCTGCGTGGCCGTGATGAGGGTCGGCGCGACGCGGCTGTCGCAGCACGTCACGAAGAGCGTGTGCGGCTCCTGACCGTCGGCGAGCTCGGCGAAGAGCGGCGAGAGCTGATCGCGCACCTCCGCGCGGAACCGCTCGACGCCGCGGGCGATGCGCCGGGCGGCATGGTGGCTGCGGGAGCGGCCGAGGATGCGGTCGAGGTCGTGCTCGCGCATCGCGACGAGCGTCTTGGAGCCCTCGTCGATCGCCGCGAGCGCGCGAGAGACGTCGGCGCGCGGCCCGAGCAACGCCACGCGCATGCCTCGCGTGCGCTCGTGCTCCACGAGCTGCCAGAGGTGCGAGGCGGCGGTGTGATCGAGCTGCTCGACGTGGCGAAGGTCGATGATGAGGCCGTGCTCGGGCGCGAGCGCATCGAGCTGCGGCTCGAGCCGGTCGAGCGCCGCGACGTGAACGAACGTGAGCGGCCCGCCGAGCTCGAGGTGGTGGGGCGCGCCCTCGTCGCCCGCCTCGATCTGGATCCGGCCGCGCGAGCCGCGCACGAGGCCGAGCGCGAGCGCCGCCACCACGCCGGCCTGGATGCCGGCCTCGAAGTCGAAGATCACCATCGAGGCCGCGGTCAGCACGAGCACCGCGCCCTCGGCCCGATCGACGCGCGCGATGCGCACGAGCTCCGAGATCCCCAGCAGGCGCACCGCGAGCGCCACCACGACGCCACCGAGCGCCGCGATCGGAATCCGCGGCGCCAGGGGCAGCACGAGCATCGCGATCGCGAGGAGGAAGAGCGAGGCGAGCCAGCCGCCGCGGCGCGTGCGCCCGCCCGCTTCCACCGCGAGCGTCGTGCGCTTGGGCACCGCCGAGACCGGGATCCCTCCGAGCAGGCCGACGACGACGTTGGCCATGCCCTGGCTCACGAGCTCGCGGTCCACGTCGATCTCGGCTCGCTGGGCCTGCACGAGCGAGAGCGTGCGGAGCGACTGCACCGAGCACACCGCGGCGACGAGGAGGCCATCGCCCACGAGCGCCGGGAGCTCACCCGGTGAGGCCTCGAAGCGCAGATCGAACGTGAGCGTGCCGGGCTCGAGCATCGGCAACGCCTCGCTGCTCACGCCCGTGAGCAGCACGATCACCGTCGGCACCGCGACCGCGACGAACGCCGCCGGGACCGATGGAACCGCGCGCGGCAGGAAGAGCATCGTGACGAGCGAGAAGAGCCCGATGCCGATCGCGGTCGGGCTCACGTCGCGCACGTAGGTCCCCACGTGCGTGATCACGTCGAACACGTGCGACTCGTCGGGCGCGTGCAGGCCCAGCATGCGCGGCAGCTGCCCCACGAGCAGGAGCGCACCCAGGCCCACGTCGAAGCCGTGGAGCACGCTCCGCGGCACGAGGCGCGCGATCCGCCCGAGCGAGCCGAGCCCGAGCGCGATCTGCGTGAGGCCGGCCGCGATCGTCACGACGAGGATGCCGGGCAGCCCGTGCCGATCGACGATCGACCCCGTGAGCACGGCGAGCGCGGCGGCGGGCGCGGTGATGACGACGGGCAGGCTCCCGAGCGAGCTCGCGACGAGCCCGCCCGCGATCGCCGCGACCAGCGCGGGGCCGGGCGCGACGTCGGACGCGAGCGCGACCGCGAGGGTGATCGGCAGCGCAGCGAGCGCGACGGACAAGCCGCTCCGCACGTCCGGGCCCACCTCCACGAGCGTGAGCGCGGCGCGCACGTCGGCGCCCATCCCATGGAGCACGCGGGAAGCTCGCCGGCTGGGCGGCGTCATCGACAGGAGCGGTGCCGTCATCGATCGACCACACGAAGAGAGCCTCGGCCTTGCGCCCCGTCCGAGGCGCGCCCGACGAGCTCACGCGTGCGGCGGTCGTTCGATCGTCCTCGTGTGTGCGCTCGGGGCGCACGCGCGCCCGGACCGGAGCCGACGAGCCACGAGCCCGCTCGCCACCCGCAGATCGCCGGCATCGGGGCAGCGCTCGGCTGCGACGGCGATGCCTTCGACCTCCGGGTCGTCGTCGCGCTCGTCCTCTCGGTCGTCGTCGCTCGCGTCGCCCATCGGCTCCGTCTCGCCGCGGTCGCTCGTCGGCTGCGACGCGGAGCGCTCGATGCTCGCCTCCGCCTGCGCGGCGACCGGCACGAGCCCCACGCTCGAGACGATCAGGCTCAGCAGGAGCGCGCCGAGCACGACGAGGCCGCCGCCGAAGCAGCGAAGAGGCCCTGTCGTGAGGTCTCGCAGCACCCCACGAGAGTAGACGCCGTGTTCGGTTTTTCAAACGTTTCCTCGACGGCACCTGTCGAGAATCACGACGCCACCCTCCGCGGACGTGTGCGTCGCTCCGATCTCAG